>JANOVV010000037.1:0-80053 GCA_031417555.1 Bacteroidota bacterium
CTCATCAACGGAAATCTCAAGAAGAAAGGGGCATCGAGCCCCATTTCTTCTTGGCAACAAAAACCCTCAGGCTCGGAATCTATCTCCAGAAATCCAAGTTTAAGGTTGAAAAGAACGGTCAAGGTTATTTAGGCATGGACAGATTACCCACCTCCCACCTCTCACCTCTCACTTCTCACTTCTCACTTCTCACTTCTACTTACATTTGCCCCCGTTTTTACCCAGAAATCGAATAAACCTAATCGAGGAGAAGAAATGTCACGCATCACTGCTGCAATTACTGCTGTTCAGGGCTATGTCCCGCCAGATCTGTTAACGAATGCCGATCTGGAGAAAATGGTGGATACCAACGATGAATGGATCCGCTCACGCACCGGTATTTCTGAGCGTCACATTCTCAAGGGTGAAGGTCTGGGTACAAGTGATATGGGTGTTAAGGCTGTTGAAGGTCTTTTGAAGAAACGAGGAATTACGGCTGCGGACATCGATCTGTTGATTGTTGCGACCGTCACTCCCGACATGGTTTTCCCAGCTACGGCCAATATTCTTTCAGATAAAATTGGCGCAGTCAACGCCTGGAGTTTTGATGTAGGTGCTGCATGCTCCGGTTTTATTTATGCTCTCACTGTCGGCTCTCAATTCATCGAGACCGGCAAATACAAAAAGGTAGTAGTTGTGGGAGCGGATAAAATGTCAAGCATTGTAGATTATACCGATCGTGCTACTTGTATCATCTTCGGCGACGGTGCTGGGGCGGTATTGCTTGAGCCGAATGCCGAAGGATTCGGAATTATGGACAGCATCCTCAAAACAGATGGAAGCGGACGCCAATATTTGCATCAGAAGGCTGGTGGTTCCATTAAGCCGGCTTCGCACGAAACAGTGGACCGCAAAGAACATTTTGTATTTCAAGACGGACAGCCTGTTTTTAAGGCTGCAGTAAAAGGAATGGCAGATGTTTCGGCAGAAATCATGAAAAAAAATCACCTTGCAGCAACAGATGTAGCGTGGCTGGTGCCTCACCAGGCCAATCTCAGGATCATAGATGCTACCGCAAATCGCATGGGAGTAGGTAGCGACAAGGTGATGATCAATATTCAGAAATACGGCAATACAACCTCCGGTACGATACCGCTTTGTCTCTGGGACTGGGAAACACAGCTGAAAAAGGGCGACAATATCATTCTTGCCGCTTTTGGTGGCGGATTTACCTGGGGCGCTATCTACGTCAAGTGGGCGTACGATGGAAAATGAGTCAGAACGAATTATTCAGAACGAAATCATATACATTTGGCCAAACCTTCAAAAAACCGGACATCAGAAAAAATTGTTACTGACGTAGCAGAAATGTCTGACATACTAAATGACACTATGGAAATGAACCTTACACAAATTCAGGAGCTCATCAAATTCGTTTCAAAAAGCGGAGTGAGTGAAGTGGCTATTGAACAAAAAGATTTTAAGATCACGATCAAAGCACAAGAAGTAAAAGGAAAAGTACAGGAAATCATACAGGTGGCCGCACCGCAAGCTGCCGCACCTGCCGCGATTCCTGTAGCAGCCGCACCAACACTTTCCGCCCCAGCCGCGGCTGCTCCGAAAGAAGAGGCCCCGGCAGGAAATACTGTTGAGATCAAATCTCCGATGATCGGAACATTCTATCGTTCTTCATCGCCTGATAAACCACCTTTTATTGAAGTGGGGGCAATGGTCAAACAAGGCGATACGGTTTGTGTCATAGAAGCGATGAAACTCTTCAATGAAATTGAATCAGAAGTCAGCGGTCGTATTGTAAAAGTGCTTGTCAATGACAGCACACCGATTGAATACGATCAGCCGCTCTTCTTGGTAGAGCCAGCCTAACCTCAACGTTCAGGTTACAGATTACAAGTTCCTGGTTTCAAGTTTCTGGTTTGTGAGGCGAAATAGTTTATCGAAAGGGTTCATTTTTTTGCCAACCAGAAACCAGTAACCAGGAACCTGAAACCGGGATACAGAAACTGAGATCCGGAACCAGAAACCAGAAACATTACAACAACAAGTTATGTTCAACAAGATATTGATAGCGAACAGGGGCGAAATTGCCCTCCGGGTTATACGAACGTGCAAGGAAATGGGCATAGCCACTGTTGCCGTGTATTCGACAGCCGACCGCGACAGTTTGCATGTGCGTTTTGCAGATGAGGCTGTATGCATCGGTCCGCCGCCAAGCAAAGAATCTTATCTCAAAATTCCCAATATTATAGCTGCAGCAGAAATCACCAATGCGGATGCCATCCATCCCGGTTATGGATTTTTGTCGGAGAATGCGATTTTCTCCAAGGTCTGCAAAGAGAATGGTATCAAGTTTATCGGTGCTTCTCCGGAGATGATAGATGCGATGGGAGACAAAGCCAGCGCTAAACAAACCATGCAGGATGCCGGTGTGCCTACGATCCCCGGTAGTGATGGTTTATTGGAAAGTCTCGATCATGCATTATCGACTGCCAATCAGATCAAATATCCTGTGATGATGAAAGCCACTGCAGGTGGTGGTGGAAAAGGAATGCGCGTGTGTGCGAACGATGATGACGTGCGTGAAGCATGGGAAAAAACTCGTCGTGAAGCCCTCGCTGCTTTTGGCAATGATGGGATGTATATGGAAAAATTTGTAGAAGAACCTCGGCACATTGAAATACAGATTGCAGGCGATCAATACGGCAAAGCATGTCACCTCAGTGAGCGCGATTGCTCGATTCAACGACGTCACCAGAAGCTGGTTGAAGAGACACCTTCGCCATATATGACGGATGAGCTTCGTGAAAAAATGGGACAGGCCGCCATCAAAGCAGCGGAAGCAGTGAAGTATGAAGGTGTGGGTACCGTGGAATTCCTCGTAGATAAAAACCGCGATTTTTATTTCATGGAAATGAATACGCGTATTCAGGTCGAGCATACCATCACCGAAGAAGTGATCAACTATGATCTGGTAAAAGAGCAGATCAAACTCGCAGCGGGCGATCCAATCAGCGGAAGAAATTATTATCCTAAGATGCATTCGATTCAGTGTCGCATCAATGCGGAAGATCCAGCACGTGATTTTATGCCAAGTCCCGGACGTATTACTTCATACCATTCTCCCGGAGGACATGGTGTGCGCATCGATACTCATGCATACGCAGGTTATGTCATTCCTCCGTATTACGATTCTATGATTTCAAAATTAATTGTCGTTGCGCAAACACGCGAAGAAGCGATTTTGAAAATGCAACGCGCGTTGGATGAATACATCATCGAAGGAATCAAAACAACTATTCCATTTCACCAGAAACTGATGAAGAATGAAAAATTCCGTGAAGGTGACTTCACCACCAAATTCATGGAGACTTTTGAGTTCTAGATATAAATCGGAAGTCAGAGGTCAGATGTCAGAAGGAAGAGCGTTGATGATGATCGGCCTTTCATTAATATAATCGTTTTATGATGGTTCAAGAAAAATTTGAGATAGTCCTGCAAACAGAAAAACCTACTTCGGATTTTAGAACAAAAACTCCGACTTCCGACTTCCGACTTCTGACTTCTGACTTCTTATTTCCCGCGTCTTAATCATCCGCCATGCTCTTTAACTCCCTCGAGTTTGCCATTTTTCTGCCGATCGTCTTTGTGCTGTTCTGGTTTATTGCCGGTGGACGCACGCGATTGCAAAATGCCATCCTCTTAGTTTCGAGTTGTGTTTTTTATATGTTCCTGATCCCGGAATATATCCTCGTACTTTTTCTTGCAATTATCATCGACTATTACGCAGGCATGTGGCTTGAAAGAACCACAGGTAAAAAACGAAAGTGGATTCTCATCCTGAGTATTGTGTCTACATGTTTGATCTTGTTTGTCTTCAAGTACTACAACTTTTTCATTGATAATTACAATGGCATTGCGCATGCACTCGGATGGAATTATTCCATCGCAGCTTTAAAAATTGCCTTGCCGATCGGTCTTTCTTTTCACACGTTTCAAAGTTTGAGTTACGTCATCGACGTTTATAAAAACGAACAGAAGGCGGAAAAGGATTTTCTAACATATTCGGTTTATGTGATGTTTTTCCCGCAACTTGTTGCCGGTCCGATCGAACGCGCGCGAAATTTATTTCCTCAGTTTCATCGCAAAAAAATATTTGACTACGAACAAGCGGCGGACGGTGTGCGACAAATTCTCTGGGGACTTTTTACTAAAGTGGTGATCGCAGACAATTGCGCGATTTTGGTCGATTCGATTTTTTCTCAACACGACACCCATACTGGTAGCACTTTGTGGGTAGGCGCCGCACTTTTTTCGATACAGATCTATTGCGACTTCAGTGGTTACTCTAACATGGCGTTGGGTATTGCAAAGCTGTTTGGTTTTAACCTCATGCAGAATTTCAACTATCCATATTTCTCACGCGACATGGCGGAGTTCTGGCGCAAGTGGCATATCTCGCTCACCACCTGGTTTCGAGATTATGTCTACAAACCTTTAGGTGGAAGTCGTGGCGGAAAATGGATGTCGGTACGAAATACAATGATCATTTTTGTCGTGAGCGGATTCTGGCATGGCGCCAACTGGACATTTGTCGCCTGGGGATTTTTAAATGCACTATATTTTTTGCCACTGTTGCTTGGCGGCAGACATCGCAAACACACTGGACTCATTGCTGAAGGACGTGTATGGCCGAACCTCAAAGAATTGTTCGGCATGGGCGTGACGTTTCTTCTCGCAACGATTGCATGGGTTTTTTTCCGTGCAGATAATATGACAGTCGCATTTTCATTTCTGAAAAAAATGTTCAGTACATCAACCTTGTCTGCACCTGCATACCGCGACTGGATACTCGGATTGTTCATCATCGCCTTCCTCATCATTGAATGGTTGGGAAGAAGCAAACAGCATGCGCTAGAAGTTAGTGCTTTGCCGGCGTGGAAGCGCAGATCTGTTTATACGGCAGTTTTCGCCGGACTCTTTTTCTACGCGGTGTACAATTCTAACCAGTTCATTTATTTTCAGTTCTGATGAATTACTGTCTGCTAAATATCATACGAAAACTTCATGGATTGAAAATCAGTTCACGCAGATTCTCGCAGATTGAAAGCCAGATTTGCGCAGATTTAAAACACTTGTTTTTATTAAGAGTATCTTCTTTTCGAGGCAAAGAACAAGAAAAATCCGCGAGAATCCGGCTTTCAATCTGCGAGAATCTGCGTGAACCAATTTTAACTTGTAGATGAAAAAATTCCTTTTGAAAATATCTGTTGCGTTGTTGATTGCACTTGCACTGCACCTCACAGCCGGATTTTTTGCCGGAGGAAAAACGGATGAATATTATTTGCGCTTCACAGGACACACTCAAAAATCCATGTTCATCGGATCATCACGTGCAGCGCAGGCTTTGGTTCCAACTGTATTTGAAAAGCACAAAGCGGAACTTGGTTACGAAGGTGAGATGTACAATTTTGCATTCACAGCATTATCCAGTCCGTATGGGGAATTGTATCTGCAAAAAATCACAGAGAAACTCGATCCTGCGACAACAAACGGATTGTTTGTGATCGCTGTCGAACCCTATTCTATCGCTATACAAGTAACAGATTCAGTGAAAGATTTCAAATTGCCGGAGACCAGAAACGTGTTGAGCAAAACGCATTGTGTCAACTGCACACCCAATTTCGAATACCTGGTCAACAACTACAACAAAGGTTGGGGCCATCTATTCCTTGAGCATTTTAATCTCTCTACAACCGAAATGGAATTACAATCCGATGGCTGGCTGGAAGTGATTGTACCGATGGACAGCGTGAGCATAGCCAAACGTTCCAAAGGAAAAATTCTCAACCACAAAAACTCGATTGGAGAATACAAACTTTCACCGATGCGTGTCGACTACCTTGAAAAAACGATTGCGTTTTTACAACAACATGGAAAAGTCTATGTCGTGCGACTTCCAATTTCGAAAGCGATCTATGACATCGAAAAACAAATCTTGCCGGAATTTGATGAAGTAATTCACGGCGTAGTTTCTAAGATGAATGTTCCATATAACGACCTGAACGGAGCGAGCGCATTATTTCAATACAAGGATGGACATCACATCGGGCATGAGTCGGCTTTTGTGTGTAGTGATAGTTTGGTGAGGTGGGTGCAGCCAAAAATTGAAAGAGCCAAAGGGGATTAGAGTGTGTGTTATGCTTGTGTAGCCTCGGTGATGCACACCGGCTATAATGTGCAAATGGTTTTGTTTGAAGAGTTAATCAGTTGTTGCAAATTTCCTCCTGCGCTCACAAACCCGACGGTTACGTTGTCTGCCAATTCTATCATCATGCTGTTTCTTGTTGCCGCGGTTTGTTCGGTCACTCTTGAGACTTTTTTTTCAAATGGAGTAATGATTAGTAATCTTCCTTCCTCCATGGGCTTCTGTAGTTCTGGTTCTAGTTTTTCCTTTAATCCTCTTGCCAATGCAATGATGATAGGTTGTTTCCCTTTGAGTAAATAGTGTAATACGTCTTTTTCCAGCTTGGAATGAAAGCCGCTGATAATACAATTGCCTTGTTCTCGCTGCTCTATCGCCCAGTCGTAGCATTTGAGCACCACCGTAGCTGGCACTTTGCGGCTGCACAGGAACGCTGTTTTATTCAGTAGTAATAGCTCCTTATTTCCAAATTGTTCTGCAATTGTCATAGTCATCAGCATCAATTCTACTTGGACACTTTGTCCTACTCTATGTCCAAGTATGTTATCTCATTGGTATTTCTTACACCAACTTGGACACTATGTCCAAGCTCAATAGTATTCTATCATCTTTTCCTAACATAGACAGCATGTCTATGTTCCTGTCTATGTCTGGCACTTTTTCAATAATTATCGCTCTCAACATAGACATCATGTCTATGCAAATCTGTAATCCTATCGCGACACTTTGTCGCGATATATGTCGCGATTATTAACGCAGATTACTCTGGGTCACTATCACGACAAACTGTCTCGATTTATGTCGTGATTATTTCATAATAGGTAGAAGGTCCAGTACCCTTCCTAATTATGAGACGACTAGTCACTAGTTTGTTGAGTTGTCTTTCTGCCTTCTTCTTGTCGATCACTAATTCTTCTTCGTACTCCTTCCTTCTTACTTTACCCTTTAGTTTTACAAACTCATATCCCCTTAATTCTTCTTCGTTCAAATTCTTAAGCCCTGCAAGTGCAACTCCTTTAATTGCTTGGGCTGTTCTGAGAAAGGTAACAACAACATTTCCACGATCATATTCAATAATAGGTAATGGAAGATGATGTTCGCTCCTCATGGCTTTATATGTGTCCATACCGAGAGCAGTTTCTTCCATGTAATTCATCTCATTAAAAATGAATGTCAGTTTTTTATTTCTACTGTATGAAGTAGCAGTGAAATTCCTCATAGCTTCAATTGTAATTGGAAGAGGAGGTTTGCCTGGACTTTTTACAACTATTTTTTCAGGAAATACTTCTAATTGCACCTTTGCACCATCTTTCGAATAATCACGGTGAGCAATTGCATTAATAATTGCCTCACGTATTACTTCAATTGGGAAGGCTGGAACTTGTTGAGCTTTAAATTTGGTTCTGTCAATACTTGCAGGTAGAACTTTCCTTAACCAATCTTCAACTTCATCTGGTATTAAGACCAAGGCATTATCAAAGGTTTCGGTACCGATGTTGCCGTCACCGAAATGTACTTTGGCTTTCACAGCTGCCTGCGGAAATTTATTTCTTGGAGCATTCCCGAATAGTAGAATGGCATTTCCGGTTGGGAGGTATTTTCTTTTCTTGCTGTCATAATCTAGCAAATCCATCTCCTTCAATTCACGAAGTTGAACGGTTGACTTAGGCTTGTATTTTCGTTTTGATTCGGATATGAATTTTTTCAAAGCAATATCTGACAAACTTTCAACATCCGTTGAAATGGCTTTTTCACTCAAGCTGTCAAGTGGTTTTGCATTTTTTGCTTTCTGGTTTTGCATATTTGCCCACTTCATAAAGTCTTTGTTCGTATCCTCAATCACTCTATGAAACTCAGGGGCAAACTGGTGAACTTTCACATTGTTTTCTAGAAGATGGTCAATACCCGCGTGATTTACAGTAGGATTTTTATCCTCAATACCAAACCAAACTTCTGAAATTCTGGCACCGACTATCCTTTCTGCACAACTAATTTTTGGAGCATTTCGAGAACCTGGGGCACAAGGCTCAAGCGTTGCGAACAACCAGCATCCTTTCAGGCTTTTGGTACGGTTCTTTTTGTCAAGCAAAGTATATTCAGCATGATCACCCTCTCTTAACTCACCACGGTGCGCCGTTTCCACAGTACCATCTGGGAATACCAAAACGGCACCTACGTATGGACTGGGCTTATTCTTCTTGCCCTCTGGTATGGAGTTTTTCATCACATCCACCGCAAGTTTCATGTATTCCTTCGGGTCTTTTCTTCCGGTTATTTTTTTCTTAGCCATTGGTGTAGTTTTATTATTCCTCCTCATTTGCCAATTCCTTTCCCATTCCGTCCCTTATTCCGTAGTTGATGATATAGGATAGTTCTTCGTCGGTATTTATTCATTGATTAATATTTCTTGGTCTAAACCTTTTCTGTATCTGTGAATGGTGTTTATGAGTTGCAAAAGTTCTTTTTCTCGGATTGACTTTACCTCAAAATTTATTTTCTGTTGGTCATATCGCTTCTTGTTTCCAAATTCGGCAATTAGTTTGTCAATATTTTCAGGAACAAAAAATGTTGTTCTGTCGGAAAGATGTTTCTTGAATTCATTCAAATAAATTCCGATGCCCGCAAAGTCAAAGTCACCAAAGTGCATGTAGTTGTTTTGAATGGATTGAAGCCATTTGATCAGGTCCTTGCTTTGGTTTTGAGGATAACGGCTAACAAACAAAGGTTTGATATCGTTGAATAAATATTTTTGCTTGGCAATGTGCCGAAAGTTTGAAGGGTTTTCAATTCCTACAATTGTGATGTCTGGCGAAACAATAAATTTTTCAAAGTCATAAATGAATTGAAAAGTTCCGTCAACTGGATTGACTGTGATTTGTTTTTCGTTAAGTGTTGCTTGAATAGGGGAATGGCAGTTAATTAAAAAACCTTTGAAACTTCTTACTCCTGTATGCTTTGAATTAGAAGTAGCAGCAACAAGTTCGCTTCGTGTTACCTGTTCTTTCTTGCTTACTTGAATGTATTGTTGAAGGTCATTGATTGAATAATTATTCTGTAAGTAAGTGTTCAATGCTTTGTTGTCAGAAACTAAAAGCGATTTTTGAATTCTTCCTTTTCGTTCAATGATTCCCTCTAAAACTAAATCGTCAATCAAAGAATGTTTTGCCAAACTTGATGGAATACTTTCGCCTTGCGAAAGCTGTAAAAGTTTTTCAGCGATATGAACGGGAACTTTCATTATGCTTCAGTTGAAATTTCAGATTCAAACTTTGGAATTTTTCTCACCAATCTTTTTACGCTTGTGACATTATTAGAATCTTTTGCTAACAAATAAGTGTAACGGTAATCAGTTGCATTGTAAGAAGTCGGTGAACTGTTTATCAGTAAAATGTTTCTGTCATTTGCAAACTTCAAAATCCCTTTCACATTGTTTGGGTGAAGTTTTCCTATTTCATCCATCATACAATGCAAGCGGAAATCATCTTTATGCTTCTTCGCTGCTCTTTCTTTAAACACATTCAACAGCATAATATTTATCATCGCTTTCACTAAAATGTCCGTTCCGTCAGAACCAACATTAGTCAGCTTCTCAACCCAACCAGTGTCATTGTCATTCTCAACAATTTTGAATAGCAATTCAAACGAATCAGAAAGTGTAATTTCTTTTTCTTTGGTTGCTGCCATTTCTTTTATCATCTGTTTCAAAAGCGAAATAGCTTTCTCATTTTTATTTCCTTGTCCGTTTGAAGTGAACAAATCTTCTTTGCCAATGTTGAATGGGTTTTCATCATTGAAGCTTTTTATTTCAACTAACAATTGAAAAATACTGTTTGCACTTTTATCAGTTTTCAATTCCATGCTCCTGATAGCACCAACAAAATTTCTAGCAACAAAATCATTATTGATATCTTGGATTACCTGACTTATTTCTCCTTCTTTTGAAATTAGGTCGCCTGTTTCAATTCCTATTCTGCGAATGATATTAGCAAACCTTTCTTCAACTCTTGTCTTGTATTCACTCAATTTATTTTCATCAATAAACTCTTTCAACATCTCGGCAAACTCAAAATATTCTACTCTTTCGGTAAACTTAAATTTGAAACTGAAAAGATTGTTCTCTTGAAAATTACCAGTGAATTTGTTGATGGCTTCTTGCAGTTCAATGTATCTTTTAGTAATTGTATTATCAGTTGTGTTTAGCTCACCAATGATAAAGAAGCAAGTAAATTCCGTTTTATTTTCATCGGTGTATTCTCCGATGAATGTTTCAACTGTTTGGTAAACATCTGTCTTTGTGAAAGTGTCAAACGCTGTTATGTCAATAGTAAAACCTGCAAGAGTTTTTCCTATTGACTCAATCTCTGCGTTATGATGTCCAATGTCCTGAATAAACTTTTCTTCTTGCTGCTTATGCTTTGCTAACTCTGATTCTAATTGCTTATCAAATAAATTTTTCTTGCTTTTGAATTCATCTTCTTTATCAAATAATTCTCGTTTGTCATTGTTGTAAACTGCAACTGTATCTCTGTTATTATCAATGAAAATAAGTTCTGGGTCAATAACAGAAAGTCGTAAATCAATTTCCTCAATTCGTTTTGTATCTGCTCCTTTCGTGTCAAGTTCTTTTTTCTGTTTGCTTTTTATTTCTGCTTCCTTTTTACTGATTAAAGTTTTTTCATTTTGAATTAGCAAATCAATTTTGCTAATCGTCTCTGTAAGTTTCTGTTGTTCCGTTTTAAGTTTTCCTTCCTTCTCTTTCTTATTTGTATCAATCAGTTTGGTAATACTTCCTTCAACCTTCTGAACTTGTTCCTCTGCACTTGTTTTTTCTTCACTTAGTTTTGAAATAGCGTTATCAATAATTTCCAATTCTGCTTTTTGTTCTGTGGTGGCCTTAATTTTCCAGTCAGTCAAACGAACTCCAATTTCTTCTAATTTTATTTTGTTCTGGTCGCTTTGATATTTGTTGGTGTCAACAATTTCTTTCTGCTCCTTTACTTTCGGATGAAATCTTCTTCTAAGTTTTTCAAGTTCTTCATTTGATTTAGAATTCAAGTCAACTATGACTTGCTGAATAGTTTTGATTAGATTATTGAACTCGTCTTTCTCCTTTTGTAAATCAGCAACGGTTTTAACCTTTTTGCTAATCTCATTCGTGTCAATACTGATTCCGAAAAAATTCAAATCTCCATTAGAAATTCTCTTTGGGTTCAATCCCGGCTTATACAAAACATTATCTTCGTCAATTACTTTTCCAATTGTCTTGTCCCAATCAGGAACTTGTTCATTCAACCAACCATATAGAGAATCTTTACTGTTCTCAATCTTGGTATCAATGGCTGAAATATTCTCATTCAGTTTTGTTTGCAGTTCGGTTTGCTTTTCAACTTTTCTTTTTGTGTCCTCCTTAACTCCTGTTTCTTCAAGCAACCATTCCTTTTGAATGTTTTTACTTTTCTCTGTTGCTTGTTGAATTGCATTATCTGCTTTTGAAATTGCGGAGTTCAAATTTCTAATGTCAGCATTGCACCCTTCAATTTCCTTTTCATAAAGTCTTGTGTTCTTCACTTCTGAACGCTTGATTCTATTGCTTGTAATTGCTTTGTCTTTTTCTTTTACAAGTGCATTGGCTACTTCAAGTTCTTCCTTGTGTTGTTTTCTTATTTCCTCATATAACAAGTCATACTGCTTGGTCAACTCCTCTTTGAAATGAAGTAAGGTTTCTTTTGCATTATTCTTTTCGGTCTGCTTGCTGTTCTCAAACTCCTTCAACTGACTTTCTAATTGCCCTAATTGTAACTCATATCGCTTTTGTATTTCAAGAAACTTAGAAGTGAGAATGTCCTTTTCACCAGTGAGATTTTTCCTTTCTAAGTCCAATGAAATCTTATTTGAAACTCTTTCAAGGATGCTCTCAATTTTCAAAGCAGCATATTCATCACGCTTGGTTTTTATTTCGTCAAGTTTGCTTTTGTATTTTCCAATTTGCTCTTGGGTCCTTTCTTTCTTCTTGTCAAATACACTATCAAGTTCGTTTAGTTTAGTTCTTACTTTATTTCGTTTCAGTTCTTCAACTGCAAGTTGGTCGGCAACTTTCGGTTGCTGTTCTTTTGCATTATTCAAAGCCCAACCCAATTGAGAAGCTAACTCTGCTTTCTTTTTCTCCAAATATTTTAGTGCTGAATAAATTGTTGAAACATTGTCAGAATGCTTTTCAACTTGGTTTTCACCATTACGATTTCTGTCTGTCCACTTCTTTATGTCATTCAAATTGGTTTCAAAATCTTTTAAGTGAGTTTGAGAATAAGTAGTCAGGTCAATTTTTATTTCTTCCTCATTAAGAGATTTTATAATGGTCTCTTTTACAAATTCTGCACTCAGATTTGCATTGAGAAAAACATTTGAAATCGTTCTTGGAATATTTTGAAATTGCTTGCTCTCCATCAAAGCATACTTTCTAAATTCACTTGACAAACCTTTGTTGTTGCCATAAAGAATATTTCTATATTCTTCATAGATATGAATTGTCCTTGTGTAACTTATATTTTTCCCAAACGCTTCTCTGGTCTTATCCCAACTTTCAAAAGCCCTTCCTTCACTGTCAATGAAAAAAGTTTTGTCAAATGCAGAATCAAAAAAGCGAAATGCAACTCTGCCTTGTGATTTGAAAGCTAAAACACAAAACAATTCGTTTTCGGTTTGCACTTCATAAACGATGTATGAATTCTGAAACGGAAAATAATATTCATCAAAAGTTTTCTTCTCTCTTGGTATTCCCAGTTTCTGTTTGTCAGCATTGTAGAAGAAAAGAACTGCTCTTAGCAAAGTGCTTTTACCTACGCCTTGGGTTCCAATGAAATGAACATTTCCATCAAGATTTACTTCCGCATACTTGAGGGATTTGTCAGCACTGTTAATGAAAACTATTTTATTCAGGTATTTCATTTCTTACTTCTTCGGGAATATTGATTGTCAAAATAAGTTGTTCAAGATACTTGAATGAAGCCAAAACTTTGTATTGATGCGTAATTTCATTTTCAAGTTCAATGAAGGTGTCGTCAATTAGTTTCTTCAAAATTTTATCAAGAATGTCTTGGTGTTTTTCTTTGTCAGTGTGCTTTTTTAGCCCTTCTAATTTGGTTTCTAACTCTGCATCAATTTTTATTCTTACAAGAATGTCAGAAGGAGTGAAGCGATAACCTGAACTAAAAGAGTTGTCATAGGTTTTCAGAAAGTCAATAATGTCAATCCATCTGAACGATGCTTCAATCTTTGTTTCAAGGTCAACTTTGTTTTCGGGTCTGCTGAAATAATAATACTCATCGCCTTTTTCTAAAGTGAAATTGATGCTTCGGAAATAGTCGTATAAATTTTCAAAGGTCTGTTCGTCCTCAATGACTTTATACAAATCGCATACGGCTTTAGTAGAGCTGTTTGAATTTATGAATTGTCCTTTGCTTAGAATTTTAAATATATCTGCTGTTTGAATTGGAACTTCCATTTTATTTTTCTATTTAGGATAAACCATTGCGAATTCAATTTCTTTTTTCTCCTCAAATTTTTCTGTTATCTCAAAGATGTTTTCATACTGTGAAATCAACTGACAATAAATTGTAACACAGTCTTCAAAAGAAACTTCTTTTGCAAAGTTGTAATTTATTATAAAGTCAAAAAGATTGTAGCTGGAAGCTACAAATCCATTTTTCACTTCTTCAAGATTGATTTGTATTTCTTCTTCTGTTTGTGTTTCCAAATACTCACTTGAAATTTTTTCTGCAACAGGTCGCTTCAAGTTTATTCCTGCCTTCACACGCTTTGCAATTTTTATAATGCTTACAAATGCTTCTTCGTCTGCTTGTAAGTATTCAAGAGAGAGTTTAAGCGGATAAGCTGGATTAGGTTCAAAAATTACTGAATCGTTTGCTGCTAAAATTGATTTTAAATCTGTTGTTGTTTCAAGAATGAATTGGTCTTTCAAATATTTTATCAATCGCAATTTTTCAATCACATTGCTTTGATACTGGATTTGGTTTAAGAAATCAATAATCTGTCTTTCAATTTCAATCAGGTTGTGAGTGCATTTTCCTAATTGAATTTTGAGTTGAACAATCACTCTTTTTAATTCTTCGTCTGTTGCAGAATTGAAAAATGTTACATCATCTTCTGTGAGTAGTTTTTCAGTTTGTGTAATGAGCTTGGTAATGTCCTTTCGCTTCTTGTCAAGATTTAAAAGTTTTGCTCTTTTGTTTTTATAGGTAGGTTCATTTTTAAAAGTGTTGTCAATGTTCCGTTTCAAGTCAACAACATTTCTTAAAGTGATTGCTCCTAATTTTCTAAGAGTGTTTTTGATAGTTCGTAAATACTCATACTTCCTTTGTTCGTTGGGTTCGTTAAAGTAGTAGTCAATGTTTTGCTTTACTTTTTCAAGATTGTCATTGATGTAGGAAGTATTTATTTCTTCATTGGCATCCAAAACCAGTTCAAAGAATTGTAAAAACTCATCATCAATTTCAAGGTTGCTTCCGTTTTGTCGGATAACAGAACGGCTTAACAGATATTGAATTCTGTTGTCATCATTGTCAACCAAATCAAGAGCATACTCATATTTATAAGAAGCGGTTTTCCGCTTCTTAAACATTTCCGTAAGCAGTTTTTGCTCTTTGTTAAGAGCAAAAACAAGTTCCCGTATGTTTGAAAATGTATTCATTTTATAGCGCAAATGAAATAAATCCTGTTTTATTGGAAAGATTTAAGCATTTCAGTATTTGCAATTTAAGATGTAAGTTAAATAAAAATCGATTTTTCTCTTTGTTCTTGTATTTTAATTATTTGCTAAGTAATATTATGAAGATTACTAATATTCCTTTAACTTTTGCTTGGTTCTCGGTACTGAATTAATCAAAAATTTAAAACTGCATTTTGATAAAAGTATATCTAAAGACAGTATTATTATTGCCGAAATTTCCCTCACATAATTTAATACAATAGTATTACGATTTCTCACTTCGATTTTTTAAGTTTCTGCTCCAACGTATTATTGCCTACTACATAAGCATAAATGGATGCAGGCACAAAATTTAATTGTACACCTCTTAGTTCTCTTGTTCCTTCTATATCAATGGTTGTAATTAATGCAGAGTTCAATTTGTTGTTTTCGCAAAATTGTAACAGACTTTTCAATTCACCTGGTTCTTCGTAATATCGATTGCTCCATTTTATTTCCAAAGCCCATAGAGGTTTTAATTTCTTCTCGTCTAATCCTACCATATCCACTTCACCATTATTCCATCTCGCATAAAATGGTGTAAACCATTCACGGTGCATCCACTGAGAGTAAATCGCAGTTTCTACCATATTTCCAATAGCTTCATCAGTAGGAAGCAAAGGCGAGAACAAAGCACTTCTTAAACTTGGGTTTGTTAAATAGATTTTATAAAAATTGGCTCGTTTAAATTTTTTGGAATTGTCATCGATGCGGTGTACAATACGAATTAAAAAAGCTGCTTCTAAATACTCTAAATACTTTTTAAGTAAATATTTTTCTACTCCTGATGCCTGACTTAAGGATTCTAAGGAAACTTCATTGCCACTGTGATAAGCCAACGTGGTAAATAATGAGTTCAACTCTTGCACATCCTGAATACCGTATAAACTCGGCAAATCTCGAAGCAAAACTTTGTCTACAATATCGCTTCGAATATACCTTCCCGGATTGGCTTGTATTTTTTCAGAAAAAATAACCTCGGGGTAGCCTCCAAAGTTGATGTAATCTAAAAAGTGTCGATTTAGTTCTTTGATATTAATGGTACTAAAAAAACGGTTTGAGTTACCCTTCCACTCCATTTTTGATGGTAAAATTAAATGGTTCAATCCTTTTAAGGAAATGTATTCATTAAAGGTTAAAGGAGGCAACATAAAATCGGTAAATCTTCCTGCACCACTTTCGTTACTCGCCAATTTGAGTGCAGCCGCCGCCGAACCAGATACCACAAACTTTGTTTTCGGGAAACTATCCACTAAAACTTTTAAATGTACTTCCCAATCTTTGAGGTATTGTATTTCATCAAAAAACACAAACCAACCTTTTGGGTCGTTTTCAGCAGTGGCTTTGCGAGCATAATTAAAAAGTTGCTCCAAATGGATGTTGTTGTAGATTGGGTTTTCAATATTGATGAAGCAGATTTTTTTGGGACTAATACCTGAATTAAGTAAATGCTGGATGGTGTGATTCATCATTACTGTTTTGCCCACCCTTCGAGGACCCATTAACACCACAGCCCTGTTAACCGAAACATCTTCTACCAAAGGGTAAAACAAATCAAAGTATAGCCTTCTTGGTTTTTCATTGTATTCATCTTCGGTTTTGCCGGTGGTCCACCAAGGGTTTTCAAACCTGAGGCGGTCTGCAATTAGCTGCTCCGAAAATGGATTTAAGTGCTTTCCTTTTGCCATATTTTACAAATTTATAAAAATAAGATAAATATACTTAGTTTATTTGAATAAATATCTAATTTTAGCTAAATATAGAACTATTTTATTTCTTATTTCTTTTCAGTATTCCTACTTTCATTTGAACCAACTTTCCTCGTCATTCTTTAAAGGACTTTGCCTAATTGCTTCGCATTGTTGTTATTATTTTTACTTTTTTAACAGTATAGGCTCCATCTCTTTCTTTATCAATATGTCCACCGGTATAACCACAAATTCCCATGCGAGGAGAATTTACAACAGGCATTTTTGCGTAATCATTGAAATCTTCACATTCCTCTTCATGTTTAACCGAACAACTTTCGCAATAAAAATTCCAATCGCAAACAGTACAAATATTTGCTGCAGGTTGTTTTTTGCATTTAGTACAAATTAGTTTTAAAGGTTCGTTTCTCGACAGTAAAACTATATCCTCTTTAAGTTTAAGTTTGTAATTTTTAATTCCCTTAAGAAATATTCTTGTAGTATCGCCATAATCATAATCATGATATATTTTCACCCTGGTTTCAAATACATCAGACACTTTATGGTTGACTTTTATTTTAAAATCCTGATGACCGAAATTACTCAGGTGTCCGCAGCAATCTAACCAAATATCCTGAAGAAATCTGTCAATTTTTTTCATAATACAATTCCCTCTCACCAATAATTGCAAAAACATAACGTCTGATTCAACAACGAAATGACAAAACGTTTCAGGGCTTTTGACGACGTCGTCTTTTTCCATTTTTAATAAATGTAATGCTAAATGTTTTCCAATTTCCTTTTGTGAAAATGTCCTATTACAGAACAAACATTTACCCTCTGATTTTAATTCTTTTTCCATGCTATTAAAGTTCTATTACTTTTCACTCAATCACATTTTTCAAAATACTCTGCCGGAAGATTTCTGTCTATTTAAAACTATTGCAGATGAATATTTTTTAAAAAATCAAATTTCTTTCTTTTAAATACATTACCACAATTAGTTATTTGTATTTCCGAATAGCACTAATCTACAATTTTAAACTTAAATTTTGACCAAAACTTATTTATGGTTCGGAATATGATTTCCATCAATTTCTTGTCATTATTTAATAAAACGATATTTAGATTACTATACTAAACAAAAATCTCAAAATCAACACTAATTGATAAACCTGATGAATATACAATACTTATAGGGATTTAAAAGTATATTTTTCTCGACAAATTTTCGAGATAGAATCTACAATCCATCAGAAAAAAAACGAAAAAAAACAAATTTATCCCAATACAAATTACATTATTTCGAATTAAAATATATTAATCCATAGCAATTCAAATTAAAGCAAATTAATCCAAATTAATGTGTATTAATTTGCTTTAACACATGATTATTATTTTTTTTCCAGAATAAAAAAAACGAATTGCGAACTGCCGAAAATGATAAGTAGTAGTTAGAATATCTTAAAATGCTATTGTAAAATAGAATATGAAATAGCAAGAAAAAAAGATAGGCAAGGTGTCAGGAGCTTATTACTAAGGCGGCTCTGACATCAAGGACTCTGACTCGTCCTGAAAAATGTTTACAATGTACAGCATACGGAAAATTGTAGTCATAATGCTCTGCAAAACAGCAGAGCCTTTGTTTAATTTTAGGCGGGTCACTTTGCCGCGGAGTGAGTGGACGGGAATTGATGATGCTATTGAAATTATTCTACAAAAAGGATATGCAGGTAAAACGACGTTACAAAAAGTAATTGAAGAACGTGAGTTGAATAACTTTAGAAGGGTGTTACAAATGCAAATTGATCAAAGTCCTTTTGCATATTCAACGGTTGAAATAATTGATGAATTCTAAGTGATAGAAGTTAACTTAGGTCGGGCTTTATATACCAGACTTCATAACAGAAAAACAGATTAGATTTTACGATTGTGTTATATTTCTTCCACACCTAAAACGGTAACGGCTAGTAATTCCATTTCAACCCTTGTAGTCTGAAAAGTAGTACGATTATGGAAATCTTTAGTAATGGCAGCTTTACATTGCATCTCTGATGGTTCCCGATCACTATGTAATTGCGTTTCCCAAGAATGCTGTTCTTCTGTTTCCTGACCGTAGTCATTCATTATTATTTTATACTTTACAGATCCTAGAATTTTCCAATGAGACATTTTTTAAAAATAATTTTTCAAGGTCAAAGTTATGAAATATTAAATAGTATAGCAACTTGCAATTAAACAATTTTATTCGTCCCCAAAACATGAGATTAATTTAAAATCTGGTAGGAGATCCATTCCCTTACGGAATGTTTACGGATTAAACATTCTTAAAATCAAAAACCCGTGTCCGACGCTGGCTTTGACTATCTATAACGTACACCCAAGGTTTCAATTACCGAACTTTTTACAGCTGGATTTTCAGAAATTGGTAAATTATTTAGTGTAAACCTATTTCAGGACAAGACATAATTTCTTGAAGTTCTGTCCGGCGCCGGCGGATCAAATTTTATTTTCCCTTTTCTTTAAAATGCGATAAGCGATAATAGAAATTGTAGCAACTCCTGCTAACCCAACTATACACCATATCAGGCGTGAATTTACTTTTTTAACGTTGGCCAGGCTATTTGTTATTTCAGCCAAGGCGGGTGCGGGTGCAACGCCCAGATGCAATTTTGGTATTTCAATTCCGTTATACATTTTTTTCGATTTTATATTTATTATTTTCTAATTGAATAAGCGCATAGTCAAATATTAAATAAATTGAATATTTTCCATCCCTTGTTTTATCAGCACTCGTGTATTTACGAAAATCAAATTGAGCGCCACGAAGAAAATCTTCTGATACTTCAACATATTTTTTATCGCCCAGAATTCGTTTTAAAATTTCGCGGTTTTTATTCAGTATAAATTGAGTTGGGTTCTTCTCTTTTCTATTTATGTTCGCTTTGTTATTATTAAAATCTGATCGATTCTTCGGGTTAGCAAATATCTGGTTACTCCGTTTGGCGATAAATTCTTCTCCTGTATGCTTATCATTCTTTTTCATTATTTTATTCATAATGATTCCTCAATTTCTTCATTTGTTTTTACTCTGTGTTTTTTGATCCACGTTTCAATCTCATCAAAATAAAAAATCAATTCTTTACCAACTTTGTAATGTGGAATATATCTTTTTGATACCCATCCATAGACCGTAGGCTTCGGCCATTTGTAAATCTCGCAAAGCTGTTCCAGGTTAATTTTTTGTGTGTGAATTGAAGTCTTCATTTCAGCAATACTCTTAACAATGGTTTGCAGGTGATCCTGCCGAAGCTGATCATACTGCTCGAACGTAAGATCTATAATTCTGAAATTTGGTGGTAAATACGACATCGGCCACAAAACTAGAAGTGTGCCTTGATCCTTACAAGTCCCTAAAGTAAAAGGAGTACAAAAATTTATGAAAATAGTTCCACTATACCTTTAATTGGATCTGAGCAGGGTTGTTTTTTTGTTGAAATTATTTTATGGGCATAGTTTGATGCAATAACATTAAGTTCATTGTTGTGAAAATATTTAAAATATCGACAGATCCAATCCTGAAGATTTCTTTTACTATTTATAATTACTTTATTATCATGGATTCTAAGAAAAGCATCTAAAAGCTTGTTTGCATCCTCATTAAAAACAATATTCCCTTCAATGGGTTCACCATTCAATAAAATAGTTAATAATGGTCTGTCGTGATCGGAAAAATAAGGGTTTAGAATTTCTGTAATCTTATCCACATATTGCTCGTTTACTCTTATTTGTTTATTGTTAAATTTTACCGGAGAATCGGATGTTTTCAATCTTACATGATCTACCCAATTCATAATTTTTTCTAAACGTTGCAAGGCATCACTTGGGTTAATATTTTTTACCTGCTCATAGGTTATAAATTCAATTAAACCTATGAGTGCTGATTTATCGGTCGCATAATAGTTGGCTGTGAAAGTCTCATACTGATAATTTAGAAATGAATTAATCTTGAAGACATCAATATAAATAAGGGTAAGAAATAAAAATGATTGATAAACATTTTCTTTACCTCTAACTACAATCGGTACACCTAACCTTGCATATTCAGGAAAGTTGATAGAATATTCTTTACAAAAATTTTCTAATTGAATATTAAAATTTTGAATCAATGAATCATATGTACTCTTCGTAATTCTATCTTCTTTGCTTAACCTCAACAATTCCTTTTGAATTTGCGTAAGATTTAAGTCGTAGAGATGGTATTCAATTTTTGCCATGGTAACCGGATTCTAAACCTAAACTTCTAAAAAGATAGGAATAAAAATATCTTCTAAAAAGCACTAAAATGTTTAAACCATGTTTAAACCAGGGAAATAAAAAACCCCTTACGTTTCCATAAGAGGTTGATTTTGAGGGTGGGAACAACAGGGTTCGAACCTGTGACCCTCTGCTTGTAAGGCAGAATTTAGGTGATATTTTTGTTAGCCGTTTATTGTCTGAATCCCTTTGTTTATGACTATTTTATCTATGTAAAAGTTATTTTTATTATTTGTTTGTTATTTGTTTATTTCGGTATCTTGTATGCAAATTGTATGCAAATGGAAAAAGCCGTAAATCAAACACTTTTTATTTCCCTGTTTCATGATACCCGCAGAGCAAAAGGAAACGGGCTATTCCCTGTAAAGCTTCGGGTATTTTACAAGCCGAACCGAAAACAAATGCTTTATTCAACAAAGTTTGAAATGACTAAAACGGATTTTAAAAGTACATGGCTAACGGTGAAGCCTCGACAGGAATATAAAGAGCAGAGAAAGGAAATGCAAGGTTTGTTAAGCCATGCAGAGAACACAGCCGATCGATTAAAGAAATTCAGCTTTGAAACATTTGAGAAAAGGCTATTTGAAAAAGTAACCGAAGGAAAAAACATTTTTTACCATTATCAAAATATCATTTTGGGATTAAGGGAAATGCAGAGTTTTGGAACAGCCGACAATTACGAAATGAGCAAGAATTCTATAAGGGGCTTTTTTAAATACAAGACAGGAAAAGAACACGAAAGAATTTTATTTTCAGAAATTACCCCTAAATGGCTGGAACAGTATGAGCAATTTATGACAGGACAAATGAAACGAAGCCGTACAACCGTATCAATGTATTTGCGTGCATTACGAACCGTATTTAACATTGCAATAAGTCAAAACGAAATTGAAGCTGAACAATACCCTTTCTTTTTAAAGAAGTCAAACAAATACGGCTATAAAATTCCGTCTGTAAGCGGAGTAAAAAAAGCATTAAACAAAGAAGATTTGCGTAGGTTGTTTGATGCAAATCCAGAAACACCCGAACAACAGAAAGCAAAAGACTTTTGGTTTTTTTCCTATTCCTGTAATGGAATTAACATTAAAGACATTGCCCTTTTACGATGGAAAGATTTAACTGGGGACACAATACAGTTTTACCGTGCAAAAACTATCAATACTTTAAAAGAAAATTTGAAGCCAACTATTATTTACCTGAATGAGTTTACACAATCTGTAATTGACACGTACGGGGCAAAGAACAGATTGCCGAACAATTTTATTTTTTCAATCCTTTCGGATGAAATGGCAGAATACAAAAAGCATACATCAATAAAGAATTTCACTCGCTTTATTAACCAGCATTTGAAAGACCTTGCCACCTCCGTAGGAATTACGGGTGACATTTCAAGCTATTGGGCAAGATATAGCTTTGCAACGAACGCAATAAGAAGCGGTGCAAAAATGGAACAGGTAAGCGAAGCATTAAGCCACCGAAATATGAAAACAACCCAAAACTATTTTGCTGGTTTTGAAGATTCAGAGAAACGAAAGCTGGCAACCGAAATAATGAATTTTTGAAAACTAAACGCAAAACAGCCGACAAAACAATGTTGGACTTGTAAAACTTAAAACATAAATGAAAAATTACTTTGAAAACATAATTGATAATAATTTAGCGATTGATTTAATAACGGGAATAGTAATTGAATTTTTAAATGATAATAATGAAAAACCATCTGAAAGAGAATTTGAAGAGTTCGTCTTAAAAGAAAAAATGAAAATAAATATTATTTTAGAAAGACTTTCCAAAACTGAAAAAATAATATTTCTCGATAAACTAAAAAAAGATTTGTCTTGCGAATATGAGGGCGCAAGAATGTTTTTTCTAAAACAAATAAAAACCGATTTGTCTTTAGATCAATTTCCTGAGTTTAAAGGCAAAAAATCCTTTGAATTAACACATGAACAATTGTTATTTATTGAAAGTAAATATTCACTTAATCAATACTTCGAAAGCACATTGAAAATACTATTAGAATTTATCAATGAAATTACCCCGCTGATGCAAGACTCACCACATCAACAAACCCAAACGGAACAAGAAACACCGACTTTTAAAAACAACTTTGATAACATTACCCCTGTTGAAATATACAATCACTTCAAGGCTGGTTTAGTTGAGAAAGGATATTTAACCGAACAGGAATTGAATGAGTATTTGAAATCAGCGTTTGAATTGAAAACAAAACCTGAAACACTTTTTAAGTTGAAACACACACTCACAAAGCAGAAAATTTATACCGTGTTTTATATTTACTATAAAGATATTGCACAAAAGAAACACGAAAAGCAAAAAGAATATGCAGCCCTTTTAGGTGATTATTTTGAAGGATATAAAACCGAAATAATACAAACAAACTGGGCAAGGGATTATGTTACAAAAAGGTAAACAGTCTACTATTTTTATTACGAAAATTACGAAACCTATACTAACATTACTAACCTCTTTTTGAAAACTTAAAGTCAATATACGTTTGCTACACATTTTAAAATAATTGTAAGCAAATGGAAAATTCAAAAGAGGGTTTAACCCTTGAAACTTTACCGAAAGCCGTTACACACCTTACTAATGAAGTAAGCGAAATAAAAAGGCTGTTACTTGAAAAGAGTAACGAACAACCAACCGAAACCGATCGTTGGTTTGATTTATCTGAACTTTGTATTTACCACCCCGACAAACCGACCAAGCCCACAGTTTACGGATGGGTGAACGCTGGTATTATTCCAGTACACAAAGGCGGTAAAAAGTTGAGGTTTCTAAAATCGGAAATTGATAACTTTTTAAAGCAAGGCAGAAAAAAGACGTTGGCAGAAACAGCCATCGAAGCCGTAAACTATCTAAAGAAAAAAGGGGGTAACAATGGTTAAGACATTGAACACCCCCGATAATTCTTTGCATAAAAGACAAGGCAAAGATAAACATTTTGAGGGGCAAATGAAACGGGGGCTGTGTAAAGTATCAAAACACCGTGCAGAGTATTACACTACCGACACAAATTTATTTACTCAACCCTTAAAACTGTTTTAATATGGAACTGAAAACAAATTTTGAATTTGATAAATACAGTATAGGAGTTGAGGATATTAAAATCGAAGCTGAACAACTTATAAAGCAAGGCAACGAAGCCAAAGAAAGTAAAGGACTATTCACTGTAAAACCAGCAAGCTGTTGGATTGAGCAAGCCAAAACCCGACCTATTCCGCAAATGCTTTTTGGTGAATTTTGGTTTGAGGGTGAACTATGTATTTTGTTTGCCGATACAAATTTAGGTAAGTCAATTTTAGCCGTACAAATAGGTAACAGTATAAGCAAGGGCGAACAGATACGGGGCTTTAAATTGGAATCACCAAAGCAACCGATTTTATATTTTGATTTTGAGTTAAGCGACAAACAGTTTGAAAACAGATATTCAATAAAGTTTGAACAACATTACAATTTTGATAACAACTTTATAAGGATTGAAATAAACCCCGATGCCACCATACCCAAAGACCAAACATTTGAGGATTACCTCAACTATTCATTGGAGCGAAGTATTTCTGAAACAGGGGCAAAGGTTTTAATTATTGATAACCTTACTTATTTAAAAAATGAAACTGAAAAGGCTAAAGATGCTTTGCCATTAATGAAACATTTGAAAGCATTAAAAAACAAATACGGACTTTCAATTTTAGCACTTGCACACACACCAAAAAGGGATTTATCAAAAGCAATTACCCGAAATGATTTACAGGGCAGTAAGATGCTAATAAACTTTTGTGATAGTTCCTTTTCAATAGGTGAAAGCCACAGCGACAAAAATTTACGATATCTAAAACAAATTAAGCAACGGAATACCGAACAAATTTACGATGCTGAAAATGTTTGTGTTTGTCAAATTGATAAGCCCCTTAATTTCTTACTGTTTGAGTTTGTGAATTTCGGTAAGGAATGGGAACACTTGAAACAACATACCGAAAAGGACAAAGAAAACCTAAACGAAAAGGTAATCGATTTGAAACAGCAAGGGCGAAGCCTTCGGGAAATAGGGACTGAACTGGGTATTTCACACATGAAAGTAAGTAGAATTTTAAAAGACTGTAACACCCTGTAACAGGTGTAACACTCTGTTACAAGTGTTACACCTGTTACACTAATAAAGTAAATAATGAGTGAACACCGATACATATTAGAACCATACAAGGGAATGAACACCCGTTACCGTTGCCCAGCCCCTAATTGTGGTAAGGGTAAAACCTTTTCGCTTTACATTGATACGGAAACAGGCGAACACATACACCCCACCGTTGGCAGGTGCAACCGTGAAAGTAATTGCGGTTACCATTACACCCCGAAACAATATTTTCAGGATAACAATGTTTCACTTGATACATACCAGCCGAAAGGGTACAGCAAACCCAAAGCCGATATTCAGCAAAAGCCTTTTTCATTTATTCCCGTTGAGATATTTAAAGCCAGCCTGAACCCCGCAGCTTTTGAAGCGAACCACTTTGTACAGTTCCTTATTGATCTGTTCGGGGTGGAGGTTTCCAGTCAGTTAATAAGCCGGTATTTCATTGCCACCTCAAAACATTGGAACGGTGCAACGGTATTTTGGCAAATAGATACACAGGGCAAAATAAGAACGGGTAAAATAATGCTTTACAACCCCACCACAGGAAAAAGACTAAAGAACCTTGAACTACCTGTTTACTGGGTACACAAAGCAATTAGCCAACCTGAATTTGAGTTAAGGCAATGTTTGTTTGGTGAACACTTACTAATTGAAAAAGATAAGGACGGGAAACTAATACCAATTGAAAAGAGAAAACCCGTTGCCATAGTTGAAAGCGAAAAAACGGCTGTGATTGCCAGCGTTTATTTGCCGCAGTTTATTTGGGTTGCCGTTGGTAGCCTTA
This sequence comes from Bacteroidota bacterium, assembly GCA_031417555.1. GTDB lineage: Bacteria > Bacteroidota > Bacteroidia > AKYH767-A > 2013-40CM-41-45 > JADKIH01. The sequence continues at coordinate 25,912 of JANOVV010000037.1, forward strand.
CCAACCTAAACGCTGAAAAGTGCGGCATACTAAAGGGGCGAACTGTTACACTATTTCCCGACCTGAACGGGTTTGAGAAATGGAGTAACAAAGCAAAAGAACTTACACACCTTGCCATCTTTACCGTTTCCGATTTACTGGAACGTAAAGCCACCGAAGCCGAAAAGAAACAAGGGTTTGACCTTGCCGACTATTTAATAAAATTTGATTTTAAAGAATTTATTTTACCTCCACCGGAACAAATACCAACAATTCAGCCAAAGACAGAAAGCTGGGTACAGGAAATTACTGAACTTGAAAAATACTTTAACACTGCAACTTTGCAAGCTTTACCTGTGAAACTGAACCAATGCATTACGATAACAAACATTCCTTTGTTTATTCAATCACACATAACAACCGTGAAAGCGAACAATGGGAAACAAACATTCTTGCCATACCTCAACCGATTACAGGAACTTAAAAAATACTTAATCAAACTTTAAATTGAAATGAAAGTAAAAAAAAAGAGTTTACAAAAGTTTACAGAATCGGAAAATAAAATTAAAGCAGTTCTTAAACTTAAAAAAATAACATGGGAAGACTTAAAACCTCTAACAAAAAAAGAATTAAATTTATTAAGCGAGGTTTTAAAACCACTTGTTAATAATTCAAAAGGAGTTGAAAGAGATAAACTTTTTAAAAAAATAGATGCCGTAACAAACGAAGAAACCAAAAATGAAACATGGGAACACAACCATATTAAAATTACATGGGCAATTTCTACACTAATGCAAGAACTAAATAGGATGCCTTCAAAACGCGAACTGGCGGATAAGACTGGGTTAAGCAGGCAAACAATAAATAAACATTTAAAAGAATACCATACACACCCACTTTATGAAGGACAAATAGAGCAGTTTAAATTTATGAGATCAAATGTATTATCAAGGGTTTATTTTTTTGCTTTACAAGGGGACATGAAAGCCGCAAAACTTTATTTTGATATATTAGGAACAAATACACTATTAGTAAATAATACTTCTATTCAAAATCAAAATAATTTCATACAGATTAATAATACATTAATCAATCAAGAAAATATTAAGTTGCTCAATCCAGAACAATTAAATTCAATTGAAGATATATTGAAAACTACAATATCCTCGAATAGATTACAGAATGAAATATTGCAAAATACTACTGAAATAAGCCACCATAGCAGTAGATAATATCTATTTAGTTTTGATTATCACTTTTTTTTAATAAATTGCATTAACTCAAAGCAAGTATAAATGTTTTTATTATGAAAAAACTACTACTCTTTTTATATTTTATTTTCCATTTATCAATTATAGATGCACAGCCTCCTCAGGCAATTTCATACCAAGCTGTTGCCCGAAACAATAAAGGAGATTTAATAAATAATAAAAATATTTCTTTGCGCTTTAGTATACATGATTCTTCTGCAATAGGAACAACTGTTTACAGTGAAACACATATTGCAACTACAAATACTTTAGGGTTATTCAATTTAAATATTGGTCAAGGAGCAGCTATAACAGGAAATTTCAGTTTGATAAATTGGGGTAATGGTTCAAAGTTCATACAAGTTGAAGTGTACGATAGTATTGAAAGCATTTTTATTGATATGGGAACACAACAAATGCTAAGTGTTCCTTATGCTTTGTATGCTGGAAGATCATCTGATTCATATTCTCATTACATAGGTGAATTATTTGGTGGTGGAGTTATTTTTTATCTTTATAAGATCGCAGGCGTTGAACATGGGTTAATTGTTGGTTTAACAGATTTAGGTGATTTTATACAAGCAACAACAAAACCTTATAGTAATATTTCTAATATAGAAATTGGAATTACAGCACAAAGTCATTGGGATGGATTTAATAATTCATTGGCCATTGTTTCACAGGCCGGGCATTTAAATAGTGCTGCACAAATTTGTCTAAATTATTCTTATACTGATAATATGGGAACTTATAATGATTGGTATTTACCAGCAATAGATGAAATGGAGTTATTAAATTTACAGACATATATTATTAATAAATATAATCCATCAGCAAGTTTATCATATTTTTCGTATTGGAGCTCTACCGAATACCTCTTTGGAGGCACTCAGGCTTATACGATTTCTTTTTCAACTGGAAACTCGGTTTTAGTGAATAAAACTTCTCAGGGGGGCATCCGACCAATTCGAGCTTTTTGAATTATTTTTTAATATAAGCGGTTGCCTCCTCCTGTTTTCAATGTTTACTTTGCGGAGGTATGAATAAGAAAAGAACAACCCAAGAAAAAGCAAGGGATAAAAAAGCCCGTGCGCTCCTCAGCTACCTTATAGCTGTTTATGGGATTAAAAGTATTGAACGACTTAAAAGAGAGTATTACCAAAACATCAACTAATTAATGTTATAGACAGGGGCTATATGCAAATTGTATGCAAATGAAAAAGGCTTACAAAGCCAAAACCCTGCAAGCCTTTGATAATGAAGTGGGAACAACAGGGTTCGAACCTGTGACCCTCTGCTTGTAAGGCAGATGCTCTGAACCAGCTGAGCTATGCTCCCTTTTATTTTCTTTTCTCAAACTGTGATCCTCCCGCGTGAAAAACGCGGGATGCTCTGAACCAGCTGAGCTATGCTCCCATTTTTTCTTTTTTCAACCTTTGACCCTCCCGCATGAAAAACGCGGGACTCCTCTTTTTTAAGGAGCGCAAAGATAACTGATTTTTATAAGCAACAAAATATCATTTAAAATTATAATTGTTTACTCAAACCTAAATCACCCTTTTCAGCTGCCTTTTTTAATTTCTTATTAGCGAAAATTGCAACGTCTACTCTTCTGTTTTGTTGTTTTCCTTCTGAAGTAGAATTATCGTTAATAGGTTGTGTTTCTCCATAGCCATTCGTTGATATTCTGATACCTGCGACCCCATACGATTTCAGGAACCTCGAAACTGAAGAAGCACGCTCTTCAGATAATGTCTGGTTATGGACAGATGAACCTGTATTATCAGTATGTCCTTCGACTAATATGTTAGTATCATTATATTTTTGCAATATCTTTGACAAATCGCTAAGATTTTCTTTGCTTGCTTCATTTAGCTGATTGGAATCCGTAGAAAAAAGTATTCCTGAGTCAAACTTTATTTTAATTCCTTCCCCGACTCGTTCCACCTTAGAATTCTTTAAATCTCTTTGAAGTTCCTCTGCTTGTTTATCCATATAATTACCAATTAGTGCACCGGTAGCCCCGCCAACGGCAGCTCCGATAATGGCTCCAACAATTGTATTATTACTTTTGTTGCCTACTGCTGCCCCTATCCCAGCGCCTGCACCTGCGCCGATAGCACCACCACGTTGAGCACGATTCCAATTACATGATGTAATAATTAAAAGTAAGTTAATCAAAATGATTTATATTGAAATATTTAAATGCTTTGTTTTCATTTAAATGCTATTCAAATTTCTTTAAAGATAATAAAATTACTTGCAACTTAGTCTTAATATTATTTAACTTCATTTATTAATAAAAATAAATTTATTTTATTCTTTATCCAATTTATACCACATCCCTTTTTTCAAGAAACGGTAATACAAACCTAAAACACCCCTCATCTTCACCAATAAATTCAAGAGGAGAAATTCCTTTGCGAATAAATTAATTTTCCAGTATAAGAAATACAGTCGTTGTGCAGGTAAAATCGGCGGCACATGCCATGGTTGTTGTTTTCGATTTACGATCTAATTGATCGTGCAGTTCTGTATTTTGATTTTTATGGTTACCTCAATAAACTATTATTCTGCAAAATCAAAGATAGTATTTAGCCCCAGTGTTACGGGCAGCTTGCTCCAGGTTGCGATGGAATTGCGATGGTGAATTGCAATATAGTAAGTGCCTCCAAATACAGCATAAGGAAAATGTGCGATGGCTGATCCATCAATGTGCAGCAATACAGCTATGCTTTGGACAACCACTGAAGGATCAAACTGATCATGCAACTCTACAATTATTGAGTCGCTTGCTGTTGGATCGCTGTTTAGTCCCAGGTTATATAAAGTGGCCGTCATCGTATGACCCGATACATATAATCCTTGCAGTAGAACAACAAGGCGGAGTATCATACACGAATCAGTAGTTACTGTAGCGGCAGTTCTGCCTGTGCTTACACAGGCTGCAGCGCTCACTGCTTCTGCATAGTAATCAACGGTTCCCAAGGCAGAAGAGCTGAATGGAATATCTGCACCACTTAATGAATTACCGATGATTGTTCCATCAATTGCAACAGTGTACCAGTTGATGGTATTTGCAATAGGAGCACTCAAGTTGGAAAACACTGTTGTGCCTGCACCCCACAATCCATCGGAGGTAAACATGCATAGTGAAAAAGTTTCTCCTCCAGCAATCGGAATGACACACGTTCCGCTTTGTATGTTGGCACCTCCCGTATTGAAACCGGGAAGTAGTGTGGTTACGCCATTTATTATTAATTGTGGATAATCATAAATTGCTCCGTCCGTTGTGGAATAATTCCAGGTAAATTTAATTACACCACTTAAAGAAATTATTCCTCTTTTGAAAAATGTACTACCCGCTTCACTGCTATTTCCTGATGTAATGGAAACCGATGAAGGTGCGTCACTGGTATTAATAATTCCTCCCGGACCAATAACAGGAGTCCAGTTTGATACATCATAAAATCCCGTGAAACCGAATTCATCACCTGTTGCTGTTGCATTCAGATTGCTGCTTTCACCAATGCAAATGGATGAAGGAGTCGCAGTGACCAACTGTGGTGCTGCTGGAGCGGGGTTTACCGTTACTGTTACACTGCCACAACCAGCCGACCAGCAATTGACTGCACTGTTGTAAGACCTGATATAATAAGTACCTGATGCTGTTGCTCCATACTTTGGACCAAAACCTAATTCAGTACTTGTGCCGCACGATGTTCCCTGCCAATACCATGTTTGCCCGGAAGATGGAATGCCTGCACGTGTAATGGTTACATTTTCACATTTTGGAGAATTGCTGACAGGATCAGGGGGATCGGTGCATATTCCGCAGTTGATATAAAATGTATGTGTGCCGGTTACATTGTCCTCATCATCCAGCAAAATATAATATGTGGTTCCTGCAATCCAATTCATGGCACCGTATTGACCGGGATAATAAACATCAGCAATACAATTCCATATGCCGGCTGTACAGGAAGATCTCCATTGATAATCGGTATAACCGCTTGCCGATGTTACCTGTATGCTATAAGTGCCTGTTGTAGGTGCTACATAGCTATAAATTTTTTCTATTCCCACTGTTAGAAATCCGCAACCATTGCTTGTGACTGCATTCCATATACCACCGCTGCCGCCGGTATAGGTTTGTGAATTTGCAGTACCGCAACCCGTAATTGATGTTACATTTAAACAGGGATCAACAGGAGGACAATTTATATAAAAGCTATGATAGCCTGTTAACTGATTAACTCCATCAAGTAGTATGTAATAAGTAGTACCCGCCGTCCAGGCCATAGAGCCGTATTGTCCAGGAGATACGACTAAGGCGCCACAAGTCCATCCTGGTAATGAGCAGGAGGAAGATTTCCATTGATAACTAACTAAAATACCTGAAGAAGCAATTGTCTGAAAGCTGTATGTACCGGTGACAGGTGCAATGAAGCTATAAATCTTTTCAATTCCGTTTCCACCCCACCCACAAGAATTAACAGCAGCAGTATACCATTTACTGCTAAGCCCGCCTGTATACGTTTGAGTATAACCTGAGCCACAACCCCCAATAGCTGTAATGTTTGCACATGGATCCGGGCCATTAATATAAAACCTGTGATTACTGTTGACATTGTCCTCATCATCAAGTAGTATATAATAAGTCGTTCCGGCAGTCCATGCAAAGTTTCCATACTGCCCGGAAGTGTTCGTCCTTGCAATGCAGCTCCATCCTGTTTCAGAACAGGAAGAAGATTTTAATTGATAATCTACCCATCCACTGGCAGAGGTTACCTGCAGACTATAGTTCCCTGTGATGGGTGCCACGAACCTATATATATTTTCTCTTCCCGGTGCAGGTACCCCGCAGGAATTGTTGCTACTTGTATTCCATTCGCCAATACCACCACCGATGTACGATTTTTCATAAAAGGAGCCATAGCCTTCGATGTCAGTTATATTTACACCTGCACAGGGCTGTGGACAATCAATATAAAAAGTATGTGTGCCTGCTGTATTATCTTCATCATCCAGCAAAATATAATAAGTTATCCCTGCTGTCCACGATAAAGCACCCCACTGACCGGTTGAAGAAAGATCCTGGATGCAGTTCCATCCTGCAGGAGAGCAGGAAGAAGCCTGCCACTGGTAATCAACCCAGCCGTTTGCTACTGTAACGCGGATACGATAAATGCCGGTGAGCGGTGCAATAAAACTATATATATGTTCTTTTCCCGGCGAAGGAAGGCCGCAGACATTGACCGTGCTTGTGTTCCATACACCGCTTTGACCGCCGCTGAAGGTTTGTGGATACGCTGCGCCACAGCCACCGATTGTTGTTATCTCTGAGCAAGGGTTAAAAGGCGGACAGTTTATATAAAAAGTATGGGTGCCTGCAATTGCATCTTCATCATCCAGCAATATATAATAAGTTACTCCTGCAGTCCAGGTCATGCTACCATATTGGCCCGGGGAAGAAATATCGGAAATGCAGGACCATCCATTGACAGAACAAGTAGCAGGCTGCCACTGGTAATCCACCCAGCCGCTGGCTGCAGTCACCTGGATGCTATAGGTTCCGGTATAAGGCGCCGTGAAGCTATATATATGTTCTGCTCCCGGTGATGTATATCCACATGGATTATTAATGGCTGCATTCCATAGACCCCCACTGCCTCCGTTATAAGTTTGTGCAAATGCAGAACCACATCCTGCAAAATGAGTTACATTCAGGCAAGGATCAGTTGGCGGACAGTTAATATAAAAATTATGTGTGCCTACTATGTTATCTTCGTCATCAAGCAATATATAATAACTGACACCTGCAGTCATTGGCAGTGTACCGTATTGTCCCGGTGACGAAACCCTGGAAATACAAACCCATCCGTAAGGTGAGCATGAAGCAGATTTCCAGCTATAATCCACAAAGCCACTGGCTGTTGTAACCTGGATGCTGTAAGTCCCTGTTGAAGGAGCTACAAAACGATACACATTTTCTGACCCAGGCGTGCTGTGTCCGCACGAGGCTGTATTCCATGAGCCGGAACCACCGCCTGTGAAAGTCTGTAAGCTTCCGGAACCGCAATTGACAGTTGTAACAGAAGAACATGGACTCGGTGGTGGACAATTAATCTGGAAGTCTGCATCGGAAATATCAAAGAATACATTGCCAACGGCTTCCACTTTTATTCTTGCATTATTTATATTGGCAGGCCATGGAACAGTGATAGTTTCCGAGCCGTCATTGGGTACATTGTATGCAAGCTCAATAGGGAATGTAAGCCCGCCATCAATCGAAAGTAGAATGTTAACGGTGGGACAATTGACAGGAGGTACATTGGTATTAGCTACATCCCATGTAACTGTTTGTGTGCTTCCAACACACCAGAGTACATTGGTATTGGGAGAAGTAATTTTAAACTCTCCGCCGGCAGACGTTACATTCATCCACATGGATGCCCAATTAACACCACCTCCACCTGGATGATTATCTCTTGCTGTCAGTCGGAAACTCATCCTGCGTGAATAGCCAGGAAGAATTTCGCCAATGGTATGTGTATTATTTAAAATATCAGAAAGCCTTGGGAATGTTCGCGAAGGAGTGCTTGCAGGAGGAAAAGATCTGAACAGCGGTGCATTTCCAACAGGAGCGTCGGGCGGGCCGAAAGGTCCGAGGTCATATTGTTCCCATGAATAGGTAACCAGGTCTCCGTTTGGATCACTCCCGGTACCAAGAAGTGTGAATGGTGTATTAATTGGAATTGTATACCCGCTGGCTCCTGCATTTACAACAGGAGGATTATTCCCGGTAGACGTGATTACGGCGCAGGAGTTTCCTGCTCCATCTATTGTATAATCTGTAATTGCTTCATAACTGTTCGTATGAAAAAATAGATCCCTAAACATTTGTGTATTATCCGGAGCACAATTGCTCGCATACGACATGATGGTAGTTCCTGCTCCCGGTTCATAGGCTGTTCCAGCAGAGTATTGTGCAATGATACTGCAGCTACCACTCATGCTGTTAAACGTATGAAAGGCGCCAAACTGGTGCCCCATCTCATGAGCGACGAGTCCGACACCGTTACCATCAAAACCAGAACAGGCCTGCCCTTTGCCGAAGGAATTACAAACGCGTCCGATAGCTGCGCCTCCTATGTTAATACCAAGAAAGAGATGTCCGATATCATAGTTTGCATTACCAATAAAAAAATTAATTGCGCCTTCTGCCTGAGGACAAATCAGAATTGCACGGCCATAGGAAATATCAAATGGGTCTGAAACACTATCTGTAAAGATGATTGCATCGTTGTTGGCGATCAGCACCATGCGTATTGACATTTCTCTTTCAAATATTGCATTCACCTGGTTCATGGTGGTAACGATGGCAGCAAGGGCTGAAGCAACTGTTCCGCCATTAAGAGCAGTATATTGCGCTGTTGCAGCAATAGCCAAACGATACGTTCGAAGCTCTGTTCCTATTGACCGCATCAAACTATTTCCATGTACAATGTTTTCAGCTTGCTGCTCCATTCCTTCCTCACAATATTTGTCTGCAGAAGGCAGGTCTTGCTTATTATATATAATGTAATCACTGACATTAGCATTGCTGTAAGGTTCAATGAAAATAGTTTGTTCGTTTTTTATGATCATGGCATGCAAGCCATTCATTGTGCAGTCAAAGCGAACGGTTGCTGATGGGTCTTCGATGCCTTGTCCCATATATGTTTTTATTTCAGGATACCGTTGCGCTAACTCCGGCGCCATGATTGGTGATTCAAAAATGGAAAAATGTTCTACAGTGCCATCAGCCAATGGTAATGATACAATAACATCCGATTTTTTTCCCTGCTGTTCCATGGGTGCCAGTAAGAGGATGTTTTTCAATTCAACATTATCGACAGACACTGTACGATATTGTTTAGGGATAGCATTCCGGCTGCCGCCTTCTATTTTCGCTTCTGCTTTATCATTCCATATCATCTTTTCATTTTGTGAAAAAGCAACTGTACTTATAGCTGCTGAAAATAAAAAGGTGAAATAAAATTGAATAGAAAGGTGAGAACTTGTTTGAGTATTCATTATTTTAAAATTAGAAGAATGAATTTTCCCTATTTCAAAAAACTCATTGTCTCTATTAACGATGACAAGCCATGCACAAATAATGTTATCGTTTATATAATGTCGATGTAATAGGTGGTTTTTGTTCCGACTTCTTTTGAAAGATAATACAAAAAAGGGAAATTCCAATTGCGCTATAAAGTAATTTTTCGGGTTCTTTAGGGCCAGATCGAACAATTATATAAGTAACCTTCTCCTATTATGAGCAAATTCAACATTTTTTAGTATGTTCAGGTGAATTTCTTAACCTCTGGCAAACTTGAAAATTAGTAACCAAATTCTTCACAGCGGTTAACAATGTTATACTAAATCCCCCTTTACAATATTCATTTTATACTTCACATTTCTCTTCTCAAGATACTCTAAAACAAACCTAAAACACTCCTCATCCTCACCAATATATTCCGGTGGAGAAATGCCTTTACGGATAAATTTATTTTCCAAAACAAGGTGAGCGGCTGCCGTACATGTAAAACCGGTCGTTCGTGCCATGGATGTAGTTTTAGTCTCCCGGTCAAATTTATCATGGAGATTATAAATGTATGTTACCGGTAAATCGTTTTCCTGACCTTCGATGGTTACACGCATGACTGTAAAGTCTTCGTCTCCTTCAATCATTTTCCATTTAGGGAAAAGAAGTTTTGTCATTAAATCCAATGGTGAAATTTCAAGTCCTTTTACATTTATCTTTTCTTTATTGAAAAGTCCGGTCTCCCGAAATATTCGCATCAACTCTGCATGTCCGGAATAGCGTAATGTTTTCTCTTTCATATTTGGAACGTGAGAAAATGTTGAGATCAATGAACGTAAGCCATCTGAATTAAATGATTCGAGTTTTCCTATGACTTCAAATTCTTCTTCTACTACATCAGATAATGCTTCACGGACAATTAAATTTTTATTCTCTACAAATCTGGCAGGCCGTGTGTATTCTTCAATTACATCGATGGGAGAAAAAACGGCTTTGTATTCAAAGGGCCATTCTTTTTTTTGGGGTAATCCTCCTACCAGACATTCATACTTATTAATTTTCATTCGTTTATTGTGGTATCCGGCAATTATATTGCACATACCGGGAGCGACTCCGCAATCAACAACAGCAGTCACATTATGTTTCTTTGCAAGAGCTTCTAGTTCCAGAGCCTCTTCAGGGAAAAAAGAAATGTCGACAACATTTTTCCCGCTTTCAATGATCGTCTTAAGCGTTTCAAATCCCATAAAGCCGGGAACAGCACCGATTACCAGATCAAACGGAGAAAGTAGTTTTTTTAAATCTTCCTTTTTTGAAAAATCACATGTGGCAATTTGAACTTTGTGATTATTAGCTATCAGCTCAAGAGCAGGTTTATTAATATCTGCTATTGTTACATCGTAATCCTTACAAAGATCTGCTGCCATAACTTTCCCGACTAAGCCAGAGCCAAGTACTACTATCTTTTTCATAAAGTAATATCAGTATTTATTTTAAATGCAATGATAAGTTGAAAATAATTCTAAAATATTTATTTAATGCACAATTTTATCCGTGATAACCAGTCTAATCCGTATCATCCGTGTTCCATTTTTAACATTTTTGATTCAATTCTCAATAAAGATTTAACAATTCTCATTAGAAATATGAGAAATTGACTATATTCAACTAATTAACTAATCTTAACTATGCCTCTATTCAAAATTTAAATTACATTTGTTTCTCTCAGAAAAAAATGCAGAATTTCAAAAAATATATTGCCACTTTTCTTTTGCTGGCTCTTGCTATTTTTATCACGCCGCATGAGTTACTGCATGAATTAGTTGACCATACGGATGATTGTGATATTCATGTAAGTCATACAGAAGGTGATGCTTTAAGTATTCTCCATCAGCATTGCGATGTGTTACAGTTAGCATCTCCACCATTACATTTCTCTCTCCATAATTTTTCTTTTGTTTTAAGTCAGCAATCAACAATAAATTATTTTTCGGAAATTGAAAACTATTATTTTTCTAACTCTGCTATTCTCTTTTTAAGAGGCCCTCCCCGTTTTGTTTAATTAAAAAAGTGGATTTATTTCACCGGAATTTTTCAAAATGAATTCTCCGGTTTGGATTTTTTTAACTTATTAAAACAAAAGGGTATGAAAATAATATTTCTGCTCGTACTGTATTTGATTTCAATAATACCGGTTTATTCACAAACCGACAGTACAGCTTCTGATTCATTACTTCAGCTGCAAATTCAAAACCAGCTGCAAATTCCTGAGGCAACAAATTCGACTCCATCGAGAGGTTCAGTTTCTGCAAATCCAGATATTAGTGTGATCGGAGATTTCAGAGCAAGCTATCAAAGTAATTATTCCCGCCATTTCAATGCAAACCTGAATGAAACCGAAATCTCATTTCAATCAGTCGTTGACCCGTATGTCCGCGCTGATTTTTTTGTCTCGCTAAGCCGCGATCAGGAATCAGGTGCATTTGATGTTGGAGTAGAAGAAGGTTACCTAACTACTCTTTCATTGCCGGCACATTTACAATTGAAAGCTGGAAAGTTTAAACAAATGCTTGGGCGTATTAATTTTCTGCATCCTCATGCTTTACCCTTTATTGATATGCCGAATGCTTTTGTGAGATTCTTTGGAGAGGAAGGAATGAATGATGCAGGTATACAGCTTAGCTGGCTTCTTCCAAATCACACTTTTTTTCAGGAACTAACATTAGAACTTACCGATGGTCCGCATGAAAGTCCGAGTTTTATTAGAAGTTCGGGTAATAATTTTATTGGATTAGCTCACCTCAAAAATTTCTGGGACCTGACTTCCAATGCAACGTTAGAATTCGGTTTAACAGGAATTTCCGGACCTAATGTTTCTAATAAAATCACTTCTATTGCTGCTGCAGATCTTACTTATAAATGGAAGCCCGTAAAATTCAATACATATAAGTCGGTAACATTCCAGAATGAATTTTATTATAGTCATTCACCATCACTGGTGAATACTGTAAATTCTATTGGATTTTACTCGATGCTATTAATGCAAGTTTCTAAACGAACTTTTCTCACCGGCAGATATGATTATACAAACAAACCCACTTCGAATAAATTTATTGAAGAAGCCGGGTCATTAACGGTTGGTTGGTATGCGACAGAATTTCAAAAAATTGAGCTGCAAGCTAAAACTACTTCAGCAAATTCTGAAGAAATAGAAAATAATTACAAAAAAAAGTTTAACCAAGTTTTTTTTCGGTGGATTTTTGTGATAGGTTCACACGGAGCGCATAAATATTAAATCGATAAGTTATAATTCTTAATTAACAAATTGAATAATTCAGACAACTCAAATGAAAAATAAAATCAATATATTTATTCTTCTTATATCGCTATTGGCTTCAAAAATAAATGGTTCAACAATTCGAATTGTTACTACCACACAAGATTTGAAAAGTATTGCAGAATTGATTGGTGGAGATAAAGTAGAAGTATTTTCAATTGCAACAGGATATCAAAATCCACACTTTGTTGATCCCAAGCCAAGCTTTATTATTAAATTATCAAATGCTGATATTTTTGCAACTGTAGGATTAGACCTTGAAACCGGTTGGTCGCCGCAATTGGTGACAAGTTCACGCAATCCGAAAATACAAAAAGGAAGTCCGGGATATGTAGATGCATCTGCAGGTGTTTCTTTAATGCAAATACCTTCGTCATTGAATCGTGGTGAAGGCGATATTCATCTTTTTGGAAATCCACATTATTGGCTCGATCCGTTAAATGGGAAACAAATCGCCAGAAATATTTGTAATGGATTGATGAGAGTTTCTCCATTAAATAAAAACTTCTTTGAATCAAATTTAAAATTATTTAATGAAACGATCGATCGAAAAATTATTGAGTGGACAAAAGCAATGGCAAAATATAAAGGAACAAAAATAATTGCCTACCATAATGAATGGTGTTATTTTGAAAATCGCTTTGGTTTGCAGATTGTAGATTTCCTTGAACCTAAACCCGGTATTCCTCCTTCTCCCTCTCAGCTGGTAAAAATTATAGGAGAAATAAAAAATAATCAAATAAAAGTAATTATTTCATCCCCTTATTTTACAACCTCATCTTCTGATGTAGTTTCAAAACAAACAGGCGCAAAAGTTCTCACCCTGGCAACATCCTCAGGCGCCTTTGAGAGTATAAAAAATTATTACGATTTATTTGATTACAATATTTCTCAACTAGTTTCCGCCCTGAAATAAAAAAGTAATACTCACCAAATACTTCTAAAAAAATATTCAAATGATTGAAATGTTTCAACTTGACTTCATGATACAAGCCTTTGCGCTTAGCGTAATTGTAGGAATTCTATTATCCTATCTGGGAGTTCATGTTATAGGCAGAGGAATTGTGTTTGTAGATCTTGCATTGGGTCAAATTTCATCGCTTGGTGTTGCCTATTCAGATTATATCGGCAAGGGCAAAACAGTTATTCCAATTGTTTTTACCTTGGTGGGTGCTTTTCTTATGTCCTTTATAAATATCCGAGACAAACGCTTAAAACTTGAAGCCATAATAGGGATTATTTATGCCTTAACATCAGCAATAACAGTAATGCTAATTTCTAAAACCCCTCATGGTGATTCGGATATACAAGAAGTGCTTTTTGGAAATATATTATCTGTAAGTTGGGAACAAATAAAAATGGTGGCTATGGTTTTTTCTGCAATTGGATTGCTCCATTTAATCTTCTATAAAAAATTTATTGCTGTTACAGAAAGTTTCTCCCATTCGGATACCGCTTTAACAAAAAACAACTTTCAAACCAAAGGCTCTTTTAGCTTATGGAATTTTTTATTTTATATTTCCATCGGATTAAGTATTGTATTTGCCGTAAAACTAAGTGGAGTAATTCCTGTTTTTTCTTTTCTGATTATTCCGGCAGTGGGTGCAATAATGATTGCAAAAAATAACCGCTATGTTATTATGTTAGCCGCTTTGATAAGTATACTAGGGGCATTCTTCGGTTTAAATATTTCTTACAAATTCGATTTTCCCGCCGGCTCTTCTATCGTTGCAGCTCTTGGAGCTATTTTTCTTATTGTTTCAATTTATTTTATTGTCAAATCTTTTATAAAAAATAAATTAAATTAAATATTACTCTATTATTTTCTCACCCAGGTCTTATAAATTTCCTGTTGCTTTGGTCTATTAGCAGGAATTTCTCTCAGCGGTACGCATGGCGTTAAGGTTGCAAACAGTTCTGCCGGCAATTTTTTATAAAGATCCGTTCCTTTACTCTTCCACTCCAGCATTTCATCGCTTACATCTTTTATAATCTTCGCAGGATTTCCGGCAGCTACTTTTCTCTCTGGAATAATCATTCCATCGGGAACGAAACTCAAAGCTCCTACAATAGAATTATCTCCGATTACAACATTATCCATTATTACAGCATTCATTCCAATCAAAACATTTTTACCAATTGTACTGCCATGAATAATTGCTCCATGACCAATGTGTGCATCTTCCTTTAACAAAACAGTAATCCCCGGAAACATATGTATCGTACAATTCTCCTGAATGTTACAACCATCGCTGATGATTATTTCTCCCCAATCACCGCGTAAAGCAGCTCCGGGTCCTACGTAAACATTTTTGCCAATAATTACATTACCTGTAACAGTAGCATTCGGATGAATGAATGAAGATTCATGTATGACAGGTTTATATCCATTAAATTCATATATATTCATCTCTGTATTCTTTGCGTGAAAATTACATGCAATGTATTGCAAAATTGTTTTTAAACTCGTTCAATTACTACAGCATAACCTTGGCCTACTCCAACACACATTGTAACCAACGCGTATTTTTTGTTTTGGTCATGCAATTCAATTGCTGCAGAACCTAATATTCGTGTGCCACTCATACCAAGAGGATGTCCTAATGCAAGTGCTCCGCCATTGGGATTAATCCGGGAATCATTATCCTGCAGATTCCAGGCACGAATGCAAGCAAGCGATTGTGCAGCGAACGCTTCATTTAATTCGATGATATCAATTTTATCCCACGTAAGCCCTGCTTTCGCTATAGCTTTATTACTTGCTTCAACCGGACCAATACCCATATAATCAGGCTCTACTCCAACGACTGCTGATGAGATTATTTTAGCAAGAGGTTTAAGATTGAATTTCTTCAATCCTTTTTCAGAAGAGAGTAATAATGAAGCGGCGCCATCATTTAATCCTGAAGAATTACCTGCTGTAACTGTTCCATTTTTCCTGAAGCTTGTATTTAATTTGCTGAGTCCTTCTAATGTTGTTTCGGGTTTCATAAACTCATCCATTTCGAAAACAAAAGAACTGCCTTTTTTTCCGGGAATTTCTACAGAGACAATTTCTCTTTTAAATCTTCCTTTGCTAAAAGCTTTTTTTGCTTTCATCTGACTATTAAAAGCAAAAACATCCTGATCCTCACGTGAAATTTTATCTTTCTCCGCAAGATTTTCGGCCGTTTCACCCATGGCTGATATTCCATACATTTCTTTCATTTTCGGATTTATAAATCTCCATCCAAAACTGCTATCGAACAACTGAGCATCACGGCCGTACGGAGTTGAAGTTTTCGACATGACCCAGGGACCTCGGGTCATATTTTCAACACCGCCAGCTATCATAATATCAGAATCGCCACACATTATCGCTCTTGCTGCAGCAACAGAAGCAGACAAACCGGATGCACATAAACGATTTACCGTTTCGCCGGGAACAGTTACGGGTATTCCGGCCATTAGCAATGCCATTCGTGCCACATTTCTATTGTCTTCGCCGGCCTGATTTGCACAACCTAATATTATATCTCCGATTTCTAAAAGGTCTACGGAAGGATTTCTTCGTATCAACTCTTTTAAAACAATAACAGCGAGATCATCGGTACGAACAGACGCAAGTGTACCTGCAAAACTTCCAATTGGTGTTCTGATGTAATCGACTATATAAGCTTCATTCATAAAAATATTTTATTAACACGATAATAGAAAACTATAAATTAAAAATATATCCTACTTCCGGTTCTTTGTAAAACGAATAACCCGGTTAAACATCCCAATCCTTTGACGTTCTGTAAACCGTACCTTTGAAAAGTGCAACCAGAACTCCATCATCTTTCTTAATTGTAATTGTATAAATTGCTACTTTTTCTTTTAAAGAGTTTTCTTCCGCATCGGCAATTATTACATCACCTTCTTTTAATGAAACAATATGCGAGATACTTGTTTCGATAGAAACCGCTTTTCTTCCATGACTGTTAGAAGCGAAAGCAAGAGCGCTATCGGCAAGTGAATAAGTAATTCCGCCATGTGCAATTGAAAACCCATTCAGCATCTCTTTACGAATCTTCATACTAAGTGTACATTTCCCTTCTGCAATATTAACTACAGAAATACCGAGCCACTGGCTGAACCAATCGCTGTTCATCATTTTATCAACTACCTTCTCCGCTATTGTTTTACCATTCATAATTATCTTCTGCGGCTTGTTGATTTTCCAAAAAGAACACCAAAAATACCTCTGGTAATTTCGCGAGCCATCTGTTTTACGAGTGGATTTTTTGTAACATTCGAAATGGTATTTGCAATTGAGCTGCCTTCTTCCTTCTTATTTGACACTGCTGCAGGTTGATCATCTTCTGCTCCAGCGGTTTCAATTTTTTTCGTAAGTATTTCGTAAGCACTCTGTCTATCGATCACTTCATTGTATCGACCGGCGATATCCGAAGAAGAAACAATTTTATCCTGTTCTTCGGTAGTGAGAACATCCATCCTTGTTCTCGGAGCACACAATAAAGTATGTGCAAGAGGAGTTGGCGCACCTTTTTCATCGAGAACTGTAATAAGTGCTTCTCCGATTCCCAACTCGGTAAGGAGAGTTTCTGTATTATAAAATTCTGTTGACGGATAATTATCTGCAACAAGGCGAATGTCTTTCCTGTCGTTGGCAGTAAAAGCTCTCATTGCATGTTGAAACTTTGATCCCAACTGACTTAATATTTTATCAGGAATATCGCCCGGAATCTGGGTACAGAAAAATATACCGACACCTTTTGATCGAATTAATTTTATTACTGTTTCCAATTGATCCATTAAAGCTTTTGTTGCTTCGCGGAAAATGAGATGCGCTTCATCAATGAAGATAACAAGTTTCGGTGCAGCCTTATCTCCCATCTCAGGAAATTTTTGAAACACTTCAGCTAAAAGACAAAGCATGAAAGTAGAAAACAGTTTAGGTTTATCCTGCATATCTGTTAACCGGATAATATTTAAAATTCCAAAACCATTTTTATCGTGACGCAGTAAGTCTTCCACTTCAAAAGATTTTTCACCGAAAAATTTGTCGGCGCCTTGCTGTTCTATCTCTAAAAGTTTTCTCATAATAACACCTGCTGTTGCAGATGATACTTGTCCATACATCTCCAACTCCTTTTTCCCTTCATTAGAAACATACTGAAGTACCTGACGAAAATCTTTTATATCTAATAAAGGCATTTTTTTATCATCGCAATACTTAAAAACAATTGCTACGGCTCCTTGTTGGTTATCATTAAGTTCAAGAATTTTTGAAAACAATACCGGACCAAATTCGGAAACAGTTGCACGAAGGCGTAATCCTTTATCGCCGGAGATTGACATAAGTTCAGCCGGAAACTGCAAGGCAGACCAATCTTTCCCTATCATTTGATGACGGTCTTTAATTTTTGGATTCTCCGTTCCCGGTTTTGAAATACCGCTGAGATCTCCTTTTATATCCATCAATAAAACAGGAATTCCTTTTTCGGATAAACTTTCTGCAAACTGTTGTATAGTTTTTGTTTTTCCGGTACCGGTAGCTCCTGCAATTAAACCATGACGGTTAACAACATTTAATGGAATTTTTATATAAGTATTTGGTACAGCTTGTTTATTAAACATTGCAGTACCAAGAATAATACTATCGCCTTTAAAATTATAATTTGAGTCGATTACATTTTTTAAATCTTCTGCTTTTGCCATAACATTTATTTTAATTCAAAATTAATTGTAAAATTTGATTTTTTTATCAGCCATTTGCTGAAGTAATACCGAAGGTCTGTATCTGTCTTCGCTATAAACAGATCTTAATGATTTAAGATTATCCAGAATTTTTTCAACGCCTAATTCATCACACCATTTCAGCAATCCTTTTGGGTAATTAACTCCTTTTGTCATTGCCATATCGATGTCTTCTTTAGTAGCAACATTGTAATAAAGTGCATCAGCGGCTTCGTTGATAAGCATAGACAGAACACGCATGAAAATTTTTTCACCGGCTTCTTTATCTTTCATTGGAGTCGGCTGAATCGTTTTATCATTATAAGAATAATATCCTTTACCGCTTTTTCTGCCAAAATGTTTTGCTTCGAAGAGTCTTTTCTGAGTGAACGATGGCTTATATCTGGAATCGAAAAAAAATTGTGTCCAAACGGTTTCTGTCACGGTATAATTGATATCGTTACCTATCAAATCCATCAATTCAAAGGGGCCCATTTTAAACCCTCCGTATTCTTTCATCGCCCAATCGATAGTAGCAATTCCTGTTTCATCGCCGGGTATTCCGCACCAACGTTCTTCAAGTATTCGAATTGACTCACCATAAAATGGGCGGGCGATGCGATTCACTATAAACCCCGGAGTGTCTTTTGCTAAAACAACAGTTTTATTCCATTTAGAAATTAAAGTTTTAGATTTTTCTATTGTAGATTTATCAGTACAAATCCCCGGAATAATTTCTACCAAAGGCATCAGCGGCGCCGGGTTAAAAAAATGCAAACCGATTACACGTTCCGGATTTAAACATGAAGAAGCAATACTTGTAATTGATAATGAAGAAGTATTGCTAGCCAAAATACAATCAGTACTTACAATAGTTTCAAGCTCTTTAAATAATTTTTGTTTAATACCGGCATCTTCGATAATGGCTTCGATAATGGTTGAACAAGTTTTCAATTTTTCTAAAGAATCTTCAAAACTCAAACGTGACCAAATTGCTTTATTTTCTTCCGCAGAAATTTTTTCTTTTTCTAAAAGACGGCTTAATGTTTTGGTTAATTCATCGCTAGCTTTTTTCAAAGCCAATGGATTAGAATCAAAAATAATGGTCTTATGACCGGCCATTGCTGCAATTTGAGCTATTCCACTACCCATTGTTCCGGCGCCAATAATGCCAATAACCTCTAATCCGATTTTATCCATAATTCGGGTTAAAAGTAGTAATTTTTTGAGGGCATGAAGAAGGCGGAAAAAGGTTCACAAGCCTTTGAGTTAATAGTTAATGGCTACTAATTAGTAATTGAAAGCTAAAAATTAGGGTTATTTCTTAGATTTTTGAGGATCTTTTTATATTTATTACAAATGCCGGGCAAATATAAAATCATATTAATTAATCAAATCATATTAATCCCGATCAATGTTTGCAGAATCATCAGGCTTTAGTATATTTGCACTCCCAAAAATTTTGCTTTAAAAGCCTTTTTCGGGAAAATATAAATTAGAAAATTCACTTCAATGGCAAATCACAAATCATCCCTTCAAAGGATACGTAACAGCGAAAGTAAACGAGTTCGTAATCGTTATCAGGCGAAAACACTTCGGAATGCTATTAAAAATTTCAGAGAAGTAACTGATAAAAAAGAAGCGGCCGGCAAACTTCCAAAGTTGTCATCAATGCTTGATCGTCTTGCAAAGACTAATGTAATTCATAAAAACAAAGCTTCAAATTTAAAGAGCGAACTTGCTGTTCATATCAATCATTTAAAATAACCTGTTTTTATTAGTGATATTTATTAAGGGACTTTATAGTCCCTTTTTTTTGTTTTTCACTCAAATAATAAACGACACTTTAACACATTCTCCCTTTCTTGCATAGATGGATTCTCATCTTCCGATCAAAGCTTGGGCTGAAGAAGACAGGCCGAGAGAGAAACTTTTATTAAAAGGTAAACATTCGCTTACGGATGCCGAATTAATTGCCATTCTGATTGGTACCGGAAATTCAGGTGAAACTGCTGTAGATCTTGCCAGAAAAATACTTTCGGGGAATTCAAACGACTTAAATTTACTGGGGAAAATGAATGTGCAGGAATTACAGAAATATAAAGGTATCGGACAAGCCAAGGCTGTAACCATAGTCGCTGCTATGGAATTGGGTCGAAGAAGAAAAGAAAGTAAAGAAATAAAAATGGAGAAGTTAACCAATAGTCTTGAAGCTGTTAATATAATGCAGCCATTGCTTGGTGATTTAATGCATGAAGAGTTTTGGATAATTTTTTTGAATCGTGCCAATGGCATCATCGGCAAGCAACAAATAAGCAAGGGAGGTATGAGCGGAACTGTTGCTGACCCAAGAATGATTTTTAAAGCTGCTTTAGATCAAAAAGCCGCTTCAATAATATTATGCCACAATCACCCATCAGGTAATAACCAGCCTAGCGCCGCTGATGTCCAATTAACTAAAAATATTTCAGAAGGCGGAAAAGTTTTAGAGATAACAGTTCTCGATCATATTATAGTAACACAACATGGATTTTATAGCTTTGCAGACGAGGGACTGATCTGATTGTTTGCCCCTAAATGATTTTATCGATGCTTGTCTACGTTACTTCTATAACAAACCGCTTACGATACACCTTTGATCTGCTTTTAAAAGATTTGATTGGTATTGATTATGAAATTACTACCGATTCAGATAAATTCAGTTTTTATACGGGTCCAAAATTTAATTATAGTACTGAGCCTATAGGTGAAGAACTTTTTTTCTATTCGACTAATTTGTTATTTGAAAAAAAGATCCGCAATCAGGATTTATCTGTTTTCGAATGGAATGATACTAAAGCATTTTTTGCCACTCATCCGAAATATGTTATCCCCTTCGATCCTTTTGCGGCCAGTTTTTTTATGGTAAGCCGTTATGAAGAATATCTTCCTTTTACACCTGATAAATATCAACGATTCGATGCAGCTGAAAGTCTGGCTTTCCAGAAAGGTTTTTTGAATAAACCGATCGTAAATATTTATGCAAAAAAAATTAAACAAATTTTTAAAGAAAATTTTCCGGCTATTAATTTCCGTGAGAAATCTTTTAAATATATTTCAACCATTGATATCGATAATGCATGGGCCTATAAAGAAAAAGGATTAATTCGTACCTGTGGCGCATTAATACGTTCCCTTACTTCTTTTGATTTTGAATTATTCTTTGAGCGAATCGCTGTTCTGTCAGGAAGAAAAAAAGATCCTTATGATACCTATGATTTACTTACCGAATTGCAGAATAAATACAACTTGGAGATGATTTATTTTTTCCTTCTGGGAGATTATGCGGAAAACGATAAAAATGTTTCTATCAGCAGTAAAAAATTTCAATCACTTATTAAATCAATTGCCGATTATTCGGAAACTGGCATTCATCCATCTTTTTATTCAAATCAAAGAACAGGGCGAATGCGTCTGGAGCAATCAAGGCTTCAGAAAATAGTTATGAGAGAAATTACAAAAAGCAGGCAACATTTTATTAAACTTTCCTTTCCTTCCACCTATCGTCAATTGATTGATGCAGATATTACGGATGATTTTTCAATGGGATTCTCGGGTGAAATAGGATTTCGTGCCGGAATATGTACGTCTTTTTATTTTTATGATCTGGAGCGTGAAACCGAAACACGGCTTCGTATTCATCCTTTTGCAGTGATGGATGCGACTCTTCGATACTATATGAAAATAATGCCGGCGGAAGTATTAAGCTATGTGGGTCCGATAATTAAAGAAATAAGAGCTGTAAACGGAACATTCATAACAATCTGGCATAATGAATCAATCAGTAATAAAAAACCATGGGAAGGATGGCGGGGTGTTTATGAAGAAATAATAAAAGCAGCTATATAATTGATCCGATATCTCAAACATACTGATATAAATAAATTAAAGTGGGATACGTGCATTACATCGTCCGCTCAAAGTTTATTATACGCAGAAAGTTGGTTTCTTGATATTGTATCTCCAGGATGGGATGCTTTGGTGGAAGACGACTATAAGTCCGTTTTCCCTTTAACCAAAAGAAAAAAATTCGGCATAAATTATTTATTCCAGCCTTTTTTTACTCAGCAGCTGGGACTTTTCAGCATCGATGTAAATATTTCCGAAAATAAAGTAATAGAATTTTTATCTGCCATTCCCGGAAAATTCAAACTTATTGAAATTCAATTAAACAGTTTCAACTATTTTACTTCCTTCAATTCTTTCACCATCAACCGTAAATTAACATGTCATCTGAGTCTTTCAGAATCCTATGAAAAAATAAGGGAAAATTATTCTGAAAACCTCCGAAGAAATATTAAAAAGTCATTAACAAGTGGTATAGAAACCACAAAAAATGTAGTTCCGGAAGATATTATCAGTTTGTTCCGCTTAAACAAGGGTTTGGAGATTAATAAACTTAAAGAAGGGGATTATAAAACTTTTTTAAAATTACTTTCTGAAGCAAATAGCAGAAATCTTCTTGATTGTCGCGGTATTTTAGATTTGAATGGAAATTTAATTGCCGGTTGCATCTTTTTAAAATCGAAGTTTTCATTTATTTTTCTTTTTTCGGCTACAAATAAAGAAGCAAAAGAAACAGGTGCTATGAGTCTATTAATTGATTCATTTATAAAGGAGCATTCTAACGAAGACTACTTACTCGATTTTGAGGGATCAATGGATATTAATCTTGCCAGATTTTATAAGAGCTTCGGTTCAAAGGAAGTTGTATATTTACAAATCCAGAAAAATAATTTACCGGTCATTATTCGTTGGCTAAAATAATTTTAAATCTATGGTCCATAACCTCAGTCTGAATAATTCAATAGTAAATCAGTTTGTCTCTGAAATCCGCGATGTACAAATACAAAAAGACCGAATGCGTTTTCGGAAAAATCTTGAACGGCTGGGAGAAATTTTTGCCTATGAAATAAGTAAAACTCTTCAATATAAAAATATAGAAGTTACCACTCCTTTAGGAATTGCCAATGTACCGGTATTAGAGAATCACCCGATCGTAGGAACTATATTGAGGGCAGGATTGCCTCTTCACTACGGTTTACTTAATTATTTTGACCAAGCGGATAATGCTTTTATAAGCGCTTACAGACGTCATCATAAGGATGGTTCGTTTGATATTAAGCTTGAATATATTGGAAGTCCGGAATTAGCCGACCGTGAACTTATACTTTGCGATCCAATGCTTGCTACCGGATCATCAATCGTTATGACATACAAAGCATTAATGGAAAAAGGAATACCTAAACATACACATATCGTTTGTGCTCTTGCCAGTACAATCGGTATAGAATATGTAAAAAGAAATCTGCCTGTTAATGTCACCATTTGGTCTGCTGCTATCGACGATGAGCTCACAGCACAATCGTATATCGTTCCGGGTCTTGGAGATGCAGGTGATCTTGCATTTGGCGGTAAAATGTAATTTGCTTTTTTATTTTTTCATCTTATGTCGCTTTGGAAGAATTTCTAAAAATACTTACTCTTATTCTAATTAGCAGCGTAAAGTTTGCTTTTGGGCCTTCCTTCGCATACCTCAACCAGAATTATGATTTTACATGGTTTGAAACAAATATTTATGCAATTATTGGAGGAATGATTGGTGTTACTATTTTCATGCATATCAGTGATTGGTTAATGACGATGTGGGACAGGCTGAGAGAATATTATTTTAAAAAAATACATAAAAGAAAAAACAAACAACCGGAATTGTTTTCAGATCCAATTGCTGATGTTCCGGAGCATCTTGAAATACATTACCAATACATTGAAAAATCAGCTCCTCCGAAAAAAATATTTTCACGCCGCTCCCGCAGAATGGTCAGAATATGGAAAAGTTATGGGTTATTAGGTCTTGCTGCCCTCACACCGGTTTTGTTTTCCATTCCAATAGGTACTTTTTTTATGGTTCGATTAGAAAAAAACAGAAGTAAAATAATTCTTTACATGTTTATTTCTATCACTTGCTGGTCACTGATAATAACTACATTTTTTCAATTAACTCATGTCAGAACTTTACACGAAATACTAAAATGAAAAATTACAGTCATATATTTTTCGATCTAGATAATACGCTTTGGGATTTTGATCGTAACTCAGCAGAAGTATTGGAAGAACTTTTTCATAAGTACAAACTTCTGGATTTAGGAGTTCCTTCTTTTGAAGTTTTTCTTGACAAATATAAAAACAGGAATGAGATGATGTGGGAGCAATATCGTTTGGGAAAAATTGATAAAGTAACATTACGCGATAAACGTTTTTCACTTACCTTTTGGGATATTGGCTTAGATGCAGAACTCGCTCCTGTTGAATTGTCCGAAGAATATATAAAAATAAGTCCTACCAAAAAAAATCTATTTCCTCATGCGCATGAAGTACTATCTGTTTTGAAAGAAAAATATACACTTCATATTATTACCAATGGTTTTGAAGAAGCTCAACATATAAAATTAAAATCTGCCGACCTGACAAAATATTTTTCAAACATTATCATTAGTGAACATACGGGTTACAAAAAACCGGATGTGAGAATTTTTCAATACGCTTCTGAAAGCGTAAATGCCTCCGCTAATGACTGCTTGATGATTGGTGATGGCCTTATTGTAGATATTCTCGGGGCTAAAGATGCAGGATGGGATACTGTTTATTTTAATCCTGCAAAAATTCCTCATAATGAAAAACCAACATTTGAGATAACTTCGTTAGATACATTGAGACAAATTCTTTAAAAACAATATCAAAAAAAAAGCCCTTCTAATTGAAGGGCTTTTTCTTAAGATAAATATCTGATTATTTAACCGGCTCTGCACCATCCATGTTTGGAGTAGCAAGAACTTTTGTTTCTTCAGCTTCTTTTGCATCTTTAGAAACTTTTGCATGACCGCTGCACTCTTTTGATGATTTTGCACAGGCTGCTTTTTGTTCAGCAGTACAATTTTTTGCATCTTTATTACTCTTGCAACATGATTTTCCTGCAGCAGCTTTTGCTTCAGTCTTTGCTTCAGCTTTAACTTCTTTTGCTTGATCTTGAACTGCTGATGCTTCTTTTTTTGCAATAGGAGCAACTGTTCTCGAAGTTTGTGCATTCACGTTAACTGCTAAAAAAGCTGTTAAGGATAATAGGGCTAATACTTTTTTCATTGTTTATATGGTTTTTAGGATTTTCGTAAAACAAACTTACTTTTTTCTATTATTAAAAACAAGTATAATACGTTAATTTTCTTTTAACGTTACCTTATCAATAATATTGGAATTAGTTGATTATTTTCGTCCACCTTTATATTTATGGACTATTCTGAAAACATAAAAGTTGCACTCCAAAGTATTAGAAGTCAGCTTTTACGCACTGTTTTAACGGCTTTAATCATTGGAATTGGCATTATGGCGCTGGTCGGTATCCTTACAGCCATAGATGCAATTAAAGGTTCTATTACCGATAATTTTCAAAGTATGGGAGCTAATTCATTTACAATTCAGAATCGGGGTATGCGAATTCGGGTTGGGAATAAAGGAAAAAGGCCTAAAAAGTTTAAAGCCATCGAATACCATCAAGCCATGCGGTTTGTGGAAGATTATGATTTTCCGGGTTTGGTTTCTGTAAGCACTTTAGCCTCCAGAGCATCTACAGTAAAGTACCGTGATAATAAAACTAATCCTAACGTTTTATTAATGGGTGGCAATGAAAATTATTTGAGTACCGGTGGATATACTATTGAAACAGGAAGAAATTTTTCAGGACAGGAAATAAAAAACGGCGACAATGTTGCGATTATTGGAAAAGATCTTCAGGATAAATTATTCCCTTCTATTGACCCACTTGATAAAATTATTTCTGTCGGCAACAATAAATACAGAGTGATCGGTACATTAAAAGAAAAAGGTTCTTCCATGGGATTTGGTGGAGATAAAGTTTGCATACTTCCTCTCTTCAATGTAAAACAGAATTTTCACAGGCCAAGCATGTCTTTTGCTATT
Source organism: Bacteroidota bacterium (assembly GCA_031417555.1). GTDB lineage: Bacteria > Bacteroidota > Bacteroidia > AKYH767-A > 2013-40CM-41-45 > JADKIH01. Next base: position 52,301 of record JANOVV010000037.1, read on the forward strand.
AATGTAAGCGTTCCTGATGTAAATAATATGGATGCAGCTATTGGGGCTGCTACTGGAGTTTTCAGAACTATCAGAGGTGTCAAAATCGGAGAAGATGAAACGTTTGAGATTACGAAGAGTGATAGTATTGCAAATATTCTAATGTCTCAAATGAGCAGTGTTACTATTGCCGCTACAGTTATAGGGCTAATTACCCTATTAGGTGCCGCAATCGGTTTGATGAATATAATGCTCGTGTCCGTTACTGAAAGAACCCGCGAAATTGGAATTAGAAAAGCAATCGGCGCAACTCCAAAAGTTATTCGAAGACAATTTCTAATCGAAGCAATTCTTATTTGCCAGGTCGGCGGACTTTTAGGAGTAACACTTGGTATTCTGGTCGGCAACGGAATGTCATTAATTCTCGGATCCGGATTTATCATCCCATGGAAATGGATAGTCCTTGGTTTTTCACTTTGCTTTGGAGTAGGAATTCTTTCCGGCTATTACCCTGCTTCAAAAGCGGCACGACTTGATCCTATAGATGCTTTGCGTTACGAATAATAATTTCATTTTTTAAATGAACATGCACTGACTTTAATTGGCAACTCAGTATTTTCTACTTATATAAATCAAATTATTTCAGCAACAACAAAAGTACTTCCTCCGATAAAAATGATGTCTTCTTTATTTGCATTTTTTTGAGCCGCTTCCAGAGCTGTTGTTACTGAAGAATAACTCTCTCCTAAAATATTAAAAGCTACTGCTGTTTTTTTCAATTCATCGGCATCCAAAGCACGGGGGATATTTGCTTTGCAAAAATAATAGGAAGCATGTTTAGGAAGAATGGCAAGAATGTGTGAGGGATCTTTATCGTTGACAATGCCAAAAACAATATGAAGTTTTATTTTGTTTTGAGTTTTATCGTCTTGGTTTTTTTCGAGCATGCTGTTAAGCTGATCCATTACGTATTTTATTCCGGCTTCATTATGTCCCACATCAGCTATAGTTATTGGATTTTTATTGATTACCTGCCAGCGACCAAGCAGTCCGGTGTTTGCTTTAATTTTTTGCAAACCCCTTCTGATTTTATCATCATCAATTTTCGAAAACTTCTTTTTTAATAATTCAAGAGTTTGTAGAACGGTGCAAATGTTTCTGAGCTGGTAAGCTCCCGACAGATCGATAGATAAATTATCGTATAAAATACTATCATTTTTACGAATACGAAAAGTTTGAACTTCGTTAACCAATGAAATAATTTCCGATTGATAGTGATCCGATGCGAAAACTATGGATGAATTTTTTTCTTTGGCTTTGTCAATAAAAATATTTTCACTTTCTTTTTGCCTTTCTCCTATAACAACATCAATTCTTTTTTTTATTATTCCCGCTTTTTCCGTTGCTATTTTTTCGAGGGTGTCGCCGAGCAATTGCATATGATCAAAACTGATATTTGTAATGACTGATAATTCAGGAGTAATTATATTGGTTGAATCTAATCTTCCTCCTAAACCGGTTTCGATTACTGCTATATCAACTTTCTCTTTTTCGAAATATTTAAAAGCCAAAGCAGTTGTCCATTCAAAAAAACTTGGCTCGATAACATCAAAAGAACTTTTGTGATTTTCTATAAAATCAGTAATAGTTTCTTCATCGATCATTTGACCATTAATGCGAATCCGTTCACGAAAGTCTTTCAGATGAGGTGAAGTGAATAGTCCTGTTTTGTAGCCCGACTCCTGTAAGACAGAAGCAATCATATGCGACACAGATCCTTTTCCATTGGTGCCTGCGACATGAATGCTTTTGAATTTTTTCTCCGGATTATTTAAGGTTTCTGATAAAGCAATGATATTTTTTAAATCTGCTTTATAGGCTGCAGCACCAATGCGATGAAACATCGGAAGCCGGCTAAATAAATATTCAAGTGTCTCGGAGTAATTCACAAAATTTGAAAATTTTATTTGAGCGAAGTTATGAACTTTTATAACTAGCCCCGATTGCAGTGGAAACCGCTTTTTTGCGGTTGCAGCGAAAAGCGGGAAGACATTTTGTGAAAAGAAATTAGTGTTTGCTTCAAAAAAATAAAAAAATAATCTTCTTCACTGAAATCAGAAGTATTTATTGGACAAGAAATACGAATGTAATTGTCCCCTTTTGAATTTCGGCTTCGTCGGATGAGGGATTGAATTTTGCTTTCATTGCTGCATCTTTAGCGAGCTTAAACAAAAGAGAAGAAGTTGTTGTTGATCCTCTGCCACCGGGGATTGCAGCAGATACATTTCCATCTTTATCGACAGTAATATCGACAACGACTTTCCCTGTCTCCTGAGAACGGTCATTGATTTGAGGTGTACGAACCATGTGACGGCCGGCCAGTGAAAAAGAAATACCGCCTTTTCCCGGGCCCGAACCCGGACCATCGCCTGTTCCATTTCCTGGACCACCGGAACCGTTACCATTTTTACCTGTGTATTTAGAATTTGGATCACCGGCAGGATCGCCCTGATCGCCTTTCCCTGATCCGGTTCCCTGAGATTTACTTGCTGTTGTACTACCTTTATACAAAGCGTTAGGATCTGCTTTTTTTACAGGCTCAACTTTGGGTTTTATTTCTGTCTTTACTTCAGTCTTAACAGGAGTAATAAGTTTCTTATCGACTTTAGCTTCTTTGGCAATGGGTGATTCTTCAAAATCCTGTATAACTACTTTTTCTTCCTGGGCATTTGCAGGTTTTACTTTTTCCACCACTTGTTCTTTGGTGATGTTTTCTGACATAGGTTGAATATCTCCTGCTGCTTCGTCAAGTATGCCAATATTTACAAGAACACCGCCACCACCGCCTGCTTCGGGAAAAGGAGGAATGGTTGTAGTCATTAACGTAAAAAGCAATATCAAAAACAATGCTGCGTGTAAAGCAATTGTTAAGATTGCAGAGCGGGAACGGATGGAAGCATCCATGGATATTATTTCTTCGAGGAGTGAGTTGCTAAAACCATTTTTATTTTCAAACGGTTTCCAATGTCGAGCAGATCAACAAGATTTTGAACCTGAACAGTTTTATCTACTTTCAAAAGTGCTGTAGGATCAGGTTGGCCGGCAATAAGTTTTACTAAAGCAGGTTCGAGTTCCTCAGAACTAATTGGAGTATTATTGAGAGCGTATTGCAAGTCTTCTGTAACGGAAATAGTAATAGGATGTTTCACCGATTGTGTACTGCTTTTAGCATTGGGCAAAAGCAGTTTTAATACATTTGGCGTTGCCATTGTGGAGGTAATAAGAAAAAACAAAAGCAGGAAAAACATTATATCGTTAAGTGAAGCAGAATATACTTCACCGACTGCACGATTTCTTCTTCTGAGATTCATTGAATAAGGTTATTATTTATTAAAATGTTTTTTCAAAACCGGTTTATGAAATCCGGAATTTTAAGACTTAACAGGTTCTTCGAGTAAGTCAATAAATTCAACGGCGTTTATTTCCATTTTATTGATAACCCTATCAAGTAAATGAACCAGGTAATGGTAAGCACCGTAGGCAAGCATACCGACAAGTAATCCGCTTGCGCTGGAAATCATTTTTACATACAAACCTCCAGAAATAGTATTGATCTCAAGACTGTTTTGCTGGGCGATTTCATAAAATATTTTTATTACTCCGAATATAGTTCCTAAAAATCCGAACATGGGAGCAATACCGGCAATGGTAGCAAGAAAGCCCATGTTTTTTTCGAGTTTATATATCTCTAGTTTGCCGACATTTTCGATGGCGCTTTCAATTTCTCTAACGGGTTTCCCAAGTCTCATGATTCCTTTTTCAATCATGCGAGCAACAGGTGTTTTTGTGTTTCTACACAACATTTTGGCTGCATCGACATTCCCATTATGAACAAAATCGCGAATCTGATGCATAAAATTCATGTCAATTTTGGAATATCGCCGAATTGTAAAAAGCCTTTCAAAGAAAATATAAAAAGCTATTACCGACAGTAATGCAATAGGTATAAGAATCGGACCGCCTTTTACTGCCATATCCCACAAAGAAATAGATTGAGTAATTGTGGGTGGAATTAGCGCTGCGGCTGCATTGGCAGAATCTAAAGCAGTTGTTGGTCCTTGTGAAATCTGAAGAATTATTCCGTACATTTTTTGGAGATTGAAATAGCAGGCAAATTACTCAACCACACTTGATGATGGCTTTATTATACATGTACTTTTAAACATTGTAATGTTAGTGAACGATAACTGTTCATTAATATTGAATCTGGCTTACAAAGGAGTTCAGAATGGTTATTAAATGACTTTTTAACATGATTATCAAAAAAAGTTAAATAGTCCGTTTATAAAATTATTTTAATCTCAATAATTCTTTGCACATCTTTTAGAACTTTGTCAAAATTTTCAGATTTCGAAAATCTAATATCAATTCATAACTTGCTTCAAATTCCGGAAATGAAAAAAACACTAATCGTCATTTTATTTGCAATGACTATTCAAGTTTCATCTGCGCAACTTAAACTTGTATTTCCTTCGAAAGACGGATTGAAAATAACTGCCGACTGGTATCCGGTAAGTAGTAATTTTCCGGTGATTCTATTATGTCATCAGGCCGGCTACAGTCGTGGCGAATATTCTGAAACTGCTCTTCGGCTAAATAAATTAGGATTTAATTGTCTGGCACTTGATCAACGTTCGGGTGATGAGATAAACGGAATAAAAAATGAAACCGCAGAAGAAGCACGAATTAAAAAAATAGTTCCTTCTTATGCCGATGCGGAGCAGGATATATCAGCAGCGGTTGATTATTTGTTTGAAAAATACAAACGGCCGATAACTATTTTCGGAAGTTCCTATTCTGCATCTTTAGCTTTAAAAATAGCGACAGAAAGCGACAAAGTTGCCTCTGTAATCGTTTTCAGTCCCGGCGAATATTTTGAAGATAAAAAATACATCAGCAGCCATATTCAAACGCTGACCAAACCGGTATTTGCAACATCATCTCTGGCAGAAGCAGATTCAGTTACCGACCTTTTGAAGGATATCAATTCAAGAGTTAAAATACAGTATATACCTGCATCAAAAGGAGGTCATGGTGCTAAAGTTTTATGGGCTGAATCGCCTTCAAATCACGAATATTGGATTGCTTTGATGAGCTTTCTCAATAGAATAAAAACCACAGAGTAAGGTCGATGAACTTCTATTAATGAGAATTCCTTTTTTTCTACTCTTTTTTGTTTTTTTATTTTCTACCAATTGCTTTTCTCAAAAAGGTATGACCACTGTTGGAATACAGTACAAACCAATTCTGCCATTTTCATTCCTTGGGACAGGAAAAATTATCAATGATTTGAACAATGTTCATTTCGAAACGAAATTAACATCAGGGTTTAGCGGAGGGCTGGTTGTTCGACACAACTTCACAAATTTATTGGCTTTTGAAACAGGCATTAACTATGTAAAAAGAAAATACAGTCTTAAAATTATGGATGGAAATTTTAATGACAATTCCATTTTCAGAATTATCAGTTATGAAATCCCGGCCATGTTAATGATTTACTCCCAACTAGGAGAAAAAATTTATATCAACGGATCGATGGGACCAACGATAGACATGTTTCCAAGCAGCGTACAAACATCTGATTCCAATTATAATCATGTTGCTTTTCGAAATCATATATTTCAACCTGCAATTTCTGCCAATATCGGATGGGAATATCGTACCGATAAAAGTGGAATCATTTATATTGGCGCGTCTTTTCAACGGCCTTTTTCATTTATTTATTTGTCGAAAGTCGGATATTATCGCGGCAATAACGACTTTGTATTTCAAAACGAATTATCGGGGAGTTATCTTACTATAGATTTAAGATATTTTTTTAGGGAAACACAACCTAAAAATATAGCTGATTAAAAAGTGCCAGGTACGATCAGGTAATAATTGATTTTATTTTTTAAAAATTATCCTAAAAAAAATCTTTTTATAAAGCCGGATTCTCCCAATGCCTTTTTGAATCTCTGTTTGTTTTCTTTTCCAGATTTTTATGAAATGCGTCTGTAAGATTAATTCCGGTTTGATTGGCGATGCAAATCAATACAAATAAAACATCGGCTAATTCATCGGGTAGTTCCTTTTTAAGGTCTGATGATTTGGAGGACTGTTCACCATAAACACGAGCCATTATTCGTGCGACTTCGCCAACTTCTTCGGTAAGAATAGCCATATTGGTAAGTTCATTGAAATAACGAACTCCATATTTTTCTATCCATTTATCGACTAATGATTGCGCTTCCTGTAGTGTTACACTTGAATTCATTCTTTAAGTTTTGAATCAATATAAATTGTGACGGGACCATCATTGATTAAATTAATTTTCATATCGGCACCGAATTCTCCTGACAAAACATTTAGTCCTGAGGTTTCTTTAATAATTTTCAGAAAACTTTCATACAAAGGAATTGCAGTCTCCGGCCTTGCCGCCCGAATATAAGAAGGTCGATTTCCTTTTTTCACCAGAGCATGAAGTGTAAATTGACTGATTACGAGAATTTCTCCATTAACTTCCTGAACAGATAGATTCATAATTCCATTAACATCATCAAAAATCCGTAATCGACAAATTTTCCCGACAAGCCATTCAATATCTTCGGCACCATCGGCTTCTTCAATGCCGACAAATAATAAAAGTCCGGAACCGATGGATGATTTGATATTGCCATCAATAGTGACTGAAGCCTGTGAAACCCGTTGAATCAAAACCCGCATCCGAGATAATTTAAAGAATCTTGTAAAATATCAAATCATTTAAATATATCCTGACCACTCATAATACTTAAATAACTTTCGAACCTGCTAAGTGCAATTTCACCTTTCTCAACAGCAGGTTTTACTGCGCAATCTTTTTCTGTGTAATGAAGGCAATTATTGAATTTGCAATTTTTAGCGACTGCAAAAATATCAGGAAAGAAATGAGAAACTTCATATTTATTAAAATCAATCGTACCGAATTCTCTTATTCCCGGAGTATCAATGATAAATCCACCCTCAGGCAGCTTATGCATTTCCGCAAAAGTTGTTGTATGAATTCCTTTCATGTGCTGGGCAGAGATTTTAGCGGTTTTAAGATTCGTTCCGGGAATCAATACATTAATAAGTGAAGATTTTCCAACGCCACTATGGCCTGAAAATAAACTTACTTTTCCTTTGAGCACTGTTTTCAAGTCATCAATTCCTTCACCCGTAATAGCAGATACCGGGAACACTTTATAATTTATTCCTTCATAAAGTTTTTTCAGTTCTTTGACCTGGCTCCAAACATTATCATCATAGATATCGCATTTATTCCAGATAATTCCGGCTGATAAACTGTAAGCTTCTGCTGTAGCCAGAAAACGATCAATGAAGCCGAGCGAAGTTTTAGGGGAAACAGGTGTAGCCACAACAAAAGCGCGGTCAATATTAGCGGCAATAATTTGTACCTGGCTGGAAAGCTTTACCGATTTACGTATTATATAATTTTTACGTTCCTGAATTTCAGTTATCCAAAAAAAATCAGTGTCAATATTTTCATTGAGTTCTACTTCTACTTTATCTCCTACAGTTAATGGATTAGTCGCTTCAAAATCTTTCAAACGAAGGTTTCCCTTTATTTTACAAAACACAATATCACCATTGGTTAATAAAACCCTGTATTGATTGCCCGTCGACTTAATGACTGTACCTTGCATGAAGCGAAGATAAGGTTTAAGTCCTGATAGCTATAATAAATGCAATAACCGGCTGGTAAAAATTAATAAACGAAAAGTTTTTCCAATTAAGTTTGTACCTTGTTCAACGATTAAATTAAACAATTTAATACCTGTTCTGCATTGTCTATCTCAGTAAAAAACATTTCAAAATTTTATGGAAATCAAAAAGCCCTTGATGATATTTCTTTTGAAGTAGGGCTTGGACAGGTTGTTGGTTTTCTTGGCTTGAATGGAGCCGGAAAATCGACTATGATGAAAATACTTACTTGTTTTATTCCACAAACATCAGGAACAGCAAGTGTATGTGGCTTTGACGTGAATGAAGATTCAATCGAAGTTCGAAGGCGGATAGGATATTTACCGGAGGACAATCCGCTTTACCCGGAAATGTATGTCAAAGAATATCTGCAATTTATTGCCGGCATTTACCAATTAAATGGAAACATAAATAACCGGATCAATGAAATGATTTCGATTACCGGACTTCAACTGGAACAGAAAAAAAAGATCGGTTCTTTATCTAAAGGATATCGTCAACGGGTTGGGCTGGCTCAGGCACTTATCCATCAACCAGAGGTTTTGATTCTTGACGAGCCAACTTCAGGTCTGGATCCGAATCAACTAACAGAAATACGGGCATTAATAAAATCAATAGGAAAAGAAAGAACTGTTTTATTATCTACTCATATTATGCAGGAAGTAGAAGCAATTTGTGACAGAGTAATTATAATTAATAAAGGTAAGATTGTTACCGATGAAAATACTTCCGTTTTAAGAATATTGTCTCATAAATCAGATTTTGTTATCATTGAATTCGAAAAACAGATTGATAAAAAGAATTTGATGAATATAAACGGAATCAGTGAAGCATTCAATATAAAGGGAAATACGTGGAGAATTGGTTGTAAAGAAAAAACTGATATACGTTCTGTACTTTTTAAATGGGCTGTAGATAATAATCATACTATTCTCTCCATGCAGAAACAAGAACAGAAGCTGGAAGACATATTTCAACAGCTAACAAGCAACTAATTTAAGAGAGAAAATAATGTTATTCATTAAACGAAAAGAATTTTTTATTAGTATTCTTTTTGCATTGTTCCTTTTTTATTCAACCAATTGTAAATCACAGGATATTACTGCCTATACAGATTACCGTGGCAACCTTCAGGTATTTGATCGTGGATTGTTACGGCAAATAGAATACATTCAGGTAACAAATTATAAAATTGGTGGAAATACTATTGCATACATTGACAATAAGAATGATTTTAAAATTTATTATGATGGACAAACCTTTCCGTTGGTAAACGCTGCAGACTTTTCGTATTTCATGACAGATTATCTTACAGCATTTCGTGTAGGAAATGTTTTATATGTTTTCGATAAAGGAGAAAAGAAAACACTTTGTTATTATACATCTATTCTTGTCGTAAACGACAGCCTACTGGCATATTTTGATGATGCTCAATCTTCATTAAACATTTATTACAATGGACGTGTGGCAAATGCTGAAGATGCCTTAATTGCAAAACCTAAATCAATAAAATCAGGATCCAATATTGTAGCCTGGGTAAATCAATCAAATTATTTTACGATTTTTTATCACGGTACAACATATCAATTAGACAATATTGCACCACGCAGTTACCAGGTGGGTCGTGATATAGTGGCTTATGTTGATGATTACGAACAGAAGTTTCGTCTTTTTTATAAAGGTGATACAGCAATAGCTGATGCCTTTGAACCAGATTCTTTCAAAGTTGGTTTTGGAATAATGGCATATGTAGACAACCTGGGAAACTTTCGAATCTTTAATCAAGGTGCGACAAAAAAAATTCTTTCAGACCGGCCCGATTTTTTTTATGTTAAAGGAAATTCAATCGTATACAGTTATAATAATACTTTTAATATTTTCTATAACGGTGAAATTACAACACTTCAAAACGTGGCACCAACCGATTTTCAATTAGGTAACGACGGTATTGCCTGGATAGATGACAGTGGCCGGTTACAACTTTTCCATAAGGGTAAATCGTATACCGTCTCTTATGAAGTGATTAATAAATACAGCTTGAACGGAAATGTACTTAAATACGAGGTAGGGAACAATACTGTACAGGTGTTTTATAATGGAAAGAACTACTAATTATTGAATACTTAATACATAAATTGAAGAATATGGCCTCTATAGGTAATTTTTGTCCTGTTTGATAAATATTCAGTATTCAATATTCAGTATTCAATAATTTCTTAAATTCGCCTCCACAAGTGGAAAGATTTGATTGACGGTTGTTACCGGCAATATTGCAACCACAGTAAAAAAATGCTAATGCAGGTTTTTACCTAAATCAAATCTTTTCTCCTATTAATAAGTACTAAACCTAAAAATAAAATTATTATGTCTTATTTATTTACCTCTGAGTCTGTATCAGAAGGCCATCCGGATAAAATTGCAGACCAGATTTCTGATGCTTTAATCGATAATTTTTTAGCCTACGATCCAAAAGCAAAAGTTGCTTGTGAAACATTAGTAACTACCGGTCAGGTCGTACTTGGTGGTGAAGTAAAGTCTACAGCTTATCTTGATGTACAGGAAATCGCGCGCGAAGTAATCCGTAAAATCGGTTATACACGCAGTGAATATATGTTTGAAGCAGATTCCTGCGGTATTCTTTCTGCTATCCACGAACAATCGGCAGACATTCACCGTGGTGTTGTAAAGAACGATCCATGGAAACAAGGCGCCGGCGATCAGGGAATGATGTTTGGCTATGCATGCCGCGAAACTGATAATTTTATGCCTTTACCATTAGAGCTTGCACATACATTACTTCGTGAATTAGCCGTCATACGCCGAGAAGGAAAACAGATGACCTATTTAAGACCCGATGCAAAATCGCAGGTAACTATCGAATACGACGACTTTCACAAACCTGTTCGTATCGATACTATTGTTATTTCTACCCAACATGATGACTTCGACAAAGATGCTGTCATGCTGAAAAAAATAAAAGATGATGTTATCAATATTCTTATTCCAAGAATAACAAAAAAGCTTCCTAAGCGAATTCAAAATTTATTCAACGATAAAATAAAATACCATGTTAATCCGACTGGTAAATTTGTTATCGGCGGGCCTCATGGCGATACCGGACTTACAGGAAGGAAAATAATTGTTGATACCTATGGTGGTAAAGGTGCTCACGGTGGTGGCGCTTTTTCAGGAAAAGATCCTTCAAAAGTTGACCGTTCTGCCGCTTATGCTACAAGACACATTGCAAAAAATATGGTAGCTGCAGGAATTTGTGATGAGGTTTTAGTACAAGTTGCTTATGCAATCGGTGTTGCAGAGCCGGTAGGTTTGTATGTAAATACTTATAATACATCAACTACAGGATTAAGTGATGGAGAGATTGCTAAAAAAATTAAAAACCTTTTCGATATGCGACCTTATGCAATCGAACAACGTTTCAATCTTCGCACTCCTATTTATTTTGAAACTGCCGCATATGGTCATATGGGCCGCAAGACAGAAATAAAAGAAAAAGTATTTAATAAAGGAAAAGAGAACGAAAAGAGGATTAAAGTAAAACTCTTTCCATGGGAAGAACTCAATTATGTAGACAAGCTTAAAACAGCATTTCGTATGGAGTCTAAAAAGTCGACAGCGAAAAATTCTGAATTGTTGTTTGCTTAAATAAATATTATTTTAACAAATGAAGGCTCCTAAATGGGAGCCTTTTTTGTTGGTTAAATTCAGTGCACTGTGACCGGTTGCTGTAAACCGTGCACTGAAAAAGGCAGTGTGGACCGGACTCGATCCGTCAGCTGACGGATATGAGCCCATAATATTATATTATTGAATTTTCAAATACAATTTTCCATATGAATTCTCTTCCTTTTGCAGTCTTTAGTTGTTTTTCTCTTTTTATTGCTTCAAGTTTATCAAAATATTTTTCTGAAAATATAAGTTTCCATGGCCTGAATTTTTTAGTCCAACCTTTGTTTGAAAATTCATTATGTGAATTTAATCGACTCTCAATATCAGAGCTGTAGCCAATATAGATTTTATTATATTTTTCAGAATATAAGGCATATACAGTGTACATTTTTTCCTACAAAGGGAAATAAAAAATGTTTTTAAAAAACCATTTTTCTAAACATCACTAATTTAAAAACTTTATTAAAATAGAATTGTCATAAAAATAAACCTATTTATTTCTGATTGAAAAAAGACTTATAAGTTTGAATGTGAAAAACATAAAATGAAAATAGCCGAATCTCTTCGGCTATTTCTTTTGGTAGCGGGGACCGGACTTGATCCGATGTCCGCCAGCTGGCGGATAGAAGCCCAATATATAATTCATTAAGAAGTTTATTTTGAATCAACCTTTTTAAAATGAAAATAGCCGAATCTCTTCGGCTATTCCTTTTGGTAGCGGGGGCCAGACTCGAACTGATGTCCGCCTGCTGGCGGATATGAGCCCAATAAATAATTTAAAGTTTTCTATTTTTAGTGCAAACTTTATAAAATGAAAATAGCCGAATATCTTCGGCTATTCCTTTTGGTAGCGGGGGCCAGACTCGAACTGACGACCTTTGGGTTATGAGCCCAACGAGCTACCAACTGCTCCACCCCGCACTGTATTTTTAATCGTCGTAACGATTTTTATTTCAAAGTGAACTTTTCAATCTTCATTCGATCCGATGTCCGCCTGCTGGCAGATATCAGCCCAACGAGCTACCAACTGCTCCACCCCGCACTATATTTTAATCGCCTTAACGATTGCTATTTCAATGTGAACTTTTTAATCTCCATTCCAACCGATGTCCGCCTGCTGGCGGATATGAGCCCAACGAGCTACCAACTGCTCCACCCCGCACTATATTTTTAATCGTTTATAACGATAGGTTTCGTATTTTGGACTGCAAAGATATAATTCGTTCTTTTACTTTGCTAATAATTAAATATTAAAAAATGGCTCATAAAGCGGGTTTTGTTGGAATTATCGGAAAACCCAATGTTGGGAAATCAACTTTAATGAATCGACTGGTTGGGGAAGGTCTGTCAATTGTAACTCATAAAGCCCAAACTACAAGACATAGAATCAAGGGAATTTTAAATACCGAAGACTATCAGATCGTTTTTTCTGATACTCCTGGACTTCTTGAGCCGCATTATCTTCTTCAGGAAAAAATGATGGATTTTGTAAAAGCTACCCTCGAAGATGCCGATGCCGTATTATTTATTTCTGATTTAAGTGAAGCCTATATGGATGAGGCAATAATCGAAAAACTTTCAGCTGTAAAGGCACCACTGATTATTATACTCAATAAAATAGATCTTTCTACCCAGGATGAAATTAACAAACTCGTTCATGGATGGAAAAAGAAACTAAAACCTCTTGCAGTAATTCCGGTTTCTGCATTAAAAAAATTCAACACTGAAAAAATAATCGAAGCAATCGTTGAATTGCTCCCCGAAGCTCCACCCTATTTTCCAAAAGACAGCTTAAGCGACGCCAATGAAAGATTTTTTGTTAGCGAAATAATCCGTGAGAAAATCATGCTTCATTATCAACAGGAAATTCCTTATTCAACGGAAGTAATCGTAGAAGCTTTTAAAGACGAAGAGAAAATCGTAAAAATTGCAGCGACTATTTATGTTGAAAGAGATTCTCAAAAAGGAATATTAATCGGTAAAGCCGGCGAAGACATTAAACGAATTGGTGTTGAAGCCAGAATCGATATTGAAAAATTTCTCGGGAAAAAAGTGTTTCTTGAATTGTTTGTAAAGGTTGAAAAAGAGTGGAGAAAAAATGAAAATAAATTACGCCGTTTTGGATATTCTCTTTAATATCGGGTAAAATGGTTATCCTCAAAAAAATTTTTCTGTTTATTGTTATATTAATTCTTGGATGTATCCTTTTTATTTACATCTATCTTCAAATGCAAAAACCTTTGTATTCAGGAACTGTAGAAATTCCTGACCTTGATTCAAATGTTACTGTCTTCTTCGATAACTATGGTGTCCCACATATTTATGGAAAGAATGAACCCGATGTTTTTTGCGCTCTGGGTTATTTGCATGCAAAAGAAAGACTCTTTCAAATGGAGTTAATTCGTAGAGTAAGTTCGGGTAGACTTTCAGAAATATTCGGAAATAAAACTATTGAAGCTGATAAGTTTTTTCGAATGCTCGGTTTAAACCGGCGTGCAGAGGAATCCGAAAAAGAGTTTATGCTAAATACAGATATCCTCTGGAAAAAAGATATGCTCGCCTACGTTAAAGGTATTAATAACTATATTGAAAATCGAAGAAAACGCTTCGAGTTCCTCTTACTTGGAATACCAAAAGAGAAGTTTACTATAAAAGATGTTTTTCTTATCGTAGATTATATGTCTTTCAATTTTCAAATGGGTTTTAAAACAGACCCACTAATGAGTAAAATTGGAAAAAAATTCGGTGAAAAATATTTAAATGATATTGGAATCAGAAATAATTTTCAGAATACAGATACAGCAGAACTTGTAACTTTTGATTCAATTATGTCTTCCATTGAAGATCTGCTGCCCATTAAAATCTGGTCCGGTAGTAATGCCTGGGCTGTAAGTTCTGAAAGAAGCACAAGCGGTAAAGTCCTTTTCGAAAATGATACACATATCGGTGTGCAACAGCCGGCTATTTGGTATGAAGCACATCTTGATTGCCCAACACTTAGCATTTATGGCAGCTTTCTGGCTGGTTTTCCTTTTCCTCCGATAGGTCATAATTTAAATCATGCCTGGGGACTTACTATTTTAGAAAATGATGATCTTGATTTTTTTGAAGAGCATGTCGATTCTAATGATTCGACATTTGTAAAAATCAACGGCAAGCTCGAAAAAATTCAAGTTGCTACTGAGATCATTCGTGTTAAAGACAGTGCTGATGTAATTCTTCATTGCCGGTCAACTCCGCATGGACCGATTTGCAGTGATGTATTAAAAGACTTTTCATATGTAACTTCGAAACCTGTTTCTGCTTGCTGGACTTTTTTAAAGTTCCCCGATAATCTGCCGGAGGTTACATGGAAAATGTCTCATTCAACTTGCATGGATGAATTTCGTGAAGCCGTTTCAATGATTGCTGCCCCGGGATTGAATGTTGTATATGCTGATGTTGACAATAACATTGCATGGTATACTGCTGCCAAATATGTCAAACGAAGAAATGGAAGTAATCCTAATATAATTCAGGATGGATCCGGTGCCGATGATTGGTTGGGATATTATGATTTCGATTTAAATCCAAAAGCAGAAAACCCTCCCAGAGGTGTTGTTCTCTCAGCAAACAATCCACCTTCAGCAGATAGCATAGACTGGTTTCCCGGATATTATGCACCACCTGATCGCTACATTCGAATAAACCAGTTTTTCCATTCGAAAAGAATTTTTGATCTGGAAGACATGCAACAAATGAATACTGATGTAATAAATGTTATAGCAGCTCAAAATGCAGCTGTTATGCTTAGCAAATTATCAGGTACTGCAAAACTTGCTTCACAAATTCATGAACGTGCTGTTGAAATTCTTGATCGTTGGAATGGAAGTCACGAGATTTATGACATTGCTCCCGTGATTTATTACAAATGGCTTTATTATACTCTTCACGATGCTTTAATAGATGAAATGGGTGAAAAAGATTTTGACTCTTTTTTAAAAACACATTTAGGAAAAAGTTGTGCGAAACCACTTTTACATAATGACTCAACAAAGTGGTGGGACAATATCAATACAAAACATATTAAAGAAACCGAAAATAAAATAATTGAAGACGCATTTGACAGGACTATTAAGGATATTATATTACAATTCGGCCCTGATCCATCTAAATGGCAATGGAAAAAAGTACATCTTTTAGAAATTGAACATCCTATCGGAATGCAAAAACCATTAAATAAAATTTTTAATATCGGGCCTTACGCTGATAAAGGAGGTATCGAAACATTAAATAATCAGAGTTTTGAAATGAATAAAAAAGGTGTTTACAAAGTTAACCTTGCTCCTGCTTTAAGACGTACCATCGATTTTGCAGACCCTGAAAATGGAAATAGTATCAGCCCCAGCGGCCAATCAGGTAATTTCATGAGCGGTTATTACAGGGATCAGACGAAGATGTATATTAACGGCCTGGTCAGAAAAGAAATGATGAATCGCAAGGAAATTGAATCCACTTATAACAGTAAATTAGTGTTTAAACCGCTTCGTTAAATCACAGGAACTTCTCTCCAAAAAAAACGTAATAAGGCTTTAATAAAATGTTAAAATCCGCCATGCACCTTGAAAATTTGATTCAATAGCAATTTCGCCTTTGGAATAGACTTATTCAGCAGGATACTGATTTGATTCCTGGCTTCTTAAACCCTACTTTTACCTATACAATAATATTCTTCAATGATAAAATCACTAATTCAAATTCTATTTTTTATAGTTCTATCGGTAAATACCACTGAAGCTCAGCCCAATTTTTTTATTAACGGGAACTTGCCTTCCACTATGCCCGGAAATGTTAATATTAAAATTGACAAAACATTTTTACATCGCTCTTTTGAATATAACGGAGCTTCTATTATAGATGGCCATTTTCAGATTAAATTTAATCTGGATCGTAATTATATTATTGACCTTACAAGTGCACATTTTATAATCCCTGTTTACGCAGAAGCCGGAGAAGATTTAAATTTAAAAGTAACTTATGATGACTCAAAAAAATCTTTTTCCTTTTCAGGTAATGGTGGTGAACAAAACAATTTCCTGAGAGAATTTACAAATCGATTTAAAGACGACTTTAATGATAGTTTAAGCGAGATTCAAATGTTAAATTCTTCAATCGATGCTTTTGAATCTTCTTTATTTGAAAAAAGAAAAGCTCAAAGAGAATTTTTAAAAACAGAAGGTAAACAAAAAAATTATTCTGCAGATTTCAATAAATATATTGAAAATGAAATTAACTATCACTTCTGGAAAGAATTATTTGCTTTCCCAATCATCAATGCAAACAAGGATTCGAAAATATTAACTGTAAATGAAATACCGGCCGTCATGCTTGAGAATTTTAATCAGGTAAAAATTAATAATGATTCAGCCTTGATTTCAAAATCATACAGGGATTTTATTAAATACTATATTATCTATTCCTCTTCGAAATCAAATGGTTTTAAAAAATTCGACAACCTAGCTTCATCAGCCGACAGAAAATCGTCTATAGGAAGAGAAAAACTTGAAGGAATTAATTTTATTTATTGGCTATCACGATATACATTGGAAGAATTTGGAAGCCTAAAACCATCTTCTGTTAAAAAATTATTGACGACTTTAAAAGAAACTGATACAAATAAAACATATTGGGAAATTGTAAATGGCGTATGTAAAGATAAAGCAAACTCACCTGATGAGCCTCCTGTTCCACAGACTGTTCCCGTAATGATGGATGGAGCCGGTGCCGGACTAACTGATATTAAAGGAAAACCTGTCAAGCTTACCAGCCTTAAAGGGAAAGTAGTTTACATTGATTTCTGGGCAAGCTGGTGCGGACCTTGTCGTAAGATGATGCCATTTTCAAAATCAATGCATGAACAGCTTACCGAAAAGCAAAGGAAGGAAATTGTATTTTTATATATATCCATCGATCAGGATACTGCTGCATGGAAAAAAGCAATTAATGATCTTGGCATAGAAGGCACTCAATTTATTTCTCCCGGAAATTGGCAATCAAAAGCTTGTCAGTATTTTCAGATTGGCAGCATTCCACGCTATATGATTATGAATAAGAAAGGAGAAATTATTGAACTCAATGCCAGACGCCCTGCTGATACCGCCGTTCTTCAACAATTGATTGGACTAACCTTAGAATAATTTTTTAAAAATCAGGTTTTCTATAATTGACATCTTTCTTAGATAGTTCTGAATTCTTTTCTTTTGAAATTAATTTTCAAGGGTTCAGAACGCCTGGAACCTCATTTAGGTTTTAGACCTATATTCCCGCATTAAAAATCCTTATCTTTGGCAAAAGCCGGTTTATATCGGCTTTTTATCATTAAAATTGAATCAAAAACCAAGATTCCTGTATTAAGCCCTAGTCTTGATACCCGATACTTGATACCTGATACTTAAAAAAAATCCCCCCATGTCTAGCATAGTAGCCATCGTAGGCAGACCCAATGTTGGGAAATCAACACTTTTCAACCGGCTAACCGAAAGCCGCGATGCCATTGTCGATGAGCAAAGTGGTGTTACCCGCGACCGTCATTATGGTCATTCGGAATGGAATGGAAAAAAGTTTTCTGTCATCGACACCGGCGGTTATATCCGTGGTTCAGATGATGTTTTTGAAGATGCCATTCGTGCCCAGGTAGAACTGGCTATTGAAGAAGCTGATTTGATTTTATTCGTTGTTGATGTCGAATTAGGAATTACTGCTTCCGATGATGCTGTTGTCAGAATTCTTCGTAAGACTGGTAAAAAAGTAATACTGGTTGCCAATAAGGTAGATAATCCTCAGCGTATAGCTCTTACTTCGGAATTTTACAATTTCGGACTTGGAGAGCCGTTTGCAATTTCTTCTATCAATGGAAGCGGTACAGGGGAATTGTTAGATGAGATAGTAAAAAATCTTCCGAAAGAATTTTCTGATGATACAGAAGGACTTCCCCGCTTTGCAATTATCGGTCAGCCGAATGTTGGAAAATCTTCTCTGCTTAATATGCTCATCGGTGAAGAAAGAAGCATCGTAACACCCGTTGCAGGAACAACCAGAGATGCAGTGCATCAGCGCTATTCAAAGTACGGACATGAATTTCTTCTTGTAGATACTGCCGGACTAAGACGTAAAGCACGCGTAAAAGAAGATCTCGAATTCTACTCTGTACTGCGATCTATTAAAGCTATTGAAGAATCAGATGTTTGTCTGCTAATGATAGATGCTGCGAATGATTTAACAGCGCAGGATCTTGCTATTTTTCATCTCATTGAAAAAAACAATAAGGGAGTTGTAATCATCGTCAACAAATGGGATGTGATGGAGAAGGATAATCACAGTACTAAAATTTATACCGATAAAATACAAGCCAAGCTGGCGCCATTTAGCGATGTGCCAGTTATCTTCACATCGGTAAAAACAAAGCAGCGCGTATTTCAGGCCTTAGAACTTGCTATACATGTTTATGAAAACAGGAAGAAAAAAATAAAGACATCGCAATTGAATGAATATCTTTTGCCCGTCATCGACAATACACCACCTCCGGCGATTAAAGGAAAACATATTAAGATAAAATACATTACTCAACTTCCGACACCTACACCACAGTTTGCGTTTTTCTGTAATCTGCCGCAATACATCAACGAATCGTACCGGCGTTTCCTGGAAAACAAACTCCGCGAAAAATTTGATTTCACGGGCGTGACTATTAATTTGTTTTTTAGGAGTAAGGGGAAGCCGGGGAACTAAGTCTGAAGTCCGAAGTCTGAAGTCTGAAGTCCGAAGTCCGAAGTCCGAAGTCTGAAGTCTGAAGTCTGAAGTCTGAAGTCTGAAGTCTGAAGTCTGAAGTCTGAAGTCTGAAAAAATTTCGGAATTAGATTTTATTTCAATTACAACTTTAAAAAAATAATATCCTGAAGTATAAACAATATGCATATTGGAAAACAGTAGTCAATTGTATCAATTTTTTTTTGACTTTTGACTTCACCAAAATGGTCTCATCGTTCAACGGATAGGACTTAAGTTTCCGAAACTTACAATGCAGGTTCGATTCCTGCTGAGACCACTACCTTCCTATAAATTTCCTGGTTCTAGTATTACAAAACCCCCTCACTTCACCGCCCCAGCTTCCTGTAATTCCCTCACCCAGTCAAGCGCTGAAGATGGCGAATTGAAATATTTTGTTGTTACCGTCGAAGTATCGTATTGATTCGAAATTGTTTTCACTGCCAGTTCGCTGAAAGTGTCTTTGTTTAATATCAATCCCTGGTAGCGAAAACCGGCTTTAACGGCACGGAGATACCAGCTGTTTAAAATCCACTCCTGGTCAGCGGGGCTGATAACATACATATCCCTTGCATCGGCAATAATAATAGATGTATTTTTTAATTCGACAGCATTAATAATTTCATCAAGGACTTTGCGAAAAGGTTCATCGCTTACATAAACTCCTTTCCAAAATGTCTGGATGATATGTAAATCATTGTTGTAAAAAATATCGCATGCTTCACTTGAAAAAATAATTTCCAGATTTGACATGATAAAAAATTTGAAACTATAATTCGAAGGTAGAAAATTTCAAGTATATTCTAAAATAAAAAGGAAAATCAGTAATAATTAATAGATTATAGATTAAATAAATTTTAAAGATATGTTCACATCAAAAAAGTACAATTCAATAAAATGAAAAATTATTTGCGAAAATAATCCGTGAAAACCCGTTTGATCCATTCAATCCGTGTTCCATTATTCCCCACTTGAAAATATCATCTTACATGAGCTTTACTCATAAATCTTACTATAGAAAACAGCTATGACAATATCCTTTGTATAATTCTCATTAGTTATAGAAATAAATGGAGGTTTAGCATCTAACTCTTTTACGACATCATAACCAGTATATTCTTTTTTAACAACCGCTACTGCTTCTTCTAATGATTTAAAAGCGTATTTAAACGTGTATGTATATTCATTGGGATGATAATACACTTCAAATAGGACCGGTTCAACTTCAATGATAGACATAAATCGATTCGTTTAACGTAAAAATATTTAAATACTTTGGCAATTCAATTTAGATAATCAAAGACCTCAACCAATAAAAAAGCCCCGGAAAATCCGAGGCTAAATTTTTTTACGCTGCCAATCTCAAGACTAAAATCTTAAGACTAGAACTCCCACATATCATGTTCGAAGTTTGAAATATCTTCTTTGATTTTCTCAGACTCGAGCAAAGCGTTAATCCCTGTTCTGTAATCTTCAATACGGCGATCGTAGACATTGGATTCTTTGTAGATATAACTACCAAAGAGGCGCTTTTGAAACATATCATCAAATGAGAGTCGTGCTGCATCATTTTCACGATTAAACACTTCGGCATTTGCTAATAACTTTCTTGCTTCCGGATAATAAACCCAGAACAATGGCATTTTTATATTCCCTTCACGAACGGAGCCATCTTCAGCAATTGCATACATAACAGGAGCAATACCAATGATGCGGACATCCATTACAGAACGTTGCTTGTCAAAAAACCAGTCTTCTTTTATTCTGAAACCAATTACTTTGTCACGAGAAAATTCGCGGGCAATAAGAGTATCATACGTTTCATAAGGCGGCTCTGAGCGCTGCATTTGAACAGTATCGGTACGTGCGCCACCTTGCGATAAAATATCTTTTGTAGTTAAAGGGAGAACGAATTCATCATCAACTGTACTGTATGCAGTCAATGTTCCTTCCTGGATAGCGTCCATTAACAAGTCTATCAGATTTTTTCTGTTCGTTGTCTGTTTACTGCTTGGAAAACGCAAAGGCAGATTCATTTTCTCATTTAAATCAACCATACGCCAGACACGTTTGGACCACATTACATCTGCTTCACGCAGAAATGGATAAGGAATTACCTGGCGTTCAACTGTATGTTCTTTTACATAAACACCATCAAGTACATTCTGTGAAAATGCCATTCCCCCTAGAAGGGTAAACATCATCAGTAATAATATTCTTAATTTCATAATACCTCCTTTTATTATTGCACTGTGAAAGCCATAGGCGACAGTGTTCGTGTGCTTTGATCAGCACCTGTAGCCATTTTAGCTTTAATATATTCAAAAAATATTTTATCTCCCGGACGAGTACTGGCGACCATGTCACGCATTTCCTGCGTTAACTGATTACCTGTTGTTTCTTTTTCATAAGGATCTTTTCCTTTTCTGACAATCGTCATTTTAAATCCTGTAATCCTAAAGAACAATTCGAAATCGAAATTCTCCAACGTAGGTATTAACGTTCCTGCAGCGACAATATTTTTATTGATTGGCCCGCCTTTGCTGCTGGCAATTGTTGCAACAGGATCAGGAACTTTTTTAACGCGGTATTCAAACGAACCCATCGGAATAACCTTCCCGCCGATTTCTGCAGATACACTGATATTTGATCTACCTACGGTAGTAACAGTTGCCATATAATGGCCGGCTCCTGCTGTAGGATTAGCCCTTAGAACGATTCCGGCACCGGAAGGATTCACTTTTACCTTATCGCTTGAAACACCGGGAACGGAAATGGCCATTGGATTATCAACACCAATATAAAGCACATTCATTTTTTCTGCAGATACAACTGAATTTGGTTTTTGAGCAACATAAGAAGCATTGAATGGATAATAATCCATTTTTCCATCGCCTTTTGTAACACGAATTACACCTTGCCATTTTCTTTCGCCTTCGCCTGTAGAAGCCTGAGTGAATTTAGAATAACCACCTAATGAAGGCAGAGGTTGTCCTTCGCATCCTTTGCATATTCCTGTCGCAGAATCATAAGATGCTCCTACGAAAACATCGGGTGCTAACGTTGACGAAGTTGCAGCAAGAAATACGTCTGCTTCATAGTTACTTCCATTAGTAACAACTGTTGTATTAGGAATAACTTTAGGAGTTAATCGATCCGGGCGGAAATCAAATTTTCCAACAGAGTTGAAAAGATCTTCAGCCACCTGCGATTCAGCATTTCTGATATCCGTTTGAAATTTTGAAAGCAGAGCAACAGTTGCAACGACAGGATTATGATAGAAACTCATCATCTCCCATGTCCGTTTTCCATCTTCCACTTTTTCAGGATCATTCGTATTTAAAAGAGTGTTAAGTCTTTTTTCATATTCTGATCTGGAAGCTTCAGGAGCATTTGATATTATAAGCTTTTTAAATTCTTCGAGTCTTTTTTTCAAATCACTTGCTACAGCACCATGGCCTGATTCATCTTTTCCAATCATAATACGAGTAGGAGTATCATAATCTTCTTTATTCTCCATTGCAGGCAATGTAGGAGTAGAATCTCCTTCACTTAGCCGTTCAGATTCACGTATTAAAACAACTTTAGTATCCTCGATAAATTTGTTCAATTCCTTTGAACCTTTACGAACGTTATCCGCACGTTTATTTACATCGGCATATTTAGCACCATCGACAGACATAGCCTGAGCGAAAGCTGCATATGTATTTTGATTTTTTTTATCGATATTCTCATTTGACAACACTACGCTTTCATTGATTGTTACAAAGGCGTTAATGACTTCTTTAGTTACATTAAGCGCGAGTAGTGCTGTTAACACGAGATACATCATGTTAATCATTTTCTGTCTCGGGGACAATTTTCCACCTGCCATCTGGTTTTCTTTTTTTTGGTTAGACTTATGAAAAACAGATATTAACTACGTACAGTCATTGCAGAAAGCATATTTCCGTATATGGTATTGAGTTGGGAGAGATTTTTCGCTAGTGTAGAAACCTCCTCTTTATATCGTTTTGTTTCATCAAGCGAAGAATTAAGATTCGACATAAGCTCATTAATGCCATCGTAAAATCTGCTGGTTTGCTTGAGATGTTCATTACTATCTTGAAGTTGTAATTCATAAACAGCATTCAATGCTGCCAGATTCTTGCCTGCATTTACAACCTGATCTTTATAAACACGAACTTCCTCGGTAGAATTAGAAAGACTTTCAACGGCTTGAGCAGCCTTTGTATATGAATTGGACATTTCATTAACAGAGCGGGAAGCTTTAGAAACATTCTGAACATAGTCATCGGTTGCAGCAGAGGCATTGCTTAAGTCAGCAAGTTTGGAAGTGCTGTCTCCAAGGGCACGAAGACCGGTACCGAGGCTTTCAAGAAGATCCGGACCAATTTTGGCATCAGCCATGAGAAGATCCAAATGTTGTGAAATCTGATCAGCGTTTTTCTTACGATCCTTTTTACTATGGCTATCTTCATCTTCCATTCCGGCAAGTTCAGGGTATACCAATGACCAATCAACATCTTCATGAATTGGTTCGAAAGCAGAGAAAAAGAAAATGACAGCTTCTGTTCCTAATCCTAAAACCAGAAAGAATCCTGAAAATGGCCAGTGTTGTATTTTGAATAAAGCTCCGACGATAACGATGGATGCTCCCCATCCATATAATCTTACCATGAAGCTTTTGAATTGCTTTCCTTGTGTTAAATCAGAAATTCCCATAATTTTATTTAGATAATTTTGTTGGTTAGACAATAATTGTAAGAAACAAGTTGATGTGTACTAATCGGTGAAGGAGAGATTTTTATTCGTAAAAACAAAAAAGGTTTTATTAATAATCAGATTTATCTCTACCAAGAAAGCTCATTACACTACGGAATCCAATGTAGCATTTTGCCGTATCCTGATATTCATAAGTCCTGGTTGATGTCTGAAGATAATAAGCAACATCTTTCCAAGAGCCGCCACGTATTACTTTTCGTTTTAATGCAGGAAGATCGCTGTCCTTTGCTTCGTATTCGTAATTCGTACTCACATCATGAGTAAAACTATATGCTGATTCATCAAAAGCGTTGCTTGTCCATTCGGCAACATTTCCGGCCATACAATAAACACCGTAATCATTAGGCCAGTAAGAAGTAGCTTTTACTGTATAAACACCACCGTCGTCCATGTAGTTTCCACGCATTGGTTTAAAATTGCCAAGGAAACAACCACGACTGTTACGAATATACGGACCACCCCAAGGGTAAGGAGAAAGTTCCAGACCTCCGCGTGCAGCATATTCCCATTCAGTTTCAGAAGGTAATCTGAAATCCTGAACAAAAGAATTACCATTTTCTTCGAGATAGCTGTTATATAATTGTGTACGCCAAATACAAAATGCACGTGCTTGTTTCCAATTAACACCAACGACTGGATAATCGTCATAAGCGGGATGCCAGAAATACATTTGTGTCATAGGATCATGATAAGAATAAGTATAATCATGAATCCATGATAATGTATCAGGATAAACATTCAGAACATCCTTTTTAATAAATACTGAACGGTCGCGCATACCTTGCTCACGACTTTCGCGTTGAGCGGCAGTTTTTAAATCAATCCAATAGTATTCGAAATTTAATTTGCGGCTGTCAATTTCTTTCCGGCGATAAAAACGCTCTGTTTCAGGGAGGAATAATTCAGCCAATGTTTCTTCATTTTGCTCATCGTCCCATTTAATTTTTTCACGCCAGTTTATTCGTTCTCCGTATTCACCTTCATCGATTATGTGTTCGCCACCAATAAGTCGGTGAGCTAGTGAGTCACGAACCCAATATACAAATTGACGATATTCATTGTTAGTAATTTCTGTGTTATCCATATAAAAAGCAGGAACAGTAACGCTCTTACCTTGAGAGGTAACTGCATATGGAACATCCTGATCACTGGGTCCCATGTTAAAGGAGCCGGCAGGAATAAAAACCATTCCGTATGGATCTGACTGATACCATTTTTCGCGATTCGTAACGCCAGTTAATTCGCCCTTATTTCCACTTCCGCATCCGGCAAGAATAAGGAGGATGAAAGAATAAAGAAAATCGGTTTTTTTCACTCCGAAGGTTTTGAGATTCATTTTTTTTGTATGAATTAAAACTGGTTTCACAAATAACGGAACTTGCAGTTAATTATTGAAACCAAAGAAGTTTAACCACCTTTAACGAGGTGACACATCATTGGTTTCATTCAAATTTATGTAATGTCCGCGTTGTAGGCAAACAATTCTTACAGGAATCTTACATTCCTGTGAAATTGTCGTTTTATTATTTTGTTTGGTTTATAACAATATCCTAACATAATCTCATGAGAGCCACTGCTGTAAGTTTTAATATCAGAGGTGGTGAGATCATAAGAATACCCTAATCTTAGGTTTGGAATTATTTCCAGACCAGCTAATAGTACTATTGCATCCTGGATTCGGTATGAACCTCCAATCCAGAATCTATTATTAATCATTAAATTCGCATTTGCGTCAATTTGGGTTGAAACAGCATCCGATTTTAATTGAATCATTGGCTTTAATGTAAGTGAGGAAGTAAGATCAATGCCATAACCAGCCATTAAGTAATAATGACGGATCATTTTGGTATTAATTTCACTAAAACTAATCTTTCCCTGATTTAGGTGAGAGGCTGATATTCCTGCAAATAATTTATCAGTATTAAAATAAGCCCCAAAGCCAACATCGAATGTACCTGCACTGACATTAGTTGTAGGAATATTTACATCATTTAAATCATTCAAAATAAATTTTGTGCCGTCAATTGACTTTTGCTGATACCCAAAATCAACGCCTAATCCAAGGCTACCCGATCCCACATTCATACGGTAAGAATAAGCACCACGAATGTTCGTGTTTTTTTCAGCCCCTAATTGATCCGCTGCAATTATAGTTAAGCCAACACCTCCATGCAATGCCTCAACAGGCATATCAACAGAAAGAAGCATACTCTTTGGTTCTCCACCAAATCCTGTCCATTGATTTCTGTAAAGCAATGTTCCACAGATAGCATCATTTGAACCCGCAAAGCCGGCATTGGTCGGCAATTTGGTGAACATATTTTGACTGAACTGAGGGTCCTGTTGTGCGAAACAGGCTATACTCCCGTTGAAAAGAGCTATCACAAAAGCAATCGTAAAATTTTTACGCATCTTTAGTTTTTCCTGATTGTTTGCATTTTGAATTGAAGCGGGTAAAGTAATGAAAAATAATATCTAAAAACAAAACTTTTTATCGAAGTGGTTGTTAACAATTGACATGTTTATGACAAACTCAATGCTGAGTACTAAACAAATTAAATGTAAGATTATTTTGTAATATTTAATAACTTATACTTCGATTATACCGAGAAGGTTATCAAAAGTTTTGTCAGAATTTATACTTGAATCAGGAAAAATTGAGTTATGTACTTTAAACTTCTTTCAACTTCAGGAAATTTTCTGAAATGCCTGCCACCATCTTTCAGGTATTTCTTCAAGCAGGGCTGATTCATAATCTTTATAGGAACATGGTATTAGATGATGTCGTTCAAACTTAATTTTATTTGCTTGATTGGGTACTTCCATCCACCATCTTTCGCTTTTATTACTCTTATAAAAAATTATTTCCTGGTCATCTTTTTTTATCGGCACACGATAACGTGTAAAGCCTGTTTTGCTTTTTAATGGAACATCTTTCTTTCGGTTATAATATCCATCAATTAAATACCAAATCATTTGTGCAGCAAGATGTGAAGTCTGATCATGATTATCAAACAACGGATTGATTTCATAAATTCCAAAGCTTGATAATTTATCACTCATCCCTGCATAACGTGCAATGCGGCATGCTTCTTCGCCATAAAAACCATTTGGCGAAGCATTTCCATTGCCGGGTGCATCACTTTGTCTTACAGCAGTAATATCAAACGACATAATATCGGCATTACGCACAATGGGTTCAACTTCTTCAATATCTTGCCTGACTTGCCCGAGCCTGTATGCATCGAAATACAAACGGTTCATCAATTCAATCTGCTCATTTCCTACAAAATATGTCTGATAACCAATGTTACTAAAGTTGAATAAAAAGTTAGGTTCATGCAACACTATTTTTCCAAGAAAAGAATTAGAATTTATTGGTTGATCGGTTGTTCCAAGATCGAATGATGAATCCACAGATACAATATTAACTGTTTCCTCTAACTTTTGATAAGCTAAATACTGTGCAAAAGTGAGATCCTGGCTTCCTCCAAGAATTATTGGAAGAATTCCTGCCTTTTGCAATTCAAGCAGAATGGTAGAAACTGCAGAATAAGTATCCTGAAGCGTTTCTCCTAATTTAAGATTTCCAAGATCCACAATTTTATAAGTGAAACCAGAAATCTTTAAATCATACAACTTCTCACGAATACTATCAGGTGCATTACCTGTACCGTCATTATGCACTGAGCCACGATCTTCTCCAACACCAAT
>JANOVV010000038.1:0-3229 GCA_031417555.1 Bacteroidota bacterium
GGTAAATCAACCTTATTGAGAATGATTGATGGCGGCGAACCTTTCGATGGAGAAAATCAATTGGGTTATAATGTGATTAAATCATTTTATGCTCAGCACCAGTTAGAAAGCCTGAATCTGAAAAATGACTTACTGACTGAATTACAGCAGGTAGCCGTTGATGAGAGTGACACCTCATTAAGAACACTTTTAGGGGCCTTCCTTTTTCACGGTGATGATGTTTTTAAAAAAATAAAAGTTCTTTCAGGTGGAGAAAAATCACGTGTTGCACTTGCAAAAACTATTTTAAGTAAAGCTAATTTTCTGATCCTTGATGAACCTACCAATCACCTCGACATGCAATCGGTGGGAATACTCATTCAGGTTTTACAGGAATATGAAGGAACTTTTATTATAGTTTCTCACGATAGATATTTTCTTTCTCAAGTAGCGAATAAAATATGGTGGATAGAAAATCATCATATAAAGGAGTATCCGGGCCCCTATGATGAGTATGAGTATTCATTGGAACAAAAGAAAAATGTTGAAAAGGCCGAACAGAAAAACCATTTGTTAAAAGTAAAGCAGGAAAAAGAGAAAAGTAAAAAAGAAGTTTCATTATCTAAAAATATAAACGAAGAAGAAGTAAAGCAAAAGAAAAAACTAGCCAGCCGTTTTAAACGACTTGAAGAAGAACTTAGTCACGCTAAAAAAGAGAAAGAGAAATTCGAAAAAGATTTATCAGACCAATCGGTTTATTCTGATCCGGAAAAATTCAAAAATGCTTTGGAAAATTTTAATAAGCACGAATCTAAACTAAAGGAAATTACTAAGGAATGGGAAGATGTTTTTGTACAATTGTCAGGGATGGAATAGCTTTTTTTCAAAAAAAATCAACATATTATTCACTGTAACCCCAAATCAATATTTTGACCTCCGAATGGAGACATTTGTCATTAGATTGTCACTCAAACTAACGATAAAATGGATGATGTTTACAGTAGGAATTGATGCATTGGTCAAAATAATAAATTATTATTAACTTGCTTTTATATATTTGACGATCAATAATAGTTTTATGATTACCCAGGTAACATCAGGTGTAAAAGTCAGTGTAGAGGTATTCTACCGGCCTGATCAAAGCAATACATTGCTGAACCAGCATATATTTGCTTATCGTATAACAATAACTAATAACAGCGATTATTCTATTCGTTTGTCGCGGCGTCATTGGTTTATTATAGATTCAAATGCTACAAATCGTGAAGTCGAAGGCGATGGTGTAGTGGGAGAGCAGCCAATTATAGGTACAGGAGAAAGTTATCAATATGTCTCCGGTTGTAATCTTGATTCAGAAATTGGAAAAATGTATGGTACATATCTTATGGAGAGGCTTATTGATAAAAAGCAGTTTTATGTAAGAATACCTGAATTTCAAATGATAGTACCTTATAAACTGAACTAATTAATATTAAAAATATTAAAAAGGCTAACTGTATAAATGCAGTTAGCTTTTTTTATGTTTGATTTTAAAGTATTTCTAAGGTAACTTCGTTCCAGACAGTTATTCTATTTGATTCCGGATCTTAAATGGATTTATAATTAAATTCGTTTAATGTATAATTAAACTATTTAAAACAATAAAAGTCTGTTGTCAATAATTTGGCTTATGAATAGAAGAGAAATTTTTTCAGGAATTCAATCAGTAAATAGTAAGAGACAGAATTTTGATTCTGTTGCACGCACAAATTCCGGTATAGCACCTTATAACGGGACATGGACGATTGCTGAAGTAAGGCATTTACTTAAGCGCACCATGTTCGGTTCCACAAAAAGTGATTTAAATTATTTTCTTGGTTTAAGCATGAATGATTCAGTGGATACCATTCTTGAGTTGATTAATCATCCGGCATATACGCCTCCTTCTCCTCCTTTAAATAATTATAGTAATATTTTAACAGATCCCCAGTGTGCAGCAGGGCAACCCTGGCCGGGTACACCTGATACTAATAATGGTGTGGTTTTCACTTTTGGATTACGTAGGAAAAGTTTGAAAGCCTGGTGGATGTCTCAAATATTAAATCAACCCAGAAGTATCAGGGAAAAAATGGTTTTATTCTGGAGTAATCATTTCGTCACTGAATTTGACATTGTACAAGTGTCCACTTATATATATAAATACAATACTTTATTAAGAGAATATGCATTAGGTAATTTTAAAAACTTCACAAAACAGATTACAATAAATAGTGCCATGCTTATTTACCTCAATGGAGATAAAAATACAGCACTTGCTCCGAATGAAAATTATGGGAGAGAGCTTCAGGAACTTTTTACCATTGGGAAAGACAGTAATGGAAATCCTTATTATACAGAAGATGATGTTAAAGAAGCCGCCAGGGCGCTCACAGGTTGGCGAAATGATCTTGTTAATGGTTCATCAGCAAATGGCTTCAATTCATACTTTCAGCCGGGAAGGCATGATGTTTATAATAAGGTTTTTTCGTCAAGTTACAATAATGCAGTATTAACCGGACAAAGTGGAGCAGCAGGGGCAAATGAAGTGGATGATCTTATGAATATTATTTTTCAAAGAAACGAAGTCGCTGAATTCATTTGTAGAAAACTTTACAGATGGTTTGTATATTATGAAATAGATTCATCAACAGAGATTAATGTAATTCAACCATTAGCGAATATTTTCCGTTCAAATAATTATGATATAGTTCCGGTACTATCTGTGCTTTTTAAAAGCGAACATTTTTTTGATGTTCTTAATCGAGCTTGTCTTATTAAATCCCCAATCGATTTTTCTGCGGCATTAAGCAGGGAATTTGAAGTTGTGTTTCCTGATAATTCTGATATCATAGCGCAATATGCAGCTTGGGATAAAATCAGAAGTCAGGCAGCGGCATTTCAACTCGACTTAGGCGATCCTCCTAATGTTGCCGGATGGCAGGCTTATTATCAGGATCCATCGTATCATGAGATGTGGATAAATTCAGATACGCTTCCGAAGAGAAATCAATTCTCCGATAGAATGTCAAATAACGGTTATACAAATTTGGGTCAAACTATTGTTATAGATGCTGTAAAATTTACAGAATCATTAACGAATCCATCAGACCCGATTGCATTAATCGATGAAGTTTTAGCAATTAGTTATGCCTTAGATCCAACATCCGGATTGAAGGCTTATCTTTTGTCGATTTTACTTTCGGGACAAGCGTCCAACTCTTATTGGACAGTA
>JANOVV010000039.1:0-3856 GCA_031417555.1 Bacteroidota bacterium
CTTATAGGTGTTCAAGAACTTGGAAAGGGTCCTCTGAAATTTTCAAAAGACGAAAAGCAAGACCTTATGCATATCGCCGTTTGTCGATTGCTAAGTACTTTTGGCTATTACGAACTTGTTGGACACGATCAGGATGGCTGGCCACACTGGCAGTTAATCAATAAACTTCCACCACTTTCATTACGAGAACAGGATTTATTATTGAAGCAAGCAGCAGTGGAATATTTTTCAATATAAAAAAGCCACTTTTAAAATGCATTACAAATTGAAGCCTTAATAACAACTTTTCAAATTAACTAAAGGTTTACCGTCTGGGTTACCGTTTCATTTTCTTTGAGTCTGATAAATGAACGGGCCGTATCCGGTCCTTTTATAACTTCAATGTTTAGAAAGGCTTCTAGCTTAAATTCAAACTCCCCTTTACCGGCAGCATCGCTTTTTTTTGTAACACGCAATGAGGATTGAACTCCGTTAACCGGATTTACCGCTGTATCTTGCCAAAGTGTAATATAAGCATCCGATACCGGAGCACTGCTTTGGTTAATAACAGAAATTATTGCTTTGGTTGGTGCATCCTTTTTACATGATATTATACACATGGCAATAAAAAAACATAATATGATCCAACTTGTAAATCTGACTGTTCTTCCTTTATTATTCATCTGATTTTGGTTAATATTGCCTAAATTTTACATCACAAAATATAAAAATTATGAAGAAAATTGTTTTGACTTATACGCTTTGTTTACTGTTAAGTGTTACGTTAACTGCTCAAAAAAAGAAAAAAGAAACGGATGCTGTCCTTCCAAAAATGGCTGAAAAAGAACATGTTGTGCTTATTTCCACAAGTTTGGGCGATATGAAAGTTAAATTGTACGATGCTACGCCAAAACATCGTGACAATTTTTTAAAGCTGGCGAAGGAAAATTATTATGACAGCCTCCTTTTTCACCGGGTGATTCCAAATTTTATGATTCAGGGTGGAGATCCGTTATCTAAGAATGCTGCACCGGGAGTTCCTCTTGGAAGCGGAGATATCGGATATACAGTTCCGGCTGAGTTTGTAGATAGTCTTTTTCATAAAAAAGGTGCTTTATGTGCGGCCCGTACAGAAAATCCTGAAAAAGCTTCCAGTGGTTGCCAGTTTTATATCGTGCAAGGACAAGTTCTTACTAATGAACAAATATCGATGATGGAACAACAACGGGGAATTGTATTAAGCGATAAACAAAAACAATTATATACAACTGTAGGTGGTTCGCCTTGGCTTGATAAAGGATACACTGTATTTGGAGAAGTCGTTGAAGGGTTAGATGTGATTGATAAAATCGCTGCAGTAAAAACCGCTCCCGGCGATCGCCCTCTTCAAGATGTTTATATTTATAAGATGACGATTATTAATTAAGTAATGCAGGAAAAAATAAAGGATCTTATTCTTGAAATCGACGACTTCTCTGCTCAAACAAAAGAGGAAGTCGAGACTTTCAGAATTAAATATCTCAGCAAAAAGGGTGTGTTGGCAATCCTTTTTGCTGAGATGAAAAATATTGAGCCATCGATGCGAAAAGATTTCGGACAGATGGTGAATGATCTTAAAGTTAAGGCAGAAGAAAAATTTAATGTTATGCAAGAGGTATTGCTTAACAGTTCTTCTTCAATTGATGATAAAAAAATTGATCTGACATTACCCGCAGAACCCTTTTCTCCCGGTTCGCGTCATCCTTTATCCATTGTTAGAAATGAAATCATAGCAATTTTTAGCCGCATTGGTTTCGTTGTCGCTGATGGACCCGAAATAGAAGATGACTGGCATAATTTCTCTGCATTGAATTTCCCGGAAAATCATCCTGCCCGCGATATGCAGGATACTTTTTTTATTAAACAGGAAAATGGCACCGATTCTATTGCATTAAGAACACATACTTCTTCTGTTCAGGTTCGGATAATGGAAACTACAAAACCGCCTATTCGTATTCTTGCACCCGGTCGCGTTTACAGGAATGAAGCTATTTCCGCTCGTGCACATTGTTTTTTTCATCAGGTAGAGGGATTGTATATTGATAAGAATGTTTCTTTCGCCGATATGAAACAAACTCTTCTTTATTTTTCCAAACAAATGTTTGGTGATGATGCAAAAATTCGTCTTCGACCTTCTTATTTTCCATTTACAGAACCATCTGCTGAAATGGATGTAACGTGCAACATCTGTAAAGGAAAAGGCTGTAACGTTTGTAAATACTCCGGGTGGTTGGAAATTATGGGCTGTGGTATGGTGGATCCAAACGTTTTGGAAAATTGTAAAATTGATTCGAAAAGTTTTTCCGGTTATGCTTTCGGCATGGGAATAGAACGCATTGCCATGTTAAAATATGATGTTAAAGATCTTCGATACTTTTCGGAAAACGATGTAAGGTTTTTGAGACAATTCCGTGGAGAGGGGTGATGGGCAATGTTGTTAGTTAAGCAGGAATTACGCTTAATTCTCTGCGAAATTTTTCAGAAAGAATTTCATACATTTCCTATAATATTATGACCATATAAAATATAAAGGAATTTTTCCAGATGAAGTTAATTCCACAATCGCCTAAAAAAGTACTCAAAGCATTCTTAAAGCAGCAACCTTTAAGAAGTGAGATTGACTTATTCAAAGCCAATCTGCTGCGACTTTTAGGAAAGATTGATGAAATTGAAAGAGAAGAAAACCAAAAAAATCATATCCGTGATTTTCTTCGTGATACCTTTTACAAAGACTCCAACGAAATAAATACCAAAGACAACAAAGACCTTGTAATCCATTTGGGCAAAACCAACAAGGACAAAGTTGGAGTTATCATTGAAGCCAAACGACCAGGCAACAAAAACGAAATGCTAACAGCCGACAAGCCAAATGCAAAAGCATTACAAGAACTAGTCCTTTATTATTTGAGGGAACGAATTGAAGAAAACAACATTGACATAAAATATTGTGTTGCTACCAACATTTACGAGTGGTTTATAATTGACGCATCTTATTTTGAAAAAATTTTCTTTCGCAACAAAGCATTTGTAAAAGAATATGAGCAGTGGCGAAACAAAGAGAAAGTTACTTCCGACACCAGACTTTTTTACGACAGCATTGCAAAACCTTTTATTGACACACTCACCGATGAAATTCCCTGCATTTACTTTGACATCAGAGATTACGAAACCATTTTACGCAACAACAAAAAAGAAGACGACAGAGAATTAAGTGCTTTACTCAAAATACTTTCACCACAACATCTTTTAAAAATTGTATCCCCCAACGACAGCAATTCGCTTGACGATAAGTTTTACAAAGAACTCCTTCACATCATTGGACTGGAAGAAGCAAAAGAAAACGGCAAAAATATTATCAGAAGAAAAAAGGAACACCGTAATTCGGCTTCGCTTATTGAACTGACAATAGATGCAATACTTACCGAAGATCTTTTACATCGGCTACCAGACCAATCAATTTTCGGAGAAACAAAAGATGAAAGGGTATTCAATGTTTCATTGGAACTTTGCATTACCTGGATAAACAGAATTTTGTTTCTCAAATTATTGGAAGGACAATTGGTAAATTACCATACCGAAAACAAAGAAAAATACCTGTTCTTTAATACCAGCATAATAAACGATTTCGATGAACTCTTCAAACTCTTTCATAAAGTTTTAGCGGTAACCCTGAAAGACAGAACTGATTCTATTAAAAACAAATTCAGTTTCGTTCCTTATCTCAACAGCTCACTTTTTGAATATACCAATTTAGAGGAAGATGTCCTTAAAATAAACACGCTTGATAATGGCGGACAACTTGAATTAATCAACACCACCATTTTAAAAGATATTAAAA
>JANOVV010000040.1:0-5319 GCA_031417555.1 Bacteroidota bacterium
AAAGAATCATCCGGACGATGATGATCACAGATAATAAAATCAATACCAAAACTTTTTGCAAGCCTAACTTTATCTTTTGATTTGATACCGCAGTCAAGAGCAATTATTAACTTAATATTATTAGCCGAAGCATATTCAACACCTTGAGTGGAAATTCCATATCCTTCTTTATATCTGTCTGGCAAATAAAAATCAACATTATCATAATGATTTTTTAGAAACGAATAAACCAAAGCAACAGCCGTAGTCCCATCCACATCATAATCACCGTAAACAAGAATTTTTTCTTTATTAATGATAGCTGAATCAATACGATCAATTGCCTTGTCCATGTCTTTCATCAAAAAAGGATCATGAAGGTCTTCAAGTGATGGGCGGAAAAACTTTCTTGCCTCATCGAAAGTTTTAATTCCGCGCTGAACTAGAAGAGTTGAAAGAATTTTACTTATTCCTAGCTCAGCAGACAAGGTTGCCACAAGTGCCTTATCTGTTACGGGTTTTAGGACCCAACGTTTTTCTCTTATCTCAAGGTCTATCATTCTGCATGCAATTTAAGAAAAAATGAAAAAACAAATAACTTCATTTATTAGATGAAGTAAACGTAAATGTAAAAAACTTATTAAATGTAGTATTTATTTTTTATACATCGTACAAATTGACTATTTGCGGGTCAAAATCATTAAAAGACAATATTGAATTTCTGTTAAAACTACCTTAATTTAATTTAGATTTCTGCCACGATCATCTTTTATCTTTTACTTGGAAACCCCACCTGCTACTACAATTACGATTTCTCCTTTTACCGTTTTTGAAGAAAAGTGATTAAGACATTCGATCAAAGTTCCGTGTTTGTTTTCTTCAAACATTTTAGATATCTCCCTTGATACGGAAGCTTGCCTATCTTCTCCGAAAATGTTAATAAATTGTTGAAGTGTCTTAATTAAACGATATGGAGATTCATAAAATATCATCGTACGGTCTTCTTCTTTTAATTTTTCAAGACGTGTTGCCCGGCCTTTTTTTAGTGGAAGAAATCCTTCGAAACAAAAACGATCGCAGGGAAGTCCGGAATTAATAAGCGCAGGTACAAAAGCAGTTGCACCCGGAAGAGTCTCTACCTCAACACCCTGCCGAATACATTCACGAACAATGAGAAATCCCGGATCAGAAATTCCCGGAGTTCCTGCATCGGTAATTAAAGCAATATTTTCTCCGGAAGAAATTCTTTCAACGATGTCACTTACAACCTTATGTTCGTTATGCTGGTGATAAGGAAGCATTTTTTTTTCTATTCCGAAATGTTTGAGAAGCTGACCGCTTGTTCTCGTGTCTTCAGCAAGGATAACAGATGACTCTTTCAGAATTCGAATCCCTCTGAGAGTCATGTCTTCCAAATTACCGACGGGTGTTGGTACTAAAAAAAGTTTTGACATGTTCAGACAGAAAAACGTCTTTCAATAATTTCTAAAAATACTTTTGCTGATGCCGGATGAGATTCCCAGTTATTAGTTTCCGAAATTTCGCGAATATAGTTCATTGCAATTTCAGAGGAAGAGCTGGAATTAATTTCATCGATTATTGAATGATATTTTATAGCATCACCATTAAAAAGCTGATTTATGAATTGAAATTTTTCATTTATTCCAATGGCCGATTTTATGTCTTTTACAGATGATTTCAAATTATCCGAAACTCTTTTTTTCAGATCATTTCCGGCAATTTTTTCTGCTATAGTTTGATGATCTGAAAACCGGTTCGCAACTGTAGGAGCATCTTGAAACATTTCATGAATATCTGAAACAATATGCTTTTTATCATGTGTTTTGTCATCAGAAGCAGATTGAAAATAAAACTTAACGTCTTCTGTTTTTTCTTCTGTTACCATTGAAGGCAATTCTTCCTGCATTATTGCTTGAATTGGAGGCGGCTCTATTGAAGTCTGAATAAAAGGTTTGGAGTTCGTTGGCATTTGCTGAACAGCAGCCAGTTGTACTTCATTTAACAATTGTAAAGCATTCTCATTATTTAATTGTAGAACAAGGCTATACAATTTTCTAATTTCCTGAAGTAAATTCTCCATTTCCGCAGGGGGAACAGGAGAAGAATGCGACATAATTGAGCGATGAAGATCACGTAATCGCTCTGTTTCAAGCAATATTTGTTGATGTAAAAGAGGGATTTGCATGTGACTTTAAACGTAAGATTTTAAAAGATGTTGTAGTAGAAGCGAAATTTGGTATCGAAAAAGAACATAAAAAAAATTAACTTCTATTTAAATTTTAACAAAAAATCAATTCCCTTTTTAAATTTAATCCTTGAACCGCTTTAACAAATAAACAACTATTTTTGGCTCCAGCAAGCAAATTAGCTAATTAACTATTCAACGATTTAGCCCCTATGTTCCCCGAATCCCATAAAGAAGGCATTTTACGCAAAGGCCATATTGAATTAATCTGTGGTTCTATGTTTTCCGGAAAAACTGAAGAACTTATCCGGCGACTGAAAAGAGCAAAAATTGCAAAACAGAAAGTCGAAATTTTTAAACCGCGGATTGATGTTCGCTATGATGAGGTCAATGTCGTATCTCATGATGCAAATTTCATTCATTCAACGCCTGTAGAATCATCATCACAAATCTTATTGTATGCCAATGATGTTGAAGTTATCGGTATTGATGAAGCACAGTTTTTCGATGAAGGCCTTCCATCAGTTTGTTCCGATCTCGCCGACCGGGGAATACGGATTATAGTGGCCGGACTGGATATTGACTACCTCGGCAAGCCATTCGGCTGTATGCCTAATCTTTTAGCTATTGCAGAATATGTAACTAAAGTACACGCTATCTGTATGAATTGCGGAGATCTGGCACATTATTCTCACCGTATTGTTGAGGGTTCATCAAGGATATTATTGGGAGAACAGGAAAGTTATATGCCTCTTTGCCGGGCTTGCTTTAACAAGGAGCGTTTAAAAAAATGAATGAGTCTTATTATACCATCAATGAAATTGCGGATATCGTTTCCGGAAAAATTTATTTAAATGCTCCATCGGAAGACAGAATTTCTGATCTTTTAACAGACAGCCGTAAAATAAATCACCCTTCCGGCTCCTTATTTTTTGCTATCAAAGGTGAACGGCAAGATGGTAGCCGGTTTATTGAAGAACTTTTTAATCAAGGAGTCAGAAATTTTATAGTTACTGATCATTCTTCTTCTCTTCAATCGTTAAAAGCGAATTTTATTGTTGTAGAAGATTCTCTTGCTTCACTACAAACATTAACTGCAGCCCACAGAAAACGTTTTTCAATTCCAGTTATAGGAATAACAGGAAGCAATGGTAAGACTATCGTAAAAGAATGGGTATACCAGCTTTTGAGAGCCGATAAAAATATAGTCAGGAGTCCGAAGAGTTATAATTCACAAATCGGTGTACCCTTGTCGGTATGGCGAATGAATGATGATCATCAATTGGCCGTCTTTGAAGCAGGAATTTCCCTTCCGGGTGAAATGCAAAAACTCGAAGAAATAATTCGTCCAACGATCGGCATTTTTACGAATATCGGTTCTGCTCACGATGAAAATTTCGAAAATGAAGAACAAAAAATTAAGGAAAAACTTCGTTTGTTCAGCGGGACAGAAATATTAATTTACTGCAAGGACTATCTTTCACTGGAAAAGGAAATTGAAGAATTTGCATTTACATCACCAAAAATAAAATTGTTTGCCTGGTCACGACGTTCACGTGCGGATTTGCAGGTAGGACGTATTACCAGAAATGGTGATGAAACTGAAATACAAGCAGTATTCGAAAATAATTTTATCAATATTCGCATTCCATTTACAGATGATGCTTCTATTGAAAATTCAATTCTATGCTGGGCACTTCTTTTGGCCTTGGGTTATGCACATGAAACTATCCGGGAAAGAATGCTTTTTTTAAGTCCGGTCGCCATGCGCCTGGAAATGAAAACAGGCATTAATAATTGCTCCGTCATTAACGATAGTTATAATTCCGACATAGGATCACTTCGAATTGCACTTGATTTTCTAAATCAACAGAAGCAACATTCGAAAAGAACGGTAATTCTTTCTGATATATTACAAAGCGGAAAGAATGAAGAAAATTTATACAGCGAAGTAGCCGGTTTACTCGAGGCCAAAGGTATTGATCAGCTCATTGGTATTGGTCCTGCTATCAGTAGGCAGAAAAATCTTTTTTCTTCTTCAAAAAAATTCTTTCTTTCCACTGAAGATTTTTTGCGTGATTTTTCACCGACTGATTTTCGTGATGAAACAATTCTATTAAAGGGAGCTCGTTTATTTGGTTTTGAAAAAATAAGTAAATCCCTTCAGCAAAAAGCACATGAAACAGTTCTGGAGATAAATCTGAATTCTCTTGTACATAATTTAAATTATTACCGCTCCCGCCTGAAGCCTGAAACAAAAATTATGGCAATGGTAAAAGCCACTTCTTACGGAAGCGGTAGTTTTGAAATTGCCAATGTTCTTCAATTTCATAATGTCGATTACCTCGCTGTAGCTTTTACGGATGAAGGAATTGAACTCCGCAAAGCCGGTATTACATTACCGATAATGATTATGAATCCGGAAATCATGAGTTTCGAATTAATGCTTCGATATAAACTCGAACCTGAAATTTATAATTTTCGATTACTTAATCAATTGCAAGATGTTTTAAGAAAACATGAAGGTGATCCATTCAAAATTCATATCAAATTGGATACGGGCATGCACAGATTGGGTTTCGGAGAAGAAGATATTAATGAATTAGTCGTGCGATTGAATAATAACAAGCATATAAAAGTCCAGTCAATTTTCTCTCATCTATCTTCTAGTGATCAAGCTGAACATGATGGATTCACAAATATTCAAATCCAGCGTTTACAAAAAATGAGTAATGAGATCAGCCAAAATTTTACCTATCCGGTAATGCGACATTTACTAAACTCATCCGGAATACTTCGCTTTAATGAAGCTCAGTTTGAAATGGTTCGCCTCGGTATTGGTTTATATGGTTTTTCGTCTTCTACTTATGAGCAACAACAATTGCAACATGTTGCCACATTAAAAACAACGATCTCACAAATTCGAAATGTATCAGCAACTGAAACAATTGGTTATAACCGAAAAGGTAAACTAAAGCGAGACACTGTTCTTGCCACTGTTGCGATTGGTTATGCAGATGGAATCAACCGTCGTCTTGGAAATGGAAACGGGAAAATGGTTGTGAACGGAAAACTAGCCCCAATAATCGGAAATGTTTGTATGGATATGTGTATGCTCGATATTACTGATGTAC
>JANOVV010000041.1:0-14023 GCA_031417555.1 Bacteroidota bacterium
AAATGTGAGCATCACCCCTTCGTCGATCTGGACGTTGCAATTGTCGTCAATACTATTACAGATTTCTGTTGCGCCTGGATAAACGGTTGCAGCAGCATCATTACAGTCGGTGCTATTAGTTACAAATCCTGTAGGAGGTGAACATGCTTGTGTGGTTACTACAAGGTTTCCGAATCCATCAGAATCTTGATCACGATAAAAAGTTAAAAGCACACCTTCATCAATTTGATCATTACAATTATCATCAATGCCATTGCATATTTCTATTGCGCCTGGATGTATGTCTGCAACATCATCATTGCAGTCATTGTTATTGTCAACAAATCCTGCAGGAACAGAACATGCTTGTGTAGTTATATTAATGTTTCCGAATCCATCCTCATCGGCATCTCGGTAGAAGGTTAGTAACACACCTTCGTCAATCTGACCGTTGCAATTGTCGTCAATGCCATTGCATACTTCCGTTACACCCGGATGTATGGCTGCGTTTTTGTCGTTGCAATCGGTATTGTTTGAAACAAAGCCTTCCGGTTTATTACATTCCTGGGTAGTCGCATTCGGATTTCCAAAGCCGTCTCCATCCGCATCACGATAATATGTTGTTGATACTCCTTCATCAATCTGTCCGTTGCAGTTATCATCGATACCGTTGCAAATTTCTGTTGCACCGGGATGGGCATTAAACCTGGTATCGTTACAATCGGTACTATCCAAAACATAACCGTGAGGAGCAGAACATCCCTGCAGATAAACATCAAGGTTTCCATAACCATCACCATCCTCATCAATGAAGAATGTCAATAATACCCCTTCATCAATCTCGCCGTTGCAATTATCATCAATGCCGTTGCAAACTTCGGTTGCTCCGGGATGAATTGCAGCCCTCGAATCATTGCAGTCACTATTATCGGTAACGTATCCTGATGGTTGTGTACAATCCTCTTCAATGGATGCTGGATTTCCGAAACCATCGCCATCGGCATCTTCATAGAATGACGGAGGTGGTATGCCCTTAATCTTTCCGCTTCTTATTCGAGAAGAACCAGCAGCATCAACAATTGTTACTGAGTAATTCCCGGGCGGAGCAGTTAGAACATTGCCTGTTGCTCCTGTACTCCATGTAAATGCGAAGGGCGGTATACCTCCTAGAGGATTTGCTGTAAGAGTTCCGTCGTTACCACCAAAGCAGGCTGGTACAGTAGCAATTATAACTTCAAAATCTTCAAGCGGTGCAGTAGCGAATTTATCATCATATCTGATCTGAAGAATATTGAAATTAGTAATTTTTCCTATCAGCGTAGTGGAATTATCCAAAACCGTCCATGGTAATGAGATTACACTGCTGTCACGACCATTTATTTTGACATGGATTGATCCGATTAAAACGGAATCATTTAAATCGTTGAGATAGAAAAACTGTACGTCTGCTTCTGAAGCCAACACTCCGCTATTTCCAATCCGCGCGTTGATGGATATTTGTTCACCAAATATCGGAAATGAATTGCTTGGTGTAAATACCTTGAAGTAAAGATTGGCTGCCTTCCCGACAACAAACGAGCGTGTTGCTTCATTATTAAATTCATTCGGTTCCGCAATTTTTCGAAGAGGGTCAACAATGGCACGGATGATATGCAGTCCCGGTAACATAGATGCCCATTGATTGGTAAAATGTGCTGTAAAAGTTGTTCCGGCTAAAAGTCCTTTCGCCTTCACAGTTTGATGCGGCAGGTTATCCACTCTTACAAGTATTTCTACAGAGTCTAATACATTTGAAGCGCCGATATTTTGATAAGTCACATCAATGGATATCGGTTGTCCCACTTCGGGATTTAACAGAGAGGGAGTTATAAATCTTGATAGAGTTCTGTAGTCGGGAAGATTGGTAATTGTAACTTCAACGATCTTTACATTATTATTTTCATTGCACTCCAGGTAGCGCTTATCGTGATCGGCTGTCATCCTTACCTCGTAGATTCCTATTTGAGGAAACACAAAAGAACTCGGAAGCGTTACCACATGAGGTGCGATATCTCTTGTAGTTTTACATTCACCGCATGATTGCGAAACATTCGTAGTGTTTGCATAGCCTAAATCCAGCCATCCTGTTATACCGGGACCACTTACTTCAAAACGTGTATGCACTACGGAAGCAGTGTATGTTGAGTGATTGATAATCCCTACAGAAATCAGTATCGGCTCACCAACATTATGGGGATCTTCCCAGAAATTTGGATTAGGTTTGGGATCTTCCGGATCGAATTCAAAACATTGTCTGCCAAGACTGAAATCCCAGCTTAGTGGTACTTCTATTTTGTAAAGGCTATCTGAATATTCTTCAATTACATTGGTTGGATCTACTGTTACGTTAACTTTAGGACATCCGAATGGCGGCGTAGGAAAAGTAGCCGTGACCGGCATGGAAGAACCAAATGCCAGGTTTGAATTAATAACAACAGGATAATGATTTCCAAAAACCTCGAAGTCAACACTAAATGGTGCAATAGCATCTCCTCTGCCTCCATTTAAGAGTGTTGAATGTACTGTGATATTACCCGGAATAGTAGGATCGGCCGGTGTGACAGGACTGCAAGCTGTTCTAATTGCTAAATCAGCCTTACAATCAAGCACACTGAAAACCGATGAACCAACATTGTTTGATTCATCCAGTTCACTGATCGAATTATTTACATCCGCTGTAAACCGGACAATATAATCTCCTGAAGCAGAAAATATATTGCTAAACAGGACGCCCTTTGACCCATCTCTTTCTATATCAGTCACAGTTCGTCGTTCACTGCTGATTAGAGTTGAATTCTGGAATACCTGTAGAAGAACTTCGAACGTTCCAACCGGTACGCAGGTCAGGTTATTGAAACCGAAAGTAAATGCATTGTCGCAAAGGTAAATTCTTTGAAAACTCAGTGATACAGCTAAATCAGGCTGAAGAGAACATACCCTCACGCGCTCCGCATCATGATTGTCATTTTCACTTTTTTCTGTTACCTGGAATGTTGCATCCGCCATTGAATTAACTGTTTCATATCCGAAACTAACCTGCGAAGTCAAAGAGAACGGAAATGTATAAAACTCTCCGGGTGCCAGAGCGGGAGTTGGAAATTGCTGGGCAAGGCCGGCACCACTACTCGATAGGTAAACTTCCGCAATGGAAGATCCTGAGGCAAGATTGCCGGAATTCATTATCATAACAGAACCTGTAATCGGACTTCCGGGTAAAATTTCACCTGCATCCAGTGTAATCATGGATTCTAGATTAGGAGCAGGTGGCGGTTCAGGATCTGGAGGACAAAAAATAACCAAATATGAAGCGACTGTATCGCCTGTTATTGTAAAATCAGTTACTGAAATTTCTAGATTAAAAGTACCGGTATCCTTTGAGAAAATTGAAACACAATAATTTCCCAGCGAATTTGTGAAGCTGCTAAATTCCTGTCCTGTTTCAACAATCTTAACGGTTATTGTAGCGCCGGCAACACTTTTATTTTGCAGAACAACAGCAGTATTTTCATAAGTAGCTTTTCCGCAAACATTATAAAAGCTCTTTTGGCATATTGAGGGCACTCCCGAAGCAGTAATTTTTATTCTACCGGGAACAACAAAATTGCCATTTGTGAACGGACGTATTGCCTGGTTATCCAATTCATTCAACTCCTCAATTACATTGGTATAATCGACAACTACCTGCATGGGAACCCAGGCGGCAAGCGCGGGTGTAGTGATCGTCCATGAAACTGTTGTGTCTGAATCGGCATTAAGGATTGGAACAAACACATCAGGATAAACTTCATTGGTATCATACTGATTAATGAGGTGAACATAAAAACTATGAATATCGTTAGGAGAGTCATTATGAATGACCGAAGAAACCGTAATCGTACTTGAGATCGCTGGATGACTGTTGCTGAATGTAATGTCATCAGCGAAAACGCTGAGAGCAGGCGGTGTAGTAACGTCCGGTCCTGCAAATGGTAAGGATTGCGTTTCGCAACCTCCTGTTGCTCTTGCATAAAAATTAACTGTCCATTCAGTGCCGAGCGCCAAACCGAAAAGAGTAACTGAATATAATTTGCCATCTGCTACATTTAAATCTGCAGGATCAAGGGGAGACATCGTAATATTAAAATCTCCTGCATCTGAAAATATTCCGTTGTTTTCAAAATCCAGCATAAGCCGTGGAAAACCTGCAACGGGTAAGTCGCCGTCTATGTCTGTGTACATCACTTCAAAGCGGTAGCTGTTGAAGGTTTCTCCTTCAACAGGAAAAACAACTGAAGTAGTAAAATCTGTATTGCCGGAAAAAGAAAAGAAAGGCGGATGACCTGCGACTGTCAATGACTGTGAAGAAGAAAATGTATTGCTGCAGCCAGTTATACTATATGTAATGTCGGTGGTTCCATCATTAACAGCGGTGACTAAACCACTTGAAGCATTCACTGTTGCAACTGCAGGATTACTGCTGCTCCACGTGCCACCCGCTGTCCCGTTCGTATTATAAGAAGCATTTGATCCTATGCAGAGAGGAGTTTCCCCTCCGACTGTTCCCGCTGTAGCAGCTGATATAACCGTGTAAAGTCTTGATGAGGAAAATGATCCATTGCAACCTGTTATAG
The DNA here is from genome assembly GCA_031417555.1 of Bacteroidota bacterium. Taxonomy (GTDB): domain Bacteria; phylum Bacteroidota; class Bacteroidia; order AKYH767-A; family 2013-40CM-41-45; genus JADKIH01. The sequence goes on from JANOVV010000041.1 coordinate 4,629, forward strand.
AATAAGTGACCGGAACAACACCTGTATTTAAAGCAGTTAAAAGTCCCGAAGAAGTAGTCACAGTAGCAATATTAGTTTTACCACTGCTCCAAATTCCGCCGGCTGTACCATTACCTGATAAGATTACTGTTTCACCTACACAAAATGGGGCTATTATGTTCAGGGTTCCGGCGTCAACAACCGGACCTACTGTTAAAGATTTTGAAGTTGAAAAAGTATTACCGCAAGCAGTTACAGTATATGTTATCATGGTACTTCCTTCACTTAGCGAGGTTGCTATACCTGTACCAGAATTCACAGTCGCAACAGCCAGGTTACTACTGGTCCAGATTCCTCCCGGTGTGCCGTTACTGCCATAGGATGCATCAGCTCCGACACATAATGTAGACGTTCCGGAGATAATGCCCGCCGTAGCTACGGAAATAACGGTGACTATTTTTGATGCTGTTAAAGCGCCATTGCAGCCTGTAACTGTATAACTCAGAATAACAATTCCTTCGCCAGATGTTGTTGTTACTCCTGTAGAATTATTCACAGTAAGGATACTAATGTCACTGCTATTCCAGTTACCTCCGGAAGTTCCATTCGCAGTATAGGTTTCTGTTTGCCCGAGACAAAGTAATGAGGGACCGGAAATTTCGCCGGGAATACTTGCATCGCTTGTTGTTAAAGATTTTGTTGAAGAAAAAGTGCCGCCACATCCTGTTACTGAATAGGTAATGTCCGCAGTGCCTGTGCTTAAAGCTGCAACCACTCCATTCATGATGCTTACGGTTGCTACGGAGGAATTACTGCTGCTCCAGGTTCCGCCTGGACTTCCATTAGTGAAATAAAGAATTGATGAGCCGATACAGAGTTGCGAAGGGCCACTTACAATTCCAGCATTAATATTTGAATTAACAGTTAGAGACTTCGAAGAATTTGTGGAAATATTACAACCGGTGACTGTATATTTAATATTCGTAACTCCCACACTTAATGCAGTTACAAGTCCGGTTGAAGAATTAACCGCGGCTACGGCAATGTTACTGCTAGTCCAGATTCCGCCAGCATCTCCATTGCTACTGAATGTTTGCGTTGCTCCTATACAAAGCGGTGAAGTGCCGGAGATTATACCAGGATTATTACCGGGATGAATTTGATTATTTGCATCATTGCAGTCGGTGTTGTTGGAAACATATCCGTTTGGTTGAATACATGCACGTACTGAAATTGCTACATTTCCAAATCCATCACCATCAGAGTCGATGTACCAGACAGGTTGTCCTGTAATATTATTATCGGCATCATCTATTAAACCATCGCAGTCGTCATCAATACCATTGCAGATTTCAATTGCACCCGGGTGCACATTCAGGTTTCCATCGTTGCAATCTGTGTTATCAGTAACAAATCCCGGTGGAGGAATTGCATCAATTATTAAAATGAAATTATTATTATCGCCAAAACCATCACCATCGGCATCGGCATAATATTTAAACAAGGTACAGCCTTCGTCTATCTGTCCGTTGCAGTTGTCATCAATGAGGTTGCATATTTCTGTTGTACCAGGATGAATTGCATTGTTTGCATCATTACAATCTGTGCTAATGGAAACATATCCGACTGGCTGGTTACACGCTAATTTTATAATTGCAGCATTTCCAAAACCATCGCCGTCAGTATCGACATACCAAGTTGTTTGTCCGGTAATTCCAGGATCAACATCATCTATTAAGCCATCACAATCATCATCGATTCCATTACATATTTCTATTGCATTGGGGTGAACTGCATTATTTGCGTCGTTACAATCGGTGTTGTTTAATATAAAACCAGAAGGAGCAAAACATGCCTGTATAGTATTTGTTAAATTTCCAAACCCATCGCCGTCAAAATCCGCATAGAATGTAACCAATGGTACTATGTTTACGACAACTACATTTGAAGTTACAAAACTGCTTCCGCATGTTGTCTTCAATGAATAATTACCTGCTGCGTGTACGACATATGAGTTGGTGGTTGCATCTGGAATATTATTTCCATTTATTAACCATTGATAGGAAATTCCTGAGCCCAAATCAGCAATTAGTTTTACAGAATCATTCGCACAAATGTTAATCGGTCCTGCAGGACTTATTGATGCAGCAGAAATTCCGGATGTAACTGTAACGGTATCCTTTTCAATGATGCTCCATCTTCCAAGTAAATCTTTTGCGCGTACAAATAAATAATGTGTACCGGTTGAAAGGCATGGAACGTTAACAGCAAATGTTGCGTTGATACTCGCTGTAGTAGTAACAGGAATTGAATTTCCATTTCCAACTCCCGGATCGTTATCATAATAAAACTCAAGCGCCGATATGTCCTGAATAGTTGTTGAAGTTGCTGTGTTGATGTAAAATAACCTGCGCTCGATTAACGACCATCTTCCCAATACATCCTTGGTGCGCACATATAAATTATGAAAGCCTGTAGCAAGTGAATTCGGGACGATAATAGGAACAGTTGCATTGTAATTATCAGTTTGTGTAACAGGAACAATAGCTCCGTTCCCGGTAACTCCTACACCCGGATCGGTATCAAAATAATATTGATAAGCTGTTATGTCTTGTATCGCTGTGGAAGTTGAAGTGTTGATGTAAAATAATCTTCGCTCGATTAACGACCATCTTCCTGATGCATCCTGCGTGCGCACATATAAATTATGAAACCCTGATAAGAGTGAATTCGGAACTATGATAGGAACTGTTGCATTGTAATTGTCAGTTTGAGTAATCGGAACAACTGCTCCGTTCCCTGTAACTCCTACACCCGGATCGGTATCGAAATAATATTGATAAGCTGTTATGTCTTGTATCGCTGTGGAAGTTGACGTGTTAATATAAAATAACCTGCGCTCGATTAATGACCATCTTCCAGATGCATCCTGCGTGCGGACGTATAAATTATGAAAACCAGTGGTGAGTGAATTCGGAACGGTGATGGGAACTGTTGCATTGTAATTGTCAGTTTGAGTAATCGGAACAACTGCTCCGTTCCCTGTAACTCCTACACCCGAATCGGTATTGAAATAATATTGATACGCCTGTATGTCTTGTATGACTGTGGAAGTTGGTGTATTGATATAAAATAATCTTCGCTCGGGTAAGGACCATTTACCAAATTCATCCTTTGCACGTACATACAAATTATGAAATCCTGTACTCAATGAGCCGGGAACTGTTATAGAAACAGTTTGATTAAAATTTGAAGTAGGACTAACCGGAAGAATTTCGCCATTTCCTGCGACATCCACTCCGGGATCAATATCAAAGTAATATTGAATGGCGGTAATAGTTTGAGTGTAATTTTGCGCTATTGTTGATGCAGCTACGCACATACCTAACATACAACACAGAAGTATTCTTAATATCATTCCGACCAATTTTTAACTGTGAGAAAAGTTGTTTACAGAAACTTAATGCACAATTAATTATTTGTCGGCTTAGTAGCGTTTATGTTTACGTTTATCGTACCGTTTGGTGCTATCGTCGGGTTACTGATATTAAGAGTACGCATGATAGGAGCAATTAATACTTCACCAGACTCATTGAAACGTGTAAATCCGCCATGCAATCCGATCTCAGTAGTATCCGTTGCAGCGCCTATTGCTGGTGAACCTGCCTGCACATGATAATTATGTGAAGAAGAGTAGAAACTACCATTTGTATAGGTCACAAAATTGGGATTGGTAGCTTCTAAATTGCCTGCAGCCGAGTTGCCGCCGCCGCCTATTGGAGGAAATGTTCCTGCTACACGACAAATATTCTTAGTGAAACTAGAATTTGTTGTTCCACCAGGAAATGCATTCATGAAAATGCTATTCTGGATAATTGCAAAATGTAACTGATTGAAAGTACTGCTTCCTAAAAACAGACAATGGTCTACTAGTAAAGTGATAAATTGGTTACTAGCTCCGTCTATGTAACCGTCAAAAACACAATTACTTACTAACATATTCGAGACAAAAGGAGTGGTACTATTCGCTAAATCAAGGTTTTCTCCATTGTCATTATTAAATACGCAGTTTCTCCAGGTAAAGTTAGAAACGGTGTTATCGTTGGTCCTAAAGCTTGCGTCAAACCTGCAATTTTCAAAGGTTAAGTTGCTCACACCTCCCCCTCCTATGCGAACCTCATTGACGAAAGAAATGCCATAAAACCTGGAACCGCTTCCTCCGCTGGTGATTCTAAAAACTCCTTCACAACATGAGTAAAAATTAAAAAACAAAGTGCGCCTCGGACTTTGCTTTTGAGGATTAAAGCCAATTCCAATTACCACTAAGTTCTTATTCCAATCGGCTTGGTTATCGTGACTATAATTTATGTTGGTACCCTCCACCAGCAAAGTATCACCATTCGAAGAAGCATTGTAGCCGGCGAGTAATGAGTTGAACTGAGATCCTCCAACAGGATCGTTAGACACCGTTCGAACGGTGGCTAATGTTACATTCATCATGAAGAAGAATGCAGCGAGAATTGTAATTGTGGTTTTCATGTGGTTTTTTGGTTTTTTTAGGCTTATTTACTTTATAATGTTTTTTCCGATACTATGCACTTCCGTAAATATTCAGGGTTTATCCTTTTTTTATATTATTTATTATTAATTTGTGTTCACAAAAGGCATTGAAACAAGAATTGGTGATGCCTCCTGAAAAATGGGATTTAATTTGTTTTGATGTTTGTATTTATCACTATTTACTATAGGAAAAATTAATAATATTTTGGAAAGTTAAAAATAGAATAAAATATAAAATGCTGTCAATACCACTATTGTGTTAGCACAATGGTGGTATATTATAGTTTAAAAGGGATCGATCTAACCTTTGGAAAACCTTAATAAGAATTTTAATTAAATAACATGAAACTAAAAAAATTAACAAAAAAAAGTCGCTTAGGCACAGGTGAGCGAAGTCATATAAATTTATCGAGAAAAATTTTTTCTTTTAAGTCGCCGCATGAAAACAAAGATATGAGTCGCATACTACAAAATCTTAATTCACCGATTAATGTTTTTGATCACCGAAATAAAAAATTTATTTATGTGAATGATAAGTTTATGCAACTTGCTGGTCTTACATTAGAGGAATGTTATAACCAGCAACTAAAGGACTTCAGCAGCTGGATTCATGTCGATGACCTTTTAATGCTGGAGAATCAAATCGGGAATCGATTGGGTGAAGTATACCTTGAATACGTCCAGGATAATTCCACGCAGCTTTCCTACCTGGTAAATTTTCGTTTGAAAGAAAAAGAAAAAGACAGAGAGCCGATTTCTGTGTTGGCGCAATGCTCAGTAATTGAATGGGACAAAAATCATACACCGGCTGTTACTCTAAATATACTCTCTGATATAAGCCATTATAATTATAATCAGAAAATGATACTCACAGTAAACCTTTATGACGATCACTTGCAGCAATGGAAGATAATTTTGAGGGAAGAATTTCTAATCATCCCTAATATGCTATCCAAACGAGAAAAAGAAATCATGGCACACATCGTCCAGGATAAAAGTGCGACTGAAATTTCGAAGTACCTTAATATGCCCTTTTATACGGTGCGTTCTCACTGGCGCAACATTCTTCAAAAAACAAGATGTAAAACGCAGAAAGAGCTCAAACACCTGGCTCATGTAGAAGGATGGGTGTAAGGAATTATAAAAAAATTAATCATCTGACCTTACTGAATTTATTAAGATAAGTTTTTCCAGTCTTATTTCCTGTTAGGAATAACCCAATAAAATACCAGTATTCACTTCATTTTTGCCACACAGCTTGCCACACGGAAAGGCACTGATAATTTCGAAATTCTTTTTTCATATGGTCTAAAAAAGAAGGAGTTTAGAGGAACATAAACTGTAAACTTTTTTCAGGATGAGTCACTAAAGAATAATTTGCTCCTAAACTCAAAACTAAAGCGGATTATCTGAAATAAAAATACAAACCGAATATAAAGAAGGTAATAAATATTTAGAAATCATTTCTAATTCTTACACAATTTAGAAGCATTCAAAACACCATAAGACCCAAATCGTTTATCAATCTCGATCACTAATACGTCTATTGGATCATCTTGCAACAGGCAAATTAATCCTGGTACATTTTTTATAGCCTCCCTCATATCATTTCTTTGTTGTTCGTGAATTTCATTTAAAATTAAATCAATATTAATTTTGAAAGGATATAATTGCTCGACCCAATATTTAACACATTCGATTTTATAAGAATTATTATCCCAAAAACTAAATTCAGATAACCCGAAATCATTCCAAAGTTTTCCAAATTTTTTGAAAGGTGTCACTTTATATTTTCTTCTTTTTGCTTGCATACTTTTGCTATAAAAATATTTTAATATATCAAATTTAGACTTATTCAAATATCGTTCAGCAAATAAAATACAGTTCAATTCCCTTTCAGAAGGTTTCATAACAATAAAAGTATATTTTATTATCGCAATAAAAAATAAGGTCAATAAAATAATTATATTGCATGAAATGAAGAAGAATTACGACCTCATTGGAGACATCCACGGACATGCCGATGAGCTTATAGCTTTGCTTAAAAAAATAGATTACTCTTTAGTCAACGGAGTATTCAGTCACCCTGACCGTACTGTTATTTTTCTTGGTGATTATATTGATCGTGGTCCACAAATCAAGGAAACACTTCAAATCGTTAAAAGCATGGTCGATGCCGGAAATGCAATCGCTATTATGGGAAATCATGAATACAATGCTCTTGCATATTCTATGAAGGATGTAGATGGAAATTATATTCGTCGTCATAATGAAAAAAATGACAAACAGCATAAACATACACTCGAACAGTTTAACGGTTATGAAGGTGAATGGAATCAATACCTCGAATGGTTTACTACATTACCCTTGTATCTCGACTTTGATAATTTACGCGCTGTTCATGCCTGCTGGGATTCGTTTGACTTCATAAGTCTTTGACTAAATATCTAAAAAAGTGTAACTTTTATTGTTGATTATCTGCACTGGTGATCATAAAGAGATGCAGCATTTCATATAGTTTTCACACACCCATTCGTTTGTGATCAAGAACTGCAGTGCCTCTGCGGGCAAGTTTTTTTACACATTTAGAAAAAAACTCATACAGTTCCAACAGACCTTCTTCGTTGCGTATGGCGGGTTCGACCTTAAACACAGCCTCCAGTTCTGTGTCTGTTAAAGCAAAAAGTTCCTTAAAACTTTTACCCGTTGAATGAAATGTTCGACATACCTCCGGATTAAAATGTAACCCTTCGAAAGGGCTGTTTGTCCGGAATTTCCACATTGCGGAGAATAGATGACTATTCCGGTCATACGAATAGATTATAAAAATAAATTAATAAGGCAACGAGATCGTTTCCGGTTCTCTTAACTCATAGTTATATTCATTTGTTAAATAACTTATCGGAGAATTTGGAAATGTAATTATATCTTTCATAGTGATTCCCCAAGGCTTCCAATAGTTTGCCAATACCTGGCCAAACATGTTGTCATCCCAGATAAAAAACAAATCTTTTTCATTATGCCCGGACAAAGGAACAGCTTCTATCTGCATGCTATCTTCCATATGATGTATTTTATATTGATACGAATTTTTTAATAAATAATTGGAATAAATAAATCTTCCGCAAAGTTCTTCAAACTGAATTGGGTGCAATGTTTTATCAGCAATTTTATCAGTAAGCTCTTTGTGATAAATGCCGTTTTCCCCGTTATCCTGAAGGCAGGCCACTATTCCAAAATCGTTCATTCCCAAAGAAAAATCTAAGTTGTTGGTACTGTCTTTATAATTAAATACATCTTTAGAATATTTTATTTTAACTACCCTAATAGTCCAAGGCTTGGCTCCCTTAAATTCCATTGGCAGCACCAGTGATTGCAGCATCAAATGAAGGTTTTTGAATTTGGTGGTTAAAAAAGGAGACAACGTAAAATTTTGGTTCTGTGCTTTATGTTCCTTCATTGCAAATATAATATCGTGGTATAAAATGCCGTAAACAAATTTAGCCATCCATTGAAACAACCGTTCTTCCGGAATTTTTTTAACTTCTTCGTAACCTGACGAAAATGCTTGTTTAATCTCTTCCTCCAATGGGTTTAGAGTATTTTCAATAACACCGGCAAAACATGGTAATTTTAAATCTTGGTATTTTATAACATTTTTCTCTTCTAACATCTGCAATGTTTTATCCTTTAAAGAATAACGATCTGAAAGCCATTCCGGAAAAACAGAAACGTGTTGTGCGGTAGAACTTATTTTTTTTCCGGTAAGAAAACATACCTCCGGATTAAAATGTAAATGTTCGAAAGGGTTGTAAAGCTGAATTGCCATTATTGTAAGTTTTTTACTGGGTTAAGAATTTGCTAAACCTTTTGCTTTGTACACCACCGCATCCAGTTTCATTTGCTTTATCATGCTCTCCAATCCTCCGGCACGTTTCATCGAAAGCATACTTTTAAATCCTATCCTTTCAATAAAATTGAGTGGTGCATTAATAATTTCATCGGGCGTATGTCCCGAAAGCACATAAATCATCATAGCAACAAGCCCTTTCGCATAATCTGCATTCGCATCTGCCTGAAAAATAATTTTTCCGTCTTTTAATTCACTGTATAACCATACATGCGCCTGGCATCCTTTTATCATACGGTTATCAGTTTTCAGTGCATCATCTAATGGTTTCAGGTTTTTACCCAAATCAATCAGGTAACCAAATTTATCAAATAGATCCTCAAACACCGCAAAGTCTTCCACGAGTTCCTGCTCTGTGCTTTCTATTGTTTTCATCTTTGTCCTTTTTTGCTTATCCGTTGAATTGATTTCACAATTGCATTAACGAAAATATCAATTTCCTCCTTTGTATTATAAAATGAAAAACTTGCACGTACAGTTCCCGGAATTTGATAGTGTGCCACCAGCGGCTGGGTGCAATGGTGCCCTGTTCGAACTGCTATTCCCTGGGCATCCAGAAGCATGCCTATATCTAGCGGATGGATGCCATTCACCACAAATGAAATTACACTTGCTTTTTCTTTTGCCGTGCCGATAATTCGCAAATTTTCAATCGCAGAAAGTTTTTCTGTAGCATACCCAAGCAGTTCATGTTCATAAGCAGCAATATTTTCAAGACCGAGTGCGGTGATGTAATCCAGTGCCACTGCCAGGCCAATTCCGCCTTCAATATTCGGAGTACCTGCCTCAAATCGAAGAGGGGATTCTGAGTATTCTGTTTTATCGAACGAAACTGTTTTAATGGTTCCGCCCCCTACTTGATAGTTCGGAAGTTTTTTCAACCACTCTTCTTTGCCATAAAGGATTCCTACTCCTGTTGGCGCATAAACTTTGTGCCCGCTGAAGC
>JANOVV010000042.1:0-4602 GCA_031417555.1 Bacteroidota bacterium
CAAAAAAAGTCTGAGTTTGAGTCCGAGTCTGAGAAACAAACTCAGACATCAGACTCCGACTGAAAAAGTACCCGGGGCGGGAATCGAACCCGCACGATCGCAATGATCACAGGATTTTAAGTACCACGCTACGTTGCAAAATGAAACAAAACGCGACATTCTGGAACAAAAGGAAGCAAAAGAGTGCCTTTATCGCGCACCAAAAGCGCGCACCTTAAAAGTTTGCTGAAAGCCGCTTTTAAAATCAATTCAGTTAGATAAGCCTCTCTTCCAATGCGTCCTTCCAAATGATAAATCCCTTTCTTTCATCAGTATAATCATGAACTATGCGGCTGAAATTTAAAGGTGGGTTTTCAAGAAATACTTGTCTCCCTTTGTTTCTAATTATATCCAGGTATTGGTTAATCTGTTTTAATTTATCCGGTAATGTTTGTTTTTGATTATCGTAATGCCATATATATGTTGCTTCTTCAGTATCCAAAGTTTCAAGGACAATATGAAATCCTTCCTTGCCCGTCAAAAGAAATAAAAATGAAAAAGGCTGTAGGACGAATCTAAGTTTTAAAATATTTTTTGCATGATTTTCCGCCAAATACTTTATGTTTTTGAAGTGTTTGTAATTAATATTTTTTAAAACGTCATTTAATAAATCTTCGCCTGAATCATATAGATTATTTTTCTTTTCACCTTTAATTTGCAATTGTGCTATATCGAGCAAATTCCCTAACTCATCAACCATTGTTTTACTTAAGAAATTCTTATTGATAAATTTAAACTTTACACCTTCAATTATTTCCCGGTTTATTTTCTCAACATCTTCCGAAGTTGCTAATTGTGAAATTAATCTCCCATTTTCAAACTCCGCATAAATATTGATTGTTACATTCTTCATTGAAAGCGTCTTTGAAAAATACGACTTCAAAACTTCAAACTCTGGCCTTATTTCAGAATTCTCAATATCAAATTCAAGCTCGATGTTCATCTCCGGAATATTATATTTGAATACAATACTTCCATACCGAAACTCAATTGCTTCGAACGGGATTTTAATTTTCTTATCAATTGTGAAATTATTTTTTGAATAACTTACCTCTTCGATAGGATCATCAAACAAAGACGCCTGCTTATCTATTTTTCTGTAATAAGCATTTCTTTTCAGGAACATCTTATTTAGATAATCAATCTTTATATCACGGTAATCATAAATAGTTGGAGTTATTTCCGAGCGTTGCACCCTTCCGATGTATTGAACTAATTTACCTTCAAAAGAAAACGGATAGACAAGAAAGAGGCTATTGGCATTTTGTAAATCGGTTCCTTCGCCAAAGAATTGACCAGTAGTAATTAAGACTTGATAATTTCCCTCTTTTAATGTTTTCCATTTAGAATTTCGGTAGCTCTCAGAATCTTCGCCGGTTAATGTAATAGTCTCGTAAGATTTTTTTAAGTATTGATTAATCGAATCAATGTGTTCTATTCTTTCTGTTATAATAACAACTTTCTTTCCTAAATTCAACTCTGATATAACATCTTCGAGAATGAGTCTATTTCTTGTCGAATCATGTACTATCACTTTCGACAATGTTTCAAATTTGTCTGTTTTTGAATTGAACGGTACATCCAGTTCAGTATTCCTGATAATAATCTTAGCATTTTTTGTCTTGCTAATATCTTGCGTTTTTATTTCAGCAACTATTTCACCGAGATGAATAAAGATAAGTTTGCCATCATTGTATTTTCTAAACGGTGTCGCGGTCAATCCATAAAGGTAAAAAGTATGTAATTTCGAAATAGTATTTCTATATGTTTCGGCAGGAACATGATGGCATTCATCGACAATTATAGTCCCAAAGGAATTAAGGATATCTTCTTTCTCAGGTATATCAAGTTCTTTTGATAAACTCTGAATCATTGCAACTGTTATTTGTTTCCCTATTTTAGTTTTCCCCTGCCCAATTTTCCCTATTTCATTTTTCGGAATTCCAAGAAATGTTTGAATCCTTTCCATCCATTGTTCTGCTATTTGTTTACGATGTGTTACGATTAAAGCAGGTTGCTTTTTCTCAGCGATAATTTTAAGCCCGATTATGGTTTTCCCAGAACCAGGCGGTGCTACAATTATTCCCAAATCTTTCTTTTCAATGTTATCGATTGCTAATTGCTGGTGTTCTCTAAGCTGGGCATTAAATAAAAATGAAATATTATTCTTCTTTTTCCTTTCGTCGATAAATTCGTATTCGATATTATTTTCTCTGCAAAATCTTATTAGCTTACCAATGAAACCTCTTGGTATCATAACATTACTTGCTGATTCTTCAACAAATCTGAAATAGCGTTCAGTACCAAAAGTATTTTTGCCAATTTTCTTTTTGATAATAAATTCAGTATTTGTAAAATTCAATTCTTCTTTCAGGAAGTTTATCAAATGGTTGGACAAACCATTGCGAGAAATTTTAACATTATTATCTAACGAAATAGACAATTTTTTCGGATTTGTTTTATTAAATTCTGAAGTAAAAACATTTTGAACCGGAAAATTAGTAACTGACTTATATAGTTGATCAAGTTGATTTATTGAAACTTTCTGTATGTTTTTAATATAATCCCACTGATTGCTATAAGGGGTAGAATTTCCGGTTTCAATGAAACAACTGTTTCCTTGATCCAATGTTTTTTTGAAAAGCGGCAATGCAATCAAATTCCCGAAACCCTTACCTGAATGAAAATCCTGGTTCGGAAACAGTCTGTCAAAACTTGAACTCTTATCAAAAACTGAAAAAACTCCCGATTGTTCTAAGAGCGAAATAAATATTTTACGACTCCTTATTGCCGGATAGGGCTCTTCAAAGAAAATCCATACATGTCCGCCTTTTCCAGAACGTGACCTCTCCAAATATGCAGGGATTCCTTTTTCAATACAAGCTGTAATAAATAACTTACTTTCGTCAAACCAATTGTCCTTATCAAAATCTGCCGTGATGAACCATGAGGTGTTATCTTGAAGTAATGGATAAATTCCGATGAGCTGCTCACCGTTGAGATGTTTTTCAATTTCAGTCTCCGTAAAAGGTAAATATCTTTTATCGGTATAATTGTGAAAAGTACCTCCGCTTATTTTATGTGCCCTAAACAAATACGGATCAAAAAAATATGCAGGCATGTATCCGCTCTTGTTTCCTTTCTCCCAGCGAATTGCAAACACATCTTCTCTTCCTTTGAAAATTGATTTGAATAGTTGAATTCTGTAAGAGAGCATTTCATTCATCATGATAACAGCTAAAAATTTCTCAAAAATGACAAATAAAGCTTTCAATATATCTACTATTAAAAAGAATTTATTTTTTCGTATGTTATATTTCGTATGTTTTATATCTTCGATGTGAGTTTAAAGCTCACAAAATGGCTATAAAAAATAAAAATTTGTCCTTTCAGGCAACAGAACTGCTTGATAGATTATTGCAGACTAAACAAGAATGTTTTGGTATAGAAAAGGCATGCGAACTATTACCTAACTCAAACAATGATGCAGTAAGGAAATTATTGAGCGACATGTCAAAGCGCGGCTTATTGATGAGAGTAAAAGAAGGGCTTTACTTTATTATTCCATTTGAACAGGATCCCAAAACGTTTATGCCCGATTGGCATCTACTTGCCCAATATCTTGTCGGCGATGCAGATTATTACATAGGATATTTTTCAGCATTACAAATACACAATCTGACAACACAACCTAATTTGAAAGAACAAATTGTTGTAAACAGACAAATAAAACCATCGGTATTGAAAGTAAAAAATATCCCATTTCAATTTATCTATCATAACCCAAAACATTTTTTTGGCAATAAAAAAATATGGATTGACAGTTTTAAAAAAATCCAGTGCTCTGATTTAGAGAAAACAATTATTGACTGTTTGTTCAAGCCAAAATACGGAAGCGGTATTACAGAAATTTCAAAGGCTATTTACAAGTCAAAAGAAAAAATTGATTATGCAAAGCTATTTGAATATGTAAAGAAGTTTGATTCGCAGGCAATAATAAAGCGATTAGGCTTTCTATTGGAATTACTTAAAATAGATCATCCGATCATCGGACAATTGCAGGAAATCAGAACTGATTCATTTGTTCTTTTGGAGCCAAGCTATCCGAAAGAAGGAAAAACAATTTTCCGGTGGGCAATTCAGCAAAATATTGATACGGATTCGATTCTTTCACCTATCTACTCTTAACATGATTGAGCCAAAAGAAATAAATAGAATTGCTACGACAAACCGTGTTAACGACCGACAAATTGAAAAAGATTATGTTTTATCCTGGGTGTTGTTTGCTATTTCCAAAAACGATGTTTTGAAAAATGTTCTGGTATTTAAAGGTGGAACAGTTTTAAAGAAAGCATACTTTGAAGATTACCGATTTTCGGAGGACTTGGATTTCACTCTTACAAATGAAAATGTAACTAACGAACAAATTCTTGTTGAGTTTAGAAAACTATTTGAATTTATCAGAGAAGAAGCAAATATTGAAATGCAAATTGATGAAAAGAAATGGACTAATCATGAAACAGGTAGTCCACAATTTTACATTGATTATGTCGGTCCGCTTAA
>JANOVV010000043.1:0-6272 GCA_031417555.1 Bacteroidota bacterium
ATCCGCCAGTGGGCGGACGGGGGTTCGACAAATAAAAAGAAATGAAAAAATAAAATGGCGAGGTAGCTCAGATGGTTAGAGCGCAGGATTCATAACCCTGAGGTCGGGGGTTCGACTCCCCCTCTCGCTACTTATTTTCAACTAATTTTAGTTTTTTGAGGTACAACATTCATAGTTTTATTGAATTGATTTTAAGCTTTTATAGTTTTATATGGATAACTTTCCATTATTTGAAATGCTAGAAACCCGTAAAAATTTAAATTTCTACTATAGTCTAAATTTAGTGGATTTTGAGAGGGATATTTTTTCTGATTCATTTTTTCCCTGAATATGGCTCACATTTGAACCATTTTGAGCTATAAATGTATCAATAATGAGCTTTAAAAAATATGGCTCAAATTATTATCTAATAGAGCTCATTATTGACTATATTTGAGCCATATATTTAAAATAGTGAGCTTTAAATAATAAGATGGTAAAATCAATTAATGACAGAAGAAACTTAATATTGAGTTTCATCAAAAAGAATCCTTCTTGTTCATCAAAAGAAATTCATGAAGGTATTAATGAAGAATGGGGATATGCAACTGTAAAAAGGATCCTGCAAAATCTACTTTCAGAAAATCTAATCGTAAGTTCTGGGAAAGGGAAAGGGACGAAATATAATATCAGTCCTGCTTTTAATCTGATAAGAACAATTGATGTGGAACAGTATTTCCAAAAGGAAATAGATGAAAGGAAAATCCGAAACAGTTTTAATTACTCTTTGATCAAAGAAACGTTGGCCGGTGTTTCTATTTTTACTGAAAGGGAAATAAATCATCTTACGGAATTACAAAAACAATATAAAACAAAATCATCCCAGCTTACAAAAAACGAATATAATAAAGCATTGGAAAGATTCGCTATTGATTTAAGTTGGAAGTCGTCACAAATTGAAGGGAACACTTATTCATTGCTTGAAACGGAACGATTAATAAAGGAAAAAGAAACTGCCGCTGGAAAAACAAAAGATGAAGCATCGATGTTGCTAAATCATAAGGAAGCATTGGATTTTATTATTGCTCATCCAAATTATGCGAATCCCTTATCAGTTTCAACAATAGAAAATATACATAGTATTCTGATAAAAAATTTAAATGTTGATAGAAATATCAGGAAACACGTTGTTGGCATTTCCGGTACAAACTATAAACCACTTGACAATGAATTTCAAATTAAAGAAGCATTGGAAGACATGTGTAATGTAATAAACAACAAGGAAAATATTTTTTCAAAAGCACTATTGGTTTTAGTTTTGATTTCATATATCCAGCCATTTTCAGATGGCAATAAAAGAACTGCCAGAATTGTTAGCAACGCAATTTTTATAAACAATAATTTCTGCCCTTTATCTTTTAGAACGGTAAACTCTATCGATTATAAAAAAGCTATGTTAATATTTTATGAGCAGAATAATATCAATCCGATGAAAGCGATTTTTATTAATCAGTTTGAGTTTGCGGTTCAGACATATTTTTAAAATAAATATGGTTAAAAATTAACAAATTTCTCAAGATCCCTCCTCAAAAGGTTCGAGCTCTGCTCAGACTTTTCTACTTTCATATCCGCCAGCTGGCGGACGGGGCTCCCAACCTGCTCGATGCAAGGCAGGCAGGGACTCCCCCTCTCGCTACACACTGCAGTGTAGGTGATCAGAGTTAAAGAATAGTAACATTCTGTTCACTCAAACTCAAACTCAAACAAACTTTTCCAATTAGTTAAGGATTCATATCCAAATTTAAATTCGTTTATCCTGCTTTTTTCAATAAAACATCCTGCTTTTTTGGTATTTCAATCGAAAAAAAAGCACTATATTGAGCAAATTAGAAAATAAAAATTTAGTTAATATTTGAAACGTGAAGCAAGAAATCAAAGCAAAAAAGAGTCTGAAATACTCCGTTGAATTCGAAATAAAGTCATCCCCTAAGATCCTTTATAATTACCTCAGCAATGCAAGCAGCCTGGAAGAATGGTTTGCAGATAAGGTTACTATTCGTGAGGGTGATTTCATCTTTCATTGGGATGGTACCGAACAACGAGCTCGTATTGTAAGTAAAAAAGACAATCAGTTTATCCGCTATAAGTGGGTGACAGATGATAAAAAGGACGAAACCTATTTTCAGTTTGAAATCATTCAGGATGAAATTACAGGCGATGTGGCTTTAATAATAACTGATTTTGCTGATGCTGAGGAAAAAGAAGCAAATACAATGCTTTGGAATAGCCAGATTCATTCGTTGATGCATATCATCGGCTCTTAATCACTATTTTTTAACAACCCCATAAAAAGTTTAAACGATTCCTTAGCGTAATCGTAGGCTCTTGCGTATTCATCAACATTTAGCTTACGGCTTATTTTTATAAAAGGCTTTGTAAATAGCTCTTCCCTCCTGTCGATTATATCCTCAACAGGTAAATAGTTTTCCGGGTCAAAATTATATTGCCACGGTGTTTCGTTAACACAATAGAAAACATCTTGACCTGACAAACGGCTGAAATTTTCTTTTAGTGATTTCTTGTATTTTTCAAATGCTTCGCCCTGCAGATGTAAGGTAAAACTGAATTCATGGCCCCACCAAAACATGGAACGAAAAGCAAAAATAGAATTCGTCGAAAATAAACGCGGGCAATCTAAAACGATGTAGGGAAAAGACTTGTAATTCTCGCCACGAAAAATTTTTCCGGAGGATGTATTTAATTCTTTTAAATCAATAGAATAATGCAATAGCTCTTTCTTCATTTCCATTTCGAGCATACCAAAAAGGTCCATAATTTTTTGAGTGGCACTGTTTTTCAACAGAAAAAAATTACGTTCACAAATAGCTGAAGCTTCTCCCTGACTAAAATTGAAATTAGTAACTTGCACCTTCATTTTTTATGTTGCAAATATAACGTGAAGAAATTAACTCTCCTTGTTTTACGTGCTTTTGCCGGGCCGATGGTCATTACCTTTATTATTTCACTTTTTGTATTATTAATGCAGTTTTTATGGAAATACATTGATGATCTGGTAGGTAAAGGAATCGATACGATTATCATCATTAAACTTATGGTTTATGTGTCGGTAACCCTTGTTCCTCTCGCCTTGCCGCTCTCACTTTTGCTATCATCATTAATGACTTTCGGTAATCTGGCCGAACATTTCGAAATTACAGCTTGTAAATCGGCCGGAGTTTCATTGCAACGTATCATGCGGCCATTGATAATTACGGCTTTCCTGATTTGTGGTTCTGCATTTTACTTTAGCAATTATATTTTGCCGATAGCTAATCTTAAAATGAATGCTTTACTGTATGATGTCAGGCAACAAAAACCGGCTTTACTTATCAAAGAAGGAATTTTTTATAATGGAATTGATGGTTATTCTATTCGAGTCGGAAAAAAAGAAAGGGATGGTCAAACATTAAGGAATATTATGATTTATGATCACTCCGAAAATCGTGGAAATACAAAACTGATTTTAGCTGAAAGCGGTAAAATGGCGATGTCTGATGATGAACGTTACCTTCTTCTCTATTTGAACAAAGGATCCAGCTATGAAGAAAGAGAAAACAAACCCGGAAGATCATCGCGACCGTTGATGCGATCGGAGTTCGAAGAAGAGCTTGTACGTTTTGATTTGAGTTCTTTTAAAATGACTCGTACGAATGAACAGCTCTTCAAAGACAATTATCAGATGTTGAATCTGCGACAATTAAGTTTTGCATCGGATTCTCTTGAGAAAAAAATAAAGGATAAACAAAATGAATTTTATAAAGTGCTGACCGGAATGATAAATATCGACACCGGAAAAACACAAACGGCTTTTGTGCCATTATCAAATAATACTGATTTCATAAAATATTTTCCGGCCGATCGTCAGAAAATGATTGTTTCCACAGCCACATATTCTGTACGAAATTTAAAAAACATGACTGATGATATGGTTCAGGATATGGAGATAAAATCAAAAAGTCTCGCCAAGCACCAGATTGAGTGGCAAAGGAAATTTACTCTATCCTTTGCTTGCCTTATACTATTTTTTATTGGCGCTCCATTGGGAGCAATCATAAAAAAAGGAGGATTAGGAACACCTGTTGTAGTATCGATTATATTCTTTTTAATTTATCATGTCATCTCGATTTCAGGTGAAAAATTTGCGCGGGAAGGAGTTATTTTACCCTGGAAAGGAATGTGGCTTTCTTCTATCATTCTTTTGCCAATTGGAATTTTTCTTACTTATAAAGCAACGACAGACAGCGGACTTTTTGATAAGGATACTTATACGAGATATTTTAACAGACTTTTTAAAAAATCATAATAAAGTCTCTAAATTGACAGCAGAAAATAAACCATTCATATTCTATTTTCTTAATCTAATACAGGCCAAACAAAAGTGAAAATTCTTCAAATATGTCATCGCATACCTTATCCTGCTATCGATGGAGGAAATATTGCAATGATGAATATGGCGCAAGCATTGATTGAAGCAGGAAATGAGGTACATCAATTTGCGCTTAATACGAAAAAGCATTTTGTAAATCCTTTGATGTTACCGGAACAATTAAGAAACAAACTTCATTTTAATTCGGTTACAATAGACACAAAAATCAGCGTCTTCGGAATTATTAAAAATTTATTTACTTCCGAATCATATAATATTATCAGGTTTTACAGCAAAGAAGCTGAGAAAGAATTAGAAAATATTTTACGAGCGAATAACTTTGATGTTATCCAATTAGAAACCTTATATACTGCGCCTTATATTGATTGCATAAGAAAAAATTCGCCTGCTAAAATTGTTTTGCGAGCTCATAATGTAGAACATATTATATGGGAAAGACTTGCAAAAGAAGATAAAAATATTTTGCGTAAAAATTATCTGATATTCCTTTCGAGGCGGTTGAAAAAATATGAATTGGATGTGTTGAAAAAAATAGATGCTATTATAGCCATAACATCTGTTGATGAGAATAACTTCCGAGAACTTTCATTCAAAGGCCCTTTGTTAACAGTACCGGTAAGTCTGGATTTTAAAGAATACTTTTTCGATGCTAATGAAGAAACGGAAATGTCACTTTTCCATCTTGGCTCGATGGATTGGATGCCGAATCGTGAAGCTGTTGAATGGTTTTTAAAAAAATGCTGGCCCAAATTACATTCCATTTTTCCTTCTTTGAAATTATATTTAGCAGGGCGTTCTTTTCCACAAGAAATTATAGATGCAAAATATCCAAATGTAATTTGCGAAGGCAAAATTGAAGATGCCCATTCGTATATGAGGAAAAAGCAAATTATGATTGTACCAATGCTTTCCGGAAGCGGTATGCGTGTAAAGATAATTCAGGGAATGGCATTGGGAAAAACGATTATCTCCACAAAGATCGGCGCTGAAGGAATTCCTGTTGAAAATGAAAAAAACATTTTTTTAGCAGATACACCGGAAGAATTTTTAGAAGCTATCAGTAATTGCATTAATAATCCGAGAGGATGTAAACAAACAGGTATTAATGGAAGAAAATTTGCTGAAGAAAATTATTCAAACCAGGCAGCAGGAAAGAAGATAGACGTTTTTTATAAAGCGTTAACAAATAAACATAATTAAAAAATAGTTTAATTGGGTTTTACTTTTGATTCGGAAATCCACAAACAAATTTATTTACTAGAACCTATTAGCTTTTAAGGTAAATATTTGATTAAAAAAATAAAACTATTCCACGTATATTTTTGTAGCTATAGTTTCACCTGTTATTTTTTGAATCTTTAAAAAATAAATTCCTGTTGCGCTATTTCCAAGATCAATACTTATTGATGTTTGCGATCCGGGTTTGAATTTTTTTATTGCTTTTCCATAAATATCAAAAATTGTTATCTGATTAATAGTAGTATTTAAAAGTTTAATAGTAAAAACCCCTTTGGATGGATTAGGGAAAATATTTATAATATCATCCATAGAATTTTCAATTATACCTACTCCACTTTTGTATTCGATCAGGCGAATGACATTATTACTGTAATCATTTACATAAACTCTTTTGGGTAAACCGTTAGACAAAACCAATCCGCGGGGATAATTAAATGCTGATAGGGTATCTAATGAATCAATATAATCAGCCATTCCATTTCCGGCAAAGGTGGAAACCATTCCTGAAATCATTTCTACTTTTCTGATTCTATTATTAAAAGTATCGCTAATAAAAAGTTCATCAGAATTAGTATCTACAAAAACCTCCGTTGGTGTATTTAAAATG
>JANOVV010000044.1:0-74609 GCA_031417555.1 Bacteroidota bacterium
CGAATTGAATTAAAAGGAGAATCATTAAGAAGAAAAAACAAACCAGAAAATAAATAACTTTAACCCGTCAAATCCAATCACCCGAAAAAAGAGGGTGGCTTAGTATCCAGAATAGGTGGTATAGGATCACCGGAATAATCACTTTGAAAATCAAAAGTCATTAATTCCATCAAATCATGCCTTCATAATTGGCTTATAGCGTATTTTCATTTTTACAAGTCATTGGCAGTCCAAAAAAATGCCGCGGTCATACTAAGGTGATACCTATTTTTGATGTGCCAAAATTGAGTTTCTTTTTACGAGCTGCTTAAAGTGAAGGTAATGCGTTCAAATATTTACTATATTTGGTGATGACTGGTAGTTATTGGACGGACTGACGTTATCTGCAACAAATAAATGCGCAAATCAATAATCCTTTTACTACTTAGTTTTTCAATTATTCCTTCTTTATTAATTTCGCAAGAAACAAATTCAAATACTAAAGTCATCAAGGACAAAGGACTTTCATTGGGAATTCAGGTCTCACCTGATTTTTGCAACGGAAGATTAAAAGGATTTGACGATAGGGAAATAACTTCCTTTTTTTTGAATGACATAAACAAATATAAAAAGCTGAAATTT
This sequence comes from Bacteroidota bacterium, assembly GCA_031417555.1. Lineage (GTDB taxonomy): Bacteria > Bacteroidota > Bacteroidia > AKYH767-A > 2013-40CM-41-45 > JADKIH01. Next base: position 622 of record JANOVV010000044.1, read on the forward strand.
GGATTTAGAGTTGGAATCAGTACTTCCTACAGATTATCTAAATCAATTAGCCTCGAAACAGGACTACAATATTCCAACGAAGGATTTCGATCTACCGGATCTGATTTAGTCTATGGTGATATGATTGATCCCAGATATGGATTTATCTATACATCTCAACCTGTCAATCTATCCACTCCTACTCCTGACTATCATTATTTAAATATTCCTTTACAAGCTAACTATTACTTCGGAAAAAATAAAACACTCCTTGTAGGGTTTGGTGTAACTACTGGCTTCTTATTAAAAACATCTATTCAATCAGATAACTTTAACCCCATTAGCCTTTCTCCTACTCTATCATTTGGAATTGAACCACAAATAAATGATAAGATGTATCTCAGGTTTGAACCACAGTTCCGTTATGCTTTAACAAGTGTAATGGATGAAGCAATTATTACTGCATATTTATGGAGCATTGGAGTTAAAATTTCTTACTATTATAAATTGAAGTGAAATTATGCGTTGCATAATAATTGCATTTTCGCCTAACTTTACTTCTCTAATTGTTTATATTTGTAATAAAGCACGGCGTCAATGCTCCAACGTTATCAGTAATTCTGGGAGACGCGCTAACTTGAAACTGACTTTAAGAAATTAACTCTTTAAAACAGATCTACAGTCAATTGAAAAAGTATTACATACGCAAACAAATCTGCACCCTGTTGTTATTGGTTTTTATTACTACCTGCTATGGGCAAACAGGCGAATATATGTTTCGTTGCAGTATACGGGATAAAGGCGGAAACCTTTGGTTCGGCACTGGGGGCGCAGGCGTGTATCGTTATGATGCCGTATCAGGCAGGTTTACCCATTTTACAAAACAAGACAGCCTGAACGATAACAATATTGAATCTGTTTATGTAGACAAAGCAGGGAATATTTGGTTCAGCACCGAGAATGGAGTATGTCGTTACGATGGTAAATCCTTTACCGATATTGCAAAGAAAGATGGATTGGGCAATGTTCATATAAATTGTATTTTAGAAGATAGGGCCGGAAACATTTGGATAGGCAGTAATGGCTGGGGAGTATGTCGTTACAATCCTGTTTCAGGTGCGGTTACCAATTTTAAAAAGGAACAAGGTCTTGGCAGTAATACTGTTCAATGTATTTTAGAAGATAAGGCAGGGAACCTTTGGTTCGGAGAAAGAGCAGGAGGTGTATGCCGTTACGATACCGCCTCAAGTAAGTTTACCAAAGTTGACGGAGGATGTTTCAGTAGTCAAATTATGAATATCATAGAAGATAAAACGGGGAACATCTGGTTTGAAAATTTATATAGCGGACTGTGCCGCTATGACGGAAAATCCTATACTCATTTTACCGAAAAAAATGGTCTTTGCAATGATACTATTTGTTGTATGTATGAGGATAAGAAGGGAAATCTTTGGTTCGGAAGCGATACTAAGTGGAACACAGGGCACGGAGGCGTTTGCCGTTACGATGGAAAGTCCTTTACCCGTTTTTCAACTAAAGACGGTCTTACAAATTCCGATGTTTGGACGATAGTAGAAGATAATGACGAAAACATTTGGATTGGTACCAGAGGTGGATTATTTCGTTATCATTCCTCTTCAAGAAAGTTTATCAATTATACATACAAAGCGAAAAGCAATAATTAAATGACAAACAAGCTAATAATTCTAACTATCAAATTTTAAGCGCATGAAAAAAATCTACTTGATAATTTCAATTCTGTTTTTGGCAATTGACTATTCAATTGCTCAACCTTCCTTCAACCAATATTTTGATGGTGCTGATACTTCTGCAACTAATTCAATCATCATTATGTTGGACACAAGCAGTTCAAACATTTGGCAAATCGGGAAACCTCAAAAAATAATCTTTGATCGTGCTGCGACATTTCCAAACGCACTTGTAACAGACACTATTAATAATTATCCAGACAGTAATGTTTCAAGATTTACATTCAAAATTGTTCCTTGGTTTAGTTGGGGGATTCTTGCTCTTCAATGGAAACAAAAGCTTGACATGGACTTGCATCATGACGGGGGCATTATTGAATACTCAGTTGACACAGGTGTGACTTGGACAAATGTTTTCAATGACCCTCATGTTTACAATCTTTATGGATTCCTTCCTACAAATCAAGACACATTGCCAACAAGTGAATACGCTTTTAGCGGAACTGATTCCACATGGCGGGATGTCTGGCTTTGTTTTGACATGACTTGGTTAAGTTTCAACGACAGTATTTATTTCCGCTACACTTTGAAAACAGATTCAATCAACAATAACAAAGATGGTTGGATGATTGATAATATGATGGCTCACATAAGTATTATGCATCCTGTAAAGGAAGTTGACAAAAATGATTACATGAATGTTTATCCGAACCCTGCTAAAGATTTCGTAAATATTGAGATGGAAAAGATTCAGGATTTTCACATTATTGAAGACATGAAGTTTATCAGTCAAGACGGAAAAATTTTAAAAGAATGGAAGAACGAGCCAACAAAGTTTTGGTTTGATGTAAGGAATTATCCTGACGGACTTTACTTTCTAAAAGTTAAAACAAATCTCAAGTCCGAAACCATTCCAATTGTTATTAAGAGAGATTAATGTTTTTCAATGAGGAAGATTTGGATTTTATTCGGCTTACTTGTAATTTTTATTTTCTGTTTCAGCGGAAAGTATTCAATTACTCCTTACAAATTTGAGCCTCTAAAATTTTTTCCGAAAATGCCTGCTTCTGCAACAAACCCTGTTACAGTTGAGGGCGCAAAATTGGGAAGATATTTATTCTATGACCCAATCCTAAGTATTGACAGCAATCTATCTTGTTCAAGTTGTCATAAACAACAATATGCTTTCAGCGATGCGCCAAATCAATTCAGCAAAGGAAGAAACGAAGCATTGATGAAACGAAACACAATGGCTTTGTTCAATCTTGCATGGTATCCTTCTTTTTTTTGGGATGGAAAAGCTGCAACGATTGAGGCACAAATTTCACATCCGCTAAAAGCAAATGATGAAATGAATATGCAATTGAATATTGCGACTGAACGATTAAGCAAAAGCAAACTATACAGAAAAATGTTTGCTGATGCTTTCGGGAACGAATCCATTGATAGCATTGAAATCACAAATGCAATTGCTCAATTCCTGCGGACACTCATTTCACACAAATCAAAATACGACAGAATTATTGGTGGTGACGGACATTTTACAAAACAAGAATACGCTGGATATATTCTGATGAACGACCAAACAAAAGGCGATTGCCTGCATTGCCACACAAGCGATGCTGATGCGTTGGGAACAAATTTAAAATTCAGCAACAACGGACTTGATGCAATTACAAACGCTGATGATTACATAGACAGAGGCAGAGGAGCAGTAACAGGAAAAACTTCTGACAACGGAACTTTTATTATCCCTTCACTCCGCAATGTGGCAATTACTGCACCGTATATGCACGATGGAAGATTTAAAACCTTAGAAAATGTTTTAAACTTTTATAGCAACGGAGTAAAGTTTTGCGCCAACATAGATTCTAAAATGGAATTTGCTCATCAAGGCGGAGCAATACTTACAGAGGAAGAACAGCAAAGCATAATTTCATTTCTAAAAACTATGACTGACTCAACATTTATTACAGATAAAGAGTTTAGCAATCCATTTACAGACAAAATAAATTGAACGATGGAACTATTACGAACAGCAGTACATGCACATAACATAAGGTCACTGTTGCACAACTACACTTTGAAAATCAAAAGTCATTAATTCCATCAAATCATGCTATCATAATTGAATAATAGCGCATTCTCTTTGTCGCAATTCATTGGTAGCTGAAAAATCTGACTCGGTCATATCGAAGCTAAATAAATTTAGGGAAAGTGAAAAAAAAATATAAAAAATCGCCAATGGTTTCTTGAATTGAATTTGCGTTTGTTATACCCTAGCAATGAATATGTTTGACCTATTTTTTGAGATTATAACTGGCGGCTGACATTAACAACGCTTGGTTTGCACATTTGATTCCACGAGAGGCTATTTTACTTAATAATAAAAGATAAAGTGAATAACAGTAAAGGAGAAATCTAAATTACAAATTTTATTATAACTAATTTTATTAATAAAACGGGTGTGCATATATAATTAGCATTGCCGCAATACTTTTTTATCTCTAATTTGACTTCTTTAATCCCTTCTTCCTTGTTTGCAATTTGTTGACCCTTAAATTTTACAGAGTATGACAAACAAATTATTATTTTCAGTAGCAATCATTTTGACACTGGTTGCTTGTAACGACAACAAAGCAAAGCCAGACAATGAATTTGATGTTTCAGTAAGCGACCCAAAATTGAAAAGTATAAAACCGAAAGTTTTATTTGATGAAGCTCATAAAAATCATCATCAAATTGAAACCACTTACAAACCATTTGCAACATTAATTACAAACGATGGCTGCTCTGTTAAATCGACAGACAAACCTATTGACAATACTGCGTTAGCAAATATAGATGTTTACATTATTGCTACTGCTATGGGTAAAGAAGACCCAGGCGACAAATCCCCATTTACACAAAATGAAGTTGACCAATTAGAGAAATGGGTTAAAGATGGAGGCTCTTTGCTTTTAATAACTGAACATTTTCCTTTTGGACTTGCTATGTCGCCTGTACTTAATAAGTTTGGAGTTCAAGTACACAATGGATATGTAGAAGATACATTATTAAACAACAAAGACGTTAGAGACGCTTTGCTCTTTACCAAATCAAAAGGAAATTTAAACCCAACACATCCAATATTAGACAAGGTTGAAAGGCTAAATACTTTTACAGGAAGTTCAGTAAAAGGTGACTCTACTTGGACACAACTTTTTATTTTCACACCCAATGCACAAAACTTCAATGTAAAAGTGAACGTTAAAAAAGATGGTGGCGACATTACCACAAGTGTTGAATATGCAGACTTTTATTCAGCAAATGGTTATTCGCAAGGAATTTGCAAGGAATATGGAAAGGGTAAAGTTGTTGTGTTAGCAGAATCTGCATTTCTTACAGCACAGTTTGACAGGAATATTAATAAATATGGAATGAACAGCCCTGACGAGGACAATAAGCAATTTGTGTTAAACTTAATCAGGTGGCTTGCTACAAAATAAAACTACTCACAATAATTAAGACTTCATGTGGACTGAACAGCCAAACATGAAGTCGATGTTGCCCTGACTTTTAAATTCAACATAGATTTGATTTGAGAAGCCGAAATTAATTTTTTATCAGACAGCTTAGTAAACAATTGAAATTTTACTGCCGATAAAAGAATTTTTGAAACCCAAAAGCCAGTGCCAATTTGCATAATGGATCCCGCAGTTGGATTTTTGCTTTGTTGTTCCATATTTATTTTCATTAGAGTGTTATTTAAGATATTTCAATTATACCATTTAAAAAAAAATGCCATAATAAAATATAAGAAAGAAATAAATTCTGCCTAATAATCTCAAATCTTTACTATCTTCTTTTTAATCACTTTATCATCCATAAATATTATAATAAAATAAACACCGGGAGGAATTGAGGAAAGATCAATGATATTTTCATTTTGATTTAGCTCTCCGTTTAATTTTTCCTTTCCTAGTAAATCATAAAATTTATAAATTGCCTCTTGATTACTTATTCCGGAATAAAGAATTGAAATTTGCGAATCAAATGGATTGGGAAAAATATTAATTCGACTATAATCGTTTAATTCAGCAATTAAATCAGTGCCTGTAATTGAAAAAGAATCACATAGAAAATCATTGGAATGATCTTTATCAACTTTAAAGTTAGGGCAAGAAATCCATGGACAAAATTTATATGTAAAAGGGAAATGAGAAATTGCAATTCCAAATTCAGATAACGTATCAATTGGAATTGACATTGTCTGACTCGGAATAATATTAATATTATTTATGAGTCGGTAATTTTTATAATTACCGCAAACTCCCCAAAGCAGACTCTCAGCATTTATATAAAAGCTATGGATGGTATCGGAACCGGTATTTTGTACTATAATTCGTGGAGCAAAATTTAATCTATATACCCCAGATGGCAGCGGACTAGGTTGATCAACAAATACTGTATCGAAACTTACATCAACGAGGGCTAGATCACTAGGATAATACCTGTAGTTGCCTAGGGTCGAATAGGATTTCAAATAACTATAATTTCCAATACTATGTTCTGTTCCGGCAACAATAATTATCGAATCATGGATTGAAAAAGAACTTACATTAACAGAAGATCCTTGGGTACGAAATGAATCTATTAATTGTAAGTTGAAATTAAAAGAAGCAAAATCTGATCCGTTTGAATTACAAATCCAGATTAAATCTGATTCGATTACAATGTTGTCTGCTACAAAATTCAACTGCGATAAATCAAATTGGCTAATTATATTGTAAGCACTATCAAGTTTCAAAAGTGTATTACCCGAATTAATTAAATAAGATGAATCCGATAATAAATTTACATAGGAAACCGGTGCTGCAAAAGGAACCTGAATCAATTGTTGTCCGGCCGAATCCAATACAAGTAAACCTGATTGATTTCCACATAAAATCGTTTGATTTATTCCCTCAGTTATAGATAGTATATAACTATTTGCAACACTTGAAAATAAAGAATCCCCGACATTATTACAAAAATATAATGTAGAATCGGCAGCAAGCAAGATGTTGTTATTATTTAGAGAAATAATTTTCCTTAAAACAATATCGACAGATGAAAATATTGGTTGTTCATTTATTCTTTTTGTCCAAATAGTATCTCCTGAAGTTGTAAACTTAACAATCCTTCCAAAACTTTCACCAACATCACAACCTATGCTATATCCACAAGCTAATAAATTACCATCAGAAGCAATAATAATCTCACTATAATTTGCACCCTCTCCATAATTAAAATTCTGATAAATAAAATTCCCTTCTTTGTCTAGTTTAATAAATATTCCCGACATGTTAAATATCTCACCTACAAATCCAACAGTATAAAAATTTCCAATAGAATCATGCACTATAGAATTTAGGCCCGAATTAAATAATGGTTCAAAACTTTTTTCAAAGAAAACTGATTGGGAAAATGTATTTAAAAAAGAAAAAACAAAGATGATTAGTATAAATTTTTTCATAATTGGATAGATTGAAAAGAGTTATAGAATTTAAAATTGAATATCCAAGGCTTTATTTAACTATTACTTCTTTATTACAAATTTCCCATAAATATAGGTAATTGGAATATAGGCTCCTACTAAATCTAAAACCGTAAACCATATGGGTGAAGGAAGCATAAAAACAATAGTGATTCCTCCAACCCAACCCAACTCACTCCCTCACCTCTACAACAACATCTTTCTTTGCTGTAAGCACCCCAACCGGTTTAGTAAATTCTTTAAGCCCTTCTTCATTTAACAAATCAATTACTGATTCCTTTTTCTTTTCATCCACCGCTATCAATAATCCACCACTTGTTTGCGGATCACAAAGTGTTATAAAAGCGGGACCGTTAATTCCTGAAACTTTTTTTTCATAAGCATTCCAGTTGCGGTAGGTATTATCAGGAAAAATAAATTGATCGGTGTATTTTTCTATTTCTTCAATTTTAGGAACAGATTGGTAATCCAGTATTGCAGACAAGCCGCTGCCTTCACACATTTCAATTAAATGTCCGAGAAGTCCGAAGCCTGTTACATCTGTCATTGCATTCACTCCATTAACCTTTGCAAGTTTTTCTCCTATGCTGTTTAATCTTGTCATTATTTCCACTGCGGCAGAAAGATCTTTTTCAGAAATCTTTTCCCGCTTCATTGCAGAAGCCATAATTCCGGTTCCCAATGGCTTCGTTAAAAATAAAATATCACCTTCTTTGGCTGTATTATTTTTTTTCAAATATTTTTTTTCAACAAAACCATTTACGACAAGTCCGAATACAGGTTCAGGAATATCGATGCTATGTCCGCCGGCTATTGGAATTCCTGCCTGTTCACAAATACTTTTAGCTCCTGCAATAATTTTCTGAGCTACTTCAACAGGCAACTTAGAAACAGGAAATCCAAGTATGGCTAATGCAAAAGCCGGCTTCCCTCCCATGGCATAAATATCACTCAATGCATTCGCTGCAGAAATTCTACCAAAGTCAAATGGATCATCAACAATAGGAGTAAAAAAATCAGTCGTACTTAATAAATAATTATCCTTACCAAGATCCCAAACAGCAGCGTCGTCTTTTGTTTCATAACCTGCTATCAACGATGAAAACTCTTTCTGAATACCGCTGCCATTTAATATTTTTTCAAGTACAGCAGGTTCAATTTTACAACCACAGCCTGAGCCATGGGAGTATTGAGTCAATCTCAATTTTTCTTCAATCATTGTCATGATACAATATTTTTATTCAATTTAGAAAATTCATTTACCAATCGGCTGGCAATAGTATCTATACTTTCATCATCATTTACTTCAACAGATATTCTTCCGGAAGAATTTCTTTCGCTCAAACTGTGCGAGTATGTTTTATCATAATAGTCAATCAGTACTTCAAGCCAATCTCCCATTCTATCCTGTTCAAGTGCATTAAGAGATTCTGTTAGTCGAAGCTGACCTAACCTTTTACGTAACTTAATAGTACATTCAGCCAAATCACTTTTCGGAAATTCGCCATATTCGGCCAATATTCTTTCTTTCCTGAATTCGCGTGAACAACAGACTTCGATCAACGGGGCGTTTTGCAATTGTATAAAAATATCATCCGGAATTTTAACCTGACCGATGGAATGGCTTTCAGCTTCGAGCCAGACTTTTTTATTAGAATCTATTTTTCTCCAGGCACATCCAATCAGATTTTCATAAAATTCATTCGTAGGTTGCGGAGGCAAACCGAGCTGTCCGAAAGCAGAACCGCGATGATTTGCCAAACCTTCCAGATCAATTATCTGCTCGCCATTTTTTCTCATTGCTTTGAGAATATCTGTTTTACCGCTGCCTGTATGTCCGCCAAGAATTACTATTTCTTTTTCAATTTTAAATTGATCGAGTATTAAATTACGAAACGATTTATATCCACCTTTTAATAAGATAACTTTAAAGCCGGCCATCGATAAAACCCAGGCCAAAATAGAACTCCTCATTCCACCTCGCCAGCAATAAACCATCACTTCTTTCTTGCCGGTTAAATCATTTGCCTTTTCTATAAATTCATGAAAATGCGGACCAACCAATTTAAAACCTAAAGCGACAGCAGCTTCTCTGCCCTTTTTTTTATATTCAATACCAACTAAGTGCCGATGATCATTATTTAGAAGAGGAATATTAACAGCACCGGGAATATGCGCATGATCGAATTCTTTTTCACTCCTTGCATCGAGAAGCAGTAATTTTTCTTCTTCGAATTTATTGAGGAAGTTTTCAATATCTAATGATTCCGGCATTTTGTAAAGATAAAAATTCAATCAGGAAATTATCAAATTACTTCGTACTTTTGCAAACGCAAAATTATGGATTCACAAAACGAACATGTTAAATGCCTGATCATTGGCTCAGGACCTGCAGGATATACTGCTGCAATCTATGCTGCACGTGCCGATCTTAAACCTGTAATGTATCAAGGACTGCAACCGGGTGGACAGCTTACCATTACAACGGAAGTTGAAAATTATCCCGGATATCCGAAAGGAACGATGGGACCGGAAATGATGGAAGATTTTAAAGCGCAGGCAGAAAGGTTTGGAACCGATATACGCTGGGGATATGCTTCTTCTGTCGATTTTACCGGACCTGTTCATAAGGTAACTATTGATGAAAATAAAATAATCACAGCCGATACTGTAATAATTGCTACCGGCGCTTCAGCCAAATGGCTTGGACTTGAGTCAGAACAAAAATTCAATGGATTTGGAGTGTCTGCATGTGCAGTTTGTGACGGCTTTTTTTTCAGGGGACAAGATGTTGCCATTGTTGGAGCAGGCGATACTGCTGCTGAAGAAGCGACATATCTAGCGAAACTTTGCAAAAAAGTTTATATGATTGTTCGTAAAGATGAAATGCGTGCCAGTAAAGCTATGCAGCATCGTGTAGAGAACACAGCTAATATTGAAATTCTATGGAATACTTCAACGAAAGAAATTGTCGGTGATAAAACCGTAAACGGTGTAATCGTTGTGAATAATAAAACCGGTATTGAAAAAAAATTAGATGTTCAGGGATTTTTTGTTGCTATCGGGCATGAACCAAATTCTGTCATCTTTAAGAACTGGTTGGAAATGGATGAAGTCGGATACATTAAAACAATTCCGGGATCGAGTAAAACGAATGTTAAAGGTGTTTTTGCGTCAGGCGATGTCGCTGATAAAATCTATCGGCAGGCAGTAACTGCTGCAGGAACAGGTTGCATGGCGGCTATGGATGCTGAAAGGTACCTGGCACATAAATGATTAAATATTGAAAATTAATTTTCAATATTTAACAACTTTTCTAACTATGCTTCCTTCTGTTGTTGAAAGTCGGATAAAATAAAATCCATTTTTCAAATTTTGGTCATTGATAATCGTATATGCATTTACAGACCTTGCTGATGCATTTTCTATTTTACTACTTATAATTTGTCCAACGGCATTAATCATTTCCAAGCGGATAGTTTGAGATGATTTAGAAAAAAATCTCACGTTCAGATTTTCAGAAAAAGGATTCGGATAAACACCAATTACTTCATCTTGCGATGGAACTGAACCGGTTGATAAAATATAACTTGCTAATCGAAAATCAGGAATACCATAACCTAATGTATCGTTTGGATTAAGATAATAATTCGCACTCTTCTCAATAGCACTTTTAATTTGCATTGCATTCAGAGATGGAAACTCCTGCCATAAACAAGTTGCGGCTCCGGCCAAAATAGGACAAGCAAAAGAAGTTCCGCTTCCTGTTGAAATTCCTCCGCCTGCATTCGCAAGTGTACAAGCCACTCCTCTTGCTGCCAAATTAGGTTTAACAGCACCATCGGAAGCCGGCCCCCAGCTGCTGAAAGAAACATGATTTCCATTGGCATAAACAGCAGCAATACTAAGAACACTATCACCATCCGAAGGAGCACTTATATAATGCCATGAATTATTTCCTGAATTACCTGCACTGGTAATTACTAATATTCCTTTTGAAACCGCTATATCGGCAGCAATACTTGAAGGACAATGATCGCCATCCATATCTAAATAGCTATGATTAGATGCGGGATCATCAAATTCAGTGTAGCCAAGGGAAGAAGATATTACATCAGCACCAGCGCTATCGGCATATTCTGCAGCCGCTTCCCAATTATACTCTTCAATTATATTTTCAGTGAAAACATCTTCTGTACGAAGTAAAAGAAAAGCAGCATCAGGTGCAGTGCCTACTAGTTGCCCGGGAACATTCCCTGCAATAGTGCTTAATACAGACATTCCGTGATCATTGTCTTCATAAACCTGAGAATCGCCGGTAACAAAATCCCATGTAGCAATAATATTATCTAGAATTCTTATATTATCAAAAGCCGGAAGTTGATCAACAGAATAAAAACCTGCATCAAGAATGGCTATGAGCATACCATTTCCGGTATATCCTTGTTCGTGCAAATACTCACCATTCATCTGGTGAATCTGATCGTAAGAATCTCCGTAATCAAAACTATTTATTCTGAATTGTGAGTTTACATTTAAGGAAGGATCTACGAAAAGTTCCTTTGACTGCCCTGCAAAATTCTGAATAAAAATAATTTTTGCAGATTTAACAAATGGCAATGATAAAACAGATGACAAAACCAAAGAATCACATTCAATGGAAATTCCATTCAACCATTTACTACGTGTAAACACAAAAGCGCCTTTAGAAATAACCGAATTAATATAGTTTGAATTGACAGGCAAATCCTGTTCAACAACAGGAATATTTTGTGCCGCTCGCCGGGCTATGGCACGGGGTGAAAGAAACGATGAAGGATCATTTACAGAAAATGAACTACCATTTTTATCCTTGAACTGAATAAAATATTTATTCTTCGCAGGCTGTGATAAGGCAAGCAAAGGAATTAAAAAGAAAATGAGAATATATCTAATCATATCAGTGCTTGTAATCGGTTATACTTAACTTATATTCAAGGCCATTTAAAATAATTGTTCCATTCATGGTATTCTTAGTGTTTACACTGTCAATCTGTTTGAATAACAATCCTGCATGAGTACCATAAATCTCTTTTTTATAAATCTTGTTAATCCTAGAGAGAAAATCATTTTGTATTACAGTAATAGTTGAATCAAAAGACATATTATTATATTGACGTGGCTGGTACAATTGATCATAACTGTAATCTTCTTTCGGGAAAAAATTGAAAGCATTTCCTTCCCAAATCGATTCTGAAGTTATTGGAAATTTAAGTCGGACAAAACGAATGTTATCCTCCACCCTCTGAACCGAATATGGAGTAATATTTGCAGTCCATAGATTCATAAATGTCCAAGGAAGGCTATCGTTGACTCTTCTGTAACGCAAAATTATATTTGCTTTTTTATTTTCACCGTCGAAAAAGGAACTATCTATTTCTTCACGAACGTAGAAATGAAATGCTCCAATTGCTGTATCAACTTCTCCTGCATCATCGCTGTCGTAATGAACAATAGAATCTACTTCATATTCAACCCAGAAACCTTTTTCAACAGGAAAAAAACTCAAATCCTGCGACTGATCCGCAACTAATAATTCTCTTTGCTTACAAGAGTATGATAAAAACAATACTCCGCAAACCAGAAATGAAAGTGCTGATTTACGGCTGAGTGATTGAATCATATAATTTTAAACTGTTCACTATTTAGGTTTGGAAAATTGTTACAATTTAACGAAATATTTCTTTAAAAATAAATTTCTTTTACTTTTTTACAACCATATGACGTTAGAAATGAGGTTATTTGATTCATATATGGGTTTTAATGAACTCTCAACTATTCTTTTTGAATAAAACCAATACAATGGATTCATTTCAACTCGAATTAAAAACTTAGAGTAATTAAAAATTAAGCATTAAATTTTTCTAAATAAGACCCGTTCAATGCAAAGAAGTAATTACTTTAGCACCTAATTTAATAAAATGAATCGCTTAATTCTTATTGCATTTTGCATTTTTGGACTGAATTCTTCAGCTCAAATTCTCGACGATAATCATTTGGTTCAGTTTTCCGGCGTCATTGTCACCTTCGACAGCTTACAGCCAATTCCTTTTTCGAGCATTATGATTAAAAATTCTAATCGCGGAACAGTAAGTGATTATTATGGCTTTTTCTCATTCGTTGCGAAGATGAAAGATACTATAGAGTTCGCCGCTCTGGGGTTTAAAAAAGCTATATTCGTAATTCCCGATACGCTTACCGATCAGCGTTGTTCAATGATACAGATTCTGAAACAAGATACAATTCTTTTAAAAGAAGTCATGATTTTTCCATGGCCGACGAAAGAACAATTTAAAGAAGCCTTTCTCCATTTACGAATTCCCGATGATGATTTAACAAGGGCAGAAAGAAATCTCGACCCTAATCAATTAAGTTATCTTGCTGCCGCTTTGCCCATGGATGGAAGTATGAATTTCAAAAACTATATTGATCAACGTACTACAGAATTATATTATTCGGGTCAACTTCGTCCTAATACACTACTTGATCCAATTAAATGGGCAAAGTTTATTCAAATGTGGCAGAACGGCGCTTTTAAAAAGAAGGATTCTAAATACAAAGACGAAAAATAATAGCAGACTATGCTGATTAAACGCTTTGTTGTTTTTCTGTTTTCTCTTTTTTTATTTCTAAACGGATTCGCCCAAAATGCAACCATTTACGGAACAATTTCAGATTATTTTAATCATCCGCTTTTTGGTGCTTCCGTTTCTGTTTTTGGAAAACCCATAGGCACCACGACCGATGAAGATGGTAAATATTCTCTCGATATTCCTGTTAATATTAGTCTGAAAATTATAATCTCTTTCACCGGACTTAGTTCCGACAGTATTATTGTAAAATTATCGGAAGGAGAAAGAAGAATACTATCAAAAAGTCTGAAAGAAAATATTTTTCAGATGCGTGATGTAACTATCGAAGACCGATCATTCAAAAGTGAAAATATTAAAACACTTAATCCTAAAGTCGTAAGGTATTTGCCTACCCCCAATCAAAGTGTTGAAGATCTTTTAAAAACTATGCCGGGCGTTTCTTCTGCCAATGAATTAAGCTCTACCTATTCTGTCCGTGGCGGAAACTATGATGAAAATTTAGTTTACATAAATGACTTTGAAGTGTATCGTCCATTGCTCATTCGCTCCGGTCAGCAAGAGGGGTTGAGTGTAATTAATCCTGACATGGTAGAAGGAATTAATTTTTCAGCAGGAGGATTTGATGCCATATATGGTGATAAGCTTTCTTCCGTTTTGGATATTAAATACAGAAAACCAAAAACATTTGCAGGTTCAATAAGTGCAAGCTTACTCGGTGCTTCCATTGAAATAGAGGATCGCACTAAAAATCAAAAAATTTATTACATGCTTGGACTTAGACAAAAGTCTAATAAATATCTTTTAAATACTTTTGAAACAAAAGGAGAATACAATCCTTCATTTACCGACATTCAATTATTAACAGGCTATGATTTCAATGAAAAATTTAGTCTTGAAATTTTTAGTAACTATTCCAGAAATCGGTACAATCTTGTACCGGAATCCAGAGAAACAAATTTCGGAACAATAAATGATGCCAAAAGATTTACAGTTTATTTCGAAGGGCAGGAAGCAGATCGATATGAAACCACGACAGGTGCGCTTTCTTTTAATTATCGCCCGAAGCAAACATTAAAACTTAAATTCATTACAAGTATTTACGGCACGAATGAAGAAGAAAACTTTGACATCCTTGGCCAGTATTTTCTTGATCAGCTGGAAGCCGATTTAGGAAAAGCGAGTTTCGGTGATGTTGCTTTTAATCTTGGAGTAGGTTCTTTTTTAAATCATGCAAGGAACCGGCTTCAGGGAAAAGTTTATAGTGCTGAACATAAAGGAGAACTTATCGGAGAACGTACCTTGTTTCAATGGGGTATTAAAGCACAACATGAGAAAATTGAGGATCGTTTACACGAATGGTATTACAATGATTCTTCAGGATTTTCTATTCCATCATACAGGGATTCTATCAATCCGCAAATAGTACTAAACGATGTTGTGATTAGTAAAAACACAATATCCTCCGATCGTTTTTCCGGCTACATACAAAATACGTGGCAGTTAACAGATACAAACAAACTGATTTTGACAACCGGCATCCGCGCGAATTATTGGAATCTAAACAAACAAATTGTTGTTAGTCCGCGTGCTTCACTAACCTTCAAACCTTCCTGGAACCGCCAGTTAATTTTTCGAACAGCCGGTGGCTTTTACTATCAGCCTCCCTTCTACCGGGAGCTTCGTGATTTAGACGGAAAAATTTATTTGAATACAAAGGCTCAAAAATCTATTCATGCCGTTATTGGAGGCGACTATCTTTTTCTTGCATTAGGTAGAGAATTTAAATTAACAACTGAAATATTTTATAAATTTCTGGAAGAATTGATTCCCTATAAGGTCAATGATATTCGGATTCGATATTTACCCAATTTTACTTCTAAAGGTTATGCAAGAGGAATTGATTTTCGGTTATTCGGTGATTTTGTTCCCGGTGCTGAATCTTGGGTAAGTTTATCCTTTCTTCAGACTGAAGAAGACATTAAAAATGATTTTTACTACCGATATTTTAACGAAGAAGGAGAAGAAATTATTTCCGGATATACATTCGACAAAGTCGTAAAAGACAGCATTCGTGTTGAGCCCGGGTATATTCCAAGACCGGCTGATCAGCGTGTCAATTTCGGACTTTTCTTTCAGGATTTTCTTCCGAAAGCTCCTACTTATAAAATGCAACTGACGATGTTATTCGGTACATCATTACCGTTTGGTCCTCCGGGGAAAGACAGGTATAAAGATGAACTTCGTTCACCTACCTATCGCCGTGTTGATATAGGATTTTCAAAACAATTAATTGGAGAAGATGTAAAGAAAAAACCAACGAGTAAGTTTTTCCGAAATGTAGAATCATTATGGATAGGTCTGGAAGTTTTCAATCTTTTACAAGTGAGTAATGTTGCATCCTATACCTGGATAACGGATGTTTCCAATGCACGGAAATATGCTGTACCCAATTATTTGACGGCACGACAACTTAATTTAAGAATAAGTGCAAAATTTTAAATTTGTAAGAATGATTTATAGAAAAAGAAATTAGTTAATAATCAACAAATGAAAAAATTTATCTTTTTACTTTTCCTTTTACCTTTAAATTTATTTTCGCAACAAATTATATTTTGTGAGTCGGTCGATCAATCAGGCAACCCTAAATATGCGAGTAAAGAATTTACAATAGGCGAAGATGGAGGTTTTATAAAAATATTAATTAAATCAAATAAAGAAATCGGATCTAGCTCTATCATTTTTGATGTTTATAAAGTAAATGATGAAAAAGAACTTTTTAATAATACGGTAAGAATGGAAATACAGCCTGCTGTAACCTGGTTTTATAAAGAGATAACCTTTTTCAAAAGTGGTATTTACCGGATATATGTTTATGATGAGAAAGACAAATTAATTGGTTTAGGAGATGTAAAAATCAACCTGCGTTGATTATTTAAATGGCGAATTATTTTCTTTTGCCATATGATTAAAAACTAATTTATCCATCAGTGAAGGAAAAAATTTATTCATCCACACAGTTACTTTTCCATTTCCTGTTAACAAAAGATCACGCTTACGGTTAATCACTGCATTATAAATATGTGAAGCTACTTTTTCTGGCTTCATCATTTTTTCTTCCGTACGAGGAGACGAAGCCTGAGGCTTTCCATTTTCAGATAAAGCATTTTTACGAATCTCAGTTGCTGTGAATCCGGGGCATGCTACCAGTACATGTAAATTATTTTTAAGATTTTCCGTCCGCAATGTTTCCAGAAATCCTTCCATGGCAAATTTAGAAGCCGAATAACCTGTACGACCCGGAAGTCCTTTTTTCCCTGCGATTGAAGAAATGCCCACTAAACTTCCTTTTGATTTTAACAAATAGGGTAAAGCAAATTTTGCACAATAAACCGTTCCCCAAAAATTTACAGCCATTACTTTTTTTAAAACATCCAGTTCGGTATCATTAAAAAGAGCACGCATGGATATTCCTGCATTGCAAATCAAGACATCTATTTTTCCAAAACCATGAATAGTCTCTTCAATTAATTTTTTACAATCTGCTTCAATGCTCACATCGCAAATAACACTCAATACTTCCTTTCCACTTTGTTGCAGTCTTTTCTTGACGTCTTCCAGCTTTTGAGAGTCTCGCGCAGCAATAACAACCTTGAATTTTTTTGAAGCAAATTCTTCGGCAAGAGCTGCTCCAATTCCACCGGAAGCACCTGTAATTACTACAACTTTTTTCTCTTCAGACATCAGGCAAAAATTTTTCCGGGATTTAATATTCCTTTAGGATCAAAAAGGGTTTTAATTCCTTTCATCAGATCGAGTTGTGTTTTATTGAAAGCAATGTCAAGATAATTTTTTTGCACATAACCAATTCCATGTTCACCGGAAATAGTTCCACCCAATTCTACACACAATTGAAATATTTCCCGGATACCCATTGGGACTTTTGTATTCCAGTCTTCGTCGGATATTTCTTCTTTAATAATATTTACATGTAAATTTCCATCTCCGGCATGACCGTAACAGACACTTCGAAAGCCGTATTTCTTTCCAATCTCTTTAACACCCCTCAATAAGCGTGGTAATTCGGCGCGAGGTACAACGGTGTCTTCTTCCTTGTAAATGGAATGAGATTTAACGGCCTCACCTGCCGAACGACGTGCTCGCCAAAGATCAGCTTTTTGTTGCGCCGTATCAGCAAAAAGAACTTCATCACATTCATATTGATAAAGAATTTCGGAAATTTTTTCACACTCTTTAAATAAAATATCACGATCTGTACCATCCACTTCAATAAGCAGATGAGCTTTGATGTTATCCTTCAAAGGAATTTTCACGTCAACGAATTTCATTACATATTCAATACAATCACGTTCCATAAACTCTAAAGCGGATGGTGTAATGCCCGACTGAAATATTGCAGAAACTGCTTCACATGCTTTTTCTGCACTAAAAAACGGAACCAGCATTAAGAGATTTTCCGTTGGAAGAGGTAGTAATTTAAAAACGATTTTTGTAATTATGCCAAGAGTTCCTTCGCTGCCAATAATTAATTGAGTAAGATTATAACCGGTAGAATTTTTTAAAACATTGGCTCCTGTCCATATAATTTCTCCTGTTGTTAAAACGATTTCACAATTCAAAACATAATCTTTTGTAACGCCATACTTAACGGCTTTAGGTCCGCCCGCACTTTCTGCAAGGTTGCCGCCCAGAAAACAACTTCCGCGGCTTGCCGGATCGGGCGGATAAAAAAGATTTTTTTCCATAACAGCATCCTGAAAAACCTGGTTGATTACACCGGGTTCAACAGTTGCCTGGAGATTTCTTTCATCAATACTGATTATTTTATTTAACCGGTTCATGGCAATGACGACACCGCCAAAAACCGGCAATGCACCTCCGCTTAATCCTGTGCCGGCACCTCTTGGAGTTACTGCAATATTTTCCCGATTGCAAATTTTTAATATTTGAGAAATTTCATTGGCATTTCCCGGACGCAATACAACTTCCGGATAAAAACGCAGATCTTCCGTATAGTCTTTGGAATTTTGTTCGAGTATTTCTTTATCTGTAAAAGTGAATTCTTCTCCAATAATTGCAGCGAATTCTTTTATATGCTCTGAAGAAACTTTACTAAACATTATTTTTTCTTATTAACCGTATTTTTTATTTTTTTGATCTTATCTCCTTCTTTCAATACGTATTTAAAAACATTTATCGTACCCGTTGCATCGCCGGTATCATCTCCAAGAAAATATATTTCATCACCAACAACTTGTATATTTGTGATATGAGCGAGTCCATATATTGTTGAATCGGCAAATGACCACACAAGCGAAGCTGAATCACATTCAGAAATAAATGGTATTAATGTGCTCTCAGGATGAGTAGTTTTTGCTCCAAACAAAAACGGGACGCCATCTATATCGAAACATTTCATAAACTGAACATCTTCAGGTGCAGGAATTGTTTTTCTTTCTTTTCCGGCTTTATCAAATCCTAAAAAGAAACTTGAAATTACAGAAATGTTATAATCGTTACATTCCCCGATGAGATAAACAGAATTCTTTTTTGCGCTAATACTAACAGCGCCGCAATCGGCAATATGTCCGTTATAAAAAATTTCCTGAAGAAGAACTCCGTTTCGATTTAATTTCAGAAGAGGAATATCGGACCTGTTATTTACATGATTCATAAATCCGGAAACATAAATATTCATTGAATCATCCGCAGAAATAAATTGTCCGGCATCGTTTTGAGACAATACGCCATCATAGATCAATTGCCATTTTTTTCTGCCTTCACTATCATACTTTTGAACAATAATATCGGAAGTATGAGGTCCGTTATTACTTGTGCCACATACATAAACATTGCTTGAATCGTCCGTTAAAATATTATTGGCAACATCCATTTGCCGAGTAGCGAAGCTTCTCTTCCACACAATTGAACCATCGAATCGAAATTTAATAACCAACATATTTATTCCCGAATCGAGGGTTGTCTCATAGCCGGCTGCATAAATATCACCTTGCTTAGTAGCTGCAATTGAAGTGGCGCAATCAAATAAATGATTTTTTCCGTCATAAAGTCGATCGGCAACAGGAATACCATCCGGACTAAATTTTACTACTAAAAAATCTGCGTTATCAACACTTGTTTTAGCCATTCCACATACCCAAACATTGCCGAAATTATCAAGGCACATATTTGTAGGGATATCATCACCATGAGAAGAATTATCAAAAATTCTTTCCCAAAGTTCCTCTCCCTTAGAATTGAATTTAATCAATACAATATTCTTTGCTGAATCTGCCACCCATGTAGTTCCCAAAACATACGTATTGCCATCATTGTCTATTAACAAACTGTTTGACTTATTTATACTATTCAGCGAAATTTTGATATTCTGCTTCCAATCAGGAACAACTAGCTTTTGGGCATACAAATCATTTACCGTCAACGATAATGAACAAAATATAAAAAAACTGCAAATAATGGTTTTCATTGCCTCGGAGGTAAAAGTACATTACTTAAAACGAAGTGCAAAGTACTATGTATTAGGTTAAAAGTATTCATTAATGAAGGTAAAACTTACGAAAATGAAAATAATAGAATGGTATTCATCATTTTGTATACATCATTAATTAATAGTCTGTTGCCTAAAGATCAAATGTTTCAGAAAAGAGGTGAATGAATATTAAAAACTTTGCTTATAGTGTATAAATGTTTGTAATAAAAACGTATTTTTACAAAAAAATTAGAGCTATGCAATTAACAGGTATTATTAAAGTAAAAAAAGACGAGCAAGCCGTAAACGATAAATTCCGGAAAAGAGAATTTGTTTTAACTGACAATTCATCTCAATATCCTCAGCTTATAAGTTTTCAGCTGACTCAAGACAGATGTTCGATACTCGATCAAATACAAGTTGGCGATACAGTTGTCGTACACTTCAACATTCGTGGTCGTGAATGGACAAGTCCGCAAGGAGAAGTTAAATATTTCAATACTCTTGAGGCCTGGAAGATTGATCGTAATTCTGGCGGATCTTCACAGCCTGCTGTTGAGCAATATGAAAATATGCCAAGCGCACAAGGGCAAGAAAAAGATGATCTTCCTTTTTAAAAGGGAAATTATTGGTGTGAACCTTTAATTTTTCCGTTTGATATTCAAAAAACGGTAATTCGAAACTATAACGAATTACCGTTTTTTTAATGAACGTGACCGTGGGCAAGTTCTTCCGTACTTGCTTCTCTGATATCAACTACTTCACCGGAAAAATGTAAATGATGACCGGCTAAAGGATGATTAAAATCCATTGTTACAGTCTCAGTATCAAAAGCCATTACTGTTCCGTTTAATACATTTCCTTCATTGTCATTTAATGGAAGAACTTTTCCAATTTTGAGAAGATTTAAATCAAGAACACCGTCGACTTTAAATATTTCGATTGGTAATTTGATCACCGCTGTTTCTTCTACACTTCCATAAGCATCTTCCGATTCAATACTGAACGTAAACTTATCCCCTTTTGATTTACCATTGAGTCCTTTCTCAAAACCCGGTATCATCATACCGGAACCAAAGATAAAAGAAAGAGGGTTTTTAATATCTGCGGTTTCCACATGATGCTTTACATCTCCCGGGAGATTACAATGTAAATCATACGTCACAGTTACTACCATATTTTTTGAAACTTGCATCTTTATAATTTTTTCCAAAGATAAATTATATTTAATAAGTTGATCGGTAAATTAACTAATTTTACCCCTTAATACATTCCAAAACGTCGTAAAAATAGTGCAACTTCCTTGCAGGAATAAACCCGAAAATTCAATTTGGATTCTTTAACACATACAGTTCTTGGTGCCTGTGTCGGCGAAGCACTTGCCGGTAAAAAGTTGGGAAAACATGCCATGTTTTGGGGGGCCCTTGCAAATAATATTCCCGATGTCGATGTAATTACTTCTTTCTGGATGAGCCAGGCCGATTCACTCCTGGCTCATAGAGGATTTACTCATTCAATACTCTTCGCTTTAGTTTTTCCTTTCATTCTTGCATTTATTCTTTCACGTTGGCATAGGAATAAACACATGCTTTTTAAAGATTGGTGGATGATTATCGCAAGCGGAATGTTTCTACACATTTTTATTGATTCTTTAACCAGCTACGGAACGGGATGGTATGAACCCTTTAGTCATTACAGGGTTACAATGAACGTATTATTCGTAGCCGATCCCTTTTATACTATTTCTTTGCTTATAAGCTTTGCCGCACTTCTTTTTATAAAAGGAAAAAAGAAATCAAGAAGAAAATGGACAAACTTTGGTCTATGGATAAGCACGCTTTATATTGGATATGCTTTTATCAATAAAGCTATTATAGATAATGACTTTAAAAAAGAGTTGTCAAGGCAAAATATATCGTACACAAATTATTTCAGTACCCCAGCTCCCCTCAATAACTTTCTATGGTATTTGGTTGCTAAAAATGATACCGGTTATTTTTTGGGATACCGGTCCATGTTTGACAAAAAAAATGAAATAGATTTGAATTATCGTTCGAAGAATGAAAATTTGCTTTCAGGATTGGAAACGGATAATGATTTAATAAAATTGAAAAGATTTTCTAATGGATATTATTCTTCAGAGAAAATAAATGACACCCTTTTTCTTAACGATTTACGATTCGGGACTACCGGCGGCTGGGCGGATCCTTCAGCAGATTTTGTTTTCAGGTATTGTCTTGAAAAAGACGCAAACAATGATTTAGTTATTCAACGTGGCCGTTTCAAATCAGCCGGTAAAGATGCTTTGACGTCTTTATGGAAAAGAATATGCGGAAATTGATTTGAGATTTTTACAAACTATCTAAAGGTCCCCTGCCTGAGCAATAAGTTCTGCTATATCCAAAACTTTTACCTCATCTTCTTTGTTAAAATTCTTTACTCCGTCTGTCATCATTGTCATGCAAAAAGGACAAGCCACTGCAATGTAATCAGGATTCAATGCTAAGGCTTCTTCTGTTCTTTCAATATTGACATCCTTTTTCCCTTTCTCTGGTTCCTTAAACATTTGCGCACCTCCGGCACCACAACAAAAGCCATTCTGCCGTGACCTTTTCATTTCAGAGAAAGCACTGTCGAGTTTAGAAATTACATCCCGGGGAGCTTCATAGATATCGTTTCCGCGACCCAGATAGCATGGGTCGTGATAGGTAATTTTTTTTCCTTCAAATTTCCCACCGCTTACTTTTAATTTACCCTGGTCTATGAGCGATTGTATCAATTGAGAGTGATGAATTACTTCATAGGTTCCTCCAAGATCAGGATACTCGTTTTTAATCGTATTAAAACAATGCGGACAAGCAGTGACAATCTTTTTAACACCATAACCATTCATTACCTGAATGTTTGTACGAGCTTGCATTTGAAATAAAAATTCATTTCCGGCACGTTTGGCAGGATCTCCGGTGCAACTTTCTTCCGTACCAAGAACAGCGAATTTTATTTCACAATGGTGAAGAATTTTGGCTACAGCACGTGTGATCTTTTGAGCCCGTTCGTCAAAACTACCGGCACAGCCAACCCAGAAAAGTATTTCAGGTGTTTCGTTTCGGGATGCGTAGTCGGAAAGGGTTTCAATTTGCATGGGGAGGGGTATGGGGAGGGGAGTAAAGATAGATGTAAAAGTTATAGACTTAATGTCGAATTGCGAAATTTGGTTTATTAAACGGGAAGATTTTAATTGATTATTTGATTTTTTATAAATTTTATATAAAAACTCAATCCTTTCTTAAATTTAAGAGTTCAATTTGCAAATAAAAAGAATTCTAAATTTTATTTTTATTTCATTTTACCAACACATACTATTAATTAGTAATTTCATAATTCATTTAAAACTTATTACAATGACAAACAAGGAATTTTTCATCAACTCATGGCAACGCGAAAGTGCGCTTACTGCCAAAGCTTTTCGTTCATTACCGAACGACTTAAGCAAACTTACTAAACAACATCATCCTAAGTTTCGTTCACCGTGGGAAATTGTAAACCACATTGGGCCGCATGCACAGGAGCTTTCTCAGGCTTTTTCAGAAGGAAAAATTAATTTAGTGAATGAAGGAAAATTTGATTTGAAAGGACCGACTATTTATAAAAGTCCGGAAGATGCAGCAAAATCATTAGAGGAACATACAAATAAACTTATCGAGCTAGTGAATACATGCGACGACGATACCTGGATGACAAAAAAAGTTCCGGCTTACTGGGGTACTATGAAAATTTTTGAAATGCCGTTAATGCAGGTTTGTTGGGCTATGCACAATGATCTTATTCATCACCGCGGGCAGCTTTCTTCGTATTATCGCGTCATTGGTGCTACGCAACCTGAAATATATGGCCCTACTGCTGAAGTAGAAGAGGCAATGATGGCTAAGAATAATTAAAATCAACTTTTGTTATGAAAGCAGCATCGAAGAATCGATGCTGCTTTTTTATTTTCAAACCGGTTACATTAACCATTAGTAATTAATTTCATATATTTAACACTACTATAAAAAGACTTCATGCGTCCAAAAGAACAAATTTACAGCGATTATACAACACAGGATTTTGAAGTCTGGAAGATACTATTCAATCGGCAAATAAAATCGTTGGAAAAAACAGTTTCTTCAGAATACCTGAAGGCATTGGAGACTATTCATTTTACAGCAAACAGAATTCCTGATTTCCGAGAGGTAAATAGAAAATTAGCAACATTAACTGGCTGGAGTCTGGAAGTTGTTCCAAACATTTCGCCACAAAAAATTTTCTTTCAATTTCTTTCACAGAAAAAATTTACAGCAACCTGTTGGTTAAGAACACTCGAACAACTCGATTACATTGAAGAACCTGATATGTTTCATGATGTTTTCGCTCATGTGCCTTTGCTAACTAATCAATCGTACTGTAATTTTTTCAAAGGCATCAGTGAAATCGCTCTTGAACATTTCGATAATCCGAAAGCCATTGAATTAATGGGAAGAATTTACTGGTTTACGATTGAATTCGGCTTGATAAGGGAAAATAATGAACTGAAGATTTATGGGGCAGGTATTATTTCATCCGCCGGTGAAACCCGTCATTGCCTTGATCCTCTCATTCCCAAACTTGAATTCAATGTTGATACTATTCTAAATTCTGAATTCCGTACCGATATATTACAGGATAAATATTTCGTGATTGATTCGTTTGACCAATTGTATCATTCATTACAAGAAATAAAACTATCTTTAACCACCATGATTCAGGTGGTATAATACTATAAACTATAAATTATTCTTTTAGCGTTTCATAATTTTTAAAGAGGAAATATCAAATCTTAACTTTAAAATACTATTATAAATGAAAAGAAATATTTCAAATAATTTATCGAACAATCAAAAACTGATAAGGTCGTTATTAATATTATTTCTCTTGCTTAATAATTCGTACTCATTTTGTAAATCAAAAAAAGAAAAATATTTAATTAGTAATTCCGGATTAAAAATTAATTTTTCCGTGGTTGATAGTGTGCGATCCGATACAATTTTTTTTTCGCACAATAAAAATAATAATTTTATTGTGCTTGATTCAATTGCTGAATATCATAATCATATACCCGGAAGAGGAGGAAGAGGATTTCTTATTGGAGCCGCTTCGGGAATAATAGCAGGCGGAATTATTGGGGCTCTTTCCGCACCAAAAACTGATTACAATTCATTTACTTCATATGGAACTTCTAAATTAGAAGGCGAAGCAAATATTATTGCAGGAGCATCAATTGGTTTTGCTGCTGGAGGACTTTTAGGTTGGGCTATAGGTGCAGGACAAGAATATGAAAGAGATATTGAATTCAAAACATATATTAAATCAAAAAAGCTAGAATTCTTTTATAATATCAGTCTTTACAAATAACTCATATTCCAAATAAAATAAAATTTTAAAGTAATAAAGATGACTATTTTTAGATCTGATCAAACATATTTAATTATTAACGTATTAACTAATCCCTCCAATTCAACCGATCAGCCTGAGCAAATTGCCATGGCGCGCCATTGTTTTCAATTTTATTAAACATCGTGGCCAGCTCTGAAGGAACTTTGCTTTCTTCCATCACAAGATAACGCCGCATATCTACGATGATACTAAGAGGATCAATATTAATCGGACAAGCTTGAACACAAGCATTACAACTAGTACATGCCCAAAGTTCTTCTTCAGTGATATAATTCAAAAGTGATTTATCATCTTTAAAATCTTTCCCGCTTTTATCAATTCCTCTTCCGACTTCTTCCAAACGATCACGGGTATCCATCATTATCTTTCGTGGCGATAATAATTTGCCTGTTTGATTGGCCGGACATTCAGATGTACATCTTCCACATTCGGTACAGGAATAAGAATCCATCAATTGTTTCCATGTGAGATCGTAAATATCTTTCGCTCCGAATTTTTGCAACTCACCTTCAATTGCCGGAGGAACATTTGCGGATGGATCAAGCATAAGTAAAACCTCACGTGATACATTTTCCATTTCATTAAACTTTCCTTTTTTATCAAGATTCGAATACCATGTATTTGGAAAAGCAAGAAGAATATGGAAATGTTTTGAATATGGAATATAATTTAAGAAAGCAAGAATACCTACTATATGAAACCACCAACAAATTCGCTCTATCATCATTAATGATTCTGACGACATCGATGAAAACCAATTTGCAAAATAGACACTAACAGGAAAAGATCCGGCAGAAATGTAATGTTCAAAACCCCTGCCTTGCAAAACAGAATCGGCAGCATTCATTGTTATGAAAGCTGTCATTAAAAGTATTTCAGTGATAAGGATAATATTAGCGTCTGTACGCGGCCACTTCGTGAGTTCCGGCATACGAAACCGTTTCAGCTTTATAACATTTCTCCGGATAAGAAAGATTACACAGGCAACCCAGACAAGGAGAGCCAGAACCTCAAAACTTGCGATAAGAAAATTATACAAAGATCCAGCGAATGAAAAAATTCTATGAGTGCCAGCAATACCATCAATGAGAATTTCTAAAACTTCAATATTGATAATTACAAATCCGGCATAAACAAAAATATGCATAATTCCGGCTATGGGACGAGCTACCATCTTAGATTGACCTAAGGCAACTTTAATCATTGTCAACCACCGTTCAGATTTTCGGTCACTACGATTGACCTCCCTGCCTAAACGAATATTTCTTATAACTTTCCTTACGTTAACGGTAAAAAGCCACGTAGAAAAAGCAAGAACTAAAAAGAAAACTATCTGTTGAAACATTTATCCTGAATCTGTAATTGATACAAAGTAAAAAATAAATTTTTTTGTGATAATAGAACGAAGGTTTACTTTTTCCCAAATGATATCACAGAGAATTTTAAATACCTGCCCGGGTTTAAACGAAAGTCTGACAGAAGTGCATTTAACTCATGAGCACTTGTATTAAGGTTCGTATAAAGACTGTCGTTATTGGCAAGCTGCCCCAGAGAACCCTCACCTTTATTAACTTTTTGCATAATACCTGCAGTTTGTTCTAATGTCTTTTTTGTATTTTCCAGTGTCTGAGAAATGTTAGACCTGGCAATCGTGTCCGAGATGGCTGAAAAATTATCTATCATCAGGGTAATTTTTTCATTATTATTTTTCAGATTCGATGTAATTGATTCGAGATTCCCAAAAATTGTTTTTAACCTGCCTTTACTTGCCAAAGCAGTATCTAAATTACCTGCAATATTTTCTATTGAAGTAAGTGAGTGAGAAATACTTTCAAAAGATTTTTTAAGATTGCCTTTGGTGCGGTCATTGAAAACTTCTCTTATCACAAGAAGAACAGAATCCATCGAAGAAAGAAGACTCTCTGCTTTAGCTTTAATTGGAGCAACCTGTGCACTCACTTCATCAGGTAAGCTTTTCTGAATACCGGCATTAAGAGTATCGCCATCTTTCAGTTCTTCCTTTTCATCACTCAATAAAATTCGTATTCCCTTTGACCCTAAAATATCTACACTAAAAATCTGCGCTGTTGATTTTACCGGTATGTGGACTTTATTCGTAATGTGCATACTAACGACTATTCGTCCGCTTCTATCATCAAGTAGTTTTAAATTACGAATCAAACCCACTTTCATTCCATTCACCGAAACCGGATTGGAGGCTGCAAGTCCTTCTACCTGACTATAAACAGCATACACAAGTTTCTCATTAGAAAAAAAATCTTTACCCTTTAAATAATTCACTCCCCAAAATAACAAGGCAATTCCTATTGTGACGACTAATCCTATTTTTACTTCTTTGGAAAGTTTCATAAATTATTTAACTATTAAGCAATTTCCTTTTTTATTAATCAGTATTTGTTGTAAAGTTCCTAAAAGTATAAATTTTCCTTCAAATCACTTCTTAATTGTTTTTTCACTAGCATCTTTAATGCTTATTTTTTTATTGTTAAAAAAAGCGACAACGAAAGCATCTTTATATCCTTGTTGTCTTAATTTATTCTGAAGCCTGATTGCATCTCCTTTTTCACTCAGCAAACCGGTTGAATATTTATAAATACCGGTTTCATAATCTTCTCTGACATCATCAAATGAGTTATATATTTTATGATTATCGGGCAAAGGTTTCGGCGACGTATAAAACTGAACACTCCATTGAAGTACATCGTCGGTAAGGGGAACTTGCTTAACTTCTACCTTACTAAGTTCAGGCTTAATTGTATCTTTCCTAATTGAATCCTCGTGTACCTTAACAATTGTAATTGGTTTTTCTTCTACATTTTTCTTAATAACAGGTGTGTCTTTGGGTTGAGGAATTTCCTGATCGTTTTTCTGGCTTTCTATAGAATTTTTATATGATTTAAAGGCTTTATAAATTGACTTAGCCATTTCGTCCTGACCTTTGGCTGAAAGAAGGTATTTTTCTTCAGCAGCATTCGATAAAAAACCTGTTTCAATGAGAATACTCGGCATAGTTGTTTTATAGAGAACAAGAAATCCGGCTTGCTTAACTCCTCTGCCGGAACGTCCAATCGCTTTCATTTCCTGCTGAACCAAAGACGCCATTCGAAGACTCTGATCAATAAATGTATTTTGATAGAGTGAAAAAATAATGTTGGCTTCAGGACTGTTAGGATCAAAACCACCGTATTGACGTGTATATTCCTTCTCAAGGAGGATAACCTCATTTTCACGTTTAGCGACTTCCAGGTTTGCTTCAGATTTATTTAGGCCCATTACCCAACTCTCAACACCGGCAATCTCAGAATTGCAAAATTCTTTCTTTTTCTTTTGGTCAAAAAAACATGCCGAATTGCAATGAATGCAAATAAACAGATCCGCTTTGGCGTTGTTGGCTACATCTGCCCTTTCATAAAGATTTATAAAAACATCAGACTTACGAGTATAAATGACTTTTACATCCCGAAAATTATCTTCGATATACTTTCCTAATTTCAAAGCTATTCCGAGAGCGATGTTCTTTTCTTTAGACTTTTTACCTAAACATCCGGGATCGTGGCCACCATGTCCGGCATCAATAACAACCTTAGTTAAACCGTATGGATGCAGAGGATCGGGGTTAAAGGACGTGCATAGAAAAACAGTAAATACCAAACAGATATTCACTAAATACGGAAGACAATAAATTTTGATTAGTTTTGACACCACGAACCCCGAAAATTTTGCCTGATTGTTTTTGCAAGTATCCAAAATATCATTCGTAGGTTTATTCATTTTAGTTCTTCTTTTTCAACAACTTGTTGTTGGTTCAGAAGCATCTGGTTCACCGAATAAAGGATTATCCTCTTTACGCAAAGATACATTACAGGATCCTGACTCCATTAAAAAAGTTAGTTTTGACACCCTTGGTGTTCTTTCCCTGAAAGCGGATACAAACATCTCTCAGGATGAAACGCTGAAATCACCCGTAAAATATCATGCGAGAGATTCGATGCAGGTTAATATAACTGATGAAATAGTCTATTTATTTGGTGAAGCTACAGTTGATTACGAAGATATGCACCTAAAAGCTGATTATATCGTAATTGACATGAATAAAAAAGAACTTTTCGCTGAAGGACTTACTGATAGTGTTGGAATCGTAACCGGCTCACCCGAATTTTCTCAGGCTGATCAAAAATTCCGATCAACATCAATCCGATATAATTTCGATTCTAAGAAAGGAAAGATCGCTTATGTAATAACACAAGAAGGTGAAGGTTATATACATGGAGAGGTTGTTAAAAAAGATCAGGAGAATAATTTTTTTATAAAGAAGGGGCAATACACTACCTGTGATCAGGACAATCCCCATTTTGCTATCACAAGTAATAAGCTCAAAGTAATAAGTAAAAATAAAATTATTACCGGTCCCGCATATCTTACTATTGAAGGTGTTCCTACTCCACTCCTTCTCCCCTTTGGTTTTTTCCCGAACAAACCCGGCAGAAGCTCAGGAATAATTTTCCCCTCTTTTGGAGAATCTAATGAACGCGGATTTTATTTTCAAAAACTTGGATATTATTTTGGCTTCAACGATTATTTTAATCTGGCTATTACTTCGGATGTTTATACGAAAGGCAGCTACACATTAAACGGATCTTCGCTTTACAAAAAACGATATAAATACTCAGGAAATGTAAGGCTTAGCTATGCTTATACCATCAACAGCGAAAAAGAATTACCCGATTATTCAATCAGAAGAGATTATCATATAAACTGGAAACATTCTCAAGACCCTAAATTTAGTCCAAACAATACTTTTACTGCCGACGTTAATGCCGGTAGCTCAACATATTTTAAAAATACCAACAGCACCGTAAATAATTTTTTATCAAACACCTTACAATCTTCCATCAGCTTTTCTCATAATTTTCCTGACAAGCCAATGAATTATAATATTTCCGTTAAACACAGTCAAAATAATATAAACAGGCAGGTTCAGCTAACGGCTCCGGACTTTGGATTTAACATTACTCGTATAAATCCTTTCAAAAAAAAATTAGTAATCGGCCGACCGAGATGGTATGAAAAAATAGGTACCAGCTACACTATGAAAGGCATAAACTATATCGATACAAAAGACACGCTCTTATTCCGTAAAGAATCACTTGATAATCTGCAAACAGGTTTTCAACATTACATTCCACTTTCTACTTCTTTTAATGTAATGAGTCATTTCAATCTTTCGCCATCCATTAGTTATACCGAACGATGGTATTTTAAAACAACACAACTAACCTGGAATGAAGAATTAAAAAAAGTGGATACTTCAGAAGTGAACAAATTTAAATCAGCACGCGACTACTCAGCTTCTATCGGACTTTCAACACGTATTTTTGGAATGTATCAATTTTCTCATGGCCCGATAACAGCTATAAGACATGTCATGTCTCCATCAGCTTCCTTCAGTATTCGTCCGGATTTCGGAACAGAAAAATACGGATACTATAAAAATGTTCAAACGGATACTTTAGGAACTATTTCCAGGTATTCCATTTTCCTGAATTCAATTTATGGCGGCCCTTCCAACGGACGTTATGCCAATATAAATTTCAATCTCGATAATAATTTAGAGATGAAAGTAAAAACCAATTCAGATACCGGAGCCACAGTAAAAAAAATTAAATTACTTGAAAGCTTGAATTTGTCTACCAGTTACAATCTTCTTGCCGACTCCATGAAGCTTAGTTTAATTAATGTTAATGGACGCACTTCTTTATTCGACAGAGTATCTCTTAAATTTGGAGGCGTTCTTGATCCATATTCCTTTGATGAAAACAATATTGACTACGATGAATTTAGTGTCGCAAATGGAGGTAGACTTTCTAGACTTACTTCGGCTAATATTTCAGTAGATTTTTCTTTAAACAAAAAAGAGGATAAAAACAGTGCCCGTTATTCAAAAGAAGAATTGGATTATATAAATTTGCATCCGGAAGAATATGTTGACTTCAATATCCCTTATAATCTTTCTGTTAGTTATTCCTACAGATATAACAAACAAGGAAGTCTTCCGAAAACCACAACACAATCAGCGAGTTTTAACGGTGATTTGAGTCTGACACCACAATGGAAGATCGGATTTAATTCCTGGTATGATGTTACCGAAGGAAAATTTACAAGCCTTAGTCTGAATATTTACCGCGACTTACATTGCTGGGAAATGCGCATGAACTGGATTCCTTTTGGTTATCAGGAGAGCTGGAATTTTCAGATTAATGTAAAAGCTTCCATCTTACAAGATTTGAAATTATTGAAGAAGAAGGAGTTTTATGATAATTAAAAAAAGCTACTCAACTAATTTTTTTTTCATTAAATAATCTGTATCAACAGCATCACCTAATTTAAATATTTTTTCACCAAAAATTACAAAACCATATTGCTTGTAAAATTTTAACGCTTTAAAATTTTCAGTAGCTACTCCTAACCACATCCAATTATAGTGTTGGTCGACGGCCATTTTCAATCCTTCATCCATAAGGGCTTTACCAACTTTTTTTTCCTGCCATTCTTTTAGTACATAGAGTCGCTCCAGTTCAATTGCATTTTCTTCTTTAAATTCATCTTGACTTCGATCAGTTCTTAGCTTAATATATCCAACTGCCTTTTTTCCTTCAATAGCTATAAAGAATGTATTTACTGCATCATTCTCAATATCTGCCTTTATATTGAGTGGATTGAATGCATCAGTGATATACTTTTGTATATCTTCTTCTGAGTTTACAGGTCTCCAAGTCTCATAAAAAGATTCACTGCCCAAATCTGAAACTAATAAATAGTCTTCAGAAACAGCCTTACGGATTTCAATTTTTATCATCTTAATTAAAAGAATCTTTTATTTGCTAAATAATTAATCTCGAAAAGCGCCAATTCCCGCATGCCAACTTTCGCGAATGGGAATCTCCCATTTGGTATTTAGTTCATGTTTGGTTTGGACAAGATTATTGAATACGATCGTGTCTAAAGAAATTTCCTTTTCAATCATTTTTTCGAAATCCTTTCTCTTCAGCAAGTTTATTTTTCCATCCTCTTTCAATGCAAATATCTGCCTGTTAAGTAATGAGATTGAAAATTGTTTTTCAATATTTTGTATAAAATGTATGGACTTAT
Organism: Bacteroidota bacterium; assembly: GCA_031417555.1. GTDB lineage: Bacteria > Bacteroidota > Bacteroidia > AKYH767-A > 2013-40CM-41-45 > JADKIH01. The sequence goes on from JANOVV010000044.1 coordinate 33,607, forward strand.
CAATTGAACATCCACTGGCTAAAGCATGTTTTCCATCAATCAATAAAATTAAAAAAATATGATACCTAATTTCAAAACTTGCTTTCAATTCCTGATTATGTGCAGTCCAGGTATTTAAAAATCCTTTTGTTAAAAAGGAAAGTTTTTCCTCTTCTTCCTTTGTAAACTCCCGGTTTGATTGATACACCCAAACACGGGCATCATCAGGCATTTTTTCAATTTCTACGAACATCCAGCAAAGGTAAAGAATTATTCGTTTATTCATCATTGTTTGCAAATAACCTTCTTATCAAACGAATCTGATAACTAGACTGCCAACTGTCCAATAAAAAAAGATGAGTTATACGGAAGACAATTGAGTAAAATAATTGTTAATTAAATATTATTTCTATTAATAATAAATATTTTATAATAATATTTCAGTAATATACCAAGGCTAAATTTTTTAATTATTTTTAAGCCGGAATAATTAATAATTATTCTAAAACCAAATTATCCAAAAGACTGAACAATATAATCTAAATAATTATTTAAAATGAAAAATATATATTTTATTTACATACTGATTTCTTATTCTACTTTTTCATTTTCTCAACCAATACTTGATTGGGAATTTAACAGTACATCTGCTTATAATTATTATCCCACAACAAATATTATCCGCACAGACCATGGAACATATGTTTGCTCGCAATCTATTGATGTCAATGAATCAGCTTATATTTTTCGCCTGGATGATACAGGCAATCTTATAAAGCAGGACAGTATTCACCATTTTACATATTCTATATTAGGTACTAAAAGAATGGTCATTGATAACGATGGATCTATTTATATATGTGGAAGAATTGTAGATCAATTGCAACATGGCAAAGTCCGCGTAATCAAATATGATTCATTACTAAATAAATTATGGGATACAATTTTAATGGATTCTCTATCGAATGATTACAGCATATATGGAATACTTTATTCTAAAAATGAAAATAATATTTACGTAATTACAGATAAATATGATGGAATAGACAACCTTGCAATAATTAAACTAGAAACGAATGGAAATGTTTTATGGGAATCTATCGATACCGTTCACAATCGCATTTCATTGGTCACTTATGTTTTAGATAATGTTGGCAATGTAATTCTAGGCGGATATGCATCTTCATCCGGTAATGGTGAAGATTTTATTATTAGTAAGATCGACACTTCCGGACAGGTCGCTTGGTATATCAATGAAGACGGAAGTAATCATTCTGATGATGCCGTTATGGATCTTTGTATTGATAATTCAAATAATATCTCCACCATAGGAAGGTTTAATGACACATTACCAAATAAAGTGATCAAATTTAATCCTGCAGGAAATAAAATATGGACTAGATCAGTTACTGATATTTTTCTACCCAAAATTACATCTGATGCAGCCAGTGGAATTTATATAATAGGTTTTGATTCTGTTGCAGATCATGAATGTGTTATTTACAAATTTGATTCAACCGGCAATTATTCTGCTTCCAATTACATTAATATCCCGAACCATAAGGCATATTCAAGTGATTATTTAGTAAGTATACAAACCGATGATTCTGCAAATGTTTATATTTTAAATAATGTTGATTCTATTCAAAATAAAAAATGGTTTGTAGCTAAATTTGATTCATCACTCAACTTGAAATGGTCATTTATTTATCCGGAAAACATTCCAAATCCATCCACATCTTCTTCTTTGTGTTTATTTGATGGTGGATTTACTATAGCGGGAGCTATTAATAATTTCGGACAATTAAGAGTATTGCAATTTCATGAATCTTTTCCAACGATAATACAAGGAATAGAGAGTACTCATTCCTTTACATGCTGGCCGAATCCTACTTCCAGTGTAATTTTTATAAATATGGGTAATGAAGATTTAAAAAATAGTGAATTTAAATTATACGATATACAATCCAGACTTCTATATCAGGATATTATTCGTTCGGATGATAAAAATATATTCAGTGTTAATTTAAGTTTATTTCCAGCAGGAATTTATCTGATTAATCTGAAATCAAAAAATCAAAATTTAAATTACAAGGTGATAAAAGAAAATTAATTATTATTTAATAAAAGACTTGTCAAAATCCTCACCTGCATTTAGCTTAATTAAAAAATTATCGAGTTTGTTTTGTGAATACCACCTACTAACTTCATGTTTAGAAGTCATGTAATTAAGCATAATCTCCTCCCGTGATCCATTATAAAATTGATCTGCAGTTTTAAGGTTTTCAACATCAGGCATATTTGAATAATTATTTGATTTCACCTTAAGAGTATCTTCAGAATAATAACTCCTATAATCAACTTGCATTGCTAAACCTTCGTTAAACCAAGTAGGAATATTGAAAGTATATTTTATAAAACCGATTCGTTCAAATAATTCTGCATGTGATATTTCATGTGATATAATATCTAAATCAATACCGTTTCTGCTAATTACAATATAAGATCCCAATTTAGTTTTAACAATGGCAGGGACTAAATTCGGATTCCCATATTTTTTGAAGTCATCATCGTTTCCACAATAAATAAATTTAGGTTTGCATAATTTCCCCTGCCAAAAACTATCTACTCGAGCAGAAGCGTTCACAATAATTGTCAACAATGAATCAATTTTTTCCTGTGAAGAGGTTTTATTATAATAGAGTCTGCCTTCTTTTTTAAAATCAGAAAAATCGATTAAAATACATCTCGTTTCTTGTGGGAAAACAATATAATGAACTATAGAAATAAACAAAATAAAAAGCAGAATAATTAAAGATATTTTTAATGTTGATTTAATAAATGAATTCATAGAAAAAAAGAATTAGTTAAATTTTAAATTCATGATATATGTAACAATATCACTTAACATTAAAATAAAAACTTAAAATTTTACCACAATTTCAACAGGACAATGATCGCTTCCCATGACTTGAGAGTGAATTGTAGCATTGGTAACATTGTTTTTCATTTCAGATGAAACCATAAAATAATCAATGCGCCATCCCGTATTTCTTTCGCGGGCCCGTGTTATAACATCCCAGTAAGTGTACTGACCGGGTTCTTTATTAAACTCTCTGAAAATATCAACATACCCTTTATCAATTATTTTATCGATCCATGCGCGTTCCTCAGGTAAAAATCCACTGGTTTTTACATTGGGACCGGGTCTTGCGAGGTCAATTTCTTTATGAGCAGTATTGAAATCGCCACAGACGATAATATTTTTTTTCGTTTTACGAACTAGTTCTGTTCTTTTGAAAAGCTGCGCATAAAAATCAAGTTTGTATTTTACTCTATCAGGACCACGGCCGCCATTGGGGAAATAAACATTAAAGAGAACAAACTTATCAAATTCAACTTCGAGAACGCGGCCTTCGCCATCGAATTCAGGATCATTGAATCCCGCTTTAACAGAAAGTGGTTTGATACGTGAATAAACAGCCACTCCGGAATAGCCTTTCTTTTCGGCAGAGAAAAAAAAACTTTTATAACCGTTACAATTCATTATCTGATCTTCGAGTTGATCAGGCTGAGCTTTGGTTTCCTGCAAACAAAGAATATCTGGATTGTCTTTTGTAAGCCACTCCTGAAATCCTTTTTTAAAAATAGCTCTTATTCCATTAACATTCCAGCTTAATATTCTGATTGTACTATTGGACATTTTAAAATTTTTTACCAAGATAAAACCAATTTAAATAAAAAGCAATTTATTCTATTTTAAAAAAGCAAACTAAAATACTCTGAAATAAAAACCATCATAAATGGAGTTGTAAATAGATCTATGACGTCCAATATTTGCATCTCACTAATTCAAATATATAATCATGGTTATTTACATTTTTAAAACAATGAGTTTAACTCCCACTTAGTTGCCGAAAGGCAAAGAAGTAATTAAATCAACTGCAAATAAATTAATCTAAATTAAAAAAGAATCTACTTTCTCCGGGAGTTTAACAAGAAGAACGATTAATAAGCAGTTAAAATAAAATTCCGGAAAATAAATTATAATATTGAGAATTAACAAGCTCAACCCCAATCAGCCGGGTAAAAGGCAGTAAAACATTTAAAAATAATAATTCTATGAAAAAAAATGAAAATTTAATGAATGAATTCCAGATTGAAGAACTTGAAACACGATTTGAAATGAAAGATTGGGTTAAGTTCGTTCCATGTGATGATCCAACACATTGTCACAATCAACAGTATTAATGATAAAATAAAACCATAACAAATATTATTTATTTAAAAAATAACTAATTAAACAGAAATAATATGAAAACAAATAAATTATTACTCAATGATTTCACCATTGGGGAATTAGAAAATCGTTTCGAAATGAAAACATGGGTAGCAACTCATCCTCCGGGAGAGCTTGATTCATAAAATTAACATTTTCAATAATTCTATCTACAGAAAATAATGAAAGTTTATAAGTAGTCAATTAAATAAATTAATAAAAAAACTAAAACAAAATGAAATCAAATAAAAAAATAATAAATGAATTCTCTATTGAAGAATTAGAAACCCGCTTCGAAATGAAAACATGGGAAATAATGATTTGCACAGGTTCTCAATGTCCGAGTGAATTATGATAGTAAAATAAATCAAGCATTTTAGTTGAATAAATAACATTTCTATAAAATAGTCAAATTGTATTAAACAAAATTTATATTTGATGCTTATTGATTCTAATTTTATAGAAGTGTTATTTCTTCGAAATAAATTACTCTTATTTCAAAAATATATTCTGCACAACATTTAACTACTAACCCCGATAATTATGAAAACAAATCTAAAATTATTCTTCCTATTATTATTAATTATCAAAGTTAATTTTTGTATTTCACAAGTCATAGGTAAATGTGTTGATGAATCAGGAGCTCCTATACCTTTTCTGAATATAGCAATAAAAAAAACATCGCTAGGTACTGTAACAGATGAAAATGGAATTTTTACAATAAATGAAGGTCTTCCTAATAACAATGATTCATTAGTCTTTACGCATATTGGATATAAAATGCAAACTATAAGTGCGAATAGAAGAGACACAATAAAAGTTATAATGTTTCCTTCCGAATATCAATTAAATGAAGTCAACATAAGACCATCGGATTATATTTATAAAAAAGAAAAAATAGTAGGGACAGAAACTTCTTCTGATCATGTTGTTTTAAGTTTCTCCAGTCATAATTTAGGTACTGAAATAGGAAAAGTAATCGAAGTCAAAAAAGGGAAAAGATATAAAGTTGAAAAAATAAATTTTCATTTGTCTAAATTCAATTATTCAAAATCAACTTTTAGGGTGAACTTTTATAAAATTAATGAGAACAATGTAATTGAAACTGTCAGGGAGAATTATAATGACATTATTAAAGAAGTTTCGGGTATAGGAATGGTAAAAATAGATGTATCAAATGAAAATCTCGAATTTGAAAATGATTTTTTAGTCTCCATTGAATGGATAGATTTTATTGAAAAAGAAAGAAATGATCCAAATCTGGAAAAAAATATTTTCTTCAGTTCAACAGTTTTTAGTGGTCCGTTTTATTTAAGAAATAACAACTTATTAAAATGGAAAAAAATTGAAGGGAAATTTAATATGGGATTAGGAATTAATTTAAATGTAAAATACTGAGAATGAAAAATAATTTGCCGGATTTTATCAATAATTACAAAGAGTATGTAAATACGTTACCCCTATCAAAAGAAATTCTTGCAATACTATCAGAAGAAAATACAATTGATAAGAATCCTTTGTTCTATCTGGAATACGCTTCTTTATTTAAAGAGAACTTTAAGTTTAAAGAAGCTTCCAATAAAATCGACAAACTTAATATTGCAGGTTTTTTTTGTTATAAGTATTCGCTGTTAATGGATAATACATTGGATAGTGAATTGAAACAGTCTACCCTTGCATTATCAAATATTTATTTAGAAGAAACGATAAAATTACTAACGGATTTATTTGGCTTAAAGAATAATTTTTGGGAGTTTTGGAATTCCAGGAAAAAAGAATTTTACAAAGCATCAGCCTTAGGAAAAGATCTATTTAAAAAAAACGAAGTATTATTGGAAGAGTATGAAAATTTATGCGATTTTAAATCAGCCATGGGTAAAATTGCTTTAGACTCCTTATTTATTTTGAGTGGATGTGAAAATAAAAACGTTTACGAAAAACTGATTGAGTCACATAAACTATTCTCAGTCGGCTTTCAAATTAATGACGATATTGAAGATTTCATCGAAGACTTTGAAAACAAAGATTTCAATTATGCATACTACATATTTTCAAAAAATCATAAAGAAGAAACGGACCACATTACTAATTTAAATAAGCTGCTTTACATCAATGGAACTGCTGTTGAATTATACAAAACATCTCTCTCCTACTTTTCGAGGGCACTAACAATTGCTTACGAAACAGGTGAAAATAAATGGCATGAAACAATTTCAGGAAAAATTGCAGAAACAAATTCAGCGATTGATGCAATAGAAGAATATCTGACAATCTTAAAAACGAAAGTATCGATACGTGAAAATGCAATTAAAACAAATTCATTTGAATATTCCTTCAATTCGGATTCAAGGATTGAAAAAGGATTGAAGTATTTAGTAGATGAATGGGAAATTAATTTTCCTGAAGCAAAACATATTATGGTTCTTTCTGATCTTGAAGGATTTCAAAATAAAGAAACAATTCATACAACCGATATATTTCAAAGAGGCATATTAACAAATAATTTAATTGACATTGCCCGGAATTATAATTTAAACATGTCGAAAATAATAAATCATGAAATAGATTATTTAGTTGAAAATAGGAACAAAGACGATGTCGGTGGCTGGAGTTACTTCCCAACTGTCAAAGAAATAGCAGCGGATGCTGATGATTTGGGTCAGATGATACAGGTATTTAGTAAAGGAAACAGAAAAAATATTATTGATGAATATTGCAAACCTCCGATACGGATATTACTAGAAGAATGCTATCAAAATTCAACAGGTGGTATTGAGACCTGGATTATTCCTAAAAACAACAGAACAGAAATTCAAAAAAAACAACACGAATTCAATTCAACAAAATGGGGATCGGGTCCCGATATTGAGGTAATGGCCAATTTTCTATATGGCTTATCGATTGATAATTATCTAACTTATAAAGACGTAATAGAATCGGGAGTTAAATATATTTTTAATAACATCGAAGATGGTTTTTTCTGGTATTCGCGGTGGTATTATGGTTGGCTATACGGAACCATGCTATGCGTAAGATTAAGCCTTGAGCTTTTGAAAAACAATTCTCGGGAAGAAGAGTTTTTTACGAATACTTTATCAAAAATAAAACAGAACATTCTAAATAATCAAAATGATGATGGTGGATGGTCTATTGTATTTAATGGAAAATCCGATCCCTTAAATACTTCTTTTGCCTTGTATACTCTTATGCAAATGGAAAACCCGGTTGATAAATCCTTGTCAATAGAAAATGGAGTAGAATACCTTAATAAATCACAAAATCCTGACGGTTCCTGGAATGCAATACAATTTATTAAACCCCGACTCAACGAACCCTACAAAAGTAAAGTAATAACTACAAGTTATGTTTTAAATTCATTGACATTATATAATGGAAGATATATTAATTAATAGAATTCCTAAAATAAATGAAGATGTAATTATTCATAATCGGGATAATGAATATATTGTTGCTTTCAAAAATAATAACTGTCACTTAAAAATTGATTCCAATGTTTATCAGTTAATAAACTGTATAGATAATATCAAAAGTTTATCAGAAATTGTAATTGAGTTTAACAATCATTTTGAAACCAAAATAGATAATGAATTGGCTTATGATATCTTGTATAATAAACTAGGATACTATAACATCATTGAAAGCGATGTTGAAAAATTTGATTCAGGCAAGTCACCCTCCTATCTAAAATTAAACATAATTCTGATTAATAATAAAATCAATAAAATTATTGCCAGACCATTTCTATTTCTTTTTAAAAATCCATTATTAATATTAGTAGTGATATTTTGCTTCACAACTATTCTATTTACGGTAGTATCGCAGTATTCACATATACTAAGTGTTTTAAAACAAGTACCACCGCAATATTTTTTTATCTATCTGGTTTTAATGATAGCCAGCAGTTTGCTACATGAAATCGGTCATTCTGCAGCCACTTATCAGTTTGGAGGAAAACACGGTGGTATTGGTATTGGTTTTTATTTATTTACTCCAGTTCTCTATTCTGATGTTTCGGATGCCTGGAATTTCAATACTCATAAAAGGATAATCGTGAATCTTGCAGGAATCTATTTTGAATTAATATTTAGCACAATAATAATTTTAGCAGCAATTTTAACAGGTATTGAATCATTACTTATTTTACCTTCTATAATTTTCGTAAAAACCCTATTCAATTTAAATCCATTTTTCCGGACAGACGGATATTGGATTTTATCAGATCTTATCAGGGCTCCGGGATTACGACTTGAATCAAATATGATTTTAAAGTCATTTTTTATCAACCCAAAATTAATTAACTATTCTAAGAGAAATATCTTTTTTATTATTTATGCTTTAATTAGCAACGGCCTTATTTTAATTTTCTTAATAACACTTTTTATTATTTACCCAAATTCATTAATCACTTTTCCGAACGATTTATATAACCAATTGAGCATATTAACAAGTAACAATATAAAATTCGACATTGTTAATTTCTCCAAATTATTATTACCATTTACATTTTATTTTTTGCTGATCCGATTGCTATTTTCACTCCTAAAAAAAATAAAAAAAAGACCTTAGTTAAAATGCTTATACAAATCATTAAAAAAAAATATATTTTACAGTTATTAATAATTTTAATAGCATCTACATTTTTTTTGTCGGTAATAGGAAAATATTTTGATTTAGATGCTTTTAAAAAAAACATGTTAATGTATGGACTCCCATCATTTACAGCTTATATAATCCTAATCATAGAAACTTTTTTTGCATTAAGCTTTATGTTTCTTCTCTTTTTAAAAAAAACATCTGCTGCTTCCACTCTATTTCTTATTTTAATGACTATAATATATGCAATAGGGCATTTTCATTTTAAAATTAGTTCATGTGCTTGTTTTGGAATTATAGAATTTTTAAATCCTGCCAATTTTATTCTGTTTTTAATTAAAAATTTAGCGCTGATAATTGCTTCTATCTTGATCTATAAAAACAGTCCGTTGAATGATACAAAAATTCGGCTTAAGAGGTTTCTGACAATTTTAGCAACATTGACAATTTCTTTTTTTGCAATAAAATATAATGAATACTATTTTGATAATTATTCCAGAAATAAGATCGGCGTTCCGATAAAAGAATTAAATATTAATTTGAATGAAATTAAAAACGCTGATTACCTTTTCGTTTTTTCACCTGTTTGCAGTCATTGTTTAGAAGCAATTCCAAAAATTAATTCAATAAATAAAAAATACCCGATAAAATTAGTTGGAGTTACAATAGACTCAATGGAAAAAGAGTTAAAAAATGTTGAGTCAGACTTGCATATAAACTTCAAAGTAATCAAAATAAATAAAAAAATATTTAACGAACTGACAAAACTAGTTCCGGTTATTTATCAAATCAAAAACGATACTATTCAAGACAGTTTTAACACTGATGAATTATTGGTAAATATAATATCTCAAAAGAAGAAAAATGTAGTAAACCATTTTCCTGATTGAAAACTATTTCAGTTCAAGCTTTCTCAATTTCGGCATCCATATCATAGTTGCCCCAACCGATGCAAGTGCTACGCCGCCGCCGATAATTACCGAAGGAATTAATCCTAAAAGCTTGGCAGCGAAACCCGATTCAAAAGCACCGATTTCATTCGACGAACTTATAAACATGGTACTTACCGATGCAACTCTTCCACGCATTTCATCCGGTGTATAGAGTTGTAAAATAGTTGAACGAATAACAACGCTTACGTTGTCAAATACACCGCTGACTGCAAGAATAATCAGAGATAAGTAAAAATCTCTGCTCAATGCAAAGAAAATCATACACAAAGAAAATCCTGCTACACAAAACAATAATTTTTTTCCTGTATTTTTTAATGGCGGATGCTTGGTCATATACAATGCAATCAAAACAGAACCAACAAAAGGTGCAGCTCTTAAAAAACCAAATCCTTGCTCGCCAACATGAAGAATTTCGCTGGCAAAAACAGGAAGCAATGCCGTTGCGCCGCCGAATAGAACGGCAATAAGATCAAGCAACATAGCACCAAAAATCATCTGATTGCCAAATACAAAATGAATTCCCTGACGGATACTGACCAACATTCCTTCTTCCCTTAAAACTTTCCGTAGAGGTTGAGGTGATATTCTGACTATCTGCAAAAATCCAATTAACAAAAATCCAATTACTATAGAATAAGTAATAGTTTTTCCAAAAAAGCCAAGCAATAATCCACCACCAGCTGAACCTAATACAACCGCTATATGCCAAAAGGTAGAATTCCAGGCCGATGAATTGGCATAAGCTTCTCTGGGAACCACCTGAGACATTAATGGCATTTGGGCCGGACTATAAAACCCTCTGAGTAAACCGACACAAAACATAATACCATAAAAAGGTAAAGCAGACGTTGAAGTGATGCCATTGCTTTCATAATAATAAGTAATTCCTAACAAAGCTGCACTGCAAAGTAATTGTGCGGCCATTACGATGATAATTATTTTTCTTCTGTCATTTCTATCAGCAACATATCCTCCAAATAAAGCAAGTCCAACTGCTGGAATTGCTTCTGCAAGCCCTAGCAATCCCAATGATAAATAATCATGTGTTATCTGAAAAACATGCCAGCTAAGCACAACAAATTGAATCTGCAAAGCAAGAGTAAGCATGAATTTGGAAAAAATAAACCGACGGAAGTCAACAAATTGAAATGCATGAAATGAAGACTCGTTTTTAATATACTTACTTATCATATTTACAAAGGAAACGAGTGATTGTTAAATTTTACTATCAAAAAAATAAATTTATAAACAAATATTTGAGACGAACGTTTAAATACCAAGTTCTGAAAGTTCAAGCCATCTCATTGACTTTTCTTCCACTTCACTGATAATTTGCTGCATCCGAAATGCCCAATCCTTTATTTGAATATGATCGCCATTTCCACTGCTTAGCTTATCAGTAAGCAGAGCCTTCTCTTCTTCCAGTTTTGCAATATCTTTTTCAAGATTTTCGTACTCAAGTTTTTCCTTGTAAGTAAATTTCTTTTTAGGTTGTGCCTTATTCAGAGAATCCGCTTTGTCAGCCGCAGAGCGTAAATTTTTTTCTTTTGCTATAGCTTTTTCCTTTTCATCGACCTCCATTCTGTATTCAGAATATCTTCCATTATAATCACGAATGTTACCATCGCCTTCGAAAATAAAAAGGTGATCAATTAGCTTATCCATGAAATAACGATCGTGAGAAACAACCAGAAGACAACCTTTGTAACTGAGTAAAAAATCTTCAAGAATGTTTAATGTTAAAAGATCCAAATCGTTTGTTGGCTCATCAAGAATAAGGAAATTAGGATTTTTAATTAAAACTGTCAGGAGATGAAGTCTTCTTTTCTCGCCTCCGCTGAGTTTCGAATAATATGTAAAATGCATTTCCGGAGGAAACTGGAAAAGTTGAAGAAATTGCGATGCAGATACCTTTGATCCATTACTCAACTGAATGACTTCAGCAAAATCCTTCACTATTTCAATTACTCTTTTATCTTCTTTTGGTTCGAGGCCTTGTTGAGAATAATATCCAAAGACAATGGTATCTCCTATATTTATTTTTCCCGTATCAGGCAATTCCATTCCTGTAATCATATTCAGAAAAGTAGTTTTGCCTGCACCATTTTTACCAACGATGCCAATTCTTTCGCCGGTACGAAATGTATAATCAAAAGCTTTTATAAGATGTAAGTCGTCGAAAGATTTATACACCTTTTTCATTTCGATAACCTTTCCTCCTATGCGATTCATTTTCACATCCAGGTTAATGCCTTCTTCTTTTTTTCTTCCGGCAGCTTTATCTTTCAACTCATAAAACGAATCGATTCGTGCTTTTGATTTAGTTCCCCGAGCTTTTGGCATTCTGCGCATCCATTCCAATTCCGTGCGCATGATATTTCGTGCTTTGTCTTTTTCACGCGTTTCATTAAACTCTCTTTCTGCTTTTTTCTCCAGAAAATAAGAATAATTTCCTTCATATAAATACAAATCGCCGTGATCGAGTTCGATTATTTTATTGGTTATGTTCTCTAAAAAATATCTGTCATGCGTAACGAGCAACACTGCAAGCTGAGAACGAGTTAAGAAATCTTCGAGCCACTCAACCATTTCCACATCCAAGTGATTCGTTGGTTCATCCATCAATATAAGGTCAGCAGGATCGATAAGTGCTTTTGCTAAAGCGATACGTTTTTTTTGTCCGCCCGACAATTGCCTGACCGGTTGATCGAGTTGATGAATATTTAATTTGGATAAAACTTGTCTGACTCTAAGTTCATAATCCCAGGCGCCGGCATTGTCGATAAGAGATGAAAGCCGCTGCAATTCATTTTGCAATTCGGTGGTTGGATGGAGTTGCACTTTTTCGAGCACGTCTTCATAATCACGCATTAGTTGAACCGAAGGATTGTTGTAATCGAATATTGTCTCTAAAATTGTTTTATCAGGATCCATGTATGGTTCCTGTTCGAGGTATTCGATATGTATATTTTTTCTAAAAGTGACTAATCCGCTATCTGGTGTGTCTTTTCCGGAAAGAATACGCATGAGAGTAGTTTTCCCGGAACCATTTCTGGCGATGAGAGCAATTTTTTCTCCCCTCGAAATTCCAAAGCTGAGATTTTCAAAAAGCAATTTCTCGCCATACGATTTGGTGAGATTTTCAACTGATAAAATATTCATACATGATTTTACTTCTTTTAAAAGAAAGATTAATCTTTTCCTCCCTTATCACCGATAAATTGATCGGTAGTATATTTAAATAAAACATTAAACGTAGTCAGAGAGCCATAACAACGGGTAATATATTGTTGCAAATTAACCTTGTCTTCTTCCGTCAGTTTTTTATTGCTGTTGATATGCTGTTCGAGAACTCTCAGACGATCACGGAGCATTACAATTTTATTGAAAAAAACATCGATGGGAACTTCCTTGGATTTCAAAGAAGAGTCACCGGGTTTTAAAGTTAATGTTCCGCCCGTCCATTTATTTCCGATTTCTACTCTTTCCTGAAGATCAGAATATTTTCTGATAACGTTAACGAGAAGGACTTCAATGTCGGCCAGGCTAACGAGATCGTTATCGGCATCATTGGGATCGATAATTTCGAACTGATCGAAGGTACGTTCAATTTCCCTCATGCCATGCAGCATGAAAGTGATTAAATACTCTTCCGGTTTAATCTGTACAACAACGCCATCGCCAAATTGCGGATGCCTGACCCGAGAGCCAATACCAAGGGAGATTTTTTGCATAAAAAGAGGTTTTTGGTCGGCAAAGGTAGGGTTTTGTCTTGTATCAGGTATCAAGTATCAGGTATCAGGTATTTAAAAACTAATACAATACCGTTTTGGTTCTTTCAATTAATTTCAAGAAAGGCAGAATTGCCTAAAAAATCTCGATACTTGATTCCTGATACATGATACTCATTTTGTCATCCCACCGTCACTCTTTACTCGATTTGCAATAATAGCCACTTTAATCCGTTTCTTTAATGTAGTTATTGTGTTCATGTTTTTCGTGTGGTAGAGCCGTTGGTTTGAAAACTAGCGGCTCTTTTTTTTAAAATAGAAGCCGATTCACGTATATTGCTCACTATAAGACAAAGTAAAATATATTAATTCAATTACAAATCACAAATAGCTAAAAACCAATAACTAATAACAATTAACCATTAACTATTAACCATTAACAAATAACTATTAACCATTATTATTTCCTTTGCATCCTATGAAAAAAAATATTGCTTTAACATTGTTTTTTGCGACAGTTGTATTTGCAACGTATGGACAGAATTATCCGGTAGATTATTTTATTGCACCACTAGATCCACCATTGACAATAACAGGGACTTTTGGTGAGATAAGGGACAATCATTTTCATTCGGGAATAGATATTAGCACGGATGAAGAAGAGGGATTGCCGGTTATGGCATCAGCCGATGGATATGTTTCCAGAATAAAAATTTCGCCGGATGGTTATGGAAAAGCATTGTACATAACACATCCGAATGGATTTGTAACTGTATATGGTCATTTTCAAAAATTTACTGCTGCAATCAATTCATATGTTCGAAAACTTCAGTATGAAAGACAGGTTTTTGAATTGGATATAAACCCAAAGCCGAATGAATTTATAGTCAGGCAAAGAGATGTAATTGGCTATAGTGGAAGTACAGGAGGTGCTCAAGCGCCACATGTTCATTTTGAAATACGAGATGAAAAAACTGAAGAACCTATTAATCCATTGTTGTTTGGGCTTTCGGTTAAAGACAGTTTTGTTCCAATCTTAAAATATGTTCGCATATTTCCTCTTCGTGAAAATGGCATAGTGAATACAACAGATACAGCAGAAACTTATGAATTGAGAACAGGGCAAGACGGTTATTCATTAAACACATCGGAGACGCCTTTAGTTTTTGGAAACATTGGTTTTGGTTTTAGCGCATACGATTATCAAGACAGTGCATTTGCTGAATTGGGAATTTATAGTTCGGAATTATATGTTGATGGAAAATTAACTTTCACAACAAAATACGATCGATTTAATTTCAATGATACGCGTTTTGTAAATGCACATATTGATTATCGTTATAAAATACAGGAAGGAAATAACATTGAAAGGTGCCATAAACTACCGGGTGATCAATTAAAATTTTATTCAACTGAATTGCAAACCGGATACACCAATTTTGATATAGATGAATCGCATTTAATAAAAATAGTTGTTAAAGATTTCAGTGGCAATAGTGCTCAGATAGATTTTCGCGTGATTGCAAAATCTTCTTTAAGAGAAAAAGTTTACCAGCCTCAGCCAAATAATTCAGTGTTGGTAACTGCTGAAAAAGGAGTGGCTCTGCACAAACCAAAAATAGACATTGCCATTCCACCTAATGCTGTCTATGAAAATTTTTACTACAGCGAAGAAGAATTTAAATCCGTTTATTTATCAGATTTATTCAGAGTTGGAGACATCTATGAACCTTTGCAATTGCCGGTGTTGATAAGTATAAAACCAAATAAAGAAATAGACGACAGTATAAAACTAAAAGCAATCATAGCGAAGATTGATGAAGATGGTATATTAACTTCAATTGGAGGATTATGGAATGATAAACTTTTAACTGCAAAGACAAAAGAATTCGGAACATTTGCAATAATACTTGATACGGTTCCGCCAACCATTGAAAAATATTATGTCCCGGCTGATATGAATACGATGTATGGAGGATTTGTTCAAATCAGAATTCAGGATGAGCTTTCAAACATTAGTAATTACAGCGGAAGGATAGATGGCAAATGGCATTTGTTTGAATACGATAAGAAAAATAACATGATTATTGCAGATGTTCAGTCGATGGATGTGAACCTAACACATCAAATAGAGGTAACTGCTACAGATGAAAGAGGCAATACGCGGGTTTGGAAGTCGACTTTTTATTATTAAGTACCTCTGCTTGGTTTATTTACAGAAAGAATGATTAATTTTTTTGCATAAAAACAACATATTTCTATCTTTGCCGGCCTTCCAATCGGGTGAGGTGCCTGAGTGGCCGAAAGGAACAGTTTGCTAAACTGTCGTACGGGAAACTGTACCGAGGGTTCGAATCCCTCCCTCACCGCTCTTTGCTGCTCACTCGCATTGAAACTGAAACTCAAACAAAGTCGAAGTAATCACTGTTTGGGAGTGAGTTAATAATAGTGAAGGAGAGTGTGAGTGTGAGAAGCAGAGTAAGTGAACAGTAATTAACGGGGTGTAGCGTAGTCCGGTCATCGCGCATGGTTTGGGACCATGAGGTCGCAGGTTCGAATCCTGCCACCCCGACAGAATGAGTGCGAAGTCTGAGTCCAAGTCTGAATTAACAATCGGACTCAGACTTCAGACTCAAACTTCGCACTCAAACTAATTTTTCCCGGTCCCGTAGCTCAATTGGATAGAGCAACTGCCTTCTAAGCAGTAGGTTATGAGTTCGATCCTCGTCGGGATCACTTCTTTTTCAAGCACTTAGCACCACTTTTTAAAATCTTGTTTTTTATTTGCACACAATATGCACACATCTTATTTCAGGCCTCGCATAATGTTTTTTCTATCAGCAAATTAGCTGGTCTATCAACAATTTTTGTTCATAAAAGTTGGTCTTTTCAGCAACTCTTGCCAAAATTGGATAGCCTTCTAACGGTAACTTGAGTAAATAAAATCAGGCAACATGCAGTCCTCTCCCCTTCTTTCAGAAAAGAATCCAAAAAACAGTTGGCATGAATATGATTTAGATGCCCTGGGTATAGTTAGTTCGTTCGACTCACTTAAGTATTCCTACCATGAACCCTTACCAAGTAGTTTAACAAAGCCGGAATTATTTGATGCAACCTCGATTCAACTATTAAAATATTATTGTGAAGAAGAAAAAATCAACCTTGATTTTCATATTTCGAATAAAGTTCCTCTTGTAATTCCATCCACTCACAATTTCTATCATATCTTTTTGGAGAGGGCACTTTGTTACTATGATATTAATAAAATTGATTCATTTTTGTGTTATCAGTACGACAACTTTGACGGAAATTATTATGCTAAAGTGAAATCTGAATTTGTTGGTCTTGTTTATTTTATCGTTTATAAATGGATCAAAGAATTTCATCCGGGAAATTCGGCTCTTGTCTTACAGAAGATATCAGATTGGAAAAACACTGTTCTACCATTTATACCAAAGGTGATAGAACCCGACATGTTTATTTCTATTCATAATAAGGAAGACAGAAATAAGACAATCAAATTCTTGACAAAATATTTTTCGTCGAAAGATCTTTTATTGCTTGACAAACTTTTAAATGGCGAACCCATTGCAGGTAAAATAAAATTTATAGGAGATGCAGATATGTTGATTGATGCTTTTAATAGAATGCATACTTTAATGAACTGTAATAAGGTTACCTTGAAACGATGGTTATGCAATTTTTTTGAATATGAAAAAGCTACCGGACAAACAAAGCCGATTACTAAGGATTATGCGGACAAAAAATTTAAACCGAAAAACCCCTGTTTAAATCCAATACCGGAATTTGTTGAGTGGCTACCTACCAATGGTGAAAAAAACCATCAAAGACTTAAAAGAAATAAGCTAGAAAATAACCTAAGTTAAAAACAAACCGGGTCCCTAAAATTTAAGGACCCGGTTTTTGCTTTTTATTTTATTTGGAAATCCTGCTCTTTGTTAAATGATTAATAACGAATTGCGCATCATCGATTTGACCGTCGCAGAATTCCGAGAACTCTTAAAGGAAGCTCAACCCTCACAACGTCCAATAACAAATCCAGCCACTACCAAAAAAAAGATCGGTACAGATGAACTATGCCAAAGGTATGGGTTCGCTAAAAGTACCGTTTATTTCTGGGTAGGTCAACGCTTCATTCCACATAGCAAGCCTCGCAAACGACTTCAATTCGATGTAGCTGAAATTGAAGCATGGATCGAATCCTTTAAGGTTAAAACCAAAGCTGAATACCTAAAATAGTTAACCAAAAAACCAAAAATCAAAGAATGAAACCAGGAATGAAGATTGATCCTTTCACAAAAGAGGAGTTTTGGCCAATACGATCGAATCAGGTATATGCGAAACCGCAGAATCAAATAGCTAATAATAATTACAAGGCAGGGCAAATCAATAAAGAAAAACGTCCTACTCAACAAATTCTCAATAGTAATTATAAAATTCTCAAAAGAATACTTGGCACACAAAAATCTGTTGTAGTAACTGAAGAATTCCTTCTAGGTGCTCAGTTCGATTTAAATTATTTCACGGCTACATCTCCGACGGAAGACGGAAAAAATGTAGCCTATTTAGTTTTTGATTTCATTCTAATTAAACTAACTAACAATAATTATAAAATTCAAAAAAATGATTAGCCCCGCCCCCATTTCTAAGCTATTTATCAGTTCTATACCTACTCCAGAAATATTGGATCTGACTAAGCAACTGGCACAAACCAAAAAAGTAAATACCAATCTAATAATTGGCATTGTTGTAGTACTTGTTATTGTAACTGTTGTAATAATTTACAACAACAAAATTACAAAAGCAGACATATAATAAAGATGATTTTTCAGATTATTGGATATTTTATGATGCTCCCTCATTAGGTCAGCAGGTGATGCATATCCAATATTATTCCGGTGACCCCTTTTAAGACTTTATCAGGTGGATTGATTTGGGATTTCAATACTCCCGAATCGAGCTTATCATGACTGCTGATTAAGTAAACCTTTATTAAAATTGAATGCTGCACACGTAAGACATTTTATATTGTGTTATGTTCAATTAATTCGTACCAGTTGTTAAGCACAAGCCACTCCTATACTTTTACCGGATCAGCGCTTTGTATTTCCAAGACATCCGGTTCAAACTGTTTTTTTATAGCTATAGCTTTTACAACAGAGTAATCCCCGAAAAAAAAAAGCACAAACCCAAAAAAAAAGCAAATCAATCTAAATTAATCTAAATTAATTTAGATTAGATGTCGATTAATCTACATCAATCTATACTAATCTATTTCCATTTAAATGAATGTAAATTTTTCGGAGATGGATTTGGTTTTTTCTGTTTTTTTTCTGCCGGATAGGAATTTGAGCTTAAATAGTTGTGAAAAAAATAGGTATTACATTGTTTATCATCTCCTGGATGATCTTATGCTTCTCTTCACGGGTAAAATGTCCAACCTTTATTTGTACTGGTTTCTTTGTCATTTTTTGATAGATTTGTGTAACCCTATTTCAGGACACGACATTCAGTACTTCGCATCAACATTTGTGCTGAAAAGCCCGCCCATCGCAAATCTGCATACCGTTCGTCAAACTGTCAAAGAACTACTATTTTTGAATTATAATGTTTGAAACCAATTAAATAATGAAGATAACTTTTAACGAATAGTAGTATTTAGACAGACTGCCGTTAACGGCAAGTAATAGACAGAATACATGGAAATTTCAAAGCGAGATACTTTTAATATAATTCACCTCACAGACGGACATGCCATAAATCAGGCTATTAAGCTAATTGCAGACAATAAGGCTGACGGCATTAATTTCAATTTTACTAAAAACTTTCCGTCAGACATTAATGAACTAAAGTCAGCTCGACAAATTAAATATGTACAAATTAACGACTACAGCTGGGACTTTGACTACTCTGCCATCAATACCCTAGACAAACTTGAACACCTCTCAATATACACAACCGACAAGAAAGAAATAAATTTTTCTCTTTTTCCTTACCTGAAAGGCATCGCTATTTTCTGGAGACCCAAAGCGGACAGTCTTTTTAATTGCCTCGGACTTGAACACCTCTTTCTCGGTAAATATTCCGACACTGATCTTTCTCGACTTTCCAAGTTGACAAGCTTGAAATATTTAAGAATAAATACAGGCAGCTTAAGGCAACTTAAAGGAATCGAAAATTTAAAAAATATTGAGACACTTATGTTAATGCAAGCGACCAAACTCGAAGACTTATCTGGCATTGAATCCTTGACAAACTTGACTAGACTCAGAATAGACAATTGTAATAACATACAAAACATGGGTCTTATAAAAAAACTTAGTAACATCAAGACATTGGAAATCGTTGGTACAACACCAGGGCTAAACTAAATATATTACCAGTCGCTAATCGAGTAGACGGCCCTACCGAGTTGCCTCGATAGGGTGCGCCTCTCACACCACCGTAAATGCGGGTCTCGCATACTGCGGTTCATTGTGTAAAAGATGTGCCCATGAACGTTTGTTCGGGGCATATTTTCTTGTGGTGGTCGAGCATGGATTGATCAGTTTCTAATTTTTTTATAATTGTCTGATCGAATTCGTTCCTCATTTCGTAACCGCATTGAGCTAAGCGTTTCAGGGTAATCGTGGAAATGCAGCCAATGCAATTGGCAATTTAAGAAATACGGCACTCTCCAATTTCTTCAGTAGGATCACTCATAGAAAAGGCCAGGTCTCAGCAATATCAGCAACAGAGCGAAAACTGGCTGTTATTTTCTGGAATATGGTCGTTAAGAAAGTTCCCTACATTCCAGAAACAGAATATCAGTTCCTGGATCAGAAAAGAAAGAAAATTGCCGCAATGAAAAAACTTATTACTAAGTTTGATATATCAACTAATGACCTTAATTTGCAATTGTGAATCAGCTGATTATAGAACGTTAG
Organism: Bacteroidota bacterium; assembly: GCA_031417555.1. Classification (GTDB taxonomy): domain Bacteria; phylum Bacteroidota; class Bacteroidia; order AKYH767-A; family 2013-40CM-41-45; genus JADKIH01. The sequence goes on from JANOVV010000044.1 coordinate 54,110, forward strand.
TCATAACCCTAAAACGACAGCGCTTCGTTCGACAGTGACGGAATAACTTGACACTTTATGCAAACAGGTAACACAAACTTGACACAGTGGGCAGCATATCAAATGGACAGACAAAAAAGCGGTGGACAGTTGCTCACTTATGGACAACAGCGCAGTTAATTGACAGCAGACAGTTTCGGCAAAGCTGTTTGGCTATCGCTTCGCAAAATGTAAAAAAGTCACACGGTTTTTTTATTTTGAATTTTGGTCTGTGGCACATTTGCATTTTGCCCGACCGCACAAAAATTTGTTCATTATATTTGACAATCTGATTCCATTAATATGATAATTGATTTAGGCATAAAACTTACATCTATAAATTTTGATCAGTTTATAAGTAAAAACTGGGAAGAGAGCTTTTCTGAAAAAACAAAAGTTGTTGATTTTAGCCTTAAAAAACTTGAATGGATAGGATTTGAACAGTTGACCTTTGTTACTAGTTGGATAGAAAGGTTAATAACATTGAAAAAACACGTTAATCTATATTTACAAGATGCATCAGATATATCTTCTCAAAGTGATACATATAAAAAAAGACAGAAATGTTTAAAACTCATATTACTTGAATGGAAAATTCAAAATCTTTTATCAGATAAAATTAAACCTATTTCTGGAGGTATAAATGTAAGTAGTAGTGCAAAAATTTCAACGAGCATACCTTTTGAATACATTCCAGTAATAAATTATCACTTAGACACTTTTGAAGATGAATTCAGTAATCTTTATAAAAAACATTTAAAGCAGTTTAAAATATATTCTGAAAACGAAATAAAAGCAAACACAAGTCTTAGTTACTTCGATAATAAATTTCTAAACTATTCAATTGTAAAAGAATTGTATGCCAATGTATGCCAACATGCATACAGCCAAGAAGACACGGAAAAGAAGTGTTACATTTCCTTATTTCATAACAAAAAAATTGAAAGACCTTTCAGCCCAGATGTTTTAAATAAATTACTTAAAGCAAGATACTCCGAGCGTTCAAAAGAAGAAACAAATTACTTTTTAGATTCAAAAGGAAATTTTACTAACAAATCATATTTAGAATTTACATTTTTAGATTTTGGTATAGGAATATCAGAAACTCTGAAAGAAAAGTATCAAAGCGAGAATTTTGATAGAATAAAAGAAAAACTTTCTACAAATCATGAAAAACAAAACATTGATTCTAAGGTTTTAGAATATTCTTTTTTGCTTTTCACAAGCAAATATGAATTTGCTGAAGATTTAAAGATTCATGATTATATTCCAAGAGGGCTTTACATAATAAAAGATATTGTTAAAAGGTATAAAGGATTAATAATTGCAAGAAGTAAAAAGGGAAAAGTTATTTTTGATTTTAGCAAAGTAGAATATACTGATATAAGAAAATGTATACATTTCAGAGAAAATGATAATGCAGAGGAAATATCCGATTTCCCTGGCACATCTATCACAATATTACTGCCGACAACCGAGCAATCAATAAAAGATTATACAAGTTTTAAGCGCGAAATAAGTTCTGCTCCACAATTAAAATTTCTAAATATTCTTAAACTTTATACAAATAATAATAAACACTTCGTATCTGATGAAAAAGAAAATGAAAAATTGTTTTATGAAAATTTCTTTAATGAATTATGTACAATTTTAGGAGACCTGAATTTAGGAAATAAACATTCCTTAGTTTGTTTTGATTTTGCAGGCATATCAAATGAGAAGCAAGGATTTTATACTAAACTCACTTATTTTCTTTCATACAGTCCCTTGATTAACGAAAACATAAATGCACTTCTATTTAATGTATTAGACAAGGGAATAAACGAAGCGCAGTTAGAATTTGAAAAAAGACCTAATTCAATTGGTTTTTTCCATCATGTAATTCCTTGTATTCACCCCGACTTAAATGTTTCATGGATAGGTATACACAACAAATATTTAGCATCACGATTAACAGAAAACTGGAAAGGAGATAATAGATACGAACAAAACTCAATTGATAATCCTGAATCGATTTCAGGAAATGTATTAAAAATATTTAGTAATGGTGAGAATTCAATTGTAAAATGTAGCATACCAGAATATCAAAATATTACAGAAGAAATAATTAAATACCAAAAGGGATTTATTGATAATGAAGTAAAAAATAAAGGGATTAGCTTTGATGACCTCATTTATGCAGAGCAATCGGATGTCCCTAAAACACATGATTACAATCTAATATTTAAAACTGATCCAGAAGGGAGAGCGTTTTTAACAGCAAATGGAAAATACCAAATGGTATTTTTATCTTTCATTGAAAAACTTTATAAAAAAGAATACAGGAGGCTGATTGCAACTTATTTTGTTTTTAATTTTTTCAATGATTCAAAAATTGGCTACGACATAAAAAATAAAATCAATAAAATTCTAACAGTAACACTGAGCAGTCAATTGTTAGGAAAAGAAGTAAAAGATATATTAGAAATTCTATCCAAACCAAAACCTGTCGAAATATCACTTATTCCGTTATCAAGTTATTACGACTTTTATAAAGAGCAGCGATTCGAAGAAATTGTTGATGACGACAAAATACTTGTAGTAAACGATGTTATCTCTACTGGATTTTTAAGCCAACAAATTTACAATAGTATAAACAAAAGAAGAAAAAATGTTTCAGTTACAATACTCACAATCGTAGATAGTAGACAACCCGATGAAAAAGTTAATGCCCTTAACGATATTATTTTATCATTAACTGAATTTCCAATTGAAAAAATAAATCCTGAAGATTTTAAGTCTGAAAAAGAACCCGTTTGGATTAATCCGATTCTAAATGCTCCGATAACTATGAGTGTTGAAAAAAGCAACATTCAAAATATTTTGTTACATCCAAATGAGTTTCTAGAATGTGTAAAAAATGAATCATTTTATAAGGTAGGATTGTTTAAAAAAAATACTGTATATCACACCTATTATCTTGAAACAGATAAATTGTTTCAAGAAATTTCCGAATGGGAGAATAATACCGAAATCTCATTATTACAACTCTTAATTGAAAGGCTGCAAGAAAGAAAAAATATAGACGACAAAAATAACTTTAAAGAACATATTTCTAAAATCTGTTTAGATATTGATTCCTTTCAAAAACAAAATAAATATTTAAGTGATATTGAAGCAGTTCCAAACCTAAAACATTTCTTAGGGTTATTTGATAAAGAAATAAATATTTCTGCAAAATTTGATTTTGTATTTTATCCGTTTTTATCCGCAACATCTTTTTTTGAAAATAAAATAAATACTATACTTGAAAATTTCAAAGGAAACAATTCCATCGAAATATATCCCATCCCAAGAATAATGACACCTAAAGGTTGGAGATTTACATTTCCACCAAAGTTTTTAAATCACATTACAATTGGGAAAAATATTTTGATTTTAGATGATGGCTCTTGCTCAGGAGAAACAATTGTTCAAATGATAGATACAATAAGTTTTCTTGATGTAAGAGATATAACAGTTTTGTCTGTATTTGCCAGATTGGAAGATTATAATAGAGAATTTTTGACAAGAATAAATGAAATCAAAGTGAAGCATCATACAATTCCTGTTAAGGTATATTTCGGAACACATTTTAATATTCCAATTTATAATAAAACTAATAACCCATATTCAATGGAGTTATTGTCCCTTGATAAATACGATTCTACAAATATTCCTTCCGCAGTTAAAGAATATATTGAAAAAAGAAAAAATCAAATAAGAAGCTTCTTGGAAAATAAAGAAATAACCTATCCTTTAATTCCCGATTTTGTTTCTAAAAAAGAAATGTTTCGTTTAAGAAATATAATTGGAAGATTTGATAGTTATCGATTATATAAAGAAGATGACCCTTTAGGAAGGACGTTGGATGGGACTCCTAAACCAACAAAGGAATACCTGATTGATGTTATTTCCACTGAGCAAGGTTTAAATGCACTGATTGGTGTGTTGGTTCATGAACCAAAATTAATTGATACATTGAACAGGGTTTATCCGACTATAATAAAATCATTAAAAAAGAAGTTAGAATTATTATTTAACGAAGAATATCCATTAAATAAATTCAATAACAAAATATTCTATTTGCGAATTTTGAGTTTCATAAATCTTAAAGTGCTATTGAATCCAGATACTGTTTTAAAATTATTTAAACAGATGGATAGGGAAATACGGGAAGCTCAAGATGAAAAAATTAAAAAATCAATTTATGATTCATTCAACTACTATGCTTTTATTCTTTATTGCATTTACGAGAATAAATTGATTAATTATGAAAATCATGATAAGGAAGACATTCACAATTTATTAAGTATTTTTTTAGAGAAAATTTCAACCAATGCTTTGTTGCCCTCAGGTAATGAATATGTTTTTCAGAATTTATTTAGAGAATTTCTAGAAGATTACAGAAAAAGAATTTCAACCAAAAATCATTCAACGGTTATTAGTGCATTCATTCAAATGTATAATTATTTTTATGATGATCTAGGAAAAGATTCTCATCCAATTTTATTTAGCCAGTTTCAGGATTTTTTCATAGAATATTTTAATGCAACTTCTATTGAGGTTAAAGAAAAGGCAAAAAAATATTATGAAGAGATACTTTTGAAAATTATAAATAAAATAATTCCAAGAACAGTATTAATATTGGGGGCTTTTAAACCTTTCAAGAGTTACATTCATATTGTAGATGTAGAAGAATATTTAGAACTAATTCAAACGGCAAATACTAATATAAAAAGATTACTAGAAACCAAAGCCGATAACACCGATATTAATTCTCAAATCAATAGAACCATTTATGATAGTTTTGAGAAATTTAATAACCTGATTTTGGATTATAACTCTCCTTTTTTCAAACTGATTAAAGATTTTAGATTTGATCCATTTACATTACATAAGGAGATTCAAAATAAAGAAAGCATTAAAAAGGAATTAGAGCAAAATAATATAGAGCTAAATATTGAATATAAGACGAATAAAGAAATTATTTTTATATTAAGTCATCCGATTTTCTTTAATGTTATTTATGAGGAAATTCCTGCGAACGCAATAAGGCACGCAAAGGGGGCAAAATGCCTTCTTACTTTAGAACTTAAAGAAAATAGTTTATCAATTAATTATAAACAGAACCTTCCAAAAATTCCCAATATGGGGGAAAGAGGAATAAGAGGATTTAAAAAGATAGCAACTACTCATAATGCGACTTTTGAAGAGTTTCACATAAACGGATATGAATTTATTTTTGAATTCCCATTAAACCTAATGTCTAATTAAATGAAATATTCTTACGATATAGAAAAACCTTTGCATATCTTCTTTAATGAGAATACGCAAGATGATGAAAAAGATTCAGAAGGAAATAAGATTAAAAATTTCTCAGGACTTTTAGAAAAATTTGTAAGTCTTCAAAAACTCGAGATTGAGTACAACCTTGAAAAATATTTACTTCTATTAAAGCTTTTCCCTGACGAATTAGAAATATTTACATGGATTCATCCAAACATAAAACAATCCATGAGGGATTCAGAACATTCTTTCCCTTCTCTAATTATAGCTGATACAATTAAAAACTCTTATCCCGAAATAAAATTTAATTTAATCTCGCGACATCCTGCGGGAGCCCCTAAACAAATTACAGATCATTATACTGTTCATCCGATTACAGTACTAAATAAATTAGCAGAAAATGATTTGACCCCTCAAAAAATTGGCGAAATAAGAGGTAAAGTATTTCAAGATTCACAAGAGATAGATGACTCTTTGGTAAGTGTAGAATTAGATAAAGTAAAAATAGGTTCCTTAATTGATAGTATTAATTTAGGTTACAAAGAATTTATTAAAGTTTTTGATGATGTTCAAAAAAATCAAAAAGAAACTGGTGCTTCACATAATATGTGGATAAAATTTTTATTTCCAAATCCAGATTTATACATTAAACCATTTGAAGAAAATCCTTTTTGGAAAAAACTTCCACAAATTCATTCACTGACAAGAATTATTGAAGCAGCTAAAAACTCAACACCTATATACAACCAATATCTTGAGAGCATAAAGGAAGATTTAGATTTTAACACACAAAATAATTATTGGGAGGTATCATTTAGATTTTTTGAAAGCATAAGTAGCAGAATAAAAAATGAGGATGATATTATTACTGTTGCAATGATGTATTTAATACATGAAACAGTTCACTTTGAAAAACATGGATTTTCATCACAAACTGTAAGTGGTGAAACAGAAAATAGCTTGAGGGATGGAAATGACATGGGGAATTATCCTAACTGTATTGAAGAAGCCGATTATCAAGCAGATGTTTATGCGTTACTAACCTGTCTCTCTTATTTGAAACATAAATCCAATAACGCATCAGATACTTTTGATTTCAAAGCAAAATTCCTTGAACTTATAAAACTTGCCGTAGAAACAACATTTTCTTTTATCAGAACGATTCCATTTTCAAGAAATCAAGTTCGGAGAGTGAACCGAACTCTAATTTGGGTCTTTATTTATCAAATCATTAATGAAAAAATTGAATCGGATAAAATAAAGCAATTTGAATTCATTATGAATTTGATTGCAAAAAAGCCTGTTGTTGAAATTTATGGACCGGACATGTACACAGTGAACCATAGAACATTTTATAATTTTAAAGAAATGAAATCGCAACTTTGGCTTGGTACATTTTATAATAATAATATTCTAAGGTTTCCAATGCCACAAAAAGATTCAGAAAAAATTATAATAGGAATTAAACAAGCTAAATTTGAAAATATATGTGATGGAATGTCTTCGTTCTTTGAATATGTATTCCCAAAGAAATAACGCCAATGCATTTGCAAGCACTTTTGCTTTTGCCAAATTTTATTTTTTTGAGGAATGGCAAAAGCAAAAGAGCTTGCAAGCCAATGCACACAGACAGCTAAGGATAGAAAAAAATCGGTGAACAGTTTCGCATTTACTTCATTGGTTATATCAGCAGACAGAAACTTCGCAGACAGACAAATGATAAATAGAAAAATTACAGCGGACAAACACTACATCACAACAAACAGAAGGGCAGCTGCCAATCGAGTAGACGGCCCTACCGAGTTACCTCGATAGGGTGCGCCTCTCACACCACCGTACATGCGGACCTCGCATACGGCGGTTCATTGTGTAAAAGATTGACCCAAGAACATTTGTTCAGGGCGGATTTTCTTGTAGTGGTCAAGCATGGATTCGTAACCGCGTTGGGATAATCGTTTTAGTGTGATCGTGGTAATCAGAATAGGACTTTGCGCTACCGCCCATCCACCTTTGCGCGTGCTGCTCCATGCAAAGGCATGATGAAAATCTACACCGAGGCGCATCAGATTCTTTCTCTTGCGTTCGGGTTTCTTCCAGGCTTTCCAAATGCAGTAACGGAGCCGGAATTCCCAAAGGAAGCAATCGCCTAAAAATTGCTTTACGAAATGCAGCCAATGCCATCAGCAATTTATAAAATACGACATTCTCTAATTTTTTCTACCGGATCTCTCATAGAAAAGGCCGGGTCTCAGCAATATCAGCAACAGCGCGAAAACTGGCTGTTATTATCTGGAATATGGTCGTTAAGAAAGTTCCTTACATTCCACAAACAGAATATCAGTTCCTGGATCAGAAAAGAAAGAAAATTGCCGCTATGAAAAAACTTATTACTAAGTTTGATATATCAACTAATGACCATAATTTGCAATTGTGAATCAGATGATTATAGAACGTTAGTCATAACCCGTGCGGGACACTGTTAACTTGAAACTGACTACAAGAAATTAACTTTGACAAACAATTAAAAAAATGAATTATGATTTACAAAGCATTCTCATCTTTTACAGACGAACTTCTCCGACTTCCAGAGACAGGTATGGGCTATCAAATTATTGACGCAATTAGACTTGGACGGACAACTAAGGAGAGGTTTGTAATTTACAACGGACATCTAATTGTGGACTTAGACAACAATTTCAATTCTTCCAAACGACAAATTGTTTCAGAGAGCTACACGAAAATGTTCAGCAAATCCAACTATCTAACTTTGACAAGTCCGACTTTAGTTAGTCGCTCTGAAGTGCGAAATGTTCGGATGTTTTCTGAAAGTGCCATGACAACAAAGGGCAGACATTCAGGTGGCATTGGAGCATCATCAAGTCCCAAACAATACGCAAACGGAACTGACATTTATGTTCGGTTATCACAATATGAGGAGGACATAAGAATTGACATGGTAAACAAGAAATTAAAATCGGGTGCATACACGACAACCAAACCAGATTATTTATCTTGTAAAGCATACAATGACGACCCTGTTGACAGATACGCTTTACCGAGTGACGAAATAATTCAATGGGCTTTTGAAATACAACCTAAATCTTATGACCAATTGCGGCTTGGAATTGTTCAACCAGCAAACAATCATAATGGAGGCGGCATTGAAGCGTTGTTTGATGACGGAACTTCAAACGGGACATTGATAGATAAGCATGCTTACTAAAATGAAAAAGAAAATAAAGTTGGCGAAACAATTCATTGACTATTTGGCAGACTTACCCGAACAAGGAATGGGTTACCAAATCGTAGAAGTAACTTTGCAGAACGGACAAGTATTAAATAACAGAGCCGTGATGAACGCATCTTACTTAATTCTTGACGACAACGAAGAAATAAATACGGAGGATATTGCATCTATTAAACTTGAACAGAAGAAATGAACAACACATTAAAATAAATTTAAAAACAAAAAATATGAATAACAATTTTACATCTCCGAACAACCGTCCATTCATGTCAGAATTAAAACGACAGAGAGAATCAGGCATCAACGCACTTGTCAATAATTTAAAGATTGGTGATGTTAAAGATGAAACCAAATTCAATCAAACTGCAACAAGAATTAAGAACTCAATACTTTTAAAGAAAGTAGAATTTGGTGACCCCAGATTTGTTGACCACGAGTTTGAGGAAATTGCGTTGACTATGCATCAACAACTAATCGGTGGCGTTAGCAGAAACCATTATTTTCATGAAATTGAATTTCCGTTTACTGGCAGCACTGAATTATTTGACCATACACCTGAAAATGGTTTTTCCTTTTCAAGTTCAGACCGTGGACTTATACTCCCTAACTCAAACAACTTAACTGTTTATGTTGACCTTCCTGAACTTAATCCAAACGGAGCAATTGCAGCAGCTAAAAATTTATTAACTATGACAATGCAATTTGTCAATAACAACAATTCATCAGTAGAAAGTTGGACAGTAGTTATTAGTCAAAGAATTGACGAACTGCTGAAACAGAAACGAGAAGAGTTAATAAAACTTTTCGGATAACAATGACAGGTAATTCAAATGAGTATAAATATTTCTAACAATTAAATTTCTAAACAATGAGCAAAAAAGTAACGCCACAACTCAGTGAAGAGGATAACACAATTGGAATCCAACTCTTGAATGGAATTGTTTATGCGGAATATCCAATTGTATTTAAAAATAGCCTCTAAATAATTTCTTCATCATTTCCTTTTTACAATCACCCTCCTCTCACTATTAAATACCACCTGAATAGAATCCCTCCAAATCTTAAGCAACTGTACTTTTTCAAATTCTTTACCGGGTTCAGCAACATATCTTTTACCATTAATGTTTACCAGTGCAACTGTGTGACTTGATGATTGATTTTTAATTAAACCATTATATTGAATAACCGGCCAATCTCGCTTTACCTCAACTTTTTGAGGCTTCGGAAGAATGATATTTCCCTTTTTAGCTTTTGGTTCAACGTTTATTCGAAAAGGATCATCGTAAGAATTAATAATCGAAAATGTATCCTGCTTCTCAGGTAAAATAAAATTTGTCGAATCACTTTCATTACTAAAAGACTTCACTTTATCATTGTTGGGATGAATAAATATTTTAAAAATAATTAGCCCCCATATTCCAATAACAAGAAATAAAAGAAATATAATCAGCTTCTTATTTTTCATTGACGAATATAAAAGCTTTCAGTACTCGAAAAACTACTCACATTTCCAGCTTGATCAACAGATTTTAGACGCCAATAGTATTTTTGATTTATCGTACCAGTAAATTCATAAGTTATTGCTGTAAAGTATTCATGAAAAATTAAGGTTGTAAGTAAGGTGTCAGAGTATATGTATAAACTATCTCCTACTGATGAAATACTTGGATTCCAGTTAAGTGTTACTGGATTAGTAGCTGTATCGCCATGAATTGGTGATTGAAGACTTGAAACTGAAGGAGGTGTAAGATCAATTCTCAATATCCGTTCTGAATAAAGTGTAGAGCTTGTTGCATTCTCAGCCCGGACCATCCATTTGTATACGGACTCGGATAAAATACGTGAAATACTATTGCCCGTAAGAAGTGTGTCAACAATGATATTCAATGATGTTGAGTCAATCAAACGAAAACGATAATTGCTAGCTGAAATAACTGCATCCCATTTAAAAACTACTGTAGTATTCTTTGATTCCAATCCATTTAAGGGAGAGGTGAGTATTACTGTCTGACTACTTAACGAAATAATGCTGTCAATAGAAAACGTTCGATATGAATATTCTGTTTCACTTCCATTATTAATTGCTTTTATCCGCCATTCATATTGTCCAGAAATTAATGAAACTGCAAAATGATTATCTGATAGAATTGTATCTAAAATAAATTTTTGAATCGAAAGAAATGATGGTTGTACAATTTGAAGCTTATATTGTTCTGCCCCCTCCAATTTATCCCACCAAAAATCAATTGTTAAATCAGAAGAATTGTAACCATCACCAGGAGTTAAAATATTTACTGTTTTCTTTGAAATATTTTTTTCTATAAAATCCTCACATCCGTTAAGGGATAACAGAAGTAGAATTGTGCAAAGAATCCTAATTAATAACATCATTGTCTGATTGATTTATTGTACGTAAATAAAGAGTCGCAGTAAGTTTACTGGTTTTGCTATTTATGTTTTTCTTTGCAATCATTTTCACTGAAGAAACTTTGCAAAATTTTTGCTTTCGCTCTAACTCAAAAACCAAGGATAAAAGGTTTTCAAAGTTCCCCTCTGCTGAAAATGAATTAGTCTGAATCCTCATTCCAGCTTTATCCTGATATATAGAACGTGGAAAATCTATTAATGTAATTTTATCATGTGAGCTAAAGTTTGATAAAAAATTTAACAATAATTGTTCGTTAGTTATTTTTGAAGAATCAGACATAAAAAATGCGTTTAGTTTATTAAGATCATGTTCATATTTTAACTTAAGAAAAGGTGCATTTTTGAAATCAACCATCTTCTCTCTAAGTTGCATAACTTCACTTCTTAACTGAATTGTTTTTTTAAAAGTGACTTTGAAACAAATGAAAACAAGAACCAAGAATGCAATGAGAGCTAATCTAATTCGGGTCGAGTAATTTATCATTTTCAATAAAGATTCTTAGTATTTCAATTGTAGTTCAAACTCACCATTCCCCGTTGATTTATTCTTTTCATAGTTAACAATTTCAATTCCTCTTATCCACTTTTTCTTCCTTAATAAATTAACCCAATAATTTAGATCGCTGCCATCACAAATCCCCCGAATTAAAATTAAATTCTTCATAAATTCGATATCTCCTTCTGAATCATTTATCTTATTTACGGGATTTAACGATACTTCAGTAAATGTTATTTCTTTGGGGACATCGTATGCTAATTGATCAATATAATAGGAAAATTTATTTGACGTTAATATTCCTGCATTCTTTAACAACTTCTGCTTTTCTTCAAGAACATTCCGTAACATGCTGACTGAAGAAATAGCTTCACTGTTCGTTTTCAATTTATCATCTAATTGATATTTTTCATTTGAGTAATTCCTAAAATAAATAAAATTGACGATTAAACCTGCTAAAAGAACTGCTGCTAAACTTTTTACAATTAGTAAATATTTTTTCTTTAATTTAAACTCCGACCCATTCCGCTCTAGAAAAAAAATATTTGACCTTACAAAACTTTCTCCTGCCAACTGTTCAAATGCAGCAGAATAAGCTAGAATTAATTCTTCTTCCAGATAATCATCTCCAAGTTTGAATTTATCATTTGATAATTTTTTAGAGTCAGGAAGTAAGCTAATATGGAAAAGTTTCTCGTTTTTAAATGATACTCTATAATTTCTAACTTCTAATGTTCGATCTTCTTTTCCAAAAACCAAAGCAAGGCCATGCAGACAAAAAGGACCTAGATATAGATTGGTTACCAATCTGCTTGTTTCATTAAACTTTGAAACTAAATCATCAATAATACTTTTTCGAATAACTGCGGCAAAACATTCCCCTTCTTCATTAGTATCAATTGTTTGAATATAAAATTCGTTTACGTCGGCGTTTGGGAAACACTTATCTAATACCTCTTGCCAGGAGTTTGACTTATCAATTGCTATTTTCTTAAAAATAAATCCCTTTCCAGAAATAACAATACTAATGTGGATATTGGAATTAACAAATTCAAATAGATCTTCTAAATTTTCAATTGATTTTCCTCTATTAATAATGCTAATGATATTTTTTTTTCGTTGCAATAAGACAAAATTAAACAATTTTTTACCATCAATGTCAATTAAACATTCAATACCTGCTGATATATCTTTTCCTAGAAACAATTTATTAATATGTAACAGTTGGTTTGATAAAAATTGTTAATTTATTATTAGTCTTAGCGCGAGTACGACTACTAAAGAGCCATTTTAGAATTGGAATCCTTGAGAGCAAAGGTAATCCTGAGCCACTTTCGTTTGTAGAATTCTCTTCAAGTCCACCTAATATAATCATTTCTTCATTTCGCATTCTTATCAATGATTGGAAGTCCCTTGATGTAGTTCCTGGAGGAGCACTTTGTGAAATTCTACTGGTAAAATTAGATTGACGCACTGCAATATCTAATGTTATCTGATCATCACCTGATACCATAGGATTAATAGTTATGCTTAAATCAGCATTAATTGATTTATATTGTTGAGACACTACATTTTGTGGATTTTGCGTTCCAATAATATTATTTGTCAACTCAAGATAGAATTCTGTTTTACCAATACTTAATTTAGCCACATGTCCATTTAAAGTAGCAATTTTAGGAGTCGATCTTATTTTAAGATAACCTTGTTCTTCCAGTGCTTTGAAATTAAAATAAAATCCTGGAGTTACCTTACCCAGATTCAATAAACCTAAACCGTTTATTCCTGAAATAAGATTATTGATCGAAGTTGAATTTAGACTTAAATCTTGAGTCGGATATACAACACCGGTTGTTGGTCTATTTATTCCTCTTAAACCTGCCTCAATTTTTGTTGAAAGTGATTTAGTGTTTTGAACATCAACTATAATTACTTCAATTTGAATAACAGGAACAACACGATCAATGTCACGCAAAAAATTTTGAATTTCCTGAATCCGCGGACTTGAACCGCTTAGAATGATACTATTAATATCTGCAAAAGTTTTTAAGTCGACGTTTTTCTTAAGTTCTGCAGGTATGAGGTCTTCAACTTTATCCACTGTCCTATTATTCATTGTAACTACTTTGGTCTCTCTCAAGCCTTCAAGGTTTCTATCACCAATCAAATAGATTCCGCTTTCATATTTATAAGTATAATCCGTGCCATTTAATAGATACTTTAAAAAATCATTTAAAGAAAGATGAGTTATGCTCAGTGTTGCTAAAGTCTTTAAATCGGAAAAAATAAAAAAATTCATTTTCAAATCTGAGAATACCGATGATATAATTTCAGAGATCGAAGACGAACTGCAACTAACACTTATATCCGAAATATCATTAGCTTGAATGTTTAGACCTGTTTGATTTTTCCTGCTTTTCTCAGTTGAATTTGTTTTTTGCTTATCAACTTCCTTATCTACTCTTTGAATTTGAATGACACTATCTTCGGATATCTGAATACTTAGATTGTTAGCATATCCTAATTTATCCAAAGCCGAGCCAAATTGCATACTCTGAATAAAGCCACTCAAGAGAATATTAGTCAAATCAGGAGTATATACAAAATTATAACCGGTTTTTTTCGTCAATTCCTTTGCAACTTGAACAAGAGTATCATTTGTTAAATCAAAACTTAAGAGATGAGTACTCTTATTGTAATCAATTATTAATTTTTTAGGGATATAAACCGCTGGTTGTTCTGGTATAATCAAATTCTGTGATATAGACATTATAGAACCAATAAAACTTATATTCAAATTAAATTTTCTACAAAGAAATATTAATACTTCTTTAACTGTGACATTTGAAAAGGTATTCGAAATTTGTGTCGTAAGGTTGACATCAACACTCATGTTGAGATTATGAGTTTCTGCTAAACCATGAATAAAATCTTGAATTGAAACATTATCAACTGAAAGTTCTACTTTGTTATTTAAACCAGAAGAGGTTGAAGATAATTCTTCAAGTTTAGTGCCTATCGAATCCATTCTATCTTGAGCAAAAAGTTCAGCCGAAAGATTAAATAATAAAAAAATAATTAAAATGTTAAACTTTTTCAAAATGAGAAGTATTTTTAAAAACTAATGTGCAGTGCTAAGTAGTGGGTAAATTTCTTCTAAAGATGTTTCACCATTTATGAATAATTCAAACGCATTCTGTTGAAGCGTTTCTATCCCTTTCCTTTTTAATATTTCATCTATTTCAAATTGATTATTCCTAACACATCCTAGTAATTCACGATCCATAGAAATCACTTCGTAAATTGCTTTTCTTCCTTTATATCCTGTATAATAACAAGCTTCGCAACCTTTAGGAATAAAATGTTCGTGGACTTCATGGGGTGAATTAAAATGATGAGGAAAAGAATCTTTTTCAAGTTTGGACTTCTCCTTGCACACATTACATAATAACTTTACAAGACGTTGTGCCACCGTTGTATTTAATGTTCCAGCAACAAGAAATGGTGGAATCCCCATATCACTTAATCTGGAAACAGTACTCCAGGCAGAATTGGTATGAATAGTACTTAATACAAGATGTCCCGTTAACGCAGCTCTGATTGCCATCTGAGCTGTTTCACTGTCTCTAATTTCTCCAAGCATAATTACATCAGGATCTTGCCGGAGAAAGGTACGGATGGCATGGGCGAAAGTAAGTCCTATGTTTTCCCTAAGCTGCACCTGATTTATTCCAGGCAAAGTATATTCAATAGGGTCTTCTATTGTAATAATATTTGTTCTAACCTGGTTTAAGATTTTTAATGTTGCATAAAGTGTGGTAGTCTTTCCCGAACCTGTGGGCCCGCTGATTAAAACAATTCCATGAGGCTTCTTTATTCCTGCAATGTAATTCTCTAAATCTTTAGAAGTAAAACCAAGTTCGTTTATATCTATGTTGTTAGCATCATTACCTAATAATCTTAGAACAATCTTTTCTCCATATAAAGTTGGAAGTACTGACACTCTAATATCAAATTTCTGTTCCAGTGATTTGAAAAATATACGTCCATCCTGAGGTAACCTCTTCTCAGAAATATCGAGATTAGCGAGTATCTTTATTTTATTTATTAATGCGGGATAATCATCCTTTTCAATATTGAACCGCTCAATTAATATTCCATCAATTCGAATTCGCACGCGACATTTATCTTCATATGTTTCAATATGGATATCGCTACTACTTAGTTGTTTTGCTTCACGAATTAAATCTGTCAGAAAGTTTTCATTTTGCTTTACATTTATACTCTGCTTTTTTGCATCCGAATGATTCGAAATTGTCCGACGATAATATCTCGTTAGGTTTTTTTGAATAATCTCTTCAGGAATTGAATCAAATCCAATCTTTTTGCCAAATAGTATTTCCAATTCATTTAAAAATGCCTGATGATTTACAAATTGCTCAGAAATAAAAAAAATTATCTCATCTTTTGTCGAACTCTTAGGTATAATTCTATAGTGCCACGCTTGCTCAGTAGAAACAAGCTGTTGAAGTTGGGTCTCTATTTCTAACAATTCCGTAATCATAAATATTTCGTGATTAACTGAATATCATAATAAGAACTAATTCCAAAAGTCAATTCACCAGTAAGAATCCAAATTACTGTACAAACGGATACAATTCCTGCAAGTGGTATTTCTTTGCTTGCATTCTTTCTGAAATAAAAATTGACTATATAACTAAAAACTGCAATTAAAAGTGAAAATAGATAAAATATTATAAAATTGAACGTTGAGAAACTAAAGCATAACACAGTAAATAATAGAATATCCCCCCATCCTAGATAACTATCAGCAATCTTGATTATCCGACTCTTGCGAATTGAAAAATAAATCTTGACTAAAAGTAACTGAATAAAGAGAAAAAAAAAATTTAAATAAATCACTTTAAACAATTTAAAAAATCCTAATTGCATAATACCATTTATAATTATTGTAAAAGCTAATGCAGGAAATAAAATCCAAAAAATTCTTCTGTGGCGAAAATCTTGGGAACTAATTACCAGCAGTAAAATGATAGTAATTACCTTGAGTAAAAGTATTTTATTCAATCCGGGGTGGTTTCTTTAATGTTTTTATTATCATCTACCTCCCATATATTGAAAACACCATCAACATCGAAATCAACTATTGCTGTTGCCTGGGCTTTAAAATTGCTATTACTCGCTTCTATAATTTCTATTTTATAATTCGCTTGGCCATCTTCAGAAGTAAGTTTAGATTGCTCAAATCCAAGGTCTTTTAAATTCTGGCTGTATCGTGAATGCGTGTAAAAATATGTCTTCTCAAGAGTGTATAAATGTTCTAATTGCAATTGGGCTTCCATACTTTTTGCACGAGATATAACTGGCATTAATGATGGTAAAGCAAGTAAAACCAGAAAACCAAGAATTACCAAAACAATTAAAACCTCTGCAAGCGTGAATCCTTTTATGGTAATTCTAAATTTTTTATAAGCCATTATAACACAGTAACAGATTAACTTTATAGCTCAATGTAGTCTCAATTGTATATTTTTTCAAATAAAAAACAATTAAGTTATCAACACATATTTATTTGACTTGCAACAGGTTAAGCAATGTTTTTAACAATGTGCTTTTCATTATTTTGATAGAATTTAATATAATTAGTGCAAAAGCTAAATTGTAATAAATCATTAGATCTCAAACCTTTATAAAACAATACATAATTTCAATGTTGTAAATATTAGTTTCGTAGCAATTAGAATTGTTTTTATAAATAATCTCTTAATGTTCCTTTATATTCCCTTCGCATCGGATTTGGTAATGTAAAACCGTCTTTTAATATTCACGGTTCATAAAGATTGAATAAAAGTTTTTATTATATATAAAATATTCAATACTTCAACCTTATCTTCCATTATACAAACACCGCAAAGCTCCAAATTGAGGGAGTATATAATCTTTAAAATCCAATATCAATTGACCAAACTTACTTTCTATTGTAAAAAATCAAGCCTATGATTAAGAACTATAACTTCTTCAATCTACTCGATAGATTTATATATGATTGCGAAAACAGTAAGTTTCTTAAAAAGAATGGAACAAGATTTCAAAATGGAACTTTACAGAATTACAAAAGTATGAGATCATTACTTTTAAAATTTTGTATTGAATGCAAGACTGATTTAAGAATAAATAATTTATTACGATGTACTGAGAAAGAGTTTAACAAAGAAAAAATATATTGGAAGAGGGTTTATAAAAAACTCACAAATTTCATGTACAAAGATTGTAATCATTATGATAATTATGTCGGAGCCAACATGAAATATTTACGCTCGTTCTTTAATTATCTTTATTCCGATAGAGGTATTGATACAAGATCAATCTCTAAACTATTCTATGTAGTAAAAGAAGAAATTCCAATTATAGTATTAAGTGTTGAACAGTTGAATTTTTTGATTTTTGACAAATCTTTCTCAAAAGATCTTCCTTATCGCCTGGAAAAGATTAAAGATATATTTGTATTTGGCTGTACCGTTGGATTGAGGGTTTCGGATTTACTCAAGTTAAGTAAAATTAATATGGAACAAGTTTACAACACATTCTATATTAAATTATTTTCAAAAAAAACTTCAACGTTTACAAGAATTAAGTTACCAGATTATGCCGTAAGTATTATTAAGAAATATGAAGGCAAATACAATACATTATTACCTAAAATTCATTTATACAATCTAAATAAATACAGCCGTGAACTTGCAGAAAGAGCTGGTTGGGTGCATAACGTAGAAAAAACTAGAAAGAAAAAGGGCATTATCAAAATAATAAAACCCCATTCTATAAAACATTTTCGATTTTGCGATTTAATATCCTCTCATACAATGAGGAGAACAGCAATAACATTATATCTTTCACTCGGAATGCCAGAACAGCTTGTTCGTCGAATTTCTGGCCACACTTCTACAAGCAAAGAATTTTTTCGTTATGTGAAATATTCTGAAGAATTATTTGATATGGAGATTGATAAAGTACATTCAAAATTTACTAAAAAAAGCTAATATATTTAATAGAATTTCAATTAAAAGTACGAAAACATGATTTACATTTATAACTTATATTCGTGAAAATGTGTCATTTAATCGAAAAAGATTATTATCCGTTCGGGATGATAATGTGGGGGAGGAATGTGATGAGTTCGGAGGATTATAGATTTTCTATCAATGGGCAAGAGAAGACAGACGAGATAAGTGGGGCTGGAAACCACACCACAGCACTATATTGGGAATATGATACACGATTAGGGAGACGATGGAACAGAGACCCAAAACCTAATCCGTCAATTTCTGTTTATGCTTGTTTTAATAACAATCCAATTTGGGGTACAGATGTTTTAGGAGATAGTAGTGTATTTAGCAACAAAGGAGATAAATTACATTATGACCCTAAAGACAAAGATTTAAGAGTATTTATGAAAGACGGAGATAAACTAACACAAATAGGAGAGTTAGGAAAAAAAGTTGATGTAAATAAAATACTTGGAAATGTATTAAACGACAATAAAGCCGAAGCAAAAAAGATTTCTTCTTATCAATGGTATAAAAATGTAAAATTTAATGGTAAATGGGATTATAAAGATAGTGAGAATACAATTTTTGGGATTGCTTGGGATTATGACCAAGCTAATCAAGAAAAAAATCCAACAGCTTTAAACACAAATTTTATTTACACAAATTTTGGACAAGGGGGAATGTTTAATTCTGCTGATGTTGGAAATTATAACGCAGGATATACAGGAACACACGTAGGAATACCAATGTCTTTACAGAGGATTGGAGCTGGACACGTTGAACAAATGAAACAAAATTTTAATAGAACAATGTGGGACCCGATATATTACACTAAAAAAGTGTTACTTGATAAATATTGGGGTGATAGACCAAGAGACCATTACTTTAATACTGAAGGAATGAAAGATGCACAAAAAGAAAAAGATGCTGAATAACATAAAAATATATTCTTCGTTATTAGTTATTTTATGCACTTTATTTTGTTGTAAAAATAAAAATAACAAGGGAGAATATAGGCATACAACTGAAATTGGAAAGGGGCTATATCTTGAGGTATATAGAACATTTGGAAGTGGTGCTTTCGGAGGAGATATGATTAGCCAATATTTAACAGACACTTTAAATTTTAGAGTTTGCATTGGAGAATTTGATAACTCAATAGAACATTTTAGTTATATAAATAATGAAGATACTATTGAAATTCAAAAGTTGGAAACGTCTGACGGAGGAGGTTCATTCCATACTATAAGTAAAAAAATCTATGATTTAAGAAAATTAAAGGAATTACAAAATATATCAAAGTTGGAAATTGAAACAATAAGCGACAAATATTTATTTACAAATAAGTAAGTTCAAAGCCACCAAATTTGGTGGCTTTTGTTTTTCATTCCAAGCCTTGCAAAGCAAGGCAAAAAAAGGAGCAAAAAAATAAAACAAATACGCCAAAGGCGTATAAAAAAGGGGCAAAAAAAATACAAGTGGCTTCGCCACACCATTTAATTTTCTTCTTCTGTTTTCTGTTTTTAGGGTTCAAATCTTCCATTTTTAAGGTCGTAAAAGGTCGCTTTTAAAAAAGTTTTCCACATTTTTTGTTTTGCTCTCAAAGCCTTTATTTACAGGGCTTTCCGTTACTTTCTATTTTTCCTTTAAAACCCCCAACAGATAAGCATTTTAGGGCAGTAGGCGTTTTGTTTTTTTTGTGTTTTTTAGTGGTGGTGGTTGGTTGGTTTTGTGGTTTTGTTCGGTTGGTTTTTTATTGTGGTTTTGGTTTGTTTTTGGGTCTTTTCTTTTTGGCTGAGTATTTCACACCCAACTGACCACCCCGTTTCACTCTGAACTGTGTCTCGTCCTGAAAAAACCTTACATGTTTTAACTGTTAGTCCTAATTTTCCTTGACATAATTGAAGTACTATATTACAATAATATTCTTAATCTTTG
>JANOVV010000045.1:0-1594 GCA_031417555.1 Bacteroidota bacterium
CGATTCAGGTAATGTTTTTCTTGCATTAAATTATTATAATATTGTTTTTACTATACCAACGTTTTCACCATTTACTTTAGACCTTGATTCTGTCAGTTCAGGAATTCCCGACCACGCTTTAATTACTTTTACAATTATTCCCATGGCTCCAAATACTACTCCACATATTAACTCTTCCTTTGTCATTGATGATGTGGAATTACATTCTGGCACAACAGGAATAAATGAAAATGTTAAATCAACAAATATTTCAGTTTTTCCAAATCCTGCAAAAGATAAACTATTTATATATTCTGATTTTATAGAAAACAATCCTTGTCAAATTATTCTTTATGATGTTTCAGGAAAAATCGTTTTACAAAAAAAATCGGCTCCTCCAATAAATGGAAAAATTACTGATGATTTAAATTTAAACACTATTCATTCCGGAATTTATTTTTTGAAATTAGAATCAGAAAATTTTACTATTTCGAAAAAAGTATCGGTTTTAAAATGAATGAACCTTTTAGCTGTGCTACAAGGTATAAAATTGAGTATTTGTTGCCTTAGCAGGACTTCGGGTCATTTACCAACTTAATGAATCAAAAACCATAAAGGACTTTTTACCAATTCAACTTGGATTATCATGATAAATAACTGGAAGATCCAAGTTGTTTCATGAAGAACAATCTTATATTTGAGAAAATATATGAAATGAATTTTTTCATTAATAAAAACACTTTTTTCTTTTTTGCTTTTTTGATTTTGAATTCTGCTTATTCACAGCAGTGCTACATCCCTTTGAGAATTTCCGAACCAATTTCATTAGATGGAAAACTGGATGAACCTGCATGGCAGCATGTGACACTTCTTTCAGATTTTATGCAAACGGATCCTGCTCCGGGCGCTAATCCAACGGAACGTACGGAAGTTTGCATGTTATACAATGACGAATATTTATATGTTGGATATCATTGTTTCGACAGTGAGCCGAAAAAAATTGTCCGCTTTATGATGGATAGGGATTTTGAAATAGGAAAAGATGATGGTGTTTCATTTGCACTCGATACCTATCATGATAAAAGTTCCGGTGTTTGCTTTATAACAAATACCCTGAGTGGAAGGTATGATTCTGAAGTTACAAATAATGGGAATAATGAGAATACTGATTTCAATACATTTTGGGATGTAGCCTCTTCTGTGGATTCTACTGGTTATGCCACTGAATATAGAATCCCCTTCTCTTCCTTACGATTTG
Source organism: Bacteroidota bacterium (assembly GCA_031417555.1). Classification (GTDB taxonomy): domain Bacteria; phylum Bacteroidota; class Bacteroidia; order AKYH767-A; family 2013-40CM-41-45; genus JADKIH01. The sequence continues at coordinate 1,238 of JANOVV010000045.1, forward strand.
AAGCAAAAGAAAAAATAGTCATGGGTTTTCGATTGGCGCGCTTGATAAAAAGAAAAAATGAATTGATAACCTATCCAAGATGCGATTCATCCATAGCAAATCTATGGATTAATTTCAGCGAAGAGGCTGAACTTGAATTTACGAATCTAAAAAGTAAAAACCCAATTTATTTAACTCCTTATTTTATTGGTAATTTTAATCAGCAAAATAATCTTAACAGCGAAAACACTGAATTTGTAAAGTCAAATACTTTTTTTAACAGAAAGCATTATGTTAACAATGAAACTCTGGATAAATTTTTAAGTAACATTGGTTGTGATTTGAAATATGGTATCAGTAAAAATTTTACACTCGACC
>JANOVV010000046.1:0-80158 GCA_031417555.1 Bacteroidota bacterium
CAGCTGGCGGTACCTTTGAGTTTTAAGAATCTGTTTTGTAATTTATTCCAATAGAAAATTAGTTACCTCTCACAAGTTGGTTCGGCGGCAAGTGAACGGCACTCCCAATCCAAATTCAATGTCAACCGCCAGCTGGCGGTACCTTTGAGTTTTAAGAATCTGTTTTGTAATTTATTCCAATAGAAAATTAGTTACCTCTCACAAGCTGGTTCGGCGTCAATTGGACAGCACTCCAAACCCAAATTCAATGTCAACCGCCAGCTGGCGGAACTTTTGAGTTTTAAGAATCTGTTTTGTAATTTATTCTAAAGTTTAATCAGTAATATAAATTTGATGATAATCAACAGTCTTTTATGTTGTAGTCTTAAAATAGAATTTATTAGCCTAACGTATATGCGATAGCTATCAAGATTAATTCTAGACTCTTGATTCTTGGTTCTTGATATATCCATCTCCCCTAACCAACAAACCTATTAATAGAAAAGCCCAGTATTCAAATACCCCCCAACATAATCCGCAACACCTTCTTCTAAAGTATAAAAAGGTTTAGCGTAGCCAATACTCCGCAATTTATTCATATTTGCTTCTGTAAAATATTGGTATTTGTCTCTGATGTCAATAGGTGTATCTATGAATTCTATTTTTTCCGGTTTGTGAATAGCCTTAAAAGTATTTTTTACCAGATCAAGGAATGTTCTGGCTTGTCCGGAGCCAAGGTTGTAAATACCGGAATCTTTTCTGTGTTTCATAAGAAACATGCAAACATCAACAACATCTTTAACATAAATGAAATCCCGTAATTGTTCGCCGTCTTTATAGGATGGATTATGAGAACGGAAAAGTTTCATAGTTCCATTTTTTTCAATCTGATTGTAGGCATGAAAAATTACAGAAGCCATTCTGCTTTTATGGTATTCATTAGGACCGTATACATTAAAAAATTTGAGTCCGGCCCAGAAATAAGGAGAGCGATCTTGTTTTAAAGCCCATTTGTCAAATTCGTTTTTTGAAATGCCGTAAGGATTAAGTGGCTGTAGTTTGGGTATGATTGAATGATCATCTTCATAACCGAATGAGCCATCGCCATAGGTAGCAGCAGAAGATGCATAAACGAGAGGTAGTCCGTATTCAACACAGATGTTCCAAACATCTTTAGTAAAATTAAGATTTAGCTCATCGAAGATTGCCTTATTAAATTCAGTAGTATCAGTCCTGGCGCCGATATGAAAAACAAATTGAACGAAGCGTTGATTGTTTTTGAGCCATTCGGTGAAATTTTTCCGTTCAATGCATTGAGTAAATAGTTTTCCCGAATAATTATTTACTTTTTCAGGGTGAGAGAAATCATCAACGAGGATAAGGTCATTAAATCCTTCTTCATTGAGTTTTTTAATGAGGCAACTGCCAATAAATCCTGCCGCGCCGGTGATGATTATCATGATATTTAATTTACGTCAAAGTAATTGAAAAGCGAATATACGGGCAAATTAAATATGTTTGCATACAATTGTACGGTTCTTAAGCTTATAAACTTTATTTCTGAACTCTAGCCAGTCTTTATATTTATCGGGGGAGATTATTTTTTTATATAATTTAAAATTATCAATCAAAACATAACTTTCTTTGTCTTTATCATAATTGAGAGTATAATTATATTCGCCGAAATCGCAGGTAACTATTTCTTTTTTATCCAGAGATTCAGGTAAATAACCGGGAGGTATATGAAATGTAATTTGATTGTTTTCTTCAGCTTCAGGATATAGTTCAACCGGAAAATGACGATCGTTTTCAGAAGGGAAATCATTGATCAAGCCGGATAAAATTTTGGGGTGAATAAAAATACGGCTTCCTGAAACTCCTATTAATGATGCACTTTCCAATTCGAGTTCAATTTCTGTAAATGCAGTATCTTTTTCTGAATTAATAAAATTTATTGATTTAAATTTAAAATCTGTAATAATTATTTGGTTTCGCAGCCAGTCTTCTTTTTCTTTATTCGAAGCGTTGAATTGAACAGACCTGGTATCATCCTGCATTTCTCCTGATTGTTTTAGTGTTAACTTGCAAATACTATTACCATTTTCGGAAAAAAGAATGTCACCTGACAAATCGGACTTGTTTGTTTTTAAATTGTAAGAAGGGGTATAAATCAGTTTACTATTGTTTTCTATTATTTGTAAGCAATATCTATCTGAGGTAAAACTTCCTAAATAGTTAAATGGGATATTTTGGCTTGTACATTCAAGCCAGATAGTGTCTTTTTCAAGCGGTACTGAAAGAATTACATGATTAAAATAATTATAAGGAGTTTTAGGATTTAAATATTCTTTTGTATCCCCTGCTTGAATTAATAGGGGATAAGATTTAATGTCTGCTGCGAGTAAAACGGCCTTCATATAATTAACGAGCGCTTTACAATCACCATATTTATTTTTATAAACATAGTTTGCATCAAATGATTGCCAGCCTCCGATTCCTTTTTGAATACTTACATAGCGGGTTTGTGATTGTACCCAATGATATAATTTTTTGATTTTATCATAAACATTTTTTTCGCCGACAATAGTTGACTGAATTTCTTTTACTGCATCTTCATTGAGTACATCTGACCCTTTATTTAGATAATAATAAAAATTTCCAAAGTCTCTCCATGAGCTAAAACTTCCTTTTGTTTTGTCAATTTTAAACTCTTCTAAATAATAAATGACAGCAGGATAAATTACCAGAGAATCAGGAATATAATATTCTTTTGGTAAAGCAAGAAAGTTATTTATTTCCCATTTATATGAGGTTTCATTTTGTTTAGAAGTAATATCTTTAATTGATAAATTAAAATCTTTATACAAAAGTTTCAATGAGTTGTCTATGTCAACAGTTAATGTTGCATTTTCTATTGATGTTCTCGGACTGTTTACTGCATACCAAACGGGAGGAGTGATATAGCCATCAATTTTTGTTTTATATGAATATATAATTGTATAAGGATAACTATTATTTGATATATCTAATACTTTAAAACGTAAATCGTCATATAATGATGATCTGTCTGTTCCTGAATAATCACGAATTTCGTCTTTCTTTATTTTTCGAACAAAGGATCCTTCTGCATTAAATAATTCAATTTCAATTTGTGAAATATCTGAAAAGGAAGTGTATGGAAAAAATAAAGTAGAAGAATTTTGGCCTCGGCTATTCAGTATAGTAATAGCAACCTTTTCATCAAAAATAAGATCGGATATGTTGTTAACTTCTACATGAGTTTTTTTATTTCTTATTACAACATCTGCATCTTTAAGCAAAGAGGGATCAATATTATTAATGTTATATTCTATATGGTCTGAGTTGCCAGCAAAAGAAAATTGATTGAAAATAAGACACATTAAATAAACGAAGTGTTTATTGAACCCCATCATTCTTTATTTATCACAATTTGTTCTGAAAATTTTTTAGAAATTGCAGCAAAAAAGTCACGTACTTCTGTATATTCTTCTACCGGAAAAAATAATTTATTTATTGTTAAAACACTCTTAAGCTGTATTTGGTCATCTGTAGAAGTGGTTATAAAGGTAAAAGAAGCAGCGCTGTCAGGCAATGTTACTTTAATACTTTTAGGTATTTCATTTATTTTATATCCAGAAGGTATTTTTAAATTAAAGGTTGATATATCGTTTATAGGAAATATAAATTCAACAGGATTTTCCCGGATTTCATCGTTGAATGGATTTGTATGTAAATCAGCGTTTATATAGGATGTTAGGTAAATAAATTTATCAGATGAAATAACGGAAGATGAAATATTTGATTTGATTATTAGATTGTTGTTTAAAGAGTCTAAATTCTGAACGGTTATTGAATCTGATTTGATGTTTATTTTTTTTTCATCTATAAAATCACTAAAAAATTCTTTCAATCCTCTTTGGATTATACTTTTCCTCCCGTGAAGTGCCGAATGGTTATTACATGAATAGACGTACTTGCCCTTGATGTTGTCATCTTTATCTAAAGTCAATAAGAAATTTTGAGAGCTTTTTGAAACTGATACATTATTAATTTGTATCCATTCGAAATTTTTATCATATAAGATATACCCTTGAATATTTATATTTAATTCATTTTGCAACGACATGGGTTTAAGCGGATCAATAGCATCAAGTATATATTCTTCATTATCGGTTTTTATTCTTACAACTGTATGATTAAATTGTTTTAAAAAAGTATAAGCTCTTTGCACTTCCCCTTTATCTCGGGTACATATCATTACCGGATCAGCTTTTAAGCCGGCAGAACGTAACATGCATAATAAAATTGAATTGATTTCCGAACTATTGCCTGTTTTATTTTTAAAAGCAGTTCTCAAATTATCCATATAAATTGAATAGTTTTCGTTCCATGCAAAATTATTTTTTACATAATTGTATAAGGTTGTAATTTTTTCTTTTTCATTAGTAATACCATTTAATAGTTGTTGTGTTAATTCTTTGGTGAAATTAAATGAATGAAACTGGTTTTCATACCACTCGGTTTCATTTAAATATTCACCAAATTTTTTCCAATCTTTAAGTACTGTTTTATGAACTCTTTCAGGAATATTTATTGCATTGAGTTGAAAATTAAATCTGGCATAGTCAGCAGAACGAATGGAAAATGGCTCAGAATGTAAAGCTTTGACATCTTTCATTAGGTAACTTGTAATATCTACATTAATGCGATTTGTAGACATTGAATTCATAGTTCCAAGTATTAAGAAGGTATTGTCACGTTGTATTTCCTGAATCCCGACTTTTCCGTTTGCCATAATTGAATAATTGAAAACATCAGGAATATAGGTTCGATATTCGCAAACAACTGTCGGAATAGAATTTTGGAAATTCCATTCATTAAGAAAATAGAAATCGTCAGACATTATTTTATAGTAGTATTCTATAATACTTCCTTCTTGCAAGTCGGGGAAAGCGAATTTTTTCCTGTGATAAAAACCATTTACATCCTCATCCAGAATTAAATCTTTGCTTACGATAGATTCTTGTATTTTTCCTCCGTCGGTAGTATTAATGGTATGGGCTTTAAAATCAATAAACCGATCAGTATTATTTTTAGCGTAGTATGGAATTCCGACGTCTCCATAATCAAATCCGGATTTATCTAGAATTTTTATTCTAATAAGACATTCATAAACAGTTTTCAATTCGTTATTAATTACTTCAAAAAAAACTGAACCAAATTTGACTAGAATAACAGCTGAAGCGGAACTGTCCATTTTATATACCTTCATTTCTAATTCTTCTTTAGAAAATTTTCCCCATTCTGCCGGGTCCTTTCCAATTTTAGCAATTGAAATAAAATAAAATAGAATAAATAATAAAAATAAAAAAGTTGTTTTCATACTAAAGTTTTACCAAAAGAATAGAAATTAATTCATTTATCAAAATATTATGAAATTAATTCTTAAAATTTTGAAGTACAGTTACTACAAAATTCAAATCACAAATAAATTCCTATTTTGTTCGGCAATTGCAGTTGAATTCTCACTATCGAAAAATTTTAAAATGGCTTTTTTCCCGATTTCGCCAATATCGATCGAAAAATTATTTACATAGAGATGAATGTGTTTATTTCGTACTTCTTCACTCATCTCCTGAGCATGTTTCTCTACATATTTATAACTCTCCTCCGGATTGGCAAAAGCGAATTCAACGCTTTTTTTTATTAAATCGTTTACATCTCTTTTAATAGTCTCATCAAGATTTCTTTTTATTGCAATTCCACCCAATGGTATCGGCTGCCCTGTTTTGTTTTCCCATAATTCGCCAAGGTCACTGATTTTTTTCAATCCTTTTGATTGATAAGTAAAACGATTTTCATGTATAATTACACCTGCATCCACTTCACCTTCTAATACAGATCTTTCAATATCAGAAAAAATTATTTCTCTTACATCTCTTAATTCAGGATAAAACATTTTAAAAAGAAAATATGCGGTGGTATTTTTTCCCGGAATCGCTACTGTTCTTATTTCTTTCTGAGGATTAGAAAATTCTTTTTTAGAAATTAATAATGGCCCGACTCCAATTCCAAGCGCACAGCCTGCCGTTAATAATTCATAAGTGTCTCTTATTCTTGAGTAAACTCCAAAACTAATTTTAGTAATGTCCAATTCACCATTAATCGCCTGCTGATTTAATTTTTCAATATCTGAAAGTTTAGCTTCAAATGATAATCCGCGTGTATCAATTTTTCCATTTACTAATGCATCAAACATAAAAGTATCATTCGGGCATGGCGAAAAACCCAGCGTGAGAACTTTTGAAGGTTCCCTAAAATCAGTCGATTGTTTTTTTTCGGATTCTTTCACAAAGAGGAAATAACTTTTGTTAAAGTATTATTCAGATTTTCAATGGCAAGTGGAATATTCCAAGATTCCCTGTTTCTCTTTTCTATATAATTTGAAATGCTTCGTAATTGTAAAGATGGAATATTTTCATTTTCGCAAACAAAGAAAAAAGAAGCACCCTCCATCGTTTCAATGTGTGGTTGAAATCTATTCACTACGATTTTAATTGTCGGATCGTTACCATGAATGGTGTTTACAGTAATACTTCTGACTTCTCTTAAAATGCTCATCGAAACCGCATTTAATAAAAATGTGTTCTTAAAATAATTTTTTCCCTGAAGACCAATTTGATCCAATGATAAAAAATCATTTCCATCTTCTGCTCCAAGTTCTGAAAAAATGTCTTCCTTAACGGATACAACTTCACCAATTTGTATGGAACGATCGAAACTTCCGGCAATTCCACAGTTAATTGCCAGATCGTAATGATTATTCTTTAATTGTCCGGTTAACGAATAAGCCGTAGCAACCATTCCAACTCCTGTAATAAGGAAATCTAACTCATGGTTTATTGATTTTATGCCATTTAGAAGAGAAATTTCCTCTTTTGTCGCAGCCGTAATTAAAATTTTCATGGCTTCAAAGATAACTCTTAACCTTAGATTCTTTAAACGATTATCTTTGTCTGCAAATCGATCGGTTTTTGATCGTTAATAATCTTAAGATGATATATATTACCCGCAGGGAAACGTTTAGTGCTGCTCACCGCCTGGCCAGAAAAGATTGGAGTAATGAGAAAAATAACGAAGTTTTTGGGAAATGCGCGAATCCGAACTGGCACGGACATAATTACATACTTTGGGTAACTGTAAAAGGTGAAGTAAATCAGGAAACTGGATTTGTCACCAACCTTTCTGACGTAAGCAATGTTTTAAAGCAATTCGTGCTCGACAAGGTCGATCATAAAAACCTTAATGAAGACGTAGATTTTATGAAAGACAAACTAAGTTCTACAGAAACACTTGCCATTGAAATCTGGAATCAAATTGAAAAGCCAATGAAGAAACTCGGCTGTGTTTTGCATTGCATTAAAATTCAGGAAACAGAAAAAAATTATGTTGAATATTTTGGGTGATAAATTTCTTCTTAAGATTATATTATCATATTATTTCAGACTTAATTATAATAATCGATTTCTCAAACCGTTATTTGTAAAGTAGTAAACTCCAAACTAAATATGTCTATCGACAAAAATATGATGAATGAAAATGAAATGGATGGATACGAGAAGATTGATCAATACAATCCTGAACGGATAAAAAAATTATCATCCAATTATAAATCAATTATTACCGAATTAGGCGAAGATGTTAATCGTGAAGGGATATTAAAAACTCCTGAACGTGCAGCAAAAGCTATTCAGTATCTTACTCATGGTTACGATTTAGATCCGGAAGAAATATTGAAATCAGCTTTATTCCGTGACGAATACAGACAGATGGTAATAATAAAGGATATTGAAATTTATTCGATGTGCGAACATCACTTATTGCCATTTTTCGGGAAAGCTCATATTGCTTATATTCCTAACGGATGTATTGTCGGACTGAGTAAAATTCCAAGAGTTGTGGATGCTTATGCAAGGAGATTGCAAGTTCAGGAAAGACTTACTACTGAAATCCGTGACTGCATTCAGCGAACACTCAATCCTTTAGGTGTTGCTGTGGTAATCGAAGCTAAACATCTTTGTATGTTGATGCGCGGTATTCAAAAGCAAAATTCTGTGGCTACTACCTCTGCATTTACCGGAGAATTCGAGCATGAGAAAACAAGATCTGAATTCATCCGGCTAATATCTGCCAAACTTTCATGAAAATTATAAAGGCAGGATTTTTGAATAATTCGGAAATAATTAACAAAAAAACAACATCTTAAATCAATAATAAAACAATAAATTTGTTCTAAATAAGTTAATAAAAACTATGGAAAATAATAAATGGGGTTTTAATCAAATCCAGCAAACGGGTGTTTCAGATCAACCGGTTGCAAAAACTTTTATGGCAAGTGTATTCTCCTGGATGGGAATTGCATTAGCGATATCTGCAGTAACAGCTTATGTGTTTGGTACAGATGCATCTTATATGAGCTATTTAATTAATGTACAGAGCGGTGGTCTATCAGGCTTAGGATATGCTGTGATGTTTGCTCCTCTGGGCTTTGTTCTGCTAATGAGCCTTGGTTTTAACAAACTTTCAGCAACTGCTTTATCCGCTTTATTTCTTGTGTATTCAATTATCATGGGAATGAGTCTGAGTTTCATCTTTATGATGTATACAAGCAGCAGTATTTACAATGTCTTTTTTGCATCAGCTGCCATGTTCGGAATTATGGGAATTGTTGGCTATACAACTAAAACAGATCTGACTAAGATGGGAAACCTTCTATTTATGGCTCTTATCGGAATCGTAGTAGCAAGTCTTGTAAACCTATTTCTTAAAAGTAGCGGATTAAGTTATGCAATCAGTTTTATAGCGGTGATTGTATTTACCGGTTTAACTGCTTATGATGTACAGAAACTAAAAAATATCGGATCAAGTGTAGAGTATGGTTCAGAAGCTGCAACAAAAATGTCAGTTCTTGGCGCTCTTACTTTGTATCTTGACTTTATCAATCTCTTCCTTGCATTACTTCGCTTATTCGGCAATAGAAGAAGTTGAAAAACAGAATAAAGATTTTTTAAAGTGGAAATTTGGGTAACCGGATTTCCACTTTTTTTATTGTGTTTGCTTAGTATAGAATTTAAACACTTTCCTTCATTTATGAAAAAACAATTTTCATTTACCGATTTCTGTTCGTAAACTTGCTTTCAAAGGAATGACAATGAAAACATCGTATTTATTTCCAGGTCAGGGATCTCAATTCCCCGGAATGGGAAAAGACCTTTATGAAAATTATCCTGAGGCAAAAGCTTTGTTTGAAAAAGCCAACGACATATTAGGCTTTAAAATAACTGAACTTATGTTTGCCGGTTCGGAGGAAGATCTGAAACAAACAAAAGTCACTCAACCCTCCATTTTTCTTCATTCAGTTATTCTTGCTCATACGATGGGTGAAAGTTTTAAACCGGATATGGTTGCCGGGCATTCACTTGGGGAGTTTTCGGCACTTGTTGCAAATAAGACGTTAACTTTTGAAGATGCTTTGATGCTCGTTAAAATCAGAGCATTTGCTATGCAAAAAGCCTGTGAAGCTATTCCTTCCACAATGGCAGCAATACTAAATCTCGACGATGCTATCGTTGAAAATATTTGTGCAGAAATTAGCGCCTCCGGTGAAATTGTAGTTGCAGCAAATTATAATTGTCCGGGCCAACTCGTTATTTCAGGTTCCATCAAAGGAGTCAATGATGCCTGTGAGAGAATGAAAGCGGCAGGAGCTAAGCGTGCTTTGATACTTCCTGTCGGTGGAGCATTCCATTCTCCATTGATGAAACCGGCTCGTGAAGAATTAGCAGGAGCAATTGCAGCGACTCATTTTTCAACACCTGTTTGCCCGGTTTATCAGAATGTGAATGCCCGTCCGGTCATGGATCCTCAAATGATCAAAGACAATCTTGTTGCACAATTAACGTCACCGGTTCGTTGGACACAGACCATACAAAATATGATTAGCGATGGGGCAACAAATTTTATAGAAGTCGGCCCGGGAAAAGTTTTGCAAGGGTTGGTAAAGAAGATAAATAAGGATATGGAAGCGATGTCTGCATAACAAGAAAGTCTGAACCTTGAAAAAAAGGATTAAAGTATTTCCTGATTAGTAGCAATTCTCTTTCAAGTGTTCGTTAAACATTGAATTTGTAATGTTATTGGTTGGGAAAAAATCAGAATTACTGGTAATCTATTACGATATTTAACCCTTACAATTTAAACGTGCCAATCCTCAACTCCATATTTAGCTGGTTAATGAAAAAGCGGATCCATCAGATCGAACTTTTCATAAAATACCCGATGGAAGTACAACAGGATTGGTTTTTCCGGCTGATAGAATCTGCCAAAAATACTGAATGGGGAATTCGATATGATTTTAAATCAATTCGGTCGATCGAGGAATTCAAATTAAGGGTGCCTATTCAGAATTATGAATCGTTGAAACCGGACATTGAGAGGCTTATGAACGGTGAGCAAAACATCTTATGGCCATCAGATATTAAGTGGTTTGCAAAATCTTCAGGAACAACAGCGGGGAAGAGTAAATTCATTCCTGTCAGCACGGAGGCAATGGAAGAGTGTCACTTCAAAGGAGGAAAAGATCTGATTTCTATTTACTGCAATAACAATCCGGAGACTAAAATATTTTCAGGTAAAAGTCTGACTTTGGGAGGCAGTCATCATTTGAATATCAATAATAATGAATCAATTTATGGAGATATATCGGCAATCTTAATGCAGAATCTTCCATTTTGGGCTCAGATGATTCGTACACCGGAATTATCAATTGCATTGATGGAGAATTGGGAGGAAAAAATTGAAATAATGGCATCTACAACACTCCTTGAAAATGTGACAACCATCAGTGGAGTACCAACGTGGACGCTTGTTTTGGCGAAACGAATTTTAGAAATGACAGGCAAAGAAAACTTGCTGGAAGTTTGGCCAAATCTCGAACTGTTTATTCATGGAGCAGTCAGTTTTGTTCCTTATAAATTACAATTCAATAAACTTATTCCTTCTTCGTCATTTAATTATATTGAAACATATAATGCTTCAGAAGGATTTTTTGGAATTCAGGATAGATTGAATTCAAGTGAAATGTTATTAATGCTTGATTACGGAGTCTTTTATGAATTCATGCCATTGGAAGAATATGGTAAAAAGGAACCGCAGACAATTACACTGGATTCGGTAGAGTTGAATAAAAATTATGCACTTGTTATATCAACAAATGCAGGACTTTGGCGTTATGTAATTGGAGATACAATTAAATTCACATCCAGAAATCCTTATCGGATAAAAATAAGCGGAAGAACAAAACTTTTTGTAAATGCTTTTGGAGAAGAGATTATCATTGAAAATGCAGATCAGGCAATATGTATAGCTTGTGAAAAAACAGGAGCTTTGGTCAAAGATTATACGATGGCGCCAATTTATTTTTCAGACAATCAAAACGGAGCTCATGAATGGCTGATAGAATTTGAAAAACCTCCGTCAGACCACGGATACTTTAACGATGTACTCGATACAGCATTGAAATCGCTTAATTCAGATTATGAGGCCAAGAGATTTAAGGATATTGCTTTACGACCGCCAATTATTAAAGCACTGCCGGAAGGAACTTTTTATCTATGGTTGAAAAACAAACAGAAACTTGGCGGGCAACATAAAATTCCACGCTTAAGCAATGACAGGCAAGTGGTTGATGAGATTAATGAGATGGTAGGGTTTAAGGAAACAATTAAATGAAAAAAGGGCGAAAATATTTTCAACGGACAATTGTTCTGTTTTTATTTTTATTCATTTTTTGTTCGGCAATAAAAGATGAATATACGTTGATAAATACTATTCCTTTTTCTGAAGCAACTTTTTTAACTACCGATAAACTTGGCAATGCATATGTGATAATAGAAAATCAATTACTGCAATTTGATCAGAAGGGAAAACCAAAAGCAAATTACAGTGAAAATAATCTTGGTGCACTTCGTTTTGTAGATGCTGGCAATCCAATGAAGGTATTGTTATTTTATCCTGATTTTGCGAAGTTGATACTGCTGGATTCTAAATTATCTCCGCAATCAACTATTAATTTGAGAGAGTTGAAAATTAATCAGCCATTATCAGCATGTAATTCTAAGGAGAATGGTTATTGGGTTTATGATCGAGAAGATGATCAGCTTAAAAAACTGGATCAAAACCTGCAAATCATTCAAAAGAGCGGAAATCTGACTCAGGAAATAGGATATCAGATTCAACCGGGAATGATGGTGGAGGATAATGGGTTTGTATATATTAACAATCCTTCCAGCGGTATTCTTGTTTTTGATCGTTTCGGTGCTTATTATAAAACTATTCCTTTTAAGAATCTTGTAAATTTTCAGGTTATAGAAAAAGACATTTTGTTCATAAATAATAATAAATTATTCCGGTTCGATTCCGGTTCACTGTCAGAAACAGAGGTTCTTCTCCCTCAACACGATTTAATCCGAACTGCACGCATTGAACAACATCAACTTTATTTATTAACAAGTGACACTCTGAAATTTTATTATTTTTAGTTTAGCAAACCATTTCACCAAAAACTAAATCATTGAACACCATGGCTCCAAAAATTGTTTCCGTTCAGAAATCAAATTCTAAAAAAAGCGATAAGGTTAATCCAGCAAAGTCGCTTCAAATGAAAACAACACCTGAAAAAGCAGGTGAAAAATATTCACCTACTAAAAAACAACTTGCTCCTTTACATATTGCTATAGCAGGAAATATTGGTGCAGGTAAAACGACATTAACTGGCTTGCTTGCCAAAAACATGAAATGGGAAGCTCATTATGAAGACGTTGATGATAATCCATATCTCAATGATTTCTATGAAGAGATGCAACGTTGGTCTTTTAACTTGCAGATCTATTTTCTCAACTCCCGTTTTGAGCAGATTACTCGTATTCGTCAAAGTGGTAAAACGATTATTCAGGACAGAACCATTTATGAAGACGCACACATTTTTGCTCCGAATCTTCATGCTATGGGATTAATGACGACGCGTGATTTCAATAATTATCTTTCTCTTTTTAATCTCATGAGCCGTTTTGTTTCTCCTCCGGATCTTCTTATTTATCTGAGAGCAAGTGTTCCTACTCTAGTAAATCAAATTGCACGCAGAGGAAGAGACTACGAAAATTCAATTCGTATTGATTACTTAAAGCGTCTCAATGAGCGTTATGAAGCGTGGATTTCTACCTATGAACAAGGAAAATTGCTGATCATTGATATTGATGATCTCAACTTTGCTGATAATCCGGAAGATATGGGTAAGATTATCAATAAGATTAATGCTGAGATTAATGGACTTTTTTAAAAAAATAAAAATTTAAATTTGGAACAGGCCTCAACTTTTGTTGAGGCCTGTTTTTTTGCTTAAAGTATTTCAAACTCCCGCTGGGCGAAGTCTTAAGCGCTCTTTCCAAATTTTATTCAAAGACGTATGACAACTTTAAGCGCGTGACTTCGTCCACGATGCGGCTTTGGAAATTGAAAAATTTATTTACTAGAAACTCACAAGTTCCGCCAGCTGGCGGATGACAATGTGTATTTTGATTAAGAGTGCAGTCCACTTGCCGCCAAACAAAAGTTGTTACAAGAAACTAATTTTAATTGGCGGCAAGTGGACTGCACATGAATACATGACATGGATGTCAACTTTAAAGGAACATATGAGATTTATAAGCCTCGCATGCCGCATCTTGGACGAAGTCACGCGCTCGAGGGGGGGTTACGATTTTGAATAATTTGCGAGGCGAGCGCTTAAGACTTCGCCCAGCGGGAGGCAATTCACTGTTCCATCTCAAACAATACTCTGATGTTTCAGGGTTTACACAAGATGACGGTAGGATTTGAATGTACTTAGACGGGGAAATAATTCCTAACTTTGACGAGATTAAAAAGTAAATAAAGACAACAGCATGGAAACAATGTTACTGGTAGGAATGATTATTCTTCTGCCGGTACTTTTTTTTACCGGTTATATTACCGGAAAAAGAGCTACAAATGATTCGGTAAAAACGAAGAGAATTGAAGAATACCCGTTCTATCCGTTTATTACAAATGAACTTGGAATTGTGGAATTCAGCCAGCCGTTATTTAATGAAGCGGTGAGATACCTGATCAAAAACAAAAATCCTTTTGCGACAAAACAATTGATCATAATAGGCGAACAAAATATTGTTCGGGATATTCTTGCAACCGGTGATCTGAATAAATATTTATTGATTTATAATAAATACGATGGACAAAAATTACTTTCGGAAAATGATCAGTTCATGGAAAATTACAAACGGATTGTAACGCTGTTCGGAAAGTCATTCAAAGGAACAGGAATGGAAATTTTGCTTCATAATCTTGTAAATCCGACAAAGTCTGTCATTGCAATTGAAAACGGAGAAGTGACCGGAAGAAAAATAGAAAATGGCACCACTAATTTATTGCTCGACTTAAAAACCCGAAAGCAGCAGAACCAGGATAAACTCAATTATAAACTTCAGATTGGTTCACGATTGTTTAAGTGCACTACCATTCCGATTTTCAGAAGAGATTACGGTTTGGTTGGCGCCATTTGCATTAATGTGGATGCAAATTTTATTAAGAATGAAGTAATGAACAAAAAAGAAAAGCTCGAAGCATTCATTGAAAATATTGTGAAAACAGATTTTGAACTTAATGAAAATATTCTTTCAAAAGAAGAATTCAAAGCTGCAATAGCAGGAAAGAAACATTATGCGGATGATGTGTTACTTTCAACTCCGGCTTTCAACAGGAATAACCGGCTGATGGCAATTTTGTTTTCTGATATCGTGAATTATTCATCGCTCATGGGAAAAGATGAAAGGCATGCATTAAATATTCTGGATGAAAACAGGAAAAATCATCAGAGCGGCATGTTAAAATATAACGGAGCGATTCTTAAAGAAATCGGTGATGGAATATTAGCCAGCTTCAATTCGGTATCGGATGCAGTTCAATGCGGAATTAATATTCAGAAAAAAATTAAAGAGACTGGTAATTACAAGTTAAGAATCGGTATACACCTTGGCGAAGTTTTCACGGCCAACAATGATGTATTCGGGGATGGAGTAAATATTGCTTCTAGGATACAGTCGGTAGCTTTACCTGGCACTGTTTCGATTTCGGAAGTAGTTTATAATAATATTAAAAATAAAATAGAAGAAGAAGTGGTATTTGCCGGAGAAAAACAATTAAAAAATATTAACATTCCGGTTAAAATTTATCAGGTGAATATTATCTGAAATATCGATCATCCTCAGTTTTGTTTGAGTTTAGTAAATTGCATGCAGAAGCTAATTAACTATGGCGCTTGTTTTATATGCACGAAAATAAAGATTGCCATACAAAAAAAACATTAAATAATTAAAAGTGCAGTGTCAGCACGATAATAACCTCCCGCTGGGCGAAGTCTTAAGCGCTCTTTCCAAATTTTATTTAAAGACGTATGCCAACCATATGCGCGTGACTTCGTCCACGATGCGGCTTAGGAAATTGAAAAATTTATTTACTAGAAACTCACAAGTTCCGCCAGCAGGCGGATGACAATGTGTATTTTGATTACGTGTGCAGTCCACTTGCCGCCAAACAAAAGTTGTTAGAAGAAACTAATTTTAATTGGCGGCAAGTGGACTGCACATGAATACATGACATGGATGTCAACCTTAAAGGAACTTATCAGTTTTATTAGCCTCGCATGCCGCATCGTGGACGAAGTCATGCGCTCGAGGGGGGGCTTACGATTTTGAATAATTTGTGAGGCGAGTGTTTAAGACTTCGACCAGCGGGATTTAAGAAATGTTTCAACATCAAGAATGGGAGTTCCAATCTTGATTAAATGAATACTCTTTTGGTTTTTTTTAAACCAATTTTCTATGTAGTCATTGGGATTCAATTCTTAAATCCAATCTTTTTTCTTGGCGGATTAGAGGGTTTCATAAGTTTCCGGATTGCTTGAAACAACACTTGTATTTCCTTGTCATGTTTGTCAAATTTATTTTCGAGTAATTCAAACTTTGCAGCAAGTTCCTTATGCGTTGAAATTATTTCACGGAGTTTTACAAACGCTCTTACAACCTGAATGCTTGCCTGAACAGCCACAGAACTATTAAGCATGCTGGCTAACATTACTGCTCCGTGTTCGGTAAAAACGTATGGTAGATATTTTGCACCCCTGTGTTTTCTGGAACTCATCACAATTTGTGATGAGTTAATATCGGTATTTGTTGAATTCCTCACAAATTGTGATCTTAAAGTTTCAAACTCTCTTTCATTAAGTTGAAACATGAAATCCTCCGGAAACCTTTCAATGTTTCTCTTAACCGCCTGATTTAATACCCGGGTTTCTACCCTGTATATTTCTGCAAGGTCAGAATCAGTCATAACTTTATGTCCTCTGATGAAATAAATTTTATTTTCAATTTTTCAATCTCAGTTAATTTCATTATTATTTTTGTTTTTAAGATGATAATCGTTTATGACTAAATCCTGATTTCATTTGGTTTACAGGTATTCTATCTAAAATATTATACTCTAATAATATTTATTATTGGAAAGGATTCACAGATCAACATGTCTCTTCGGAATATTTATATTCTCGTTTCAATACACACAAAAATCGAATAGGGAAACGAAAATGAAAACCAATAAAATGAGGTTTTTATTAAAGTCTCCGTAAAATAGTTAAATCCGTAAATCAGCTAAATCAAAGTCCAAACTTCACTTTCGGCAACCCCTCAACAATCTCCACAGTCTAGTTGATTTATAGAGAATTATACAGGGTAATTAACCAAAAATGAATCGGTCACTTCTTGCTAGCGAGGAATATTAATTATTTTAATAATTAAATAATTTTTTATTTTCCCTAAAGCATTTGCATAAATAGCAAAAAGAAAAACAAACCATCTCCAATTAAAATAGATGGGATTAGTCTGGCCGAATTTATTCTGAATACAATACTGGTGAATGCCAATTCGGCTAATACAGCAAAACTGAACATTATAAAAGGCAAATAATAAAAACCGGTAGAAGAGAAAACAATGCCCGACAAGCAGGCAATGGTATAAAAAGTTGCTGAACCGGAAATCCAAAGAAGGAAAATTTTTAAAACTGAATTCGTAACAGTATAACGGATAAGCAGGATTTTCACCAATAGTGCAAAGATCGTCAGATACCAAAAATCAAAAGTCAGCTTTATCAATAAGCTGGTAATTAAACCTTGTGGCATCTGTCAGAAATTATCTTGTTTAGAGATTATCATGATGAAATAAAAAATTGAGTTGACCGGTTTTTATAAACATACAATAATTAAAGAGACGATAAAAGTACGAGAATAGCTTCATCAACATTATCATTTTCTAAAAGACTTTTAGCCAACAGGTGTAATTTTTCCTGTAAAAGATTTTTATCATGACCGAAACGTTTAAATAATTCTTTCATAAAATCTTTTCTACTAAAATCAATGATAGCATTTTCATTGGGAAGTACACTAATATTTCCCAATTGTCCAAGATTATTTCCGGAAAGTATATGACTTTGTCTGATTGATTCGGGTAAATTGTCAATACCGATGCCCGGAATACTCAGCGGCTTTGAAACTTCAAATAATGCAGAGTCGGAAGCACGGCAATATAAATCGGAACCCATTCGGGCAACCAAATCAATTTTATTCGGATCGATTTTAGAATCAGGAGTCAATACCGCTTCATCAATATGCATGAGAAGAATTTCACAAATGATGAGATTGGCAGCGCCGCCCATTTTTCCGGTTTCTTTTACTTCAAGTACTTTACATTCCATTTGAACCGGTGATTCTTTTACACGGAAAGGTTTTACAATGTGAGAAGGAACAGGAGTGAAGCCCGCTTTAATGAATTCATTTACACCTTTGGGATATTCGGAACTGGCAAGTGAAGCTTGCCTTACCATGGCGTAGTTTACAACGTTTATTACGACTTCTTTTGTTTCATAAATATTCTCCAACGTGTGTTTTATTGTATTGTCTCTTACACGTCTTGCCGGTGAAAATACAACTACGGGAGGATTGCTGCCAAATGCATTAAAAAAACTGAATGGAGCAAGATTGGGATGTCCATCTTTGTCTACCGTACTAGCAAAAGCAATAGGCCGCGGTGCAATAGCCGATAACATATAACTATGAAAAACATTTGTTTTTATTTCTTTGGGATCTATGAGCATGGATGGTGTTTAAATGTTAATCGTTAATGCGGAATTTATTATACCCTTTCAGGGTTGGCGTAAGATCGTTCACTTATTTTATAATACTATCATCCCTTTGGGCAATGTCATTAAGTTAAGGTTCATTTGCCACAAAAACACGAAGACACAAAATTACTGGTATTTTTATTAGTAGTGTTTTTGTGTTTTTGTGGCAAAAAAAACATGACCAATTTCTTAACTTAATGACATTGCCCTTCGGGATTTTACATTATCAACTCCGAAGGAGTGGCATTTTTGTAAAATGAAATCCGTCGGTAAGCCTTTCAATCCCGAAGGGATTACATAAAATTTCCTCTCTTAGCCTGACGCATATGTGATGGCTATCGGGATTGATACATGATACTAATTTGGTTGAACAAGGTACAAATGTTAGTGAATTACTTTTTAAAAATAAATTTTAGCTGGCATTAAGTTATCTTTTTACAATTATAAAGTAAAAAGCCAGAAAGAGGATAAGTCCGATGATAAAAAACCCCAGCAAAAGAGAAAAAATATAAAATTTCGAAAAGATAGGTTGCTTTGATTTCAGCCTTTTCTTCATTCTTCTTTTTAACTCATGTGTAATTGAATAAATATGTTTTGCATTGTCCATTTCAGTGAGGCCTTTTAAAGCATCAGAGCAAAGTTCGCAATGCAAAATGTGATTTTCGATAATTGTATATTCATTTCCAGAAAACTGCCGACGATGATATTTTAATAAATCATCGCTGCTTAAGTGATTGTCTGGAAAATTTTCCGTTTTATATGTTGTCATTTGATTTTTTCAAGAGGATAATTTTCAGATTTCTTTTACCATTCTGAATATAACTTTTTACTTCATTCATACTAAATTTTGTCTTTTCACTAATTTCCTGATAACTCATTTTTTTAATATAAAATAAATCGATACATAGTTTTTGTTCTTTATTCAACATATTTATAGCATCGTCAAGAAAAGGAAGATAAAACTCTTCGAAACTATTCTCTTCTTCATCAATGTTGTCGGGAATATTTTCCGTAATGAGAGGGAAATTCTTTTTTTTCGACAGAAATCGAAAGCAATAGTTTTTTGTAACTGTATGTAGCCAGGAGGAAAAGTTGTGAATGCTGTACACAGTCAGGTCGCGCGGTATTTTTTCAAATATCTGTATTACGGCATCTTTGCTGTCTTCTTCGTTTTTCAGAAATTTCATACAAACAGCGAAAACAAGATGGCTGTAGCGGTTAAAAAGTATTCCTATAATAAGAGTATCCGGATTTGTCCGATAGGAGAATATTAATTCTTCATCGCTTTTATTTGACCCTTTTCCGGATTTTATGAATTGCATAAGAATGATTACTAATCAGAGATAGAAAAATAGGGTTTTTCCATAATTACAAATGAAAGGAAAGAAAAAAAATGTATCTTCGCGTCCTTTCTAAATTAAAATCATCACAATTTACGCGGGCGTGGCGTAATTGGCAGCCGCACCAGACTTAGGATCTGGCGGAGCAATCCGTGGGGGTTCGAGTCCCTTCGCCCGCACATAAAAAATTGTATCAAGTATCAGGTATCAAGTATCATGATACTTGATACCTGATACTTGATACGAATAGTATGAATATTTCAAAACGTCAAAATGGTGAATTAAACGCCATTATTACAATCGAAGTAAAGCCTGAGGATTATCAGCCAAGAGTTGATGAAACCATTAAAAATTACAGGAAGAGTGCCAATATTCCCGGTTTCAGACCCGGACATGTACCAGCCGGCATCATTAAAAAGAAATACGGTAAAGAAGTTCTTGTTGAAGAATTGAATCGATTATTGGGAGAAGAGCTTGTAAATTATCTGCGCGACAATAATATTGATGTTTTGGGTTCGCCGCTTCCCGTTCAGAAACTTGAACAATTGACTTTTGCAGAAGGCGAAAATTTCAGTTTTGATTATGAAATTGGAATTGCTCCGGCAGTGAATGTCAGCATGCCCGATTCTAAAATTCCATTTTATCTTATAAAAGTTGACGACAAAATGGTTGATGATGATATCAATGAAATGCGTCGTCGTTATGGTAAATTTTCGAATCCGGAATCTGCTGAAATTACCTCTGTTCTTTATGGTGAATTTTCCGAATTAAATGAAAATGGTGAATTAAAAGAGGGAGGAAATACGACAACGACAACCCTTTCCATTGAGATGATCAAAGATGCTGATGAGCAAAAAAAATTCATTGGTATTAAGAAGGATGAAGTAGTGCGTTTTAATCCTATAAAAACATTAAAGAATGAAACGGAAGTTTCAGCCATGTTGAAGATAGAAAAAAGCTCGGCTTCATTAAACGCTGATTATAATTTTACTGTTAAGACAGTTAATAAAATTGAGAAAGCAGATTTAAATCAGGAGTTTTTTGATAAAGCTTTTGGTGAAGACGTCGTTCATAATGAAGAAGAATTCAAAGCTAAAATCCGTGAAGGAATCGCTTCTTATTTTGAAAAAGAAAGCGATAAAAAATTCCAGAAAGATATTCGAACCACATTCCTGGAAGAAAATAAACTTCCATTGCCGGATGATTTTTTAAAGAGAATGCTTAAGACCAGACAAGAGAAAGCTATTGATGATCATGAATTCGAACATCAGTATTTTCATTTGGCTGAAGATCTTAAATGGGATCTTATTCAAAATAAAATTGCAACAGATCAGACAATTGTTGTGGGTCATGAAGATATTCTTCAAACAGGCAGGGTATTAATTTCCCAGCAATTCGCTCAGTACGGAATTGCTCCTCCCGATAATGAAAAACTCGATGAATTGGTTTTAACTTATCTTCAAAAAGATGATAATAATGAAAGATTAGGACGCACTCTTTTGAGTCATAAGGTTTTCGATTATCTGAAGAAAAATTTGAAGTTGAATATGATAGAGCTTCCTTACGAAGATTTTATTGCAAAACTTAAAGAAAAGACAGAACACGAAACAGAGCATCACCATTAGAATTTGGTGTACTTTAATTCGTATATTAATTGATTGTGATGATTTTTCTTTCCTTTACAAAACAAGGAAGAAAACAGTTGTTGAAAAATTCACAATTCTACTTTCAAATTGTGCAGCGTAGAGTTAAATGGAATGATTTGGTTGAAAAGACATAATAACAAATAAGGACGTAAAGTCAATATTTATTATTTTTTTGCTTAAAAATGCATGTTTTTTAAGGTTCTTTTTTTTACTATCTTTAATGAGAATAAAATAAATATAACAAATATTAATTTTGTTCGTTTAATTTGAATCTATATTTGAAACATTATGGCTAAAGAAAAATTCCGTTCCAGCATCGAAATTGGAGGCAAAGAGAGGATCGATGTCGGCCTTTCAATTCTTATTTGGAAGGACGAAAATGATATTCACTACTATTATTCACCAGCTTTAGACATTACAGGCTATGGTAAATCCGAAACCGATGCTCGTAAATCTTTTGAATTTACTTTAAATGATTTTGTTACATATACACACAACAAGAAAACAATTTTCGAAGAGCTCGAGAAATTAGGATGGACAATTAATAAAAAGAAAAAAAGAGCTATACCTCCAACCGAAGAAGAGTTATTAAAAGATAACGAAAACTATAAAAATCTTTATAAAACTGAGGGTGTAAGACAAGAGCAACAACAAATAGAACTCGCGCTTTAATTATTCAAATTATCTCTTCTCATCATCTGCGCAATATATCAGTTTCACAATTTGAATCTTTTTTAGAATTAGTACATTGTATGGATATAACACACAAAGGCGGACATCATCAAAAGTGGACAAGATCAGATTTAACAAGACCAATTATATTTCAGAAAAAAATAGACCCTATTCCTGAATTTATTGTAAAAAATAACTTAAGAGTATTGGGTTATAGTAAGGAGAATTTTTTTGAGGTATTAGAATCCATAAAAGAAGTTGTTAAAAACAAATCTGAGTATATTTTAATAGACTGCAAGAAGTAGTTTTTAATCAATTAAATGGCATTATATGCAATCACATTTCCCATTTTTCCCTACTCTTTTAGTCATTGCTTTAGCTATCTCGTAAAAGTTTCCCCTTTTGTTGAAAACTATTTACAGGAAACATTCGTTAAGCAGTTCAGCCATATAATTTTGGAACGTTGAAATAATTTTTGATTTTAACCGTCAATACTTTTAGCATTAACTTAAAAAAAAATAAAAAATTTATGAATTACGCAGATGAGTTCCGTAAGTATGCCGTTAAGCATCGCGGCATCAGCAGTTTAACCGTTGACAGTTTTGTTTCTGCAGTTCGGTCCGATTACATTTCTCCGACGATTATAGAAGAGCGTCAGCTTAATATTGCAACGATGGATGTGTTTTCCCGTCTTATGATGGATAGAATCATTTTCCTTGGTGTAGGTATTAATGATTACGTTTCAAATATTATCCAGGCACAACTTCTTTTTCTGGAATCAGTTGATTCTAAAAAAGACATTCAAATTTATATGAATAGTCCGGGAGGTTCTGTTTATGCAGGATTAGGTATTTACGATACCATGCAATTTATTCAACCACAGATTGCAACAATTTGCACAGGCATGGCAGCATCGATGGGTGCAGTATTAATGTGTGCCGGCGCCAAAGGAAAACGTGCAGCCTTAAAACATGCAAGAGTAATGATTCACCAGCCAATGGGTGGAGCCGAAGGCCAGGCATCGGATATTGAAATCACAGCAAGAGAAATACAGAAACTCAAAAAGGAATTGTACGACATCATTGCTTTACACAGCGGACAGGAATATGAAAAAGTATATAAAGATTCTGATCGTGATTACTGGATGACAGCTGAAGAGGCGAAAGCGTATGGTATGATTGATGAAGTTTTGACCAGAAAGAAAACAGCTTAATATTTATCGAAGATTGAAGATTGAAAATTGAATTGTAAAACCACTTTTCACTTTTCAATCTTCATTTTTTTCGCATTTTAAGGGTTGATTTTTAGAACAATTAAGATTAGCTTGCGTTTAATTTTTTAATCGTAATGCATTTTTTTATATGAAAAATCAGAAGGAAATTAAATGTTCGTTTTGTGGACGTGATAAAAGTGAAACTTATGTCCTTATTGCCGGAATAACCGGCCATATTTGTGACCAATGCATTCAGCAGGCTCAGAACATTCTTAATGATGAGATGAACAGCAAGCTTAAGAATACGATAAGCTCTCATCTCACACTCTTAAAGCCCGTTGAAATCAAAAAATTTCTTGATCAATATGTTATCGGCCAGGACGATGCAAAAAAAGTTTTAGCTGTTTCCGTTTACAATCATTATAAGCGTATCTCCAGTAAAATAAAAAAGCAAGATGAAATTGAGATTGAAAAATCGAATATTATTCTTGTAGGAGAAACAGGTACAGGAAAAACCTTGTTAGCGAGAACTATTGCTAAAATGTTAAACGTTCCATTTTGTATTGCCGATGCCACCGTTTTAACAGAAGCGGGTTATGTTGGAGAAGATGTAGAAAGTATATTGTCACGATTATTACAATCATCCGATTACGATGTAGCCGCGGCTGAAAGAGGCATCGTTTATATTGATGAAATAGATAAGATTGCCCGTAAGAGTGATAATCCATCCATTACACGGGATGTGAGCGGTGAAGGTGTTCAGCAGGCATTGTTAAAATTACTGGAAGGCTCAATAGTAAATGTTCCGCCTCAAGGAGGACGTAAGCATCCGGAGCAAAAGATGATTGCTATGGATACGCAAAACATTCTTTTCATTTGTGGAGGTGCTTTTGATGGCATAGAAAAGAAAATTGCGAAAAGACTTCAATCACATGCCATCGGTTACAAAGCCGGCCGTGATTCTGATCAGATAGATAAAACAAATTTTTTACAGTATATAAATCCGGTGGATTTAAAAGCATTTGGTTTAATACCAGAGCTAATCGGACGATTGCCAATCATCACTCATTTAGAACCACTTGATAAAGCAGCCTTGCGTGCTATATTAACAGAGCCGAAGAATGCTATAATAAAGCAATATGAAAAACTTTTCCAGCTTGAGACGTTGAATCTTGTCATTGAAAAAAACGTACTCGATTTTATTGTTGATAAAGCATATGAATTTAAACTGGGCGCCCGTGGACTTCGTTCTATTTGCGAAGCGATTTTATTGGATGCCATGTTTGAAGTTCCATCAGCCAAACACAGTTCAAAAGATTTTACGATTACATTGGCTTATGCAAAAGAGAAATTTGCTAAAACGAATGTGAATAAGTTGAAGGTGGCTTAGTTTTTACAATCCTTTTTATTAATAAGATTATAAAGTTTAAGTCTAAATAGTTTTAGTTATTTTGTAAAGCTTACGATTGCAAATTGATCTTTTCTTCTTTTCTCTCCAAACAAAAGTATTTCATGATCATTTATCTGATCACAAACTTTTGGACGAATACCTACTTCTATATCAGCATCATTTATTAATGCTTCTAGTGTTTTTTTACCATCTTTATCAATTGTTGCCAGTGTAACAATGCCATCTTTGTCCCTGAAAGAATAGTTTTTAATATAACCTTGCTTTTTTGGTTTTAAGTTTTCACGACTGTCATTGTAAATGAATCTTAGTTTGTCATCAGTTACTGCCAGAGCAAAAGACGAATAAAATCCACCATCGTTTGAGCTAATCTGTCGTTTTGAAATTGTTTCGGACCAATCAATCTTTCCTGAATTATCGATATTTACAATTATAATATTGTTGTAATGATAAGTATAGATGGTAGATGTGGTTTTTCCATTATACACGGTAGTTGTTCGTATGAAAAATTGTTCACCTATAAGTATTATACCCCCATCACTGCGTTTTACCAGGTCATGCAGATCATACTCAAATAGTTCCTGATCTTTTCCTTTTTCATCTTTTTTACGTACTTTTTTTTCTTCTTTTTCTGTCATTCCCTGAGTGATAAAATCAATATCAAATTCTTTAAAACTTGAATTCTTGATTTCCTTTGTTTGTCCATTTAGAACAAGATAATAAGCTCCATCAACGGAGAAATTACCTTTTTTAGAATAGAAGCCACCAGCGATTATATCTCCATTTTCATTTATAGAAAATGAAATATCCGTTATGAATTTATCGTCAAGCTTGATTTCATAGTCGACTTTATTTTCGCCATTATTTGTATAAGCTAATAAATGGTAAGAAAAATTTTGTTTTCCACGTTTATATTCTTTAACTTTTTCTTTGTACAGTTTACCTAATATATAGGCATTCCCGTTTTTATCACATGCAAATTGATTGCGGGTAAAAAGTTCGCTGGCATAAGGTATCTGGAAATTTTTTTTCCAAATCGAATTAAGTGAGTTATCACACATTATAATAGTGAACTGCTCATTCTCATTTTTTTCTGTTGGAATACCAATAGAAATCATAAGTTTAGCATCTTTACTCTCCACTTCAATTGTTTTAGTTGTAGTTATTTCAAAATAACCTTTGTCGCGTGATGATAGGTAAGTTAATTCTGTGATTTTTTTTGTTTTCCCGGTAGCATTCAATGTGCTTTTATTTATTTCCTGATAGTTTAACTCTCTTGTCTTATCACTACGATTAGTATTAGACTTAAATACTAAAAGTTTTTCGTTAAAATATCTGCACCCTTCAAATTCATATTTTATTTTTGTTTCAGGATCTTTTTCTTCAAATTTATACTCTCCCACATTATTTAATTTTGTATTGATTTTTTGAATGACGATATCTCTTTTATCATAACCTTTAATATAATATCCGGAATCATCATACCCAAGAACGGATGAAATAGTGCTTCTTTTGGACCCCTCGAGCTCAGGCCCCCACTTAATAGTTACCTCTTTTATTGGTGAAAAGGCAAAAAGAGAAGATATTACAAATATCAAAGTTATTAATGTATATTTTTTCATAATAAAATAATTATCGGATATTTAAATTATAATTGTAGCTTCAATATTAATAAATTTTATTAATATAATTATACTTACGAAGGGAAAATCAGTTTTATACGTAATCTTTTAAATTTATTGAAATGCATAGAAATTGTTTTTTTCGAAGTTTCATTCTATTTTGTCTAATATTATCAGTATTTGGTTGCGCAAGTATTTTGAATCAGCAAAAAGGGCCGAATACATTTAATACTGAACCATCTGGTGCTGAAGTTTATAATGAAAATAATATCAAACTGGGTACAACACCGATTGATTTGAGCAATATTCCCAAAAATACAAAGGGGTTTAAGGTAAGAATGGATGGTTTTCAGGAATCTGAAATTGGTATTCGTTCGATGGACAGAAATGATATACTATTTGTTGATGCCATGTTATTGTGTATTCCATGTCTATTCGATTTGAGTGGAAAGGATATTTATTCGTTTAAGCCGAAAAATGCAACTGTACGATTAAGGAAAATAATTAAAGAAAGAAAAAATGCAATTAAAATCGCAATTGATAAACTTTATATTGAAAATAAGAATGAATTACCCTTGAAGATAAATGAACGTTCGGTTAAGTTGAGCGATAAGTTTTTATCAAGGGTATTCGGCGAAATTGATGAAGAGGATGAAATAATTAAAGAAATATTAATGAAATCATTTTTTGATGTAACCTATTTAAATCGTGTCGATAATTTAAAATTAGCTATGGATCGACCGAAAATTCTTATCAAGCCTGTAGTTGAAAGTATTTCTTTTGATCTTAATGGGAAATCGTTAATTGACTACACAGGACATGAGAGTATTAAAATAAACTGGAATATTTACAAAATGTCAGAAAAGAGCACATTGCTGACAACTATTAAAACAAAAACAGAAACATTTCGAATCTCAGGATCTTCAACCAAAATTCTCGATCATTTAATTTCTGAGGCTTCAATGGATTTACTTGAGAACGATTCCATTTATGATTATCTGCAAAAAGTTGAAAAGGAATATATGGTATCAACAAAAGGGGAAGAAATAAAAATAAATATACAGACTGCAACAAAATATTTAACAACAAAAGATGCATTGAAAAATTCTAAATCTGCAGTAGTAACTGTAATAAATAAGGATGGCTTTGGAAGCGGTTTTATTATTTCAACGGATGGATATGTAATGACAAATTATCATGTAATTAAAGATGAAAAAAATGTTTCTGTCAGATTAAATAATGATTTTAAAGTAAAAGCTACAGTTGTAAAATCAAATAAAGATTACGACTTAGCTTTATTACATATCGATGGTGAGGATTTAAATGCATTACCAATGGGGAATAGTGATTTAATAGAAGTAGGAGAAGAGGTATATGCAATTGGTACGCCGATGGATGAATCATTTGGACAAACGATAACGAAGGGGATAATCAGTGGCCAGCGATTAATTAATGGGATAAATTTTCTTCAGACTGATGTCAGTATAAATTCGGGAAACAGTGGTGGTCCCTTATTAAATGAAAAAGGAGAGGTGATTGGAATAACAACGATGAAGCTTTCCGGAGAAGGTGTGGAAGGAATTGGTTTTTGTATACCATCAAATGCTGCATTTGAAATGTTGAACATTAAACACTAACAAATATATATATTCGGCTTATGAAGAGACAACCAGTCTTCTTTTTCTTTTTATTATTATTTTCCATACCAATTTTTTCTAATGGTCAGGCAATTCGGGTTAATTATGTCGGTTATTCAGGATATCAAAAATCAGTCTCAACATCAAATTATTTTTATGGATTTGGTTACGAGCATAATATTGGGTCTAAGATTGCCCTGCAGTTTGAGTACAATAAGGGATATTCCTTAGATGAAAACTATGGTTATTACTATTATGACAATATTAATTCTCCGGTTAATTTTGAATATAACCTTGAAATTCCCTGGTACGAATTTGCTTATCAGTCAAAATATTTTTTTTCCGGCAATGACGAAAAGTCTTTTTACATTTCTTCCGGGATTTCAATGCGGATGGCCAAGTACAACATGGAAATTTATTCAGTATCCTATAATCCACAAAATGTTACAGCACCACCCCCAATTCCAACCGGTTTAATAATAAAATCATACAACCTTTTTCCAATTTCTTTAAAAGTTGGTTGGCGAAATACAATTGATGGTTGGTTCGGCGACTATAATTTCGGAATAAGTTTCATTCCTGGAGCCAATAACAGAAAATCAGGTAACCCAAATATCGATCAGTATTTGAAGGACGAAGGATTGAAAAACATTAGTTTCAATATAGGATTAACATTTGGTTTCGGTTGGGTTGATTAATTAAAAAGTTTAAAATTTTATTTAGAATTAATTTTAGAAATAAGAGTGATATTCAATGCATCTGCGTTTTCAAATTTTTATTCTTTTATTATTGTCAGCTTTATTTTCTTTAGCGGGAGATTTTAATCTGCCTTGCACACAAACGGATGCATTTTTACGAACGCTTGTAAAATATCATTTTAAATCTCCAACACTCAATTATGAAACAGAAAAACTGGTTTATAATCGTTTCATTGAAAGACTTGATCCCGATAAAATAATTTTTACGGTTCAACAAATAGATTCTCTTAGAGAATTAGTTCCAGGAATATTGGATACAAATCAACATCAATCATGCATATTTCTTGAAAAGATCTTTAATGTTTACCGGCAAAGAATTATTATGGCTGATATCCAGATTTGCAATTATGGAAAAAAAAGTTTTCAGTTTTCCGGAAATGATTCTATTTATTTTGACAGGAAAATGAACATTGAATTTACTGCATCAGAAAGTGAAATTGAAAAAAGAAGAATCCGGCAATTAAAATATTACTTTCTTTCTGAATTATTTTCCGAAATTGAGGATAGTTCTTTTTCTATCGACAAAATTGATGTATTGATTAGGGAAAAGGAAAAATTATTAAGGGAGAAAACAATAACTGCGAAACACTGTAAGCTATTAAAGTTGCTTGATACTCCTAATGGATTTGAACAAAAAGTTACTTCCGAATTTTTAGAATCTATAGCCTTAACTTTTGATCCTCATTCAGATTTTTTTACATCCGTGCAACGGACTTCGTTTGAATCAAGTTTGGCGGTGGAATCAGGTTCATATGGATTGAAAATAAATATGAATGAAGGGCAATTGGTTGTAGCCAGTCTTGTTCCTGGTGGTCCGGCCTGGAAATCGAATGTAATTCATAAAGGAGATTTTCTGTTAAAAATTACGACCCTAAAAGCAAAATATCAGGATTTAACTTGTATGTCTTCAGACGAAGTAGAGTATTTGATAAATAATTCAGAAGGTAATTGGATCGAATTGGAATTTAAAAGTAAAGGTGGCAAGGTTAAGATTATAAAATTAATAAAAGAAAAAATGCGGGTTGATGAAAATAATGTCAATTCTTGTATTTTAAATGGCAGTCTAAAAGCAGGATATATTTCATTACCGGATTTTTATTCGGATGATTTTACAAGTGGACCAGGATGTGCAAACGATGTTGCCAAAGAAATTCTAAAAATGCAGAAAGCAGGAATCGAAGGTTTAATTTTAGATTTAAGGTTTAATGGCGGAGGCTCTTTGGATGAAGCACTTGATCTTGCAGGATTATTTATTGATTATGGACCAATCGGAATAATGAAAGTTAAATCGGAAAGGCCGCAAATTTTAAAAGATCCAAATCGGGGTACAGTTTATAATGGGAGCTTGGTAATTCTTGTTAACGGATATAGTGCATCAGCATCAGAATTATTAGCCGGTGCTTTGCAAGATCATAACCGCGCCATTATTGTCGGTCAGCCAACATATGGTAAGGCCAGTGGACAATATATAATTCCGGTTGATAAAAATAATTCACCTGAATATGGTTTTATAAAAGTTACCAATATTAAAATTTATAGATTAAATGGGGAAAGCAATCAGCTTTCAGGAGTTATTCCTGATGTATTAATTCCAGATTTATACGAAGGTGTACTTTTAAGGGAAGTGGATGAGCTATCAGTTTTGGAGAAAGATACTATCGATAAAAAAATTGAATTCCTTTTTCCAAAACCCCTTCCGATTGAAGTTCTCAAATCAAGCAGTAAACAAAGGATATTAAAAAGCATTGTTATGCAAAAACTTATAGAACAAAATCACAGACTTAAAGAATTATATAATTATAAAAATTCTATCTCTTTGCGACCCGAGTCTTTTTATAAATGGGTTAAGGAAATGGATGTGATATACGAACTTGCAGAAGAGGATTCTAGTGATGATAATAATGTATTTAGCGTAGAGAATAATACATTTGATAAAGTTCTGATGCAAATCGATGAATACAAACGCGAATTCATCAAAAGTAATAATGAAAATATTTTAAAAGATGCTCAGGTAATTGAAGCATTTTCTATATTATTGGATTATAAATCAATCACTCATTAAATTTAAAACATGAAAAAAGTTCAATTTTTTTTAATACTTGTAGGAGTAGTATTTATTATAAATCCACTTAAAGCACAAGACTATTCCAATCCCGGATCGTATATGCAATATTTCTCTGATCAAAATAAACAGATATCTAAAGATTCATGGGATTATATGAGTGCTATTGCACGGGGCAAGAATGCAAGAAAAGTTGATTCACGTCGAAAAGATCTTTTAAAAACATTACTTGATGCAAAAAGAAAAATAGCTGCTGTTAGACCATATAAGGACGACAAAGCGTTGCGAGATTCTACTGTTTCCTATATTCAAATGACATATAATATTCTTCATAAAGACTATGATAAAATTGTTGATTTGGAAGAAATTGCTGAGCAATCGTATGATAATATGGAGACGTATATGTTAGTCAGAAAAAAAGCAAGTCAAAAGTTAAGTGAAGCGTCCGATGCTTTTCAATTGGAACAAAAAAGATTTGGTGCTGTTCATAATGTTACAATTATTGAAGATGAATCCAGACTTGGTAAAAAAATGGCTCGTGCCGGTAAAGCATTTGATTATTATGATGATTTATATTTAATTTTCTTTAAAAGCCAGATACAGGAATCTAAAATGGTTACTGCATTAAATACATCAGATATTAATGCTGCAGAGCAATGCAAAAATTCCTTAAAACAATATACAGAACAGGGTTTGTTATCATTAAAAGAGGTAAAAGCTTATCAAGGTGATGCTTCACTAATAGTTGCATGTAAAAACCTTTTTAATTTTTATAAGAAAGAGTCTGAACTAAAAGCTCCAATAATGATAGATTTTTTCCTTAAAAAAGAAAATTATGACAAAATGAATTCAGCAATGAAAGCAAAAGGTAAATCAGCCACCAATGAAGAAATTAATAGTTATAATGAAAGTTTAAAGGAATATAATAAGATAGTTAATTCTTATAATTTAATTAATAATGAAGTTAATAAGGAAAGAACTGAAAAACTAAATGCATGGAATAATGCGGTTAAAGATTTTTTAGATAAACATGCAAGTTAAATAATAGAGCAAAAAATTGAATTTAAACGATAATTTCATTTCTTTTATGGTTTATTAGCCTCTCTATTTTAGATTTTCTCAAAGAACGTTGAATTGTTTAAAAATTTTTTCAACAAGATTTGGTAAATAAGATCATTCTTGTACCTTTGCGTTCCCTAAAAATAGGCGAAAACAATATAAATTACTCAATCTTAACACGGTAAGAAGCTCTAAGAATGCCTACAATACAGCAGTTAGTTCGAAAAGGACGCTCAAAATTGATTGACAAAAGTAAGTCACCAGCATTGGTTTCTTGTCCTCAGCGCCGTGGTGTTTGCACCAGGGTGTATACGACAACTCCAAAAAAGCCGAATTCTGCAATGCGTAAGGTTGCACGTATTCGTTTGACTAATAAATATGAAGTGACTGCCTATATTCCGGGTGAAGGACACAATCTTCAGGAGCACTCTATAGTAATGATTCGTGGAGGCAGAGTAAAAGATCTTCCGGGAGTTCGTTATCACATTATCCGCGGAACTCTTGATACAGCAGGTGTAGAAGGAAGAAAGCAGCAGAGAAGTAAATACGGTACAAAGCGTCCAAAAGAGGGTGGTGCTGCCAAGAAATAAATAAAAGAGATCAAAATGAGACGTCTAATTAGACGTCTATATTTATTAAAAAATAAACAATATCAATAATGCGTAAGTCGAAGCCAAAGAAAAGAATTCTGTTACCAGACCCTAAGTTCAACGATACATTGGTTACCCGTTTTGTAAACAATCTAATGTATGGCGGAAAAAAGAGTACTGCTTATGGAATTTTTTATGCAGCCATCAATCGTGTTGAAGAAAAAACAAAAGAGATTGGATTAGATGTGTGGAAAAAAGCAATGACAAACGTAATGCCTACTGTGGAAGTAAAGAGCCGCCGTGTAGGAGGAGCCACTTTTCAGATTCCCAGCGAAATTCGCCCGGATCGCAGAGTTGCTTTAACGATTAAATGGCTGATCAGTTATTCACGAAACAGAAATGAAAAATCAATGGCAGAAAAACTTGCTAATGAAATCATTTCAGCTTCAAAAGGTGAAGGCGCTGCAGTAAAGAAAAAAGAAGATACACACAGAATGGCAGAAGCGAATAAGGCTTTCTCTCATTTTAAAGTATAAAT
The DNA here is from genome assembly GCA_031417555.1 of Bacteroidota bacterium. GTDB lineage: Bacteria > Bacteroidota > Bacteroidia > AKYH767-A > 2013-40CM-41-45 > JADKIH01. The sequence continues at coordinate 32,867 of JANOVV010000046.1, forward strand.
AAAATCGTGTACACGTGTACACGAGGAAGGTAGTTCTTTCTTTTACAGATAACCACTGACTTGCCGCAGAAATACGAGCAAGATAAAACTGGAAAACTGAATGACAGGGAGTTGATCCCAATAAAAAAAGTAGTCATTCAAAGTGTCCTGTTATCGCGAAAAAGAAAACTATCGTTATGATTAACGGAGAAATAATCAAATGAGCAAAGATTTAAAACATACTCGCAACATAGGTATCTCTGCACACATAGATGCAGGAAAGACTACGACGACGGAACGTGTACTTTACTATACAGGAAAAGTTCATAAGATCGGTGAAGTACATGAAGGCGCTGCTACTATGGACTGGATGGTTCAGGAGCAGGAGCGTGGAATTACCATTACTTCAGCAGCAACAACTACTTATTGGAATTACGACGAACAAATTTACAAAGTCAATATAATTGACACACCGGGCCACGTTGATTTTACCGTTGAGGTAGAACGATCATTACGTGTATTAGACGGTGCTGTTGCGCTTTTTTGTGCTGTTGGTGGTGTTGAGCCTCAATCAGAAACAGTTTGGCGTCAGATGAACAAATATCATGTTCCGCGAATCGGTTTCGTAAATAAAATGGATCGCGCGGGAGCAAATTTTCTTAATGTTGTTCAGCAGGTAAAAGAGCGTCTTCATGGAAATCCTGTACCGCTTCAATTACCGATTGGTGCAGAAGACATGTTTACAGGTGTTGTTGATCTTATTTTGAATAAGGCAATTATCTGGCACGATGAAACAAAGGGAGCTACATTTGATGTTGTTCCTATTCCTATTGATATGCAGGCAGAAGTAAATCACTGGCGTGCAAATCTTGTTGAAGCTGTTGCAGAATTTGAGGATCATTTGATGGAGAAATTCTTCGAAGATCCGAATAGTATTACTGTTGATGAACTTCGCAGTGCAATTCGTAAGGCGACCATTGCAATGAAGATTACTCCGTTGCTTTGTGGTTCTGCTTTTAAAAATAAAGGTGTTCAGGCAATGCTTGATGCAGTTATACAATATCTTCCTTCTCCTATGGATGTTCCTAACATTAAAGGAATAAATCCTGATACAGAAGCTGAAGAAGAAAGACGTGCAGATTCTACAGAAAAATTTGCAGCACTTGCCTTTAAGATTATGACTGATCCTTTCGTGGGTCGTTTAGCTTTCTTCCGGGTTTACTCCGGTAAACTTGATGCGGGCTCATATGTTCTAAATGCACGTACAGGTAAAAACGAAAGGATTTCCCGAATTATCCGAATGCATGCAAATAAACAAAGTCCAATCGATTTTATCGAAGCGGGTGATATTGGTGCAGCTGTAGGATTTAAAGAAATCAGAACAGGTGATACACTTTGTGATCCTAAGTTCCCAATCGTTCTTGAATCAATGAGTTTTCCTGTTCCCGTTATTGGTTTAGCTGTTGAGCCTAAAACTCAGGCTGACGTTGATAAGTTGGGAATTGCTTTAAATAAATTAGCAGAAGAAGATCCGACTTTCAGAGTGAATACTGATGAAGAGACAGGCCAGACCGTTATTAGCGGAATGGGTGAACTCCATTTGGAAATTATTGTTGACCGTCTACGTCGTGAATTTAAAGTTGAATGTAATCAGGGAGCTCCTCAGGTTGCATACAGAGAAGCGATTACCGGTTCAACGAAACACAGGGAAACTTATAAAAAACAAACGGGTGGTCGCGGTAAATTTGCCGATATTCAGTTTGAAATTTCTCCAGTTGATCCGGATTGGTTAGAAAAATCGCATACTGAAACGACAAAGGGTCATAAAGGACTTCAGTTTGTAAATGAAATATCGGGAGGTAATATTCCTCGCGAATTTATTCCTTCTATTCAAAAAGGATTTGAGCAGGCTATGGCTTCAGGTGTTCTTGCAGGATATCCTGTTGAATATTTGAAAGTAAGACTGTACGATGGTTCTTTCCATGCAGTTGACTCAGATGCTCTATCATTTGAAATCTGTGCTAAGATTGCTTTCCGTGAAGCAGCTCCAAAAGCGAAACCAATGCTCTTAGAGCCAATCATGAAAATTGAAGTTGTTACCCCTGATCTATATATGGGTGATGTAATGGGCGATCTAAATAAACGTCGCGGTCATCTTGAAGGAATGGATACTCGTGCAGGTGCACAGGTTATCAAAGCAAAAGTTCCTTTATCTGAAATGTTCGGTTATGTAACAACACTTCGTACAATTACTTCCGGACGTGCAGCATCTTCAATGGAATTCTCTCATTATGCAGAATGTCCTCGTACATTATCTGAAGAGGTTATTGCGAAAGTAAAAGGAAAAATAAAAGCTGAAAAAGTATAATACTATCATAAATAATATTAAACGTTCTTTCAATGTCACAACGAATCCGCATTAAATTAAAATCCTACGATCATAATCTGGTTGATAAATCAGCTGAGAAGATCGTGAAAACAGTAAAGATTACCGGTGCTGTGGTTAACGGACCTATTCCGCTACCGACAGACAAGAAAATCTTTACGGTACTACGTTCACCACATGTGAACAAAAAAGCAAGGGAGCAATTCCAGCTTTGTGCCTATAAGCGATTGTTAGACATTTATAATTCATCTGCAAAAACGGTAGATGCACTTATGAAATTAGAATTACCAAGTGGAGTAGAGGTAGAAATTAAAGCATCATAAATAGTATCGAGTATCAAGATTAAAAATAAATATTAAAATAATAACAGCGAATGTCTCTGCCAACTGGCATAGACCTATGGCTAAAAAATAAAAACAATGTCTGGAATAATCGGAAAAAAGATAGGAATGACGAGTGTTTTCGGTGTAGATGGAAAAAATATTCCATGTACCGTAATACTGGCCGGACCGTGTGTTGTTACACAAATCCGTACAAAGAAAACGGACGGCTATGAGGCGGTTCAGCTTTCATTCGACGAAAAGAAAGAAAAGCAGTCGCTTAAATCTGAAATAGGTCACTTCAAAAAATCAGGAACGACACCGAAACGTAAAGTAGTTGAGTTCCGTGAATTTCCTGAAGCACCAGAACTCGGAAGCGAAATAAAAGTTGAATTATTTACTGAAGGAGATTTTGTTGACGTTGTTGGAACTTCTAAAGGAAAAGGATTCCAGGGAGTTGTTCGCCGACATCATTTTGCCGGTGTAGGAAGTCAGACACACGGACAGCACAATCGATTACGTGCACCGGGATCACGTGGAGCATCTTCTTATCCGTCACGAGTACTTAAAGGAATGCGTACAGCAGGACACATGGGTGCTGCGCGTGCAAAAATTCAAAACCTTGAAGTTGTTAAAATTATTCCTGAGCAAAATTTGCTTGTAATAAAAGGATCAGTACCGGGTCATAATGGTTCATATGTAATTGTGGAGAAATAAGAATGGAATTAGCAATTGTAAATATATCCGGTAAAGAAACCGGGAAAAAGGTGAAGCTTAATGCTGACATCTTTAGCGTTGAGCCTAATGATCATGCAATCTATCTTGATTGTAAGCAGTATTTGGCTAATCAGCGTCAAGGAACTCATAAATCAAAAGAGCGTGCAGAAATATCACGTACAACGAAAAAACTTAAAAATCAAAAAGGAACCGGTGGAGCACGTGCAGGTTCAATGAAGTCACCATTGTTTGTCGGTGGTGGTCGTGTTTTTGGTCCTCGCCCGCGTGATTACTCTTTCAAATTGAATAAGAAATTAAAACATCTTGCTTGTCTTTCAGCATTAACTTATAAAGCACAGGATAAAAGTATAATGATCGTAGAAAATTTTGTAATCAATGCACCAAAGACAAAAGACTATACAGCTATTCTGAAGAATCTGAATATATCAGATAAAAAGGTGCTTGTGGTTCTTCCTCAGCATGACAAGAACATTTATTTATCAGCGCGTAATTTAGATCGTAATAAAATAACAACAGCTTCTGAGCTGAACACGTATGATGTGCTTAATGCACAACTTCTTGTTCTTGCAGAAGGTTGTGTACCAGTATTAGAAAACAGATTCTTAGCAAAATGAGCATTCTGAAAAAACCCCTTATCACTGAGAAGATGTCTAAAGCCGGAGAAAAGCTTGGACATTATGGATTCATAGTAGAATACAAGGCCAATAAGATCCAGATCAGGCAGGCCATAGAAAAAATGTACAACGTAACTGTTGAGCGGGTAAATACTATGTGTATACCTGGCAAGATCAGAACACGTCAGACAAAAAACAGCATGAGTAAAGGAACTACAGGTGCTTATAAAAAAGCAGTAGTTACTTTGAAAAAAGGCGAAACGATTGATTTTTATAGTAATATTTAATAGAAGAAGACATGGCAGTAAGAAAACTTCGTCCTATAACACCGAGTCAACGTCATACGATCGTTGATTCATACGACGATATTACAGCTTCAAAACCAGAAGCGTCACTTGTTGTAAAGAAGAAACGTTCCGGAGGTCGGAATAACGATGGTAAAATGACTATGCGTTATATCGGCGGAGGTCATAAGAAAAGATATCGTCTTATAGATTTCAAGCGTGAGAAACACGGTATTGACGGAATAGTAAAGACAATAGAATACGATCCGAACCGTACTGCGAGAATTGCACTAATTTACTACAAAGACGGAGAGAAGCGATATATCGTAGCACCGAATGGTTTAAAAGTCGGACAAAAAATTATGTCGGGCGATAGCGCTACACCGGAAGTTGGCAATACTATGTTTCTGAAAGATATTCCTCTGGGAACATTGATTCATAACATTGAAATGCGTCCGGGACAGGGTGGAGAGATTGCAAGAAGTGCAGGATCGTATGCTCAGTTAGCTAACCGTGATGGAAAATATGCAATTGTGAAAATGCCATCCGGTGAGACGCGTATGATTTTAATTACATGCCTTGCTACTATTGGAACTGTATCGAATGCAGATCATATTCAAGAGACTCTTGGTAAAGCGGGTCGTTCACGTTGGATGGGTCGTCGTCCGAGAGTAAGAGGTGTTGCGATGAATCCGGTTGATCACCCGATGGGTGGTGGAGAAGGACGTGCATCGGGAGGACATCCTCGTTCGCGTAAAGGATTACTTGCAAAAGGATTTAAAACGAGAAAGAATAAATCAACCGATAAATATATAATCGAAAGAAGAAAAAAATAATCTAATGTAAAGACGCATATCAATGCGCCTCAACAAAAAAAAATAAATGGCACGTTCACTAAAAAAAGGTCCTTACATCGCTCATCATCTTTTAAAGAAGATGGAAAAGATTGGTGACAATAAAAAGAAAACTGTAATCAAAACATGGTCACGTAGTTCGATGATTGCACCGGATTTCGTAGGACAGACATTTGCAGTTCATAATGGAAATAAATTTATTCCAGTTTATGTAACCGAAAATATGGTTGGACATAAACTTGGAGAATTCGCACCAACTCGTACGTTCCGTGGTCATAGCGGAAGCCGTACAGCATCATAAATATCAGTAAAGACATGGGAGTCAGAAAAAGATTAGCTGCAGAAAAGCGCAAAGAAATAATTAAGACAACAGCAATTGCAAGAAACGTTGCTGTGCCTACATCACCTCGTAAAACCAGAGTTGTTGCTGATTTAATCCGCGGCATGGAAGTTATGCAGGCGATGAATATTCTTCGTTACAATGCAAAGAAGGCACCGGCAGCACGCCTCGAGAAATTACTTCAATCGGCTATTTCCAATTGGGAATCTAAAAGTGGAGAGAAGATCGATGAAGGAGCAGTTTATGTTAAAACAATAGCAGTTGACAGCGGAAGAATGTTAAAGAGACTTCGACCGGCTCCTCAGGGACGCGGTCATCGTATCCGTAAGCGTTCGAATCATGTCACAATTATTCTTGACATTCTTGCGAATCGTAATAAGAAAAATGTAAATGCTGAAGTATCAGCAGAAGAAACAAATACAGAAGCATAACATCTAAAAAAATAAAATCTTCATCAGCCAGCTGGCTGACCAAAGGAAAAAACGATGGGACAAAAAGCAAATGCGATAGGTAACAGATTAGGAATCATTAGAGGATGGGATTCAAACTGGTATGGCGGAAGAAATTATGCCGACAAACTGGTAGAAGATGAAAAGATCCGCAAATATTTAATGGCGCGTCTTTTAAAAGGCGGTGTTTCCAAGATTGTTATTGAGCGTACTCTTAAACTTATTACTGTTACTGTTCATACAGCCCGTCCGGGTATTGTTATCGGAAAGGGAGGACAAGAAGTAGATAAGTTGAAAGAAGAAATCAAAAAACTTACAAAGAAAGATGTTCAGATAAATATATTCGAGATTAAGCGTCCGGAGTTGGATGCGCAGCTTGTGGGAGATGGAATAGCACGTCAGATAGAAGCTCGTATTTCTTTTCGCCGTGCAGCAAAGATGGCCATAGCATCAACGATGCGAATGGGAGCAGATGGAGTTCGTATAAAAGTATCAGGAAGACTAGGCGGCGCAGAGATGGCCCGTACAGAAGGATATAAAGATGGCCGCGTTCCATTACATACATTCCGTGCAGATATTGATTTTTCAATTTCAGAAGCACAAACATCATATGGAAAAATCGGGATTAAAGTCTGGATTTGTAAAGGAGAAGTTTATGGTAAGAGAGATTTATCACCAAATATAGGAACTACAGCAACAGGTGCAGGAGCCAAAGGATTTACCGGTGGTCGTGAAAGAGGAGAAAGAAATGAAAGAGGCGGAGGAGATCGTGGTGGTCGTGGTGGAGCTGGTGGACGTGGCCGTAGTGGTGGAGCAGGAGGAAGAGGCGGACAGGGTAGTGGCGGTGGACAAAGTGGTGGTGGTGGAGGAAATCGCGGTGGAGGCGGAGGAAGACGGTAGGACGCTTGGACGAGTAGACGAGAACACGATTTAGACTAGAACACGAGTAGACGAGAACACTAGCAAAAGTAAAACAACAAATAAGAATACAAAAAAATGTTACAGCCGAAGAGAACGAAATTCAGAAAACAGCATAAGATGGTTCCAAAGGGAAATGCTACCAGGGGACATGAACTTTCATTTGGTTCTTTTGGAATCAAGTCTCTTGAGATTGGTTGGATTCCCAGTAAACAAATTGAAGCAGCTCGTGTTGCTGTTACGCGTTTCATGAAGCGTGAAGGACAGATCTGGGTACGTATATTTCCGGATAAACCGATTACGAAAAAGCCGGCTGAAGTGAGGATGGGAAAAGGAAAAGGTAGCCCGGAATATTGGGTTGCAGTTGTAAAGCCTGGAACGATCATCTTTGAAGCAGAAGGTGTAACAGAGCTGGTTGCGCGGGAAGCACTCCGACTAGCAGCGCAGAAATTATCAGTAAGTACAAAGTTTATAAAGCGCAGAGACTACAGCGCATCATGATCGGAATTGTATAAAGAATAAAGCTGAACCAATGAAAAAAGAAGATATAATAGAACTAACGACAGTAGAGTTAACACTCAGACTGCAAGAGGAAAAAACCATGTATTCAAAATTAATTTTGAATCATGCGATTTCTCCGATAGAAAATCCAATGAAAATCCGAAACACCCGTCGTGGTATTGCGATGATCCATACAGAGCTGACCAGACGTCAGAGATCTGAATCAGTAAAAAATCAAGCATGATCAGTACAATGGAAAATTCAACAACAACAGAAAAGCGCGGACTGCGCAAAGAAAGAACAGGCGTAGTTGTCAGTACCAAAATGAATAAAAGCATTGTGGTTGCTGTAGAACGTAAAGTGAAACATGCCAAATATGGTAAGTTTATAAAACTTACTACAAAGTTCATGGCTCATGATGAAAAAAACGAGTGTGGAGAAGGTGATCTGGTATTAATTGCCGAAACCCGTCCGATCAGCAAGAACAAGTGCTGGAGGATGAAACAAATAATTGAAAAAGCAAAATAAATTTCTTTTGCCATTTGGCGGAGAAGAATAATTTATAAACGAATAATATTACAGAGAGATGATACAGCAAGAATCAAGATGCGTGGTAGCTGATAACAGCGGGGCTAAAGAAGTTCTTTGCATTCGCGTACTTGGAGGTACTCGTAAAAAATATGCAAGTGTCGGCGATAAGATTGTCGTTACTGTAAAACACGCCCTTCCTTCAGGTAATATTAAAAAAGGAACCGTATCAAAGGCAGTTGTGGTGCGTACTAAAAAAGAAGTAAAGCGTTCGGATGGATCATATATCCGTTTCGATGATAATGCTGTTGTTCTTCTTACAGCTCAGGATGAATTACGGGGTACTCGTATTTTCGGACCTGTTGCGCGTGAGTTAAGAGAAAAACAGTTTATGAAAATTATTTCGCTTGCCCCTGAAGTACTTTAACGAGATTACGTGTACACGTGTACACGATTAAAATAGTAAAGAACACTTAGTTACAATGGAAAGAAAATATAACAAACAACCAAAGCTTAACCTGCGCAAAGGAGATATTGTAAAGGTTATTGCCGGTGATTCGAAAGGATCGCAAGGCCGTGTGCTAGAGGTGTTACGCGAAAAGCGAAAAGTGCTTGTAGAAGGAGTGAATCTGGTTAGCAAGCATACGAAGCCAAATGCAAAACAAACTCAGGGAGGCATTATTAAAAAAGAAGCACACATACATATTTCCAATGTTTTATTGGTCGACGGTAAAGGAAATGCTACCCGTGTCGGACGTAAAATGGAAGATGGAAATTTAGTTCGATATTCTAAAAAGTCAGAGGAGGTAATCAAATAATGGCATACGTTCCAAGATTAAAAGAGAAGTACACCAAGGAAGTTGTACCGGCTCTTTCGAAAAAATTTAATTATAAGAGTTCAATGCAGGTTCCACGCTTTCTTAAAATATGCATTAACCAGGGTGTTGGTGATGCGGTAAGCGATAAGAAACTGATTGAATCAGCGATCAATGAGATGACAATGGTTACCGGACAAAAGGCCGTTTCTGTAAAGTCGAAGAAAGATATTTCGAATTTTAAGTTACGTGTTGATGTACCGATTGGAGTTCGTGTTACACTAAGAGATGTAAACATGTATGAATTCCTTGACCGGTTAATATCTGTGTCTTTACCACGTATCCGTGATTTTCGCGGAATCAATCCAAAAGGATTTGATGGAAGTGGAAATTATACATTGGGAGTTACTGAACAAATCATTTTTCCGGAAATCGATATTGACAAAGTTGGTAAGGTTACGGGAATGGATATAACATTTGTAACATCTGCAAAAACGGATGAAGAAGCGATGGAATTAATGAAGGAATTCGGACTACCATTCAAAACAAATTAATAAAAGCAAAAAGAAAGTAACATGGCAAAAGAATCAATGAAGGCTAGAGAAGTGAAACGAGCTCAAATGACCGCACGTTATGCCGCAAAGCGCAAAGCACTAAAGGCTGCCGGTGATTATGAAGCGCTTGATAAACTTCCAAAAAATGCCTCGCCTGTTCGCAAACATAACCGTTGCAAACTTACAGGAAGACCTCGCGGCTACATGCGTACGTTCGGGATATCCCGAAATGTATTTCGTTTGATGGCACTTAATGGAAAAATCCCAGGAGTAACAAAAGCCAGTTGGTAAATAATTAATAGATAACAAGGACAAGTATAATATAACAACAATGACAGATCCTATTGCAGACTTCATTACACGTATTCGGAATGCAGTAAAAGCTAATCATCGCATAGTGCAGGTGCCTGCTTCGAATCTTAAGAAGGAAATGACTAAAATTTTAAAAGAGAAAGGATATATTCTCGATTATAAATTTGATGACGACAGTAAACAAGGCCTCATAAAGATTGCCTTGAAATATCATCCTGTAACCAAGGTGCCGGCTATTCGTAATCTTACGCGTATAAGCAAACCGGGTTTACGTAAATATGCGGGCATTGAAACTATGCCTCGCGTACTCAACGGCTTGGGGATTGCAATCCTGTCAACATCGAAAGGCGTGATGACTGATAAAGAAGCCAAGCAGGAAAAAGTTGGCGGCGAAGTGCTATGTTATGTTTATTAATCTTAAAATAGAGAAAGACAGATGTCACGTATAGGAAAATTACCAATTACACTACCCGCTAAAGTTGACGTAAAAGTTACCGGCGATACAATTAGTGTTAAAGGTCCGAAAGGAGAACTTTCGCAGAAATTAGTAGGAGGGATCTCTTTAAATATTGATGGTAGTACCATTACTCTTGAAAGAGCTTCTGAATCGAAGAGTCATCGTGCCCTTCATGGTTTATATCGTTCATTGGTATATAACATGATTGTTGGTGTATCGCAAGGCTTTAAAAAAGAACAAGAACTCGTGGGTGTGGGATATAAAGCCAGTAACCAGGGTCAGCTTTTAGATCTTGTTTTAGGATACTCTCATCATTTTATTTTTGAATTACCATCTGAAATAAAAGTGACCACGAAGCAGGACAAAGGAGGAAATCCTACAATCATTATGGAAAGCATAGACAAACAATTACTTGGTGCAGTTGCAGCAAAAATTCGTTCGTTACGTGCCCCAGAACCATACAAAGGAAAAGGAATTAAATTTACAGGTGAGGTACTAAGAAGGAAAGCCGGTAAATCAGCAGCTAAAAAATAATTGAATCATGTTAAGAAAACAGCTCCGTAGAAAAAGCATTCGTACCCGTATCCGTAAGGTGATAAAAGGAACAGCAGAACGTCCCCGTTTATCAGTATTCCGTAGCAATAAGCAAATTTATGCTCAGCTTATTGATGATCTGAACGGTGTAACCATTGCAGCTTCATCATCATCAACAAAAGAATTTGAAGCGATGAAAGCAAAAAAAGTTGATATCGCTAAAGAAGTAGGAAAGTCTATTGCTACTAAAGCAAGTCAAAGCGGTATAAGTTCTGTAATATTTGACCGTGGAGGTTATCTCTATCATGGCAGAGTGAAAGCATTAGCAGAAGGTGCACGTGAAGCAGGACTAAAATTTTAATTAACAGAAACAACTCTTACCCGAAAGTAATATGTCAGAAACAAATGTAAAGAGAGTTAAATCAAGCGAGATCGAACTTAAAGATCGTCTTGTAACGGTTAACCGAGTAACGAAAGTTACAAAAGGAGGACGTGCCTTTAGTTTTGCAGCTATTGTTGTAGTAGGCGATGAGACCGGCGTTGTTGGTCACGGATTAGGCAAAGCGAAAGAAGTAGCAGATGCAGTTCAAAAAGGAATTGATGATGCGAAAAAGAATTTAGTGAAGGTTCCAGTTTTGAAAGGAACAGTTCCTCACGAATCGTACGGAAAATTCGGCGGAGCTTTGGTATTTCTGAAGCCTGCTGCACCCGGTACCGGTGTAATTGCCGGCGGTGCCATGCGTGCTGTTCTTGAGAGCGTTGGTATTCATGATGTGCTTGCAAAATCAAAAGGAAGTTCAAACCCACACAACGTTGTAAAAGCTACCATCGATGCGCTTCTTCGTATGCGCGATCCGGCTACAGTTGCACAACATCGTGGAATTAAAATGACAAAAGTATTCAACGGCTAATTAGCCTTTAATGATAATAAGATATGGCAAAAGTTAAAATCACACTTGTCAAAAGTGGCATAGACCGCCCGGAAAGGCAGAAGAGTACGTTGAGAGCATTAGGTCTTAGAAAAATGCATCATACAGTTGAAAAGGAACTTACTCCACAGATCAAAGGAATGATCAATAAAGTAGTACACCTTGTAGTTGTAAAAGAAAGTTAAACAAGATTAATTTAGATCAGATATTTCAATCATGAACTTATCATCACTTAGACCTGCGAAAGGTTCAGTAAAAGATACCAAACGAATCGGACGCGGTACCGGTTCAGGTAAAGGCGGAACATCTACGCGTGGACACAAAGGTGCACAATCACGTTCCGGTTATTCTTCAAAGCGTGGCTTCGAAGGAGGTCAAATGCCTTTGCAAAGACGTTTGCCGAAATTTGGATTTAAGAATCCTTTCCGTATAGAATATCATGGAATTAATCTCGATACTTTACAAGCGTTAGCTGAATCGAAAAAAATTACAAACATTGATATTAAAGTATTGGTCGAAAACGGCCTTGCTCAGAAAAAAGAACGAATCAAAATCCTTGGAAGAGGTGAATTGAAATCAAAGCTGGATGTAGTAGCGCATGCGTTTTCAACATCAGCGAAAGAAGCAATTGAAGCCAAAGGAGGAAGCATTTCTACCATCTAAGCTAAACTATGAAAAACCTCATCCAGACAATACGAAATATATTTAAGATCGAAGATCTGAGAGTTCGTATTCTCAATACTCTCCTTTTTCTTTTAATCTACCGTTTAGGTACTCATATTGTTTTACCTGGCGTTGATCCGGAGCAATTAGCGAATCTTCAGAATCAAACTTCCGGTGGAGTTCTAGGTTTACTTGATATGTTTTCAGGTGGAGCATTTTCTCACTCTTCTATTTTTGCATTAGGAATCATGCCATACATTTCGGCATCCATTGTAATACAGCTTTTAAGTATTGCAATTCCTTATTTTCAAAAGTTACAGAAAGAAGGCGAAAGCGGTAGAAAACGAATCAATAATATTACACGTTGGCTGACAGTAATTATCACTGCATTTCAGGCTCCCGGGTATATTGTTAACTTAAGATCACAGGTGCCGGGTGCAATTATTTCTGTTACAAATCCTGAAATAGTTTCTCCGTTTACTTTTTGGTTTACATCCATCGTTATTCTTGTAGCCGGAACCATATTCGTTATGTGGCTTGGTGAAAAGATTACCGACAAAGGCATAGGAAATGGTATTTCACTCATTATCATGATTGGAATTATTGCACGTCTCCCATCGGCATTGAAAGATGAAGTTCTTTCACGAGCTAATTCGAATGGCGGAATGGTTGTTTTACTGTTAGAACTTGTTGCGCTGGGAGGGGTGATTGCTTTGGTAATATTGCTCGTCCAGGGTACCCGAAGAATTCCGGTAAACTTTGCAAAGAAAATAGTTGGTAATAAACAATATGGCGGAGTTCGTCAATACATTCCTCTGAAAGTAAATGCTGCCGGTGTAATGCCAATCATCTTCGCTCAGGCGATTATGTTTATTCCAGCAACAATTGCTCAGTTCTTTCCTGATGCAAGTGCATCTCAGGGAATTCTGACAACTTTTGGAAACTTCGCATCGTTCTGGTATAATTTTGTTTTTGCCACACTGATAATTCTCTTCACATACTTCTATACGGCTATTGCGGTTAATCCAAATCAAATGGCTGATGATATGAAGAGAAATAATGGCTTTATACCCGGAGTAAAACCAGGTCGTAGTACTGCAGATTTCATCGATGATGTAATGTCTCGCATAACTTTACCGGGAGCAATTTTCCTGGCATTAATTGCAATCATGCCAACATTTGCTTTACTATTAAATATTAACAACAACTTCGCTCAATTCTATGGAGGGACATCTCTCCTTATCCTTGTGGGTGTTGTTCTAGATACTCTTCAACAAATTGAAAGCCATTTATTGATGCGTCATTACGATGGATTAATGAAAAGCGGAAGAATTAAAGGAAGAAATACACAAGTGGCTTCAGCTGTTTAAAATCAGATATGTCTATACTAAAAACGACGGATGCTGTATTATAAAACAAATGAAGAGATTGAATTAATTAGGGAAAGTTCTTTGCTTGTTGCCAAAACCCTTGCTGAAGTGGCGAAAGTCATTAGGCCGGGTATTACCACTCTGAAACTCGATCGTTTAGCCGAAGAGTTTGCCAGAGATAATAATGCAGTGCCTGCATTTTTGAATTACAATGGATTTCCAAATTCCGTTTGTATTTCAGTAAATGCACAAGTGGTGCATGGAATTCCAAACAATACGGAATTAAAAGATGGTGATATCTGTTCAGTTGACTTCGGTATTCTGAAAAATGGTTTTTATGGAGATTCGGCCTATACATTTGCCATCGGCGATGTAAAGCCCGAGACCTTAAAACTATTAAGGATTACAAAGGAATCTTTGTATAAAGGACTTGAAAAAGCGGTATCGGGATACCGGTTGGGTGATATCAGTTATGCGATTCAGGAGCATGCAGAAAAAAATGGTTTTTCTGTCGTAAGAGAACTTGTCGGTCATGGAATCGGACGTCACTTACATGAAAAACCGGAAGTTCCTAATTATGGAAAAGCGGGAAGTGGAATGGTGTTGAAAGAAGGATTAGTCATAGCAATAGAGCCAATGATTAATATGGGAGGAAAAGCAGTGGTTCACGAGAAAGATGGTTGGACAGTTCGGACAGCAGATAAATTACCTTCCGCTCATTTCGAACATACAGTGGCAATAAAAAAAGGTGAGGTGGATATTCTGAGTTCATTTAAATATATAGAAGAAATTTTAAAAGATAATATAAATACAAAAGTCAGTTACTAAGAGTGGCGAAACAGGCAAACATAGAACAAGACGGTACGATAACCGAAGCATTATCAAATGCAATGTTCCGTGTGGAACTTGAAAACGGGCACGAAATAATAGCCCACATCTCGGGAAAGATGAGAATGAATTATATAAAAATTCTTCCCGGTGATAAAGTGAAAGTTGAAATGTCGCCTTACGATCTGACTAAAGGGAGAATAACATATAGATATAAATAAAAGTATCGGGTATCAGGTATCGAGTATCGGGTATGAAGTGCCAGATACAAGGTATTTAAGAATCATAAAAAATAAAGGAAATGAAAGTAAAACCTGCAATTAAAAAAAGAAGTGTCGACTGCATCATAGTACGCAGGAAGGGCAGATTATATGTGATAAACAAAAAGAATCCTCGGTTTAAACAACGCCAGGGATAATTGTTTATTTGTTTAGACAAACGATTAACCAGTATCAAATAACTATTAACTAATAACCAGTAACTAATAACTAACAAAAAATGGCACGTATTTCAGGTGTAGATTTACCAAAGCACAAAAGAGGCGTAATCGGATTGACCTATATTTTCGGTATAGGAACGGCGACCGCTGAACGCATTCTTAATGAAGGCGGTATTGACCATTCAATTAAAGTTGAAAACTGGAATGATGAACAGTTGAATAAAATTCGTCAGATCATCAATGAACTTAAAGTTGAAGGATCACTACGTTCGGAAGTTCAATTAAATATTAAACGACTTGTTGATATAAACTGCTATCGTGGTATACGTCATCGTGTTGGATTACCTGTGCGTGGTCAGCGTACAAAAACTAATTGTCGTACAAGAAAAGGAAAACGTAAAACTGTTGCCAACAAAAAGAAGGCAACTAAAATGTAATTGATAATCATGGCTACACAACAAACAGCAACCAATAAACCCACGAAGGCTGCAAAGAAAAAAGTGGTAAAAGTTGAAGCATACGGTAAAGCATTTATCAATGCAACGTTCAACAATATTATTATTTCATTAACCAACGACGCCGGCCAGGTTATTTCCTGGAGCTCAGCGGGTAAAATGGGATTCAAAGGCTCAAAGAAAAAC
Organism: Bacteroidota bacterium; assembly: GCA_031417555.1. Lineage (GTDB taxonomy): Bacteria > Bacteroidota > Bacteroidia > AKYH767-A > 2013-40CM-41-45 > JADKIH01. Next base: position 48,320 of record JANOVV010000046.1, read on the forward strand.
ACACCGTATGCGGCTCAGTTAGCTGCAGGAGATTGTGCAAAAGCTGCCTTTGATTTAGGTCTCAGAAAAGTAAAAGTATTTGTAAGAGGACCCGGAGCAGGCAGAGAATCTGCAATGAGAACTCTTCATCAATCTGGAATTGAAGTAACAGAAATAATGGATCTGACACCAATACCTCATAATGGTTGTCGTCCACACGGAAAAAGAAGAGTATAATTTTAATTAGGAAAAGAATTCTATAAATCATGGCAAGATACACCGGCCCATCAACAAAAATTGCACGTAAATTCCGTGAACCGATCTTCGGACCGGATAAATCTTTTGACAAAAAGAATTATCCACCGGGACAACATGGTTCTACTAAAAAGCGTGCTAAGCAATCAGAATACGCAGTTCAGCTTATGGAAAAGCAGAAGGTAAAATACATGTATGGTATTCTTGAGCGTCAGTTTGCAAAAATATTCGACCGTGCTTCCCGTAAGGCAGGTATTACCGGCGAAAATCTTTTACAACTTATCGAATCACGCTTGGATAATGTAGTATTCCGTCTTGGACTTGCTCCAACACGTATGGCTGCCCGTCAGCTGGTTTCGCATCGTCATATTACTGTTAATGGTAAAGTTGTAAATATTTCATCTTACACATGCAGAAGCGGTGATGTTGTTGCCGTTCGTGAACGTTCAAAATCACTTGAAGTTATTACAGGTGCAACAACAGGATATGGACACAAACATGCTTGGCTTGAATGGGATCGTGCTTCTATGACGGGTAAGATTTTAAATTTACCTACACGTGATCAGATTCCTGAGGCAATCAAAGAACAGCTTATCGTCGAATTATATTCTAAATAAGCGAACAGAGTAATTAATGAGGAAGCAAACTTTCTCTAAATTTTATTAAGTCAAACCTTTAACTATATACGATAAAATGGCCATCCTAGCATTTCAGAAACCGGAAAAAGTGATCATGATCAACTCCGACGACCGTAACGGTGTATTTGAGTTTCGTCCTCTTGAACCAGGTTATGGAATTACCATCGGTAATGCATTGCGCAGAATATTGCTTTCTTCACTCGAAGGGCATGCAATTACCTCGATTAAAATTTCTGGTGTTGATCACGAATTTTCTACTATTAAAGGCGTGGTTGAAGATGTAACAGAACTAATTCTTAATTTGAAACAAGTTCGTTTCAAACAACAAATTCAAGGAACAGATTCAGAAAAAGTAACTGTAAGTGTTAGCGGCAAAACTCAGTTTACAGCCGGCGATATTAGCAAATTTACTACTGCTTTCCAGGTTCTTAATCCAGAGCTGGTTCTTTGCAATATGGAAACAAGCGTAAAACTTACTATCGATATTCATATCGACAAAGGTCGCGGTTATGTTCCTTCTGAAGAAAATAAACTGAGCAGCGCACCAATAGGAACTATACCAATGGATTCTATTTTTACTCCTGTTCGAAATGTAAAATATTCAGTAGAAAATTACCGTGTTGAGCAGAAAACAGATTATGAAAAACTCATTATGGAAATTTCTTCCGACGGATCAATTCATCCGAAAGAAGCTTTGAAAGAAGCTGCTGAAATTCTTATTCACCATTTCATGCTTTTCTCTGATGAGAAAATTACACTGGAGACTAAAGAAAAGACACCAACTGAAGAACTCGATGAGAATACACTTCATATGCGCCAGCTTTTAAGTACGAAACTTGTCGATATGGATCTTTCAGTTAGAGCATTAAACTGTTTGAAAGCAGCGGATGTTGAGACGTTAGGTGATCTTGTTTCTTACAACAAATCTGACTTGTTAAAGTTTCGCAACTTTGGTAAGAAATCACTTACAGAACTCGAAGAACTTGTTCGTGCTAAGAACCTGTCATTCGGAATGAACGTAGGTAAATACCTTGATAGAAAATAATTAGTAGTTAATAATTAATAGTTAATAGTTATTTGTAGTAAGAGAGTAAATTAAAAGTATAAATTTATTAAACTAAATAGTATAACCATTAACAAATAACCATTAACCAATAACGAGTACCAATAACCAGCATCAATGAGACACGGAAAAAAATTCAATCATCTTGGAAGACAACACTCACACCGTGAGGCAATGCTTTCAAATATGTCTTCTTCACTGATTTTGCACAAACGTATCAATACAACGGTTGCAAAAGCAAAAGCACTGCGGAAATATGTAGAACCTCTTATTACACGTTCAAAAGACGACAGTACACATTCCCGCAGAACTGTTTTTAGTTACCTGCAGAATAAATTAGCTGTTGCTGAATTATTCCGTGAAGTAGCTCCAAAGATAGCTGATCGTCCGGGAGGATATACACGGATTATCAGACTTGAAAACCGTCCCGGTGACAATGCTGAAATGTGTATGATGGAACTGGTCGACTTCAATTTAATTTATGGAGTTGATGGTAAAGAATCTACTGCTAAAAAAGCAAAAGGAACACGTCGTAAGAGCACCACAAAAAAATCAACAGCTGATGGTGAAGTGGATGCAACTGTTTCAGAGGTAAAAAAGAAATCTGCTAAGAAAACTGATTCTAAGGAAGCTCCTAAAAAAGCAAAGAGTAAGAAATCTGATTCTTCAGACGAAAAAGAATGATAATAGAACTCATTATAGAAAAAGGGATAGGACGAAAGTTCTGTCCCTTTTTTTTTATCCACAAAAAAATATCAAGGCATGTTTAAATTAATACAAATTATCATTTTAGGAAAATTTACTAACAATTCCATAATTCAGATTTAAGAAACTCAAAACTATTATCTTTGAACTATACGATGAAATACTTAGAAAAAAAACCGGCAATTTTACTTCTTGAAGATGGAACATTTTTTCTGGGCAAAGCTGCCGGGGCTATTGGAATAACTACCGGTGAGATTTGTTTCAACACGGGTATGACCGGTTATCAGGAAATATTTACTGATCCTTCTTATTACGGACAAATTCTGGTTGCCACACATGTACATATTGGTAACTATGGAATTCATCCCGGTGAAGTTGAAAGTGAAAGAATCAATATTTCAGGACTGGTTTGCCGAAGTTTTAATGTTAACTATTCCAGAAAAGCTGCAATAGAATCTATCGAGGATTATTTCATTCGTCAGAATGTTGTAGCAATCTGTGATATTGATACACGTGCTGTAGTCAGACATATTCGTTCTAAAGGAGCAATGAATTGTATTGTTTCTTCCGAAACAACAGATATAGATATTTTAAAGAAAATGCTTTCAGAAGTACCACAGATGGCAGGACTGGAGCTTTCTTCTAAAGTTACTACAAAGACTCCTTATTTTACAGGCAATCCGAATTCGAATTTGAGAGTGGCTGTGATGGATTTTGGTGTTAAGAAAAACATCATCCGAAATTTGGTGCAGAGAGATTGTTATGTAAATGTTTTTCCCGCGTCTACTTCTTTCAGGGAAATTAAACAATGGAATCCGGATGGAATTTTATTAAGCAATGGTCCGGGTGATCCATCTGCAATGCTTGGAGTAGTAGAAAATGTAAAAGCCGCACTTAATGGTAATGTTCCGCTATTTGGAATTTGCCTAGGACAACAATTACTTGCCGAAGCGTGTGGAATAGGAACGTATAAAATGTTTAACGGGCATAGAGGGATTAATCATCCGGTAAAAAATCTAATAACCGGAAGAAGTGAAATCACATCTCAGAATCACGGCTTTTCTGTAAATGAAGAAGATATTAAAAAATCTAAGTCTGTTGAAGTAACGCATATAAATTTAAATGATGATACTGTTGAAGGTATTCGTGTAAAAGATCGAATAGCTTTCAGTGTGCAGTATCACCCCGAATCGGCCCCGGGTCCACATGACAGTTCATATTTGTTTGATGATTTTGTTGAAGCAATGAAGAAGGTTGAAGAGCCGGTAAATGTTTAAGTAGGCATTGTTTTATAATACTTTTTTTTAGATTTTATTTTTTATGAATGCTCAAATTTTATTGAAAATAAATAGGGTTTTGTTTTTTATAACGATTATTATTTTTTCTGTTGATATTTTATTTGCCCAGGACAATGTTCCAGTAAGAACAATTAATCAACAAATAAATTTTGGAGTAGGAGTAGGATTAGATTATGGCGGAATTGGACTTAGATTATCTGTTTTACCTGATAGCCACTTGTCTTTATTTGCCGCATTTGGAAATAATTTAAATGGTGCTGGTTATAATTTGGGTGTTGCTTATCGATTTACTCCATTTAATAGCACTTGTTGGTATTATACAATGATGTATGGATATAATGCAGTTATTGTTATTAATAATGCTTCGCAATATGATCAAACCTATTATGGTATTTCTCCCGGATTTGGAATTGAATTTCATGGAAGAAGACATCCGGGTAATTTTTTTAATTTAGAAATTCTGATACCATTAAGAACACAGGAATATCGTGACGATATAATTGCTTTACAAAACAAAAGGACTATTACATTTAAATCACAGCCTCTTCCTTTTACAATTAGTATTGGTTTCCATTTTAAATTGGGATAATATAGTTGCTTTCGCTGTTTAATTAATTGACAAGGATAAATAGCATAATCAAATTAACAAATGATTCTTGACTCCTTGTGCCATTAATTTCCAAAAATATTTTTCTTCAACAACACGACTTAGACTGTCCATGTGACGATGTCCATGTAAATCGCTGCCGATAAAATCTATCATGTTCTCATCAATTAATCGTTCAGCTGTTTTTTTGGACTCTTTACCATAATAACCGGTAAGAGAATTGATGTTCAGTTGAAATAAAACACCGGCTTCTTTTAGTTTTTTATATTCATCAAATTTATTAGCCCAATAATTATATCGTTCCGGATGAGCCAGAAGCGGAGTATAGTTGTGTACGTTTATTTCAAAAATTACTCCTAAAAGATTGTCGGGCGGATTTATATATGAAATTTCAAAAAGAAGATATTTATTATTTATAGTCAGCATTTTTTCGTTTTTAACTTTCTGAAGAAAATTTTCATCAAGGTAATATTCAGCTGCTGCATCAATGGTAATATTAATTCCTTCTTTTTTAATTTCTAATCTGACGGTTTCTAATCCTTGCATTATTATTTCAGGAGTATTTTTAAAATAATCACTCATGATGTGTGGCGTTGTAACCAGTCTTTTAAATCCTAATTCCGAAAAAGCTCTAATCATTTCCATCGATTCTTCTATGGACTTTACACCGTCGTCTATGCCCGGAATCAGATGGCTATGGATATCAGTAGCGACTGCTGAAAAGTCTGATACTGACGGGTAATCGGGCTCTTTTGGTTTTTTAGAAAATAATGATCCGAATAAAGACATATTAGTTTGAATTAATCATTGATTGCCTAAACCATTCTATCGTTAATGCGAGTCCTTCATCAAGTCCTATCAATGGATTATACGACAATAATTTTTTTGCGGCAGAAATATCAGCCAATGAATCTCTGACATCGCCTGAACGTTTTTCTCTATAAACAGGTTTGATATCTGATTTATATATTCTTGCAATAATATTAAATAATTCATTTATTGACACACGTTCGCCTAAAGCAACATTGTAAACTCGGTTTATTGCTTCAGAATTCGTTGTGAGTAAAGCTCTGATGTTTGCCTGAACAACATTATCGACAAAAGTAAAATCTCTCGTTTGTTCACCATCACCATCAATAAATGGCGGTTTATTATCGATGACGCTTTGAATAAAAAGAGGAATCACTGCAGCATAAGGTCCGGAAGGACTTTGGTTCGGACCGAAGACATTGAAATATCGGAGACCAATCGTTTCTATTTTAAATGTATTTGAAAAAACCTGAGCATATAGTTCATTCGTTTTTTTGCTTACAGCATAGGGTGAAAGAGGGTTGCCGGTTTGCTCTTCTTTTTTAGGAAGTACCGGATGATCACCGTAAATGGCAGAGGTACTAGCATAAATAAATCTTTTAACAGATGATTCTTTAGCAGCAAGAATCATATTCAGAAATCCATTAGCATTTACCTCATTTGTTGTAATCGGATCTTTTATTGAACGAGGAACCGATCCTAAAGCAGCCTGGTGTGAAACATAATCAATCCCTTCACAACATTTTTTACACGTTTCGTAATCACGAATATCGCCTTCAATAAAATCAAAATTTTTGTGGCCAATAAATTGTGAAATATTTTTTAATAACCCATTTGAAAAATTATCAAGTACTCTTATTTTTCCTGCATTATTATTAAAAAGATATTGAACGATATTAGAACCAATAAATCCCGCTCCGCCCGTAATTAGAAAAGAGGTCTTAGATAGATCTGTGGTATGATAAGTTGCAGGCATTAATTATTTAAAATTGAAGATTGAAAACTGAAGATACCGAATCGAAAATTACTCTTTTAATAATACAAATCTATCAAATATTTTTTTCTTGATTCTTGATTCTTGATTCTTGATACCAGATACTATCTTTTCTCATACTGCTGCTCATAGTAATGCAAATAATCGCCGGAAATCAATTCGTTCAACCATTCATCATTATTTAAATACCAATCGACGGTGAGTTCAAGTCCTTCTGCAAACTGTAGAGAGGGTTTCCAACCCAATTCTTTTTGAAGTTTAGATGAATCGATAGCATAACGAAGATCATGGCCAGCGCGATCTTTAACATAAGAGATCAGTTTGGCAGAAGTTCCGGGTTCTCTGTGTAGTTTGTGATCCATGATGGTACATAAGAGTAGTATGAGATCGATATTTTTCCATTCATTATTTCCGCCAATGTTAAAAGTTTCTCCTACCGGAGCGTTATGAAAAATAACATCAATTGCTTTTGCATGATCATCAACAAAAAGCCAATCACGAACATTTTCACCTTTTCCATAAACGGGAACGGGCCGGTAATTTTTGATATTGTTTATTGCCAGTGGAATAAGTTTTTCCGGAAATTGATAAGAGCCATAATTATTCGAGCAATTGGAAATGACAACTGGTAATTTATAAGTATCAAAATAAGCACGCACAAGATGATCGGAACCGGCTTTGCTGGCTGAATACGGACTGTGTGGATCATACGGGCTTTTTTCTGTAAAGAAGCCAGTTGCTCCCAGTGAGCCATAAACCTCATCGGTAGATACGTGATAAAATAAATTTTTACCCTGAACAGCTTCTTTCCAAAAAGTTTTAGCGGCACTTAAAAGATTGGCAGTTCCAATTACATTTGTCATTACAAATTCAATTGGATTTGAAATGCTGCGATCAACATGAGATTCGGCAGCCAGATGGATTACTGAATCTATATTGAAGCGTGAAAAAGTTTCATTTATACTTTCAACATCATTTATATCACCTTTTACAAAAACATAATTTTCTTTTGTATCAATGTCTTTGAGGTTGGCAAGATTACCGGCATAAGTCAGTTTGTCAAAATTGACAATACGGTAAGAAGGATATTTATTAATAAAATGACGAATGACGTGTGAGCCGATAAATCCGGCACCACCGGTGACAAGAATATTTTTTTGAAAGTTGCTCATATATTTTTCAGACGATTATACGTTCATTTAATTTCATTTCCCATGCCCAGGCTGATCGCATTATATCTTCAAGGTTGAGTTCGCATTTCCAGGCAAGTTCTTTATTAGCCAGTGTGGTATCGGCCCAAACTTTTTCTACATCTCCGGCACGTCGCGGACCTACCATGTAATTTAATTTATTCCCGGAAATTTTTTCAAATGTATTTATTGCTTCGAGAACACTGTTGCCATTTCCGGATCCGAGATTAAAAATTTCAAACGGTTTCTTATTTTTTTTATTTAAAAGCCTTTCAATCGCAGCAATGTGAGCTTTGGCAACATCTACAACATGTATATAATCCCGAATACATGTCCCGTCAGGAGTTGAATAATCATTACCATGTATTGTTACAGACTTTCGTTTGCCAATGGCAGTTTGGGTAATTACCGGAACAAGATTTGTTGGAGGTTGTAGAGGATATTCACCAATCAATGCACTCTTATGTGCTCCGGCAGGATTGAAATAACGCAAAGCTATCCCATTAAATTTAATTGCCCGAATAGCATCTTCAATAATTTCTTCTCCGATTTGTTTCGTATTTCCATAAGGAGATTCTGGTTTTTTTAGTGGAGAACTTTCGGTAACGGGAAGCTTGTCTGCTTGTCCGTAAACTGAGCAAGAAGAAGAGAAAACAAAATTGTCTAGTTTTCTTTCATTATAAATTTCTAAAAGATTAATGAGAGACAGAAGATTGTTTTTGTAATATTTCAAAGGATCTTCCACAGACTCGCCAACTGCTTTCCACGCGGCAAAATGAATGGTAGCATCAATCTTAAACTGATCAAAAATTTTATCAGTTTCTTTTTTATTGCAAAGATCAATATTAATAAAAGGAACCTTTACTCCGGTGATTTCGAAAATAGCATCGATAACATTTTCTCTGGAATTACTTAAATTATCGGCAATAACAGGGTGAAAACCTTTTTCCAAAAGTTCGACGACTGTATGTGAGCCAATATATCCGGCTCCTCCTGTTACGAGTATGTTCATTTTATAAACTCCAGTAATTTAAATTTTTTATTTTTCCTTTCAACATTCCTTTGATATCGACAACTAATCCGTCTTTGCTTAAAGCTGATGCGAACCATTCTTCATTCAGATTTTTAAATTCGTCATGGTTTACTGCAACAATAATTGCATCATAATTTTTTCCCAGCGACTTTACTAATTCAAAACCATATTCGTGTTTTAATTCATCACTGTTAGCTCTTGGATCTGAAACTTCAACAGTAACACCATATGAAACTAATTCTTTAACGACATCAGCAACTTTTGAATTTCGAATGTCTTCTACATTTTCTTTAAAAGTTGCACCGAGAACCAGCACTTTTGATTTGGAAACATCTTTGCCTGAAGAAATTATTTTTTTAACAGTTTGTTTAGCTACATAAAACCCCATGCTGTCGTTTACATATCTTCCGCTATTGATCACTTGTGCATGATAGCCCAGTTCTTGTGCTTTATAAGTAAGGTAATAAGGGTCAACACCAATACAATGTCCGCCTACAAGTCCGGGCTGAAATCGGATGAAATTCCATTTTGTACCTGCTGCTTCTAAAACATCATAAGTATTTATTCCCATTTTGTTAAAGATAATGCTAAGTTCATTCATGAGAGCAATATTCACATCTCGTTGTGTGTTCTCTATGATCTTTGCAGCTTCGGCAACTTTTATCGATGGAGCCCGATGAACACCTGCTTTAACGATTATCTGATATGATAATGCAATTTCCTCAAGAGCTTCTTCATCGCTTCCGGAAACTACTTTTAAAATTTTTGTAATAGTATGTTCGGTATCTCCCGGGTTAATCCGCTCGGGTGAATAACCGACTTTAAAATCAGTTTTGTGTTTCAATCCGGAAAGTTCTTCAAGAATAGGAATACAATCCTCTTCCGTACATCCTGGATAAACGGTGGATTCGTAAACAACGTAGTCGCCCTTTTTGAGGATTTTACCTATGGAACGCGTTGCGCTAAGAATTGGTTTAAGATCCGGCAGATTGTGTTCGTCGATTGGTGTAGGAACTGTAACAATGAAAAAGGATGCTTCTCCCAATTTTTCTAATGAAGAAGTAAATTCGATAGATTTATTTTTGAAGTGCTCCGATTTTAATTCACCGCTGGGATCAACTCCGTTTCTCATTTTTTCAAGTCTCTGTTCATTAATGTCAAATCCAATGACATTAATCTTACCGGCAAATTCAAGGGCGATAGGAAGCCCAACATACCCTAGGCCTATAACTGCTAATTTTTTTTTCTTTTCAACAAGTTCTTTATACATATGATTGATTCCGGTAATTATTTTTTCTTAAGCAATGGAAGATTACGGTGAGAATAAATTCTTTCAATGATGTCAACAACTTTTAAACCTTCCAAAGCATTTGTTGTAACTATTGTTCTTCCTTTCAATGTATCAATAACATTTTCGATTATGTAGTGATGATTTGCAGCAGAACCTTTATACGTTCCATAATCATTTGCTGGATTTACAGGAGGAAGTACAGGCATTTTGTAATTATTAATATGACAATACTCAACTTCATTCATGTATTGCCCGCCGATCTTTACACTGCCGTTTTCTCCTATAATTGTAATACTGCTTTCAAGATTATTATCCCATACAGCAGTGGAGTAATTAATACAACCCATACCGCCGTTTACGAAATCAAAACTAACAATTCCGGAGTCTTCAAATGTTGTATTGTCTTTATGATTGAAGTCTGCAAAACGTGCTTTAATGTCAATGATATCTCCAAAGAGCCAATACATGATATCAATGAAATGAGAAAACTGTGTGAATAATGTTCCACCATCAAGATCTGCTGATCCTTTCCAGTTTTTACCGTTATAATAGCGCTGATCTCTATTCCAGTAACAATTTAATTGTACCAAAAAAATACGTCCAATGACATTACTTTCGATTACTTCTTTAATCCACATGGAAGGAGGTGAGTAGCGATTTTGCATCACGCAAAAAACTTGTCTTGAAACCTGTAAAGCTTTGAAAATAATTTTTTCGCAATCAGCTACTGTTAGAGCCATTGGTTTTTCAATGACAACATGTCTTTTATGGTCGAGTGCTTTTAGTGTATGTTCGGCATGTAGTCCATTGGGAGAACAAACGGAAAGAACTTCAAAATCGATCCCGGAATTTAAGAGACTTTCGATCGTAGAGAAAAAAGGAACATCAACATCAGAAAGCCCGATTTCTGATTTGTCTTTTACATCACACATAGCGACAAGTTCCGACTCAGGATTACGGCGGATCATTTCAGCATGCCGTTTCCCGATATGTCCGCTGCCAACAATTGCAAATTTTATTTTTCTGTTCTCATTCATTACTTGATACGTTTAACTTTATTGCCGGTAAGTTTATATTCCTGTTTACTTTCCGGACAAACAGCTATTCCGTTGGCATCAAAATTAAGTCGATGCCCGTATTCGCTCATCCATCCGATTTGTTTCGATGGATTTCCAACAACGAGAGCATACGGAGCAATGTCTTTTGTAACTACTGAGCCGGCACCTATAAAAGCATATTCGCCTATATTATTTCCACAAACGATTGTTGCATTAGCACCTATCGTTGCACCTTTGCCGACATTCGTTCTCAGATATTGATCGCGGCGAATGATGGCGCTGCGTGGATTATTTACATTCGTAAAAACCATCGACGGTCCCAGAAAGACATCGTCTTCGCAAGTTACTCCTGTGTAGATAGAGACATTATTCTGGACTTTAACATTGTTGCCTAGTTTTACCTTTTGCGATATCACTACGTTTTGTCCGATTGTACATTCAGAGCCAATTTCACTGTCAGACATTATATGGCAGAAATGCCAGATTTTTGTTCCATTGCCAATCACAGATCCATCATCTATAACAGCAGTTTCATGAGCAAAATATTTTTTTTCCATTTTGATGTTAAATTTAAAGAAACAAAGAGAAAGAATTTCTGTTTTTAATTTTATTATGCAAACCGATGTGCCGAATTATATAATTCTTCTTTTGAAAGGTTTTTAAAATATTCATACGTTCTTTTCAATCCTTCACCTCTATTTATTTTTGGTTCCCAATCAAGAATTTTCCTTGCGTTAGTAATATCAGGCTGTCTTTGTTTCGGATCGTCTTGAGGAAGAGGCCGGGAAATAATTTTTTGTTTCGTTCCAGTAAGTTTAATAATCTCTTGTGCAAATTCTAAAATGGTGATTTCATCCGGATTGCCGATGTTGACAGGAAGATAATAGTCGCTTAATAACAAACGGTAAATTCCTTCGATCAAATCATCTACGTAACAGAAAGATCTCGTCTGGCTTCCGTCGCCGAAAACTGTTAAATCTTCTCCACGTAAAGCTTGTCCGATAAAAGCAGGTAAAACTCTTCCATCATTCAATCGCATCCTTGGACCGTATGTATTGAAAATTCTGACAATTCTTGTTTCAAGTTTATGATACGTATGATAGGCCATTGTAATCGCTTCCTGAAAACGTTTAGCTTCGTCATACACGCCTCTTGGTCCGATTGGATTTACATTACCCCAATAATCTTCCGTCTGAGGATGTACGAGCGGGTCACCGTATACTTCTGATGTTGATGCAACGAGTATTCTGGCCGACTTTGCTTTTGCAAGGCCCAAAAGATTATGCGTTCCAAGGGAACTTACTTTTAATGTTTGTATGGGAATTTTTAAATAATCGATCGGACTTGCGGGTGAAGCAAAATGAAGGATATAATCAAGTTTGCCGGCAACAGTTACGAATTGCGATACATCATGATTATAAAATTCAAATTCTTTGAGTTTGAAAAGATGTTCGATGTTTTTGAGATCGCCGGTAATTAAATTATCCATTCCAATTACTTCATACCCTTCTTTGATAAAACGGTCGCAGAGATGCGATCCCAGAAAACCTGCAGCACCTGTAATAAGTATTCTTTTCATCGGAGTAGAATTCAAGACGTCAGTTAATTTTATTTCTTCCAATACTGTAATAGGTAAAACCAAGATCTTTCATCTGATTTAAATCGTAAACATTTCTTCCGTCGAAAATCAGTTTGCTTTTCATCAGATCACTGATTCGGTTAAATTCAGGTGTACGGAAGACAGACCATTCTGTTGCTATAACTAGAAAGTCAGCATCCTTAAGAACATCGTATTCATCTTTTCCATAATTAATTTTATCACCTATGGAGTTTTTTACATTAGGAATTGCTTCCGGATCGTAAGCGCTGATTGTTACACCTTCTTTTACAAGTGCATCAATAATATATAATGCAGGTGCTTCACGGATGTCATCCGTATCCGGTTTGAAAGCAAGTCCCCATACTGCGGCTTTTTTTCCTTTTAGATTATTACCGAAATGTTTTTTTATTTTATCTACAATAATTGTTTTTTGTTTTTCATTTACATTGATTACCGATTTTAGAATACTGAAATCGTAATGATTTTCTTCGGAAGTATGCAAGAGAGCTTGTACATCTTTTGGAAAACAACTACCGCCATAACCGATTCCCGCGAAAAGAAAACGTTTTCCAATACGATCATCAGTACCGATACCAATTCGAACAGCATCAACATTTGCATTTACTTTCTCGCAAAGGTTTGCAATCTCATTCATGAAAGTAATCTTCATGGCAAGAAAAGAATTGGCAGCATATTTCGTGAGCTCAGCAGAACGTTCATCCATAAAATAAATCGGATTCCCCTGCCTTACAAAAGGAGAGTAAAGTTCTGTCATCAGCTTTTTTGCTTTTTCAGAAGTAGTTCCAATTACAACTCGATCGGGTTTCATGAAATCATCAACAGCAAAACCTTCACGTAAAAATTCCGGATTGGAGACAACATCGAAATCGGCAGAACAATTTTTTGAAATGGCTTCCTTCACCAATTCAGCAGTCCCAACAGGCACGGTACTTTTATTGATTACAATACAATAATCTTTTATGAGTTTACCAAGTTCGTTTGCAACCTGTAAAATAAATTTAAGATCAGCAGAACCATTTTCACCCGGAGGTGTAGGTAGGGCAAGAAAAATAATTTTGGAATCTTTAATTCCTTCACTCAGATTAGTAGTGAAATGTAAACGACCTTGTTTTATATTTCTTTCAAAGAGTAAATCCAGATGTGGTTCGTAAATGGGAATCTCACCATTTTGCATTCGTTCGACTTTATTTTTGTCGATATCCACACAAACAACCTGGTTGCCGGTTTCTGCAAAGCAAGTTCCTGTAACCAGACCGACATAGCCGGTTCCCACAACTGTAATTTTCATAGTTAAATTTCCTTTCCTCTCCCGGGGAAAAGGGTTAAATTAGTTCTACATTCTGCCGGGAAGACAGACTTTTTTTATTGAGAAAACCAAGAACGTTTTCGGTAATATAGTTTAATGTTTCTTCATTCATTTCCGTATGAATAGGTAATGAAATTACATTTGCACACAACCATTCAGTAACAGGAAAATCGCCCGCCTTATATCTTGGATCCGTATACGCTTTTTGAAAATGCAAAGGGACAGGATAATAAATCATCGCAGGAATTTCTTTCGATGCAAGATATTCGCGCAATTGATCACGGTTTGAATTTTTAAGAACAAGAGTATATTGATGAAATACATGCGATGAATTTGGGAATCGTTCCGGTATGATAATATTTGGATGATTGGCAAATGCGCGATCATAAAATGCTGCAACTTTCTGACGGGCGCTTGCATATTCATCGAGATGCCGCAATTTAATTCGAAGGATTGCTGCTTGTATACTGTCGAGGCGGGAATTTACACCCACTTCATCATGATAATACTGAACAGACTGGCCGTGATTGGCAATCATTTTAATTTTTTTACCTAAAGCATCGTCATTGGTAAATAAAGCTCCGCCATCCCCATAACAGCCGAGATTTTTAGAGGGGAAAAAAGAAGTACAACCGATAATTCCGAGAGTTCCGGCTTTTTGAACCGTACCATTTTTCATAGTATAATCGGCACCGATGGCCTGTGCAATATCTTCGATGACGAAAAGATTGTGTTTTTTGGCAATGGCATTTATAGTTTCTATATCGGCACATTGGCCGAAGAGGTGAACGGGAACAATAGCTTTTGTTTTGGGAGTGATGGCCGCTTCCATGGCTTTGGGATCAATCGTAAAAGTGCCGGGAAGTACATCAACCAAAACGGGTTTAAGCTGAAGAAGAGCGATGACTTCGGCTGTAGCTACATAGGTAAAACTGGCCGTGATTACTTCGTCGCCGGGCTTTAATCCAAGAGCCATCATGGCAATTTGAAGAGCATCTGTACCATTAGCACAAGGAATGACGTGCTTTACTTTCAAATAGTTTTCGAGTTCTGACCGGAAAGCCGTGACTTCAGGGCCATTAATATAGGCAGATGAGCGAATGACATCGATTACGGCTTTGTCAATTTCCGGTTGAATTTTTTCGTATTGACCTATAAGGTCAACCATTTGAATTTTCTTCATTTATTGGGTTCTGAGAGAGTGCGAATATAGACATAGAAAATCAGAAAGAGAATAGGTTAAAATGCAAAAGTGAAGGGTTAAAAAAGGATTATATTTGAGCGTCATTTAGTATAAAAGTCAATAATATACTTCCAATTTATTAAATCATCTTTACTATTGATCTAAACTAGGATAATTGCTTTTCTGTTTTAATTTTAAGTAAAAATTACAATAAAGTACCTATTTTTGACTGTTAACTTTTGACAATCGAGCTTCAATTTATATCCATGGAAAATCTATCTTTGCCGTCCCTACAAACAATTATGCCTGAAACGAAGTTTACAAAAAAACATTACCTGAAATGGTATGAGGACATGCTTCTCATGCGCAAATTTGAAGAGAGAGCGGGACAGCTTTATGGTATGCAAAAAATCAAAGGCTTTTGTCATTTATATATTGGACAAGAAGCTGTAGTTGCCGGGGCGATGTCGGTGTTACTTCCTGAGGATAACATGATTACAGCCTATCGAGATCATGCTCATGCTATTGCAAAAGGAGTTTCATCACGATCTGTAATGGCTGAACTTTTTGCCAAAGCTACCGGGTGTTCGAAAGGTAAAGGCGGTTCCATGCATATGTTTGATGCTGAGCATCGCTTTTTTGGAGGGCATGGTATAGTAGGCGGACAAATTCCGTTGGGAGCAGGGATTGCTTTTGCGGAAAAATACCGTGGCAGCAAGAGTGTTACCGTTTGTTACATGGGAGATGGTGCCGTTCGGCAAGGAGCATTTCATGAAGCATTAAATATGGCAATGACGTGGAAACTTCCTGTTGTTTTTGTTATTGAAAATAATAATTATGCAATGGGGACATCAGTGGAGCGTACAAGTAATATGACAGACCTTTATAAGCTCGGTCTTGCTTATGACATGCCTTCAGAACCTGTGGATGGAATGAGTGTAGAAGATGTTCACGATGCTATGTTTAAAGCAGTTGGCCATGCAAGAAAAGGTGATGGTCCGTATTTATTGGAGATTAATACATACAGATACAAAGGACATTCGATGAGTGATCCTGCCAAATACAGAACGAAAGAAGAAGTAGAAGGTTATAAAGCAAAAGATCCGATAGAAGTAGTTCTTAAAACGATACGTGAAAAAAAACTTGCTACAGATAAAGAGATAGAGATTATCAATAATAAAGTTAAAGATATAGTAGAAGATTCAGTTGTCTTTGCTGAAGAGTCTCCGTATCCGGATCCGTCGGAATTGTTTATTGATGTTTATACACAGAAGGATTATCCGTATATTTTGGATTGAGAATTATGTATCAGGTATCAAGTATCATGAATGGTTCGTAATTGATAATTATAATTTAAAGAATTAAAAAAATTAAACATGTAAAATTAGTATCTGTCCTAATCTTGATACTTGATACTTGATACAAAAAAACCATCCCCTAAATTCCTCCCCCATGGCCGAAATCGTACGAATGCCCAAAATGAGTGATACAATGACTGAAGGAGTTGTTGCTAAATGGCATAAGAAAGTTGGTGATAAAATAAAATCCGGCGAGTTGGTTGCAGAGATTGAAACCGATAAAGCGACCATGGAATTTGAATCGTACCAGGAAGGTGTGCTTCTTTATCGTGGTGTGGAAGAAGGGAAAGCTGCACCTGTTGATGGCATACTTGCTATTGTAGGGAAAGAAGGAGAAGATTATAAATCATTACTTGAATCTGAAAATGCTAAACAAGCAAAACCATCTGTCAGTGTTGCCGATAATAAAGTAGAAGAAAAAGTAGTAAAGAGTGTTGCTGAAACTCCAAAAGCAAAACCTGTAGCACAACAACAAAACAATTCGGTTGTCGCTACTGATTCTAAAACGGTTTCTAATTTACCATCAGGATTGAAAGCATCGCCATTAGCAAAAAGGCTTGCAGGCGAAAAGGGAATAGATCTTGGGAAAGTTATGGGAAGCGGAGATCAGGGGCGGATTGTAAAAAGAGATATTGATTGGTTCAAGCCGGGAATGGCAGTAAATGGCGGAGGATTTGGAAGTGCTGTGATGGAAGAAAGTTTTGATGAAATTTCAGTTTCACAAATGCGTAAGACGATTGCAAAGCGTTTAAGTGAAAGTAAATTTACATCGCCGCATTTTTATCTTACGATAGAAATTGACATGGACAATACAATTTCAGCGAGAGAGAGTATTAATTTAGTTACAGGCTCAAAAGTTTCTTACAATGATTTTGTTGTTAAAGCAGTTTCTGTTTCTTTGCGTCATCATCCAAAGGTAAATTCGTCGTGGATGGGAGATACGATACGATATAATCATCACATTCATATTGGAGTAGCAGTTGCAGTAGAGGAAGGGTTGCTTGTTCCTGTGGTTCGTTTTGCAGATTCGAAAACATTGCGTGAGATTAATGCTGAAGTAAAAACATTTGCTCAGAAAGCAAAAGATAAAAAACTTCAGCCATCCGATTGGGAAGGGAATACATTTACGATTTCCAACTTAGGAATGTTCGGCATTGAAGAATTTACTGCCATCATTAATCCCCCTGATGCATGCATATTGGCCATTGGCGGCATACAACAAAAGCCGGTTATTAAAAATAATATGGTAGTTCCGGGAAATGTTATGAAAGTTACAATGAGTTGCGATCACAGAGTAGTAGATGGCGTAACCGGTGCTGATTTTTTAAAAACATTTAAAGGATTGATGGAGAATCCGGTTGTATTGTTGGGAGAAGCGGCGATATAGGTTTTTTTGAAGAAATTATTTTCGATTTTTAAAATTCTTCGGAAATAAATCATTTTTATTCCTTTTTATTCTAATTTTTCTTATAAAATATTGTTTTTTTTCAGTAAATTTTGAATAGAAATTAAATTATTGAATAGGGAATTTGTATTATTAAGAATCATTATTACATTTACTAAACAAATTCGAATTTAAAAAATTTGTCGAATTAAAACTGTTTCAGTTTTATTGTAATTTTTTCAAAAATATATACTATGCTTTTTTGCATAGTCATCATAAAAAAATAAGCCATGGATACGGTAGTTTCGGCATCATATTCATTTTTGTATTTTATTTCTCTGCCTAAGTTAGCAAATTCAAATGCAACAGATAGAGTAGGTCTTTCTAAGGACTCCTCTAATAAAATCTCAAACTTTAATTCTAAATAAATATTCTCTTCGAATGTTGACTGTATTAAAAATTTATTTGAATTTGAGCTTGACTGTATTGATTCTGCTTTTTAGTTAATAGAAGATATTTAGGATTTTAATTTTGATGGAGCTATTTTCTAAGCTAAAGAGTTAGTATTAGTTGAGAATATTTTTTTTATTAATTGAAAAATTAAATCATTTAATCTATTGCAAACATGAAAACTTGTAAACCATTCAACAGTTTTTTAAAAAGTATTCTTTTTTGTTTTTTACTTTTAAATTTAGTTGCTAGTAAAGCACAACTATCAGGAACTTATCACATTCCTTCTGATTATTCTACATTGGCAACGGCAATTGCAGATCTAAATTCTCAAGGTGTTTCTGCAGCAGTAACGATAGTTGTTGATGCGAGTAGTCCGCAAACTGCCCCAGCCGGTGGTTATGTAATTGGAGGGGCTGGTTCTGCATTGCTTACTTCAACCAGTGCTGTGAATACAGTTACAATTAATGGCGGAGGAAATATCGTTACAGCATTTACTCCACAAACAGTTGGAGCATTAAATGATGCTATTTTTAAATTAATAGGCGCCGATTATATAACTCTTACAGAGTTTATCATGATTGAGAATTCTTCAAATACCGGGTCTACTGCAGCGGCCTCTCAAATCAGGACTGAATTTGGAGTTGCGCTTTTTTACGTGAGTACTGGAGATGGGGCAAGAAATAATACGATTAGTAATAATGACATTTCTCTTAGCAGAACGTATCAAAATTCATTTGGTATTTATAGCAGTGTTAGACATACAGACGCTGCACCAACTGTAGCTGCTGATATTACTGCTGCTTCAGGTTCGAATTCAAACTTACATGTTTATACCAATGCAATACATAACGTAAGTTATGGTGTTGCAAGTATTGGATCAGCTTCTCTTACTGCCGGACTTATGAACGACGGTACAGATATCGGTGGCAGTTCAGCTGCAACTGGAAATACAATTACAGACTGGGGAAATCCGGGAACAGCAATTTCTGCTTATGTGAGTATGACAACAACATCTTATCCTTGTGTTTATTCAATAAATGAATTCAATAATAATGTATCATTTAATTCAATGCTAAGTGCTAACCTTACACTTCCTGGTGCAGGTACATTGTATGGAGTATTTCAAACGTATACAGGTGTAAACGTGGCTCCTCAGCCGACAGGAACTTTTTTTACAAGAGTTAACAACAATACATTTACTCTTGTAAACTCTCCGATAGCATCTGCAACAGGCGCTATTGAGTGTGTACGTACTCAGAACCTTGGACCAGCTTCCGGTGCATCAATTTCTATCAGTAATAATACAGTTTCAGCGTGTAAAATTCTTGGAGCTAACGCTACATCAAACTTATTCCGTCCAATTATAAATATTTCTTCACCCAATGTTTTAACCATTGATGGAAATATTATAAAAGACAATGAACTTAATACAACTACAGGACAATGTCAGTTGCTTAGAAATTCAAGTGATGTAATTACAGATGTTTTTATCAGAAACAATAAATTAGGAATTGCACCATCAGGACCGGGAGTTTGTGTTACATGGACAAGAGCCAGCAGCGCCAATTTTTTCATGTTGATTAATGGTCCGGGTGCAATTAATGCACAATCTACCGTTTATACTATTACAGGAAACGAACATACAGGATTTATTCAAGTTAATCATACAGGATTCCTTGTAGGTGCAAGTATTACTGTTGGTGGATCTGTAAACTATAATTTCAATACGTTTAATCTAAATCTTAAGAATTCATTTATTATTCGATTAATAAGTGAATCAGGTCAAAAGCCGAACTCAATTGCCAATTATCTGAATAATACAATTTCAATTGCCAACACTTCTGGTGGTGCTGCAATGGCAGAATTTTCTCTTTACCTGGATGCTTTTGATGTAACATCAAATCAAACTTCAGCATGGAATTTTTCGAACAACAATTGTTCGAATATTTCATTTGACGGAGTTGGTTCCGACTGGATTGGTGTTTATAGTGTTGCCGGAAATGGTAAGAAAAAAACTGCTTCCAACAATACATTCAATAACATTTCTTGTACAGCAAATGGTATTATTGAAAGCATCATTCGTGTTGAAAGCGGATCTTCATTATTTGCAAATACGGTAAGTAATAATACTATTTCAAATATATCAAGTGCAGGTGGAAATATTACCGGTATATTATCTACTGATTCAAATCTTACAGTTGTTGGAAATACAATCAGCAATTTGTCAACTTCAGGAGCTGTAGTAGTAGGTATAGATTTAGAAAATGGAACAGATGTTTTAGTACAGAAAAATAAAATCTGTGGATTAACATCAACCTTCAATGGATCTCCTGTTGTTGTGGCAGGTATTGTAGTAGGTACATTAAACAGTGCTGAAATATCAAATAATACTATTGGCGACTTACATGCAACTACTGCAGCAGGTACTTCAGTTTATGGAATACGTGCCGATACAATTACTACTTCATTAAAAGTGTATTATAATACAGTTCATTTGAGTGGTACAAGTACCGGTGCCAATTGGAGTGCAAGCGACTTTGATGTTGCTCGTTCTCCGTATGAATTAAATAATAACATTTTTGTTAATACGTGTTCTCCAACAGGAACAGGTGTAGCAGCTGCTATCAGTACAACAGACGCTACTCTTGCTAATTTTGCAGTAACATCAGACAGAAATAATTATTTTGCTTCAACAATCTTTACCAATGGTACAGGCCCGCTTACATTTGCATCTTTGGCCGCTTATCAGACGGGTGTTTCGCCTCGGGATTTTAATTCCTTTGCTCAAAACCCTCCATTTATCAGCACAACATGTTCTAATGTAAACTTCCTGCATTTGACAGCCGGAGCTACTACATCTATGGAAAGTAGTGGAGCACCAATTGGTGGCATAACAACAGACATTGATGGCCAGGTAAGAAATGCTTCAACACCGGATATTGGTGCTGATGAATTTTCCGGGATTTCTCAACCATTTTGTACCGGTGTACCAACGTCGGGTTCAATCAATGGAATCGGAAATATATGTTCCGGATCCGGAACAACTTTAACATTAACAGGTGCATCAACAGATATTGGTATTGTTTATCAATGGAATTCCGGAACAAATTCCGGCGGACCATATCCAAACGTTTTAGGAACAGGGACTTTTCAGGCAACAGGACCTTTGACAGTAACTACTTATTATAAGGTTACAATAACCTGTACGCGTCCGGGTGGTTCTTCAGTAACAACGGGTGAAAAAGGGGTTTTCCTAATTTCTCTTCCTACAGTAACAGTTTCTCCCACCTCTGCTTTGATATGTCTTCCAGGTGGATCTCCTGCAGTATTAACTGCAGGCGGGGCTTCAACGTATACTTGGTCACCTTCACAAGGATTATCGGCTACTACTGGTTCTGTTGTATCTGCCAATCCCATACTTACTACTTCTTATATTTTAACTGGCACAAACGTAAGCGGCTGCACAGATGATACTACGGTTATTATTTCTGTAAGTAATACACCAACAAATTTAATTGCAAGTGCAACGCCAACTTTGGTTTGTAACAATGGAACATCCACACTTGATGTTACAGCCGGATTAACAATTCCTTCATATGCTTCATTGTATTCCTTAGCAGCATCAAGTGGTACTTTTACTCCTTTAACAGGAGCTGTGCATGTTCCGTCAATTGAAGCCGATGATGTAGCTGCATCTGTTCCTTTTGGATTTACATTTAGTTATGAAGGAAATTCTTATTCAAATGCATTTGCCAATTCAAATGGATTTTTATCTTTAAATAATACCGGTGGCGGACAGAATAATAATTTGGCAACAGGCACAATCCGGCCTGTTATTGCTCCTCTTTGGGATGATTTAAGTGGCATTTCGTCAGCACCTGATTTAACTAAAGGAATCGCTTCTTATTTAACTACAGGATCCAATGGCTCCCACGTTTTTACTTTTGAATGGTTAAATTGGTATTGGGATTTTTCAGCGGTCGATTCATCAATATCATTTCAGGTAAAATTATACGAAGCAGATGGTCATATAGAATTTATCTACAGATCAGAGTCCGCAACTCCAACAAGTGCCAGTGCTTCCGTTGGTTTATCCAGTACATTATCCGGTAACTTTTTATCATTGAGTAATCTTTCTGTTTCTCCAGTTGTAAGTTCTGTTATTGAAACAAATACGATATCAACTAAACCGTCTTCAGGTCAGATATATACTTTTACACCACCGACTCCTGTTGTTTCGTATGCATGGACACCTTCCGCCGGTTTAAATCCTAATGCTTTTGTAAAAAGCCCTGTAGCGAGTTTGGCATTAGGGGCAACTGTTTATACAGTTACGATTTCAAACAATGGATGTACAGCAACTGCAACGACAACAGCAACAAAAGGAACAATACCGGTGGCAACTGCTTCGAGTAATAGTCCGGTTTGTGAGGGAGGCTCACTAACTCTTTCTTCTGGAGGAGGTACAGCATATAGCTGGGTTGGTACGAATGGGTTTACTTCTACCTTGCAAAATCCTATTATTACAAATGCTTCTTTATCTAATGGAGGAACGTATACGGTTACTGTTTCTGAAGCAAGTGGATGTTCGGCCACTGCAACAATATCAGTTACGATAAATCCTGTTCCGGGAGCAACAGCTATAATTACATCTTCCAGTAGTACTATTTGTGGAGGAGGCCTGGCTTCTCTCTCTACACAATCTGGAATTAACTCACCTACTTATGCATGGAGTGCAACGGGCGGAGTGCCGGCCGGCTTGCCTCTAGTATTAAATATACCGGCTATAAATGTAAACCCTCAAGCTGTTGCAACAACTATTTATACTTACACTGTTGTGGTAACTGATCCAGGAAATAGTTGCACGTCCTCTTCATCGGTAGCATTAACAGTTAGTCCTACCCTTATTGCCGATGCAACAGAACTAAGCCCGGTTACTTGTATTCATACAACAAATTCAATTCAGGTGAGTGCAACCGGTGGCACATTGCCTTATACCGGGACAGGAGTTTTTAGTGTTTCAGGAGGCAAACATTTTTATACGGTTACCGATGCTCTTGGATGTTCTTCCTTGGATAGTGTGACTGTCACGGGTGAATTATTATTGTCTTTGCCGGCTCTTACGGAACTTTGTAATGAAAATCCTCCTACTATAGTATTGAGTGCAGAAGGAGGATTGCCGCCCTACAATTATACAGGACAAACAACAAGCCTTACTGCAGGGTTATATTCTTATACTGTAACTGATGCAAACAATTGCACTGCAAATGCACAGACTACCATTTCATTTATCAATTGTATTATACCATCCATACCGGCTTCTGATTCTGGAAAAGTAAGTACCACTATCGGCTCTGATTTAACTCAAATACACAACAACCCGGATTCAATAGCTGACTCGACAAATACTCAATATGTTGTTGACCTTGGTGAAATATTAATTGAAGTGGTTGCAAACATGGGTTATTATGACAGTCTTTTAGTATTACTTCAAACACCGGCGTATGGAATGACGGATCTTTTTGACAATGGAGATTCTACACTTATTATCACCGGATTTTATCCAAGAGCGAATTTATTACTACTAAATAATTTACCTACATTAATAAATGCAGTACGAACGTATAATCCACCAATAAATAATTCTCTTGCAGCCGGGATCGCATATAGTTTAGGCGACAGTTCAATAAATGGAAGTGGTGCAAGGGTAGCGTTTAAAGTAGAAGGGGAAGGAGTAAAGGTTGGAGTTTTGTCTGACAGTTATAATTTGAAATTTGGGAATCCCGCACAGGTGGATGTAAATAATGGGGATCTTCCCGGAATAGGAAACCCATACAATACTAATCAGGTTCAGGTTTTTTCTGAGTATCCTTATGGTGTTCGCAGTGATGAAGGAAGAGCGATGCTTCAGATTGTACATGATATTGCTCCTAAAGCAACACTTGCTTTCCGTTCAGGTTTTGTTAGTCCGGGAGACTTCTCCGATGGAGTCAAAGAACTTCAACAAAGTGGTTGTCATGTAATAGTGGATGATGTTACTTTTATTACCGAACCATTTTTTAAAGATGGAGTTGTTGCTCAGGCAGTAGATTTTGTTAAATCACAAGGCGTTTCTTATTTTACCTCAGCAGGAAATTACGGAGCAAAATCATATGAAGGTATTTTTAATCCAATAAATCCTCCAACAGGATATGTTGGATTGGCTCATAATTTTGGCAGTGGAGATTATACACAAGGAGTTTCACTTTCGCGCGGTCTTTATACAATTGTTTTGCAATGGGAAGATTCGATATATTCATTGGGGCAACTTCCTGGCGCTTTAAATGATCTCGATATTTTTCTTGTAGATAATACAGGGAAAAGACTTTTCGGTTTTAACAGAGTAAACACAGGTGAAGACCCGATGGAAATTTTACAATTTATTGTCCGCTCAAATACAACAGCCAATGTTTTAATTACTAAAGCTCCCGGAAATGTGAATGTTCGTTTTAAATATATTGTCTTTAGAGGAGATATTACAATCAATGAACATATTGCCGGAACTTCAACACTTGTCGGGCAGGCAAATGCAGCGGGTTCAATGGCAGTTGGTGCTGCCTTGTATTTAAATACACCTGCATTTGGAGTTGACACTGCAAAAATTGCATCATTTTCATCAAGTGGAGGAACCTATGTAGAAGGTGTTGTTCGCAATAAACCTGATTTTGTAGGACCCAATGGTGTAAATACAACTGTTAATTTTAATCATTATAATATTGAAGGTGACTTGCTTCCAAATTTCTTCGGTACATCATGTGCAGCACCTCATGCAGCTGGCGCCGCCGCTTTATTGATTGAAGCAAGGTTGAAATATTATAATTCTATTTTAAGCCCGGATAGTGTTAAATTACTTTTACAATCTTCAGCATCTGATATGGGCTCTCCGGGTTTCGATTATTCGAGCGGATATGGTTTAATTCAAGTGGACTCTGCCATTAATAAATTTGCAGCTCCAAAACCAATTCTTACTAAACTGATTCAGGATCCTTTAATAATTCCAGGCAAATTACCATTCACATCAGTTATTAAGGGGAATTTTTTTAAATCTAATTCAAAAGTTTATTTAAGTGGTATTGAGATTCCTAAAACATTTATCAATTCTACTACTATTAATGCTTCAATTCCTGTCTTCTCTGGAAATCCGGCATTACAGATATTTAATCCTCCTAATTCTTCAAGTGGAAATGATGGTGGGTACTCTGATCCAAAATTCTTTTTGCAAGCACCTAGAAAATCGATTGTAGTAACAGCAGAAAATAAAACAAAAAAATTCGGAGAAAAAATCCCTGACCTTTCAGCAACAATTCTTGTAGATGGAATTCCATATCAAAATACTTCTTACACGTTGCAAAATCTTGGACTTGATAGTATGCAGATTAATACACTTGCTATTAACTCAAGTAATATTGGCCTTTATTTAATCCGTCCATCTATCGATCCGCTCAATCCGCTTGACCCGGCTGATTTGACATTACTTGAACAATTTGATTATGTTTTCAATGATGCAATTCTGGTAGTAAATAAAATGCCTATTGCAATCAATCCACGAGATACTACACTTAGTTATGGGGATAAAATAAAACAGATTCATTTCAATTATTTTTATGATGATCAGAATATAGAAAATGCTGAAAGAAGTGCTTTTTTAAGTTCTATAAAAGCAATTCATAATTTTACTTTGGATACAGCAGTTGGTTTTATCGACGAAAACAAAATTGTTAATGGAAGAGTTATTGAAAGCAGTGACCTCGATGGAATAGGGTTTTTATCCAGCGGAAGATCTATTACGAATGGCAGAATTGTAATTAACAAAGCTCAAGCTTTCGGTACTGATTTAGAATCTACTATTGTTGTAGAAGTTTTGCCTGAATCTGTTTTCAGTTATCAATTGGATTCGGCAAATGCCACCTTAGCAGGTGGTAAAGCAATTGTAAACGGAAGAATAGTAATCAATGGCAATGCAATGGTCAACGGCAGGATAGTAATCAACGGTACATCTATTGCAAATAGTTTGAATATTAACGATAGTACAAATGGAAAAGTAGTTGTAATAATTGATTCTGCAGATGTATCCGCATCTGTTTTTGATACAATTGCACTTCGATCTGTTAACCTTGTTACAGGTTTCGATGAAGGAACTCATATAATTGTACCGGGAGCTTTTCTTTCAGAAAACTTTGACATTACCTATGGTTTAGGTACATTAACTATTATTCCTAACGAACTCAATGCGACTGCAAAAGATACGTCCCGTTTTGTTGGAGATCCTAATCCTGTTTTCACTATTTCTTATGATGGGTTTAAATATTTAGAAGACTCCGGTGATATTATAGAACCTGTTGCATCAACAACTGCTCTTCCTTCATCTCCTCCGGGAAATTATCCTATATTAATTACAGGCGGTTCTTCCAATAATTATTACTTCAATAATGTCAATGGAAATCTTACAATAAATCCTCGATTGTCGTTAAATGTAAAAATATTTATCGAAGGATTTTATAGAGGAAATGGCTTAATGGATGGCAATGGTAATGGAGGGTTTTTATATTTAACAGGTGTTTCATCGAATCCAACAGATGTTGATTCCGTTACTATTAGTATTGTTGAACCGATTTCATTAATTGAAGTTGACCGGCAAACAGGAATATTACAGACAAATGGAAATTTGACGGTATCGCTTGGTGGAAGTATAAAGATGGGTAATGCATATTACATAGTTGTTCGGCACCGTCAAAGTGTGGAAACATGGAGTGCGTTGCCGGTAACTATAAATGCAGTTACTACTTTTGATTTTACGAATTAATTAATCAATCTTCAAAATGTCTTTAAAAGTAGATCTATTACAGTTTAAAAGAAAATCAGTTAGAATATTATTTAGAAAATCTAAGGATTAATTGGAAAAGCTTGCATTTATAAGCAATGTTAGCATTAGAAAAAATAACATCGCAATTTAGATTTTATAACACTTTCGAGAAGTAATTAAATTAATCTCATCCGTTTAATTGGTTATCAAATGAACTTAACTTAACTGGAGTTTTTTTTGATAACTTATTAAGAAATATTTTAACCCTACACAAGGCAAGTCGGCTAAGCCAATTCGTTTCCATTGATTTGTTGATCAAATAAGTCTTTAATTTAAATTTATTTAAAAATTATTAGCCCAAAAGTAAACCGACAGAAATAATAATAGCCCCCATCAACAGGAATTAAAGTGCTACACCAAAGGGAAAGATCATAAACGGTTTGAGTTTGGAAGTATAGTATCATTACTAATAACACAAAGCACAAAAGTGATTGTTGGTGCAATAAGTTTTATCAGAACATTGTACAATATTAAAACAATCCTTGAAGTATTGAATCAGTAGGATCGATTAATGAATAAGCGTCCAATATATATTTTTTTAGAAAAATAATATCGAGGGCCAAGAGAGTAAACGAAATCCAGCGGTAAAAAATGCTTTCTTATGCTTGTATAAATATTAATTATTGCTATATTTACTGATATGAGAAGCAAACTCTACACTAGAAACTTAGCCAATCGGTTTAATCGATGGACGCTTTTCACAATTTGCTTTGCATTTTCTCTCTTTACTGTAGAAAGCGTAATGGCAGTAACCGGGGCAAAAAATGTTCCGGCTGATTATCTTACTTTACAAGCTGCAATTAATGACCTTAACTTAACTGGTTCTACCGGAGCCGGCGTAACACTTACAATTTCTGCAGGTAATCCGCAAACGGCACCTGTTGGAGGTTATGTAATTGGTGGTGCAGGTTCATTACTCCTTTTAGTTGGTACAAATTCGCCTGTTTCAATTAATGGAGGATTAAATACCATTACAGCAGGAACACCTCAGATACCTGGATCTTTAAATGATGCTGTTATTAAAATTGTAGGAGCAGATAACATTACTATTTTCAATTGTACTATTCAGGAAAATCCGGCGAACTCAGGAACTGCTGCCGCTTCTAATGGTCAAACTGAATTTGGTATTGGACTTTTTTATGCAAGTCCGACGGATGGTGCTCAATTTATAACTATCCGTAATAATGATATCTCTTTAAAAAGATTATATCAAAATTCATTTGGTATTTATAGCAATGTCAGACATACAGAAGCTGCACCAACCACAGCTGTTGAAATTGTTGCTGCTTCAGGTTCGAATTCGAACTTACATGTTTACACCAATGCCATTCACAACGTATGTGTTGCTGTTGCCAGTATTGGTTCTGCTTCTCTTACTGCCGGTCTTATGAACGACGGTACAGATATCGGTGGAAGTTCAGCTGCAACAGGAAATACAATTACAGACTGGGGAAATCCAGGAACAACAATGACTGCATTTGTTGGTATGGCGACTACTACTTATTCTTGTATTTATTCACAAAACGAATTCAATAATAATATTTCCTTCAACACAGTGTTTAGTGCTAGTCTTGCTCTCCCCGGCTCAGGGAATGTGATAGCAATACTTCAAACTTATTCAGGTGTAAACGCAGCTCCTCAGCCATCAGGAACTTTTTTCATAACCCTCAACAATAACACAATTACCGTAATTAACACCCCGGCGGCTACAGCAATAGGTGGTATTGAGTGTCTTCGTACTCAAAACCTTGCGTCAAATGCCGGGGCAACAATTTCTATTAGTAATAATACAGTTTCAGGATGTAAAATTCTTGGATCTAACGCTACTTCAAATGTATTCCGTCCAATTATAAATACTTCTTCACCCAATGTATTAACAATGGATGGAAATATTATTAAGGACAATGAACTTAATACAACTACCGGACTAACTCAGTTGATTAGAAATTCAAGTGATGCAATTTCAACTGTAAACATCAGAAACAATAAAATGGGAATTGCAGCATCAGGTCCGGGAGTTTGTGTTACATGGACAAGAGCCAGCAGCGGAAATATTTTCATGCTGATTAATGGTCCGGGTACTGTTAATTTACAATCTACCAATTATGTTATTACAGGAAACGATCATACAGGATTTATTCAGGTTGCCCACACAGGACTCCTTGTAGGTTTAAGTTCTACTGTAGGTGGATCTGTAAACTATAATTCCAATACGTTTACTAATCTGAATCTTAAGAACGCAAATATTATTCGATTAATAAGTGAATCAGGTCAAAAACCGGGCTCAACAGCTAATTATTTGAATAATTCAGTGGTAGGAACATTTACCAATACAGGAGTATTGACCGAATTTTCCCTTTATAGGGATGCCTCGGATGTAACATCAGATAATTCTTCAGCATGGAATTTTTCGAACAATAATTTTTCGAATATTACATTTGACGGTGCTGGTTCAGACTGGATTGGTGTTTACAGTGTTGGTGGAAAAGGGAAGAAAAAAACTTGTTCAAACAATACATTCAACAATATTTTTTGTTTTTCAAATGCTGTTATTGAAAACATTATTCGTGTTGAAAGCGGATCTTCATTATTTGCAAATACGGTAAGTAATAACACTATTTCAAATATATCAAGTGCAGGCGGAAACGTTACGGGTATATTATCTACAGATTCAAATCTTAGTGTTGTTGGAAATACAATCAGCAATTTGTCAACTTCAGGAGCAGTAGTTGTAGGTATAGATTTAGAAAATGGAACAAATGTTTTTGTACAGAAAAATAAAATCTGTCGATTAACATCAGACATTAATGGATCTCCGGCTCTGGTTGCAGGTGTAATGATTGGCACATTAAACAGTGCTGAAGTTTCAAATAATATGATCGGTGATTTACATGCAGCTACTGCAACAGGTACTTCAGTTTATGGAATATTAGCCGATACAATTACTACTTCTTTAAAGGTGTACTTTAATACAGTTAATTTGAGCGGTTCAAGTTCCGGCGCCAATTGGGGATCCAGTGACATAAGTGTTGCCCGTTCTCCATATGAATTAAACAATAACATTTTTTTTAATGCTTGTATTCCAACAGGAACAGGTTTAGCTTCTTCTATCAGAACTACGGATGCTACTCTTGCTAATTTTGCAACAACATCAAACAGAAATGATTATTTTGCTTCAACAATCTTTACCAATGGTACAGGGCCGCTTACGTTTGCATCTTTGAGCGCTTATCAGACAGCTGTTTCACCCCGGGATTTTAATTCCTTGGCTCATAACCCTCCATTTATCAGCACATCATGTTCTAATATAAACTTCCTGCATATTACTTCTGGCTATAGTGAATGCTTTTCGCTGGATGGCGGTGGTGCTCCAATTGGTGGTATAACAACAGACATTGATGGCCAGATAAGAAATGCAACAACACCCGATATCGGTGCTGATGAATTTTTTGGAATTCCGCAACCTCATTGTTCAGGTACACCAGCAGCAGGTTCTATTAATAGTAATGTACCGGTTTCTGTTTGTTCAGGAACAGGAACAACATTAAATTTAATTGGTGCATCTACTGATTTATGTGTAATTTATCAGTGGAAATCCGGAACAGTTTCGGGTTCATTAACAAATATACTTGGAACAGGTTCGGTACAAGCTACAGGCAACTTAACGGTACCGACAATTTTCCAGGTAACTGTAACTTGCGGAAATGGCGGTGCACCTTCTACAACTTTTGAGTATACAGTAGGAATAAATTCTATTCCAACAGTAGTTGCATCTCCTGCATCGGGCTTTATTTGTTTACCGGGCGGTAGTCCTGTAGCTTTGTCAGCAACAGGTGCATCAACATATGCATGGTCGCCATTAGCAGGATTAACTCCATCAACAGGTATTGGTGCTTCTGTATCTGCTAATCCAATTGCCACAACAACGTATGTTGTTATTGGAACAGATGGTAATGGATGTACAAATACTTCACAGTCTACAGTTACTGTTAGAAATTACCCATCCGGTTTAACAGCTACAGCAACACCTTCATTTGTTTGTTCAGGATTTGATGCACAGCTTAATGCTGATGCCGTTCTTCAGGTTCCTGCTTATGCTTCTACGTATTCATTCTCAGCTTCTGCAGGATCGTTTACTCCATTAACCGGAGCAACATTAGTTCCTTCTTTACAGACTGATGATGCATCTACACTTGTGCCGATTGGATTCCCATTCAAATACGAGAATGTTTCTTATAATAACATTCGTGCAAGTTCCAATGGATTCTTATCCCTTGTAGTTGCCGGATATGATGCTACAAACAATTTAGCTAACAATACAATTCGTCCGGTAATCGCTCCACTTTGGGATAATTTAAGTGGAATTGGTATTGATGGAAATGATACAGCTCTAGCTACACCTTCTTATAAAACAGATGGTTTGGTTGGAAGCAGAGTATTTACATTTGAGTGGAAAAACTGGTATTGGGATTTCTCAGCCATTGATTCTTCAATCTCCTTCCAGGTTAAATTATACGAAGCAGACAACCATATTGAATTTGTTTACAGACAAGAATCAGCAACTCCTTCGAGCGCTGCTGCTTCAATAGGTCTTTCTAGTTCAGTGGCTGGAAACTTCTTATCATTAAACAATACTTCTGCATCACCTACAGCTAGTAATTTAAGTGAGGTAAGAACTATTTCAACAAGACCGGCTACAGGGCAGGTTTAT
>JANOVV010000047.1:0-59256 GCA_031417555.1 Bacteroidota bacterium
GAAACATCATAATCCATGATTTCATCAAGATAATATGAATCAAACAATTTGTTTCTTGAAAATATTAGCTGATTATACATAGCTCCCTGAGTTTCCAGGCTTAATTGTAAATCTCTGCAACTCTGGTCGTAGTGAGCAATGGCATTAATAACATTTTGTTTTTTAAAATATCGTAAGCCGCCTGAATTTTTTAATTGCTCCAATGTTGCATTTTGAAAAGCTATACTAAAATATTTGGTTCCCCATCTCCCGTAATAATACCAAGAACCTGATGGGATTGAATTTATTTCATGCTTATGAACCATTGCCCTGAAGGTATCAATTCGTTCGGTGGTAAATGAAATTTCAGTGATTCTTGTTTTTAACTCTACTGTATCTGCTTTTATATCTTCAAAAAGTGTTAAAGCATATTGTTCTTCTCTTTGATGTTCAATTACATGCTCAAGTTGATACTCTGCCAAAAATCCGCTGAACACAGCAAAGAATAACATTATAAACTCCCAGAAATAATCTTTCCAGATTTTCTTACCGTGGGAATGTGAGTGACTATGAACTTCCATGGAACGTTTTTAATTTTTAGTATTTAGTATTTAGTTTGGTGTTCTTATCATAAAAATCACGTCCATCATCGGTCAATGTGGTATTTACGATTAAAATATTCCAGTAGTCTCGTGGCTTGTGCTTTGAATTCGTTCAATCTTCTTATTTGTGTACCTATAACTGATCTGTACCTGAATAAATCATTGAAATATTTATTTAGTAAATCTTTGTCATCTTTGAACATTATAGATATTTCAATTTTGCTACTATCTTTTCCGGCTGATACAGGATATAGGAATTTATTTGCATTGAAATCAAGTATGGTACTGAATGTACTTCTAACAATATTCTGGCTCTCCTGAAAAATAGTTGACTCAAAATCCTTATACATTTTTATTACATTATCATACATTATGATACTGTCTCTGTCTGCTTTATCTAATAAACGAAAACCTCCTGCATTTTTTAACTGCTGCATGGTGCCATCATTAAATCCAACAGCATTATTGAACGCTGACTTTCTTGAAATCTCAATAAGGCATGAGGTTTCTTTAAAGTTTTTCATAAGAGAGTCATAGCAAGTAAAGATATTTTCTAATATAGCAATTTTTATTTCATCGGTTTTAATAACAATTGAAAACCTGGTAGTATCTCTTTTAAGGTCAGAACAAAATGAAAAAATATATTGTTCTGCTCTTTCCTTTTCAATTCTATGTTCACGAATGTTTTCAGCCATGAAACCACAAAATACTGCAAGGAATAACATTAAAAATTCCCAGAAATAGTGCGACCACTTTTTTCGTAGACTATGTGTATGGTTGTGTACTTCCATAGTATTCGTTTGAAGTTTAGTGTTTAACGATTATTTTTTATTTGACTTTTTATTAATCATTTTTTATGGAATAGATCTCTCTCAAAACCTGAAGGATTTTATGATTTGTTATTATATAATTATTCAATTGAAGAGTTCGGGTTGATACCAGCATCTGCTTATAAAATAATATCATATTGCAAGCCTCACTTCTGTCGAAAGAAGAAATATTTAATATTTTCCCTTCAATAGTCCTGTTGCCTTTGCGATAATCATTTATCAGATCAAGTAAATTTGGGGAAATATTTTCTTTTCGCAATTGATCCAGCCAGTGAAAATCGTAATGTTTAAGAATGAAAGGCTTTATTGGGTTGGCAAAAAACTGGTATTCCTGGTCATTCCTGTATCGCATATTGTTGATGCAAACACTGATCTCTCCAAATAATTTTTGCATGGTAGTATTTTTAAAATACCTAAGAGAACCGGAATTCCGCAGTTGACTTAAAATTCCATCTTTTGGTTCGAACGAATATGTGTTTGCAAGATAAGCTGAGGTTGTATATGCCGGATAGAAATCATGAGGTAGAGATGTTAATGAACTATCTCTGAAAAAATTATTAAGATAGTCCATATCATTTTCCTTTTTCAGCCGGATGTTGAGTTTACTGGCTGCTACAACAGAATCATCGGATAATTCTGAATACAGCATCTTAGCAAATTCAATTTCACGCTGATGTTCGATATAATGATCTCTTTGGTTCTCAACAAAAAAACCAAGTGTTACCGCAAGAAATAGCATCAAAAATTCCCAGAGATAATGTTTCCATTTTTTTTTATGTAAAGAACTGTTTTCAGAATGAGTATGTGAATGAACTTCCATGATTTCCGTTTGGCAATTAGAGTTTATTGTTTATGGCTTGGAGTATAACAATTATTCTTTAGACTTTTGATCTTTGTCTTAACTTATTCGATGTGATATTCTATTTTTAATACCTCCATTAATTCTCTTGCATTCTTAATTGAATTAGGATAAACTTTGTTCATTTCCAGAATGAGCAATCTTCTTCTATTTTCATAACTATTGGCAAATTCATTTAATAGGTTTGCATCGTTGGTTTGCAGAGGGAATATGTTATTCATTAAAGACTCCGGCACATTTAGCCAGGATTCAGTAGAATAAGAAGAAAAACGAGAATAGTAATAATTATTTAAAATTTTGCTGCGTATTTCCATCGTTTTCTCTCTTAAATTCCTGTCAGCATTATTCAAACCCCGGACATAATCAATTTGTGAAAAATAAAAACTGATTTTCTTAATCAGATCTGTATTCTTGAAATACCGGAGACTTCCTGTTTGTGTAATTTGTACAAGTGTAGCATCATTCCATCCGACAGTAGGAGAACTGGTTCCTGTATTGCAGTAATAGTAAAAGGAGCCTGGGACTTTATTATTTTCCAAACCCTGATGAACGATTGAACTTATACTATCAAAACAAGCAAGTATAATTTTATCTTCACGCATAACATCTAGTATTTCAATAGTGTCTTTTTGGAGATCTTCCAACAATGATATTGCAAACTCATGAGCCCGTGTTTGTTCCACGAAATGTTCCCGTTGGTTCTCAACTATAAAACCAAGTGTTACAGCCAAAAACAGCATTAAAAATTCATAAAAGTAATGCGAAAATTTTTTTCCTGACTGATGATTTAAGTGCGGGTGATGTGTTTCCATATTCGTACTATTCTATTCAAGTTGGTATTCAGTTTTTAACATTTTTATAATTTCCAAATTGACTTCATATGCTTGTGGGTAAAAATCATAAATGTTTCGTCTCATTGATGATTTTCTGTCACTAAGCTGATTAATATATTCATCCATTCGTTTTCTACCTTCTGTCTGTAGAGGAAATATCTTTGTTAATAGTGTGTCAATTGTCGAT
The DNA here is from genome assembly GCA_031417555.1 of Bacteroidota bacterium. Lineage (GTDB taxonomy): Bacteria > Bacteroidota > Bacteroidia > AKYH767-A > 2013-40CM-41-45 > JADKIH01. The sequence goes on from JANOVV010000047.1 coordinate 3,291, forward strand.
GCCGGTTGATGACCATATTCTTCCTCTACAATATCCAGTTCACTAAATTTAGAATAGTAACGACTCTGAAGAATGCAATTTTGTACTTCACAAATTTTATCCCTCCGTAAAACGTCCGATTCATTTTTAATTTTTATAACATCTTGAAAAAAGAAATAGGTATTAACTAATTCCACTAATTTTTTATTTTTAAAATATCTGAGATTTCCGGATTGAACCAATTGATAGATTGTTGATTTAGTCCAATCAACAGTAAATGCCCGCGAAACGCATCTGCTATAATAGTAAAATGAAGCAGGAACTTCATTCGATGAATTTATATTAAACGACATTGATGTCAGGCTATCAATGGATAGTATGAGGAAATTGGCCTGGTGCACTGCAGCACTAATTTCAAAAGTATCGGATACTAAATCACTCAAAAGGCTCTTTGCATATTCACCGGCTCTTTTTTCTTCGATAAAATGCTCCCGCTGATTTTCGGCAAGAAAACCGGAGAACACGGCCATAAATAACATTAAAAATTCGTAGAAATAATGGGATACTTTTTTCCCGGTAGAATGATGAATATGTGGTGGGTGTGTTTCCATTTTTATTTTTCATTATTCAAAACCTGTTTTTTGAAGAGAATCAATTTTTAAATTGTTTGTATATGTATGCACAAACGAATCCTACAATTATATAAATCAGAAATCTTAAAATTCTGTTTTTTATTAGTGTTTTATTTGTTTTAGTATCTTCCATTCTTTGTTTATAGTTATGATCATTGGCTTTAAAATCAAATATAATTAACCGGAATCGGCAGACAATTGAGTATTGTTTATTGCTTGAATATCAGGGTAATATTTTTGTAATTTATATTAATTATTGCTATTATTCATTCAGTAATAAAGATTTTTTAAACAACTTAAACTTTTGGAAATAGAATGCCGATTAAAAGGATCATTTGGGTTTGCACAGATTTATTAATGGAGAAGGAAAGTCTTTCTTATTTGAAATAGTTGAATATATTTGAATTAAAACAACTTGATCTATATCATCTGTGTTCTTTTGATAAATCAGCAAATGATAAGGAAGAAGTTATTGATTTCTAATGTTTACATTACGTTTGAAAATTAAATATAATTTATGAAAAGACCATTGGTTTATCCTAAATCTCCTGAAGGTGACATTGAATTACTAAAGTTGATTGAGTTTTTTAATGAAACGCTTGGCTTTTGTCCGAACAGTGTTAAAACCATGCACCTTCGCCCAAGAATTGCTTACGCTTTTATTGAACTAAATAAAGCCGTGATGGAAAATCATGGCAGAGTAACAAGCGCATTTAAAAGGTTGATTGGTTATATAAGCAGTAATGCAGCCGGCTGCCGTTATTGTCAGGCGCATACCATACGAGCTGCAGAAAGATATGGGGCAGAGCAAGAGAAAATGGAAAATATTTGGGAATATAAAACACATGATTCTTTTTCACCTGCAGAAAGAGCTGCATTGGATTTTGCCTTAGCTGCATCAATTATTCCAAATTCTGTTGATGATAAGATTGCCGAAAATCTGAGAAACTACTGGGACGATGGAGAGATCGTCGAAATACTCGGAGTTGTTTCATTATTCGGGTACCTCAATCGTTGGAATGATTCAATGGGAACTGAAATGGAAGAGGGAGCCATTGAATCCGGAGAAATACATTTAGCAGCAAAAGGCTGGAATACCGGAAAGCATTTTTACAAATGATAAGTAATTAAATTAATACAGTTTTCATTGCGGACCTTTGCGAATCGTCGCTTACTTTGCGTTAAAATTTCAGCTTCATATATTTAAAACTTTTGTCTAAGAAAAATATTAGTATTTAAACGCAATGGACCCTATGATTCATTACGGTTCGCAACGAAAGCCTCAGATTTTATATTATTTATTTTAAAGCTTCAATTGCTCATCAACTAAAACAGCATCGAAAATGTAGGTTTTTAATATATCAATATCGATATCAATTAAATTTAAAAAATCCAAATAATAAACCTGTTTACGATTGCCTTTGAGTAGAATATTTAAATCATCTCGTAACAGATAGCCTTGTTGAAAACCGAAGCGAACACCAGAATATGATTTTTTCTTTCCCCATAATACAGAAGCAGGCCATATAAAAAACATTCCTTTGTTTTTTTTATAGAAAGGAACGTTGTAAGAAAGTTTTTCATTAATGTTAGGCACACAATCAAAGATTATTTTTCTTAACAGGTTTACTGTTTTTATTTCATCTTCAGTTAGAAATTCAAGAAATTCATCGATATTCCGAAATGAAACATCCTGCATTTTTTGTTTCGTCTTGCTCTTGATTTGCATTTCAACGATAGTATTAATTTTATAAATCAGAAAAAATACTATTTCATTGGTGTAATATTGAATAATTCTTTTGGATATGAATATTTTGGATCAAACAAAAAGTTTTTATCAGTAAGCGTGATTAAAAATGCCAGTAAGTCTACTTTTTCATTGGACGATAATACAATTGGCGTTTTTAATTTTTGTGATAATGTTTGACTTTTTTGAATTCCGCTTGTATAATGTTTCAGCACTGCGGATAAATTCTTAAAACGACCATCGTGCATATAAGGATAAGAAAATTCAATATTTCGAAGAGTGGGAACTTTGAATTTTAATGAATCGTCCGGATTTTGAGTAATCTTCATTTTACCATAATCTTTAAGCGTACTATCTACAGTTAATCCATTATTTTCGAATAGTTGATTGGTGAATAATGGCTCTGAATGACAGAATGCGCAATTTTTTTGAAACAGTTTATATCCATTTTTTTCCTGATCAGTAAAAATAATTTGCCTTCTAATCATACTGTCATACTTCGAATTTGCACTTATTAGTGTAAGCATAAATTGCGAAATAGTTTTCAATGTTCTTTCACCGGTAATAATACTGTCACCAAAAGCTTTATAAAACATAGCCGGATAAATATTTGTTTTTTGCATTTTATCGACCACATTTTCCAATGTTTCATCCATTTCTCCCGGATGATGAATCGGAAAAAGCGGTTGCATATCGAGGTGATTGATGGCTCCATCCCACATGAACGATTTATTCCAGGCCAGATTTAAAAGTACAGGCGCATTTCGGATGCCAATCCTATCATCTATGCCATGACTTAATGAATGATCGACATGAGCGAAGGACGTATATTGGGAATGACAACTTGTACAGGAAATTGTATTGTTTCTGGAAAGAATCGGGTCATAAAATAATGCTCTTCCAATTAGGATTTTATCTGACGATAGTGGGTTTTTCGAAAAATCATATAAAGGTTTTGGCCACTTCGGCGGAATAGTAAATAGTTCTTCATTAATTATTTTAAATCCTGCTAAAGAGAAATATAAAATTAAAAATAAAAAAATTAATTTTTTCATGGTGCGATAACGCTAAAATTATCTGCAACATTTTTTGAAATTAAAACAGCTTCATTACACGGCGACATAATATGATTTACATTCGTAAGATCAATTATTTTTAGTAACAATTCAATATCTAAATAAATTTTTGTGTTTTCAGTAGGAGGGATGTTTAATAAGATTGTCTGCAATGAATTATTAGGATATTGATATCCTCCTAAATGAAATTCAAATTCATTATTTCTGGTTTTACACTGATTACTTTTACCTTCCATCTTAAAATTGATATAACCATTTTGCCAGGTCCAATACATTCCTTTTGTTGGATCTAAATCGCCACCCATGGCTCCTGAAGAATTGGTAATACTGTCTATTCCCAGATTGAATTTTATTTTGTTAAATGTTATGTTAAGTGGTCTTATTAATAAAATCGAAAAAGAATTTTCATTTGATGCATCTATTAAATGAAAGCTGTTTTCCTCTTTCCAAACCGATAAATCACCGTTTAAGAGTTCGATTCCGGAAATATAAAATTTCAATGAATTAAATTGTACTCTATCTGAATCATTTAATAAATAGTAATCGTCATTCAAAACTAAAAGTGACTTGCCAAAAGCAGGAATAAAATCGATTGAATGTTTTGCAGATGTTTGCCCGTTTGTAAAACTCTGCAAAAAACAAAAAAATATAAAACAGATTTGAAATCGTATTTTCATGTTGAATTAAAATATTTTTAAAAAGAAAACACAATATCTGAATTTATTTTATAATTGATATTTTTTTAGAAACTGTTTCATGGCCATTGTTTACCTTGACAATATATTCTCCACTGTATAGTTTCATGGTATCAAAATATGCAATAGTGCTTCCCTGATATAGAATTGTTTTTGCTATTAATCTCCCATGACTGTCATAGAGGAATACATTCATATCTTCTCTAATTAATCCATTGACTTGAATGGAAATTATATCTCCTGTCGGATTAGGGAATGCTGAAAAAGTTAGTTTGCTTTTTTCAGTAACATCTATTACTGCATTTACCGGTGTATAAGGGGTAACCGCTTCTGTAATTGTAGTTACTTTTAAAGTGTTTTTAATTCCATAGAACGTTGGGCCGATTACATAAGGATAAGCTGAATTCCAGGATGAATTAACAGTAGCGAAATAACAATATATGCCGTTTGGATATTCAGGTGTTATACAAAAACGACCATTGTGTTCATCCAGGTAGTCTGGTGTAGAAACTGTAGTTGGTACGTATTCGTAGTCTTCTCGAAAATATCCCAAAGGGTAGGTTGAATTCACTGCCGGTCCGGCAGTAACATTTGTTCCATTTGAATATTGATTTCTAACTGAAATATTTCTTAGAACGTAACTTGATTTCATTCGTACAATTTCACCGGTGCCATCAAGATTCTTATACCCATAAGCGCCATAAATCGGAAAACCGTCATAAGCAAATCCAATTAAAGGTGAATGTGTGGTACTGTCAATTGTATACAATCCATCGGAAGCATATAAATTGCAAACAGTAGAAATTACATTAAGATCCAAATTATATGCACTTGGATTTTGGTGATGATGATAATTACCCATGGCAGGATGCCCTTTCGAACAATCAAATCCTAAACGTTCACCCACAACAGCATCTCTTGTCCACACACCATCTCCCATACCACCATAAGGCCCTCCGGCTAATGTTCCGTTAGAATTTTTCCAGGAAACTCCATCCCTATAATCAAACAGAGCAACTCCATTAATAAATAAGCCTATATTTCCACCGGTAGTATTTGTAGGTACTCCGGTATTTTGAATTGGATTTAATGGAATTTTAAATATTGCATTTTGATTAGTTGCAAGAGATTGATTGCCATCCAGAAAAGGTCCACTAATGTATGCAGGGATTCCTTTTGTTTTAATATAAGCCCAGTCTGTTGAATATAAAACGGATTGAACATTGACTGAATCATTGTCATTGATCGGTGTAGAATTTCCATTTACGTAATGTCGTCCTAAGATTCCTGTTGTGTTTTGAATCCAAGATGTTACCGCCGGGTTTGTTTGTGAAAATGACGTAAGGTTTAATACTATTAATAATGAGAAAATGATACTTCTTTTCATTTTATATTTTATTTGTTTGAAGTGTTATTATTTTTTCAATGTGTAAAATCATATTCAGATATTGCATCAATTATTACAGGAAGTTTACTCCATGTTTCAAGCGCATTGCGATGTTTCAATACAATGTAATATGGAAGACCAAATCTGTCAGGAGAATAAACTACAGAACAAGTACCATCTACTTTTAATATTCCTTTAGAACTTTCGATCATAGAATATGGAGAAGAAGCAGAATGTAATTCAACAGTAATCGTATCTACTTCAAGATTATTTGTACTATTTCCCGTATTGTATAATAATGGTATCATAGTATGATTGCTGTTATCATAATACCCATCTATAAAAATTTTTAGGTTCAGCGTAATTGATGTTACGCAAGTCATTGTTATTGTATTGCTTGAAACAATAGGTGAACTAAAGCATGGAACATTGCTTGTCATTTCGCAACTAATTGAATCTCCGGGTACCAAATTGCTGTTCGAATAGGAGTTGCTTCCATCGCCTGTATTTATGTTATTGAGTTTCCATTGAAAAACAGGATTGCTTCCGCCATTTTGAATAATAGAATTGAATATCACATTAGATTGAGAGCATATATTTTCCATACTTGCATTTATAATTATGGATGGTGTTACACTATCATTTACAATCATTGTAATATTGTTTGAGATTGCTATAGATGGTAAAGTACAGTTTGCATTGCTTGTTAGAATGCAATTAATAACATCATTATTTGAAAGAGAATTATCAGAATACGAAAAAAGATTACTTCCCACATTGTTTCCATTTTTCTTCCATTGATAGGAGGGAGTTGATCCACCATTGGTTACTGATGCATTAAAGAAAACAGTTGCTCCTGCACAGATTGTAGAAGATGAAGAAATTATTGAAATAGTTGGAATCGAGGTCGCAATTACATTTATGGAAATACTGTTTGATGTTGCAGAAGCAGCGGCAGCAGTAGTAATTACACAGGTAATTATATCTCCGTTAACAAGAGAATTGTTTGAATAAGATGAATTATTAGTGCCAACATTTACCCCGTTTTTCTTCCATTGATAAGTTGGAGATATTCCTCCGTTGACAGCTGTTGCATTGAATGTGACATTTGTACCGGAACAAATTGTAGTTGCAGAAGAAGTAATTGAAATAGATAGCGTAGGTGAATAGGAGGTAACGCTTTCTGTTATTGAAGCTACTTTTAAAGCTGATTTAATACCGTAATAAGTCGGGCCAATAATATAAGGATAAGTTGAATTCCAATTTTCATCAACCGTGCAGAAATAAGCATACGTTCCTCCCGGATATTCCGGAGTAATACAAAATCTTCCATTGTGTATATCCAGTGAATCCTGATTGGAAGGGGAAGGTGTAATAAATTGATAATCTTCTTTGAAATAACCAATCGGATATGTTGTACTTACATTGGGGCCGGGTGTTACAGAAACTCCGGTATAATATGTATTTCTTACACTTATATTTCTTTTTGTCCAGCTTGATTTCATACGAACAATTCCACCTGTGCCGTTTGAATTTTTATAACCATAAGCTCCATAAATTGGAAAACCATCGTAAGCAAAACCGATTAACGGAGAATGAGTCGTGCTATCTATTGAATATAATCCATCTGCATTGTAAAGATTACAAATGGTGGAGATGACTGTCAGGTCTAATTTGAAAGCGCTTGGGTTTTGATGATGATGATAATTTGTTCCTGCCGGATGCCCTTTTGAACAATCGAATCCTCCTTTTTCACCAACTACTGCATCTCTGTTCCAAACGCCATCGCCAGTGCATCCCATAATTGGTCCACCACAAAGTGCGCTTGTTGAATTCTTCCATGAAACACCATCTCTGTAATCGAATAAGGCAACACCATTAATAAAGATTCCAATATTTCCTCCTGTAGTAGCAGTAAGCGTTCCTGTATTTTGAACAGGGGTTAAAGGAATTTTAAAAATAGCATTTTGACTTCCTGCATTGTTTGGATTGCCATCTAAAAAAGGGCCGGTAACATAAGATGGAATTCCATTCGTACTTACATAAACCCAGTTAGTAGAATATTTTACAGTTTGTACATTGGCCAATGTAGCGTCAACAATGGGTGTTGAGTTTCCGGAAACGTAATGCCTGCCGGTAATTCCTGTTGTATTTTGCAACCAGGAGGTAATCGCAGGATTTGTTTGTGCAAGAATAACTTGCATATTTACAATTAAAACTATGGTAGTTAGAATTTTTTTCACGCCTATTATTTTTATTCGTGCCGAATTAATTTCAAATTATAACTTTCATTGTTAAAATTGACATTAAGATAATAAATTCCATCGGATAAAAAACTTAAATCCTGCTTTTCTATATATTTTCCACAATAAATAATTCGGCCAAAAGAATCTTTTAATTCATAATATGAATCATTTGATGCATTTAATACTCTTATATTAGATTTGAAAGGGTTTGGATAAGTATAAACAGATTTATTGCCTATTTCAATACCGATTATTCCAACTAATGAATTACAATAGTTTCCTGTTCCAACGAGGTTTGTCATTTCACTGCATAGATAATTGTAATTATCAATATCGGTTGTAGTTAATGTTCCTGAAAGTAAATCATTTGTTTCACCCGGATCGAGCGTAAGGTTATAAAACTCCTGTTGGCCACTGTCGAAATTAATGAGTTTGAAATCTTTATTTCGGATTGCTTTTCCATCATCAGAATCAGTGGTAACTTTAAATATTTCAGTGAAAGACCAAGGACGAATTTGATTGCTTTGATTTTTAATAATTGGTAATGCACTTTTACTATCAACAGGTTTGTTGAAAGGAATTTGTGATTGCCAATCGGAATAGCCGAATAATTCAAGCACGGTAGCAAAAATATCTGCCGTATTTATTAAAGCATCGCTTACTCTTCCCGGATTAATTACAGATGGTCCCGAAATAATAAAAGGAACATGAACACCGTATTGATAAATTGTTCCTTTAGCACGAGTAGTATCAGAAATTTGGGCTGTACGTATTGTATTTCCATTATCACCGATAAAAATAATATCTGTACTATCCAATCGGTTAATTGATTGCAAAGAATCGAAAAGCCTGCCAATTTCAGTATCTAATGCCTGCAACATTGCTTTGAAATAAGATTTTGGATTATTATTTATATCCTGAGTAGTTCCACTTAATGTAGTAAATGAATGAAGAGATAATGGCGGTAAATGAAATGGAGTGTGGGGTGCATTAAAAGCTACCCATAAAAAGAATGGTTTTGTATTTTGCGTCTTCACCCAATTGAAGGCATTATCTACATTTTCAGAAGTTGCATAATTTGTAACTGTGCTTGATACTCCGTTGGTGTATTTTGTCCAGTTGGTATAACTGGGAAGTGCGCCTATAAAAGGTCCTTCAAAATGATCGTAACCCAATACATTAGGAAAAAATAAATTAGAAGGAGGGGAGGACTGTTGCAAATGCCATTTGCCGATATTTGCTTTTGCAATATTTGGATTATAAATTTTCAACAAACGTGGTATTGAAATTTCAGATGTGTCTAATGAACCTGAACCGCCGATACCGCCAACTACATTTCCAACACCAGTTCGGAAACTATAGCGCCCGGTAAGAATTCCTGATCGTGTTGAAGAACAAACCGGATTTGACATCGCATTCTGAAATCGGATTCCTTTACTCAATAACGATTGAATATTCGGAACAAAAACAGTATCCTGATGATCTTCGTAGAAACTAAAATAATCGGTACCAATATCATCAGCAATAATAAGTATTACGTTGCGCTGAGCACTTAGATTTAATACACTAAAACAAAAACTAAGCAGGATTAAAAATTTCTTCATCTTTATTTTCTAAAATGTATTTGGCAACCTACTGATTTTGTCTCTTTTATTTCTACTTCTTTATCAATTAATAATGCATCAACGGCTTTTGCAATATATCGATTATTTACTTTTTCAGGTTCAGCACCATTGTCATCAATGGCTCCATTGTATTTAACTATCCACGAATTATTTTTTTTCCATAAGATAAATGCATGTGGAGTTTTTTGAGCATTAAAATTTTTAGCAACTGTTTGCATGCCGTCAAATAAATATGGAAAGTTAAATCTCTCATGTTGCGCTTTTTTTACCATTTCAGAAAAAGAATCTTCTTCGTAAACTAATGTGTCTGTAGAGCTAATAGCAATAAGTTGTACTCCCAGCGTTTTGTACTTTGAATTTAAAGCATTCAACCGTTCAGGATAAAGTTTTGCAAATGGGCAATGATTACATGTGAAAACAATAATAAATCCCTTCGCTTCCGGATAATCGTTTAATGAAACCATTTTTCCGTCAACGTTTAGCAGATTGAAATCGGAAATGGTTTTATTATCGTCCATACTATTAAAACTCAACAATAATATTGAAAGTATCAAAATAATAAATGTAAAATGTGATTGGTTCTTAATCATCATCCTATATTATTTTTTAATGAATTTTTTCGTTGTAATGTTTTTTGTTTTATCGTCAGTTAATTGCAGTAAATAAACACCGGGCGATAAATTACTGATATCAATTCCATTTTGCAATTGGGGACGAGGAAGCATGTACATAGTTTTGCCTGATGAATTGAATATTTTTATATAATAGACTTCCATGGAAGGATCAGAAAAAGAAAAATATAATTTATTATTTGCAGGGTTAGGATAAAGCGAAAAATCTTTTGCGATTACCTGTTGTTCAGGTATACCGGTTGTTGATCCGGAGGTAACAACAAATTGTCCCATCATACCTTCATCTTCGTGTAGTGAAATATGGCAATGAAACATAAATGGATGAATACTATCTGCATAATCTTCAAATTTCGCGATAAACTTAACAACACTTGGCGTGCCACCACCCGGACCACCGGTTGCGCCCGGTACAAATACAACATCTTTCCATCCTGCCTGAGCCATCTCAGGGGCGACTCCATTAACTGAAACAATATTGAATTCTACATCATGAATATGAAATGGATGTCCGAAGTTAGAAGTGCTTGTAATTTCCCAAATTTCTGTATTGTTAATTGGAACTTCATATTCATTGTAATTAATATCAAAAAGTTTATGGTTGATTACAAATCCAACACCCAGCGATCCCGGTACACCAACAGTATCTGAAATAGTAAGATGGCGGGTGATATCTGCAGTGGCAACATCTAATAAAATGTTGTTTGTTAAAGTTGATGGAATAGTGGTTATTGGAGAACTTGTTTGTGCATCAACATTAATATGTAACATATTAAAATCTTTTTTACCGAGATAATTTGCAAAAGGGCCGTTGGGAAAATTTTCACCACCTGCTATATTACCTGCTAACGATGCATTGTATGCTTTTAAATCAACAGTAGTTCCTGTTTGCCCGTTGAAGTCAACAAGTATTTCAATTCGCTCACCTGAATGTAATATATACCTGCTTAATGAGACCGGTGCATTTAACAATCCACCATCCGAACAAATCACAGAAAAATTTCTGTTATCGCTAAATCCAATATTATACGATCGTTCGACCGCTGCATTTAGAATTCTGAAACGAATTATTTGAGCCGGAACAGAATATTGAGGCCTCAATGTTCCATTTACAATCATACTATCTCCATATGGAACCACATCAAATTGATTGGAGGAATTAATATCTCTGTCTGTTAAAACCAAAGGATTATCATCGATACCATATGTCCGAGGAAGTAGCAAAGCGGATTCGATACTGTCTCTGACGATTATTAATCCACCTAAACCTTTTGTTATCTGTTCCATCGTCATCTCATGTAAATGAGGATGATACCAATAGGTAGCTGCATTATTACTTACTTTCCAATAGGGCTGCCAAATGGTGCCGGGAGGAATTATCTGGTGAGGCCCGCCATCCATTTCTGCAGGCAAATGCATGCCGTGCCAATGAATAGTAGTAGAGTCATTAAGAAAATTGTGTACGTTCATAAAGACTGAATCCCCTTTATTAATGAATAAGGTTGGACCCCAAAAACTTCCATTGATTCCACCGGTTATGGTTTGATTTCCCGGTAGAATTTGCGAAAATGTGTCTTTAAGAGAAAGATTAAATGTTGTCCCTGATAATGTATCCGGAATCCAAAGGGTGTTGTATTGACTAAAGGATTGAAATGGTGAAAGAGCTAAAAGCGCAGCTGTGCCAATAATCTTAATATTCATAAATGGAGTTTTTAATATTGATTACAAAATAGTGTAAAGGGTTGGGTGCTTTACTAAATATATTAAATAGTATGCCTGATTAATTCCCACTTGGTAATTGATTATTGCCGGGCAAAGATTAAAATTCCACCATAACTCCTATAGAGGGAAGAATATTGCCATTCTTATTTTCTATAAGATAGGTTTTATAGGCTGATGAATTATCGGGATCTGTTATTGAGTTTCCTGCAGAATCTTTTTCGACATTTAAAAAAGGTTGTCCTTCAGTTTGAAAATTGTAGATGTTCTGAATATCCAGATAAATATTGATTGATGCTTTTTTGTAAAACCATTTTTTATCTATCCTTATATCCAATGCATGAGACAAAGGATAACGTTCTTCATTTAGGCGGTTCCAGTCAAAAACCCCTTGATTGGTGATGTCCCAAATTTCCTTTTGAGCGGATAGAGGAACATTGTACGCTGTATAAGGTGCGCCACCAAGCAGCCGGAATTTTAATCCCGCTTCCCAATTGTTTTTAATTTTTTTACCAACGGTTATATTCAGAATATGTCGGTTATCCCAGGAAGATGGGCGATAGTTTCCATTCTTATCACGAAATTCACTTCTGAAAAATGTATATGAAACAATTCCATAATAAGAGCTGCTAAGCTTTTGTTGAGCAAAAAATTCTATACCATAACTTTGACCTTCAGAGGTAGAATTAGCCGGCTCATTTCCAATAACACCGAAATCGCCTCCAAGATTTGCCAATGAAATACTATCCGTTATAAGGAATGGATAATTTTTGTATTTTTTATAAAACCCTTCTACAGTGATTTTTGATGTTGCCGTAGGATTAAATTCTAATCCCGAAATAATATGATCGCATTGAATGTATTTAACATTATTGTTTTTATTGGTTAATTCATTTAAATTATTTCGGTATCCCAGAACAGTGTACGCCGGTAATTGAAAATATCTTCCCGAATTAAAATTCAAAAATAATTTTTCTGTTAAAGAATATGACAATGACATACGCGGAGAAATTTGATTCAAGGGATTTTTCATATTGTCTGAGTAATCATTAAAATCTGTCCTGATTCCGGCAGATGCAATCAATCGCTCATTTAGAAATTTATTTCCCACTTGTATAAATAATGTCATTTTATTCATTGGTAATTTGGAAGAATAATCTTCGGTTACCGGTAGTCCGTTAAATTCTATTTTTCGAAATGTTGAAGTTGAGTAGGTAACGTTTTCATATCCCAAACCATAATTTAATTTCCAGGTATCCTTAAAAAATGTATTTTCTACTCTGAATTTATTTTCAATCTCGGCAGATGAATAATCTAATATTTTATCAGAAGAAAGATTTGTATTATTGAGAAATTTGGATGCTTTATTATTGAGATGGTTTCTGCTTAATACCAGTGTTGTAAATCCATGTTTTGAAAAATTAACATAATTAGCACCGATAGTGTAATTCCATTGCTTGTTAACAGGTAGATATCCGAGAATATAATTATTCTTTTCTATCGTTTTGTTATCTGTAATTCCGTCGTTTGCATCTTCATTCAATTCAAAATCATCAATGGCACCGAGTCCGATTATAGTCAGCTTGCTATTGTTTTTAAATTTAATTGTTTGTTTCAATTGTACATCGTTATAGGTTGGAAGAAAGGGAAGTCCTAATGCCTTGAAAAGAAATTGAAGATAAGACCGTCGTGCAGAAAAAATAAAATTGGAGTTTTTATTGATCGGGCCTTCAAGTGTTATTCCTAAGTCGCTTGAGCCAAGCATTGCAGTGCCGGATAATTTTTCCTCATTGCCATTGATTTGCTTGAACTCCATTATTGAGCTAACAGCATTTCCTCTGTTTGCCGGAAAAGCCCCTGAGTAAAAATCAACTTCTCTAATAAAGTTGACATTTATGAGTCCGACAGGCCCACCCGATGATCCTTGAGTGGCAAAATGGTTTATGTTTGGAACTTCAATACCATCAATATAAAACCGATTTTCATTGGGTGCACCGCCGCGAACAATAATATCATTTCTGAATGATACTGTAGAACCTACACCCGGCAGGGTTTGTATTACTTTTGATATATCCCGGTTTCCTCCGGGATTTCTATAAATTTCAGCACTTCCAATTGTTTTTAAACTTAATGGACTTTCTTCTGTTTTATTAAAGGGCGAAACAAATATCTGTACTTCATTTAGCGTAGTACGATTTTCCTCCATAATAAAATCAACAATACTGGCTTTTACTGTGCTTACCTGGATTTCAAACCGACTTTGATTATTGTATCCGATAAAACTGCATGTAATATTATAAATTCCTGCAGGGATACCGTTAATTGAATAATATCCATTCGTATCTGTCACTGCTGAAAATGTCGAATTGGTTAAAAAAACATTTGCAAAGGGAATTGGATTATTAGTGATTAATTCCGTTACTCTTCCTTTCACACTTCCGGTTTGAGAAAAAGAATTGTGAATAAGGAAAAAAGATAAATAAATTGTAATTGCTATTCTTAAATTCATTGTTGAGTTTGATGAACAAATTAACTATTTTACAGGAAAAAAGATGTGTCAAAAGTACATTTAATATTGATATAGAAGAAAGGAAAAGAATTGTATTTTAGTAGATTCTTAGTTGCTTATCAATTGCAAAAAACACCACATGATTATTAACTTTCATAGTACTAAAAATCATTTTTTCTGTTTAATATTCATTATATTTTTTTGTAATGCTGCAGCTCAGCAACGTTATAAACCATTTCGTATTACCAGTGAATTAAAGCTGGATGGTATCCTGAATGAACCTGAATGGAATAGCGCTTTGCCAATTTCTGATTTTATTCAAGTAGATCCTTATCCCGGTGCATTGCCTAGTGAAAGAACAGAAGTGCAAATGCTTTATAACGATAATTATTTATATGTTGGATTTCATTGTTATGACAAAGAACCTGATAAAATTGTTCGCTTTTTTATGGATAGAGATTTTGATTTAGGAAGGGACGATGGTGTTTCTATTCAGCTGGATACTTATAACGATAAAAATGCTTCAGTATTATTTATTACAAATGCTCTTAGTGCCCGTTTCGATTCAGAAGTTTCCAGCAACGGTGCTAGTTCGAATAATAATTATAATAATTTTTGGGATGCTGTTTCCGTTATTGATTCTACAGGATATACCGCTGAATTTAGAATTCCATTTTCATCTCTTCGCTTTGAACAAAAAGAAAAAACCATTATGGGTTTTCGCTTTGCCCGACTAATAAAAAGGAAAAACGAATTATTAACTTATCCTAAGTGTGATTCTTCCATACAAAACCAATGGAAAAACGTAAGCCAGGCAGCGGAATTGGAATTTGCAAATTTGCATACAAAAAAACCAATTTATCTGATTCCATATGTAATAGCGAATTTTGAAAAACAAAATAAGCTTAACAGTAGCAATACTGCTTATGAATCATCCAATATTTTTCTTAAAAGAAAGCATTATTCATCTAATGAAACAGTAGATAAAATAATAAGCAATATCGGAGCCGATTTGAAATATGGAATCTCTAAAAATTTTACCTTAAACGCTACCATTAATACTGATTTTGCCCAGGCGGAAGTTGATAACCGAATTATTAATCTTTCAAAATATGTGATTAACCTTCCCGAGAAAAGAAGTTTTTTTCTTGAGTCCCAAAGTCTCTTGAGTTATTCGGTAGGACAATACACCCAGTTGTTTAATTCGCGCCGGATTGGTTTAGAAGATGGGCAAGCGGTTCCTATTATTTGCGGTTTAAGAATCACCGGTAAACAAAATGGCTGGGGTATTGGAGCATTGAACATGCAGACTTCCGATGTGAATGATAAAGAAATTCCGGCACAAAATTTTAGCGTTTTTCGATGGCGGAAATATTATGGTACAAAAGGAAGTTTTTGGGGTGGTATATTAACAAACAGGCTTTCAACCGGAAATAATTCTGTCTCTAATCAAAGTTATGGAGTAGGAGCCGTTAATAACATAAATGATAAATGGACAGTCGGTTTTGGCACTGCTGTCACATATGATAGCCTTGTAAATAAAACTTTTGATAAAAATTCTTTTATTAATGTATTTATTTATAAAAATGTAAATGAAGGATTTTCTCATGGAATAAATTTTGAGCACGCCGAAAAAAAATTTAATCCTGCCATTGGATTTAATCCTGAAACGGATTATGGTTTTATTTCAATTACCAATGGCAAGAGAACAAGGATAAATGGAATTCATTCTATTAATTATTGGTCTGTGAATACCGAATTACAATACCGATGGAAATTATTATCGCAATTAACCGAAACTAGATTTGCTAATATTAAAACTGAATTGGATTGGAAAAACGGTTCCATACTCACTCTAATTCCCGCCGAATATAAGGAGGACAGGTTATTCGAGAGTTGGCAAATAAACGATAACGTTCTTGTGCCGGCGGGCTACTATCATATGTATACCGGAATTCTTGATTATATTTATGATGAATCCAAAAGCTATACAGGAGAATTTTTAGGTAAGTATGGAGATTTTTACGGTGGTACAATTTTTACTTTGAATCCTTCTGTAAATTATATTATCAATCGATACTTCCGCTTAAATTTAAATTACGAATTCAATCAGATAAATTTCCCAATAGAATTCTCTGAAAGTAAAAATCCTGTTTACAGAAGCAACCTGGTTGCTTTTTATTTAACTGTTACACAATCAAGTAAGTTTTCAATCAAACTACTTGCGCAATACGATGATAACAGCAATTCGGTAGGAGGAAACCTTCGTATTCGTTACAACCCGAAAGAAGGAACAGATTTGTATGTTGTATTTAATTCTGCTTTGAATGTAAATCGTTTGGATGTAAAACCAAAAATTCCACTTGTTGATCAACAGGCAATTGTTGTAAAATATTCTATTTCATTTGGCTTGTAAAAAGTTTCTGTAATAATAAAAGGATTAAATAAATTATTCCTTAATAAATAGTTGAGTAGAAAAATGCTTATTCAAATTATTTATATCAATCAGATATGTTCCTTCTTTTAGATGATTTGTTTTAAAAGTAATTTGTTGTTTACCCGCGGAAAAATTTTCTTTTAATACAGATTCAATTAATTTACCTGTTAAATCTTTTATCTGTATTTGCAGATTATCGGATTTGGCTAATTCAAAATCAATTCTGATAAAATTACGAGCGGGGTTTGGATATAATTTAAAATTTTTAACGTGTTCTTCAATTTCTTTGGCGGCAGTTAAACCGCCATTATTATCGGTATTAAAAATTTTACCTGATTGCCCTGTTGCCCATCCGTTGGCTTCATCAGTAAAATTAACATCATAAAGATCAACTGAAATTATGGGAGGTAGATTTAACCAGTTATCTCCACCATCGATAGTCGCAAGTATTTTTTCTGTGCCTACAGCTGTTCCAATTTTATCGTTTATAAAATGCACAGCATATAAGCTATTGGTTGTTCCACTCGATTGTTGAATCCAGTTTGTACCATCGATTGTTTTCAAAATAACTCCGCCATAACCGACTGCATAACCTGTATCTGCATTTAGAAATGAAACGCTTCTTAAGTTATTTCCAATTCCATTTATTTGAATGGCTCAGCTATTCCCGCTATCCGTCGACTTCAAAATTTTACCATGGAATCCTACAGCGAAAGAAATGGATGAGTTTACTACCTGAATGCACGTTAACTCTTCAGTAACTCCGGAGTTTTTCAATGTCCAATTTGACCCACCATCAATTGTAGTGACAATAACACCGTTTATACCGCAGGCCATTCCGTAGAGTGAATCTGCAAAATGAACATGAAGTAAATGTTCAGAAGTATGGCTCGTTTGATTCACCCAGGAAGCACCTGCGTTTATCGTTCTTAGAATCAAACCTGATTCGCCGACAGCAGTCCCATTCAAAGAGTCTGAAAAATATATATCTCTTAGAAATTGTGTTGTTCCGCTTGGTTGATTTGTCCAATTCAATCCACCGTTTATAGTATGTTTAATCGTACCATTTGTTCCTGCAACAAAACCATTGTATTTACTTGTAAAGCTTATTCCAAGCAGTGTTTCTGTTGTTCCGCTGTTTTGCATTGTCCATTGCCCCTTTACACTATTATTCAAAAAAAGTAATGATAGTATTAAAGATAATTTTAAATTCATTTGTAATTTATTAATAAAGACTGATGTTTTTTTCTTTCAATCCTGACGACTGAAAAAAAGCTAATAATTCTTCTGAATCTTTCCCGCCTTTTTGAGCATGATGCAATAGAGTAAAGCCGTGTGGTCCAAGAGAATTTAATAAAGAAGGAAATTCTTTAATAGTTGATTTCACTATATCAGTTTTTCCTAGCATTGTCAAAACAAATATATCTGCTCGTGCCCCTTTTTGTAAAAGGTAATTGGCAGTTTCTTTTAATCCCATATGGCCGGCGGCACCCAGAGCAGTTTCAAAATCACCGCCACCCCAATCCCAGGAGGCATTCAGCAATAAGGGATATTCTTCTAACAACTTCTTCACCTGATTGAGATCGGAGTGAGCAACTCTGACAAAGTCTTTTACAATTGCCGGATCTATTGCTGACGGTTTTTCTTTTTGACCGGAGTAAAGCAGAGTAGGGGTGAAAATTAATGCAGGACCAAAGAGAAGTGTTTTAGTCAGAAAGTTTTTTCTGGTGATTTGGTTGGGATTCATTTAAATTGGTTTACAAATGTTTATTAAAATTATCAGAAAGTATTGCTTGCTATAAATGTTATTGCTTTAAGAAATTTACGCTTGAATAATTACTTCCGATGGAAAGTAGCATCGTATAATATCCTTTACCTAATAAAGTAATATCTATTGATGAGCTATTATAACCTACTTCGGAATGGTGAATTGATTTTTTTAAAACTACTTTTCCCATTACATCGGTTAAAGTAAGTTCTATTTTAGAATTTTGCGTTAAGCTAAAGTTAAAAATTAATTTGTCATTTACTGGATTAGGATTAATGCTCAGATTTTGAATCAATTTGTTTGAATTTTTTAATGTAGCCAAATTAGTAGTAAGGCATCCTCCTTCATTAGCTATATAAAATATATTTGAAATTACCTGAGTACAAACATCCACAGTTCCTGAAGGCCATTCTATTCTAATGCTATCAATAATTAGTGGATTGGGTCCGGAAGCTCCAAAACCGAAGTGTGCATTCAGCATATTCATACCATTAAATGAATTCTGAGAAGATATTTCCCTCATTTGCCAAATGCCATTTGCTTTCACTCTGACTTTAGCACCGATACCTGATTTATTTGAAGTTGCGCCTATCAATTTGATATTTATAAAATCTTTTTGTGAAGTATTATTTTTGAATAGACCTTTATCGCTATTGCCTGAAATAAATAAATCAAGATCACCATCGTTGTCATAATCGCCGGAGGTCGCACAATAGTGATCGCCTGTAGTGGTAACAAATGGTTCATTGGTGATTTTAGTAAAGACAGTACTCCCTTGAATGATATTATTTCGATAATACGTGTTTCGTTGAATAGCCTCATTTGTTACAACACAATCCAAATCTCCGTCATTATCAAAGTCGCCCCAGGTACTCGATAATGAAGTGCCAATATCTGAAACAATAGTTCCTACATCAGTAACTGTTAATTTAATGAATGTGCCATTATCGTTTTTATACATTTCATTCTGGTAACCCAAACCTGTATTGGGCCCCTGATAGTTTGTTAAAAAAGCATCTAGATCACCGTCGTTATCAAAGTCAATCCAGTTCCAAACTTGTCCATCATGCAAATCATTTCCAAGAGGTGTTGAATTGATCCTGGTGAACAATGTGATTGAACCTTGTACATGATTGTTGTCAAAAAGATAATCTCTCGATAGTGATCCATTCACTCTTCCTGCACCAATAAATAAATCTACATCTCCGTCATTATCATAATCGCTCCAGGTGGGAACTGTAAATGCATCAATTGTATCCGTTATAACAGTTGTATCGACTCGCACAAAATTTCCCCCACCTGCATTGATGAGAAATTTACAAGGATCGGTGATTGATGCAAATCCAACAGGTGAAGCAATAAACAGATCAGTTAAACCGTCGTTATTATAATCTCCGAATGAGGCAGCCCAACCTCTTAACGAAGTATCGACAGCAAAAGGACCGTTTGAATTTTTCGAAAAAGTATTATTCCCGTTATTCAGAAAAAGTTTTGACCCTCCTGCATTGCCGCCGGGAAGCAAACAATCGATATCGCCATCATTATCAACATCAGCCCAGGTATTTCCAATTCCGGTTGATAATCCAATTCCAGTGCCTGTCATTTTAGTAAAATTACCATTACCATCGTTATGATATAAGCCGGTACGGACAACGAAAAGATCCAGCAAACCATCATTGTCAAAATCTATCCAGCTGGCACCGGCATAAGAAGTTTGAACCGGATCTGTAACTATTGGATTGGATGTAGCTGTAACTTTTGTAAATATTTGAGCATGTAATGGACAACTTGCAAAAATTAAAAGTGCAGTTAAATAAAGTACAAATTTTAGTTTCATCATTATTTTCGTTAAAATATAAAATGGATTTCAAATGCAAAATAGTTAAAAAGTACTTACAACGGCACTTGTAAAGAAGTTATATGAAAATAATATTCCTCTCTAATGACAGAAATTAATAAAAAAAAGAAAATTCCGGTTATTGAATAATCAATTTCCCTGAAGTTAAAAATTGATTATTTGATTTTAATACATATAAATAAATTCCCGCTTCAGCATTTAGTCTTATTTCAGTAGCCAAACCTGTACTCATTGTTTTATATATTTCTTTCCCAAGAATATTATAAATTTCAATGGATCCATTTTCATAACTATGTTTATGATCATTAATAATTATAAAAAATTTTCCATTGGAAGGATTAGGTTGTATATGAATATCTGAAATTGAAAATGGAATTTTTATTCCGTTTGGATTGTCAATAGTAAACAAAGTTGAACAGGTAATTCCATTGTAAGTTGCAGTAAATGTATAAGTGCCGCTAATTGTCGGTAATACTTTAGACCAACCCCACATTTTGGTTTTACTATCTGATGTACTGGTATAGGTCCATGAAAGATACGTTGAACCGTCCGGCCTGAGGATGCTCATATTTCCAGTTAAACCATTTATTTCATCTCTTATGAAAATATAAAATTTAGCATACCCCGCAGGTAATCCCGGCCCTGTAAATGGAATAAGAAAAAGGGAACTTTCATTCGATATTTCACCGGCCGGGCAAGCAGGAAGAAGAACGTCTGTCGTATTAACAGAGACTTTCATAATTGAAGTTTCTTTAGCCTGCTTTTGATTTGTCCACCATGATGTAGCATTTAATGTATTACATGAACCGGAATAGGGATCAATTCGATTTGCGACAGAGTTTCCATTCCATACTTCGAAATGCAAATGAGGACCGGAAGAACTTCCGGAGCTGCCAACGATTCCTAAGTATTCTCCGGCAATTACAGGCTGGCCAATACCTTTAGTTGTTACTTTCCCGCTTTTCATGTGCCAATACAAAGCAACAGAACCATCTGTATGTTGAATCATAATATAATTTGCCGGAATATTGCTTCCAATACCCACACAATTTCTGTCATATTCTCCATCGTGTTTATCTAAAATAATACCGGGAGCGGCAGCAACTACTTTTACATAATTACTATCCATTTTATTAAAATTGAAGGGCCAGGTTGAAATATCCGTTCCCCGATGACCATCATAGGTATTTGTACCACAGTTAAAATCCTGAAAAGCACCCGAAGAGGTATTCTGATCAACGTAAGCCGAGATATGGTAATAACTACAATCATGCAAATTAGAATCAGCTTGCAATGGCCAACCTAATAAAGTTGCTGCCGATTTATAATTCTTAGATTGATTGTTTTCAATTTTTAATAATTTGATATTGTCATTAATCCGCTTTTCAATAATTTCGTATTCCTTTTCGGTAATACAAGGGTTTTCTACACTATTTTCCTGTGAAAAAACATTGGTGGAAAAAATAAGAATCAATGCAGTAATTTTAAATAGTATCAAAATATTTTTCATGTTCTTTTAATTTTATTAAAGGAACGAAAAATTTACCCGAATGTTGCAGTTAAAAATATGAATAATTAACATAACTATATGGGAAATTATTTAGGTTTAGTTTTAATAAGCATGCTCAAGAGATAAATAAAAGAATCCTCCCATTTCGGTTTTTGAATTTTTAGTCATCGAAAACGGCAATGAAATTCCCGGCACAATCTGGACCTTTTTAACATTAAAGGCATATCTTAATGCAGGAGCAAGTATTGTCGTATTCAAATAAGAATCCTTATTATTTAGTTCAGGACTAGCTGCTATATTGCTAATACATTCAAGCATTATATTAAATTTTTCTGTAACTAACCAAATCGAACTTAGTCCGGCAAAACAACTAACCTGAGATTTGTCGTAATTTATTTCTTCTTTTTTAAGGTTGAATAAAATAGTTGACCCTAAATTAAAATGATTAATAAAATGATTGGTCCACCGTTTGGAAACAGGAATGTTTACCTGCATTCCCCAGGACCCTGTTCCAAGGCCTTTATCACTGTTGCCTGTAGGAATAATAATACTTAAGCGTGGCGAACAAGCAATAAAATTTTCTTTATATGATAATTGATATCGATAATTAATTAAGAGGTCACCAATTCCATTTATATTTTCTGCTTCATTACCAATAGAAATATACTGAAATGTATATGACAGTTGATGGTCAAGTCCAAAGGCCGGCCATTCTTGTGTAAATGCATATTGAAAATTATCTTTTAGATTAGGAAGAAAAACAAAATTGGAAATATGTTGAACAACTTTGTTTTCCTGATTATATGCTTCTTCAATAAACATTGAATTATCCTCAATAGCCGTAGTAAATGAACTCTTATTTTCGGTTTGAGCGAAATTATTGTTATTGATAATTAAAAAAATCCCCAAAAAGAATTCTAATTTTTTCATTTTTAATATAATTGATTTAGAATTAATACAGCAGGCAATATAAAATTTTAAAAAATAGTAAATAGAAATAATTTACTTATTTATTAAGGACTTATTAATGATTTCCTGATAGAATGACGGAGCCTGATACGGAAAGATTGAAGCTGATTTTCTTTTAATTAGTTTTTTATCTGCATAAGCAAAAGATAATTCTATAATCCCGGAATTTTCTAACTCTTGCCATTTTAATTCAACCGAATAATCCAGAAAAAACCAAAATGGTTCACTTAAAGACTGCCAAACACACATTTTAGTTTTTCTGTCAGGCAAAGGAATTGGAACATTGTGTGCAACAGAGATATATTTAATCAATGAATCAATTTTTCCGGAATATTTAAATATAAGTATTTCTCTTCCCGGTTTAACACTTTTATCAAAGCAGGGTATAACCAAATTTTCCCTTAACGTATCGGCATTGCAATTATAAAAAACCTGTTGCGAGTATAATTCTGTTTTTAAGAAATAACAAAATAGAAATATATAAAAATGTCTAAATAGCATATTAAATTATAGATTTTTATTCAATCATTTATAGAATCTCAATAGCAAAATTCCGAAAATTATTTTGACCGGTCTTTTAGAATGCTTTCTATTTCTTCCAGCTTAAATTTTTTGATTTTGAGTAATATTAAGAAATGGTATAGAAGATCGGCGGCTTCATTTTTAAAGAGAGTATCATTTTTATCGATTGACTCAATAACCAATTCTACAGCTTCCTCACCGACTTTTTGAGCTACTTTATTTATGCCTTTCTTATATAATTTATTTGTATAAGAGTTTTCATCATTGTCATCTATTCGTTGAGAAATGGTTTGTTCTAGCTCATAAAGAAAACCCTTTGATGTTTCCTGGTTGAAACAGGAAGCAGATCCGG
Organism: Bacteroidota bacterium; assembly: GCA_031417555.1. GTDB lineage: Bacteria > Bacteroidota > Bacteroidia > AKYH767-A > 2013-40CM-41-45 > JADKIH01. The sequence goes on from JANOVV010000047.1 coordinate 26,951, forward strand.
TATGACATGTTGGTCCCAGTGGTTTTGCTAAAATCAGAATACAATCATTGTCACAGTCGATGGAAATATTTTTTACCATTAAGAAATTACCTGATGTTTCTCCTTTTGTCCACAAGCGGTTTTTACTTCGACTGAAGAAAGTAACTTTTCCTTCCTTTTGGGTTTTTGATAGTGCATCCTCATTCATATATCCCAGCATCAAAACCTGAAGAGTTGCTTCATTTTGAATAATTACGGGAACAAGCCCGCTACTTTTACTAAAGTCTACATTCATCGTATTGCAATGTTTTGATTTTTTAAATAATATTTTAAATCAGGAATTGGAATTTCATTGTAATGAAAAATACTTGCAGCTAGACCGGCACTGGCTTTGGTCTGTTCAAATAAATCTATGAAATGTTCTTTGCTTCCGGCACCCCCTGAAGCAATAACAGGAATATTTACCAGATCGCATACCAATTTCGTTATGTCTAAAGCGAATCCATTTTTAGTACCATCGTTGTTCATAGAAGTCAACAAGATTTCACCGGCGCCTGACTTTTCAACTATTTCAACCCAATCAATTGTTTTAAGCAGGGTAGGAGTCTTTCCTCCATTTACATAAACCATCCATTTATTGTTTTCGAATTTTGTATCTATGGCAACAACGACACATTGGCTTCCATATTGATCTGCAATTTCAGAAATCAATTGTGGATTCTTTATTGCTGATGAGTTAATACTGATTTTATCGGCTCCGGATTTGATAAGGATTGAAACATCTTCCAGTGAATTAATTCCACCTCCGACCGTAAATGGAATATTTATTTGCCTGGCTATTTTTTCTACTAATTCAGCAAGAGTTTTTCTTTTTTCAATGGTTGCCGTGATGTCTAAAAAAACCAATTCATCAGCTCCTTCTGCCACATATTTCCTGGCTAATTCAATTGGATCTCCGGCATCTTGTATATTAATAAAATTGACACCCTTAACGGTGCGCCCATTTTTAATATCAAGGCAAGGAATAATTCTTTTTTTTAGCACAATGAATGTATTTCTTTTAAACTTATTTTGTTTTCATAAATCGCTTTGCCAATAATTACACCTTCACATCCTATACTTTTAACTTGTATTAAATCCGCCATAGAAGAAATTCCACCGCTTGCAATTAGTTTTACTTTTGTCTTTTTCAGTATTTCAGCATAAAGATCATTATTCACACCTTGTAACATTCCATCTTTCTCAACATCTGTGCAAATAACATATTTTATTCCCTTTGCTTCAAATTGTGAGATGTAATCTACTACATCTGTTTCTGATTTTTCTAACCACCCCAAAGTGGCTATTTTACGATTTGTACAATCAGCACCGAGGATAATTTTAAAAGGTCCGTAAAGAGATATCCATTCTTCAAACAATTCCGGGTTTTGGATAGCAATACTTCCACCGGTAATTTGTGAAGCACCGTTTTCAAAAGCAATTTGTAAGTCTTCATTACTTTTTATTCCACCACCAAAATCAATTTTTAATTTAGTATTATTAGCAATATTTTTTAGTATTTTATGATTGACAATATGTTTAGATTTAGCACCATCAAGATCTACCAAGTGCAAATACTCAATTCCATTTGCTTCAAATTCTTTAGCAACTTCCAGCGGATTTTCATTATAGATTATTTGTGTGTTAAAATCACCTTTTGTGAGCCTTACACATTTACCATTTATGATATCAATTGCTGGAATGATTCTCATCGATTTTTAGAATTGCTGTTTTCAGAATTTGTTCCTGAATTTAATGATAGAAAATTGAATAATATTTTTTCACCTACAACTGCTGATTTTTCAGGATGGAATTGAGTTGAATAAAAATTATTTTTTTCGAGTGCTGCGCTGAAAGGAAGAATATAATCGCATATCGCTGTTGTATTAGCGCAAATTTCTGAATAGTAGCTGTGAATGAAGTATACATCCTCTTTTTCCTGAATTCCCTTAAATAAATCGCTGTTCATTTTTTTCAAATCATTCCAACCCATGTGTGGTATAATTTCTTTCTTTGGAAACAATTTTACTGCAGTATTAAAAATACCCAAACACTCCGTATTTCCTTCTTCTGAATAATTGCACATCAGTTGTTGACCAAGGCAAATTCCCAAAACAGGTTGTTGAAGTGTTTTGATTAATTGATCAAGTTTTTTTTCTTTTAAATACTTCATTGCAGAACCGGCTTCTCCTACACCGGGAAAAATAACTTTATCTGATCTTTTTATTTCATCAATGTTGTCCGTAACTATACACTTATACCCTAATCTGTTTACAGCATTTTCAACAGACTTAATATTTCCTGCATTATATTTGATAATTGCGATCATAAAATTCCTTTAGTGCTTGGAATTGCAGAGTCACCGGTTTTTTTTATTGCCATTTTAATTGCTTTTGCAAATCCCTTGAATATGGCTTCAATCTTATGATGTTCATTTTCGCCTTCTGCTTTTATATTCAAATTGCATTTGGCATTGTCGCTAAATGATTTGAAGAAATGCATAAATAGTTCTGTTGGCATTTCACCTATTTTTTCTCTTTTAAAATCTGCAGACCACACAAGCCATGGCCGGCCGCCAAAATCAATAGCAACTTGCGATAAACAATCATCCATAGGTAAAAGAAATCCATATCGTTCAATTCCTTTTTTACTTCCGAGCGCTTTTAGAAAGGCTTCTCCTAATGTAATGGCAACATCTTCTATAGTATGGTGTTCGTCTATATGCAAATCACCGTTGACTTTTACAAACAAATCTAAATTACCGTGCTTGGAAATTTGCTCAAGCATGTGGTCAAAAAATCCAAGTCCGGTTGAAATTGAACTTTTTCCTGTTCCGTCAAGGTTTAACTCAAGTTCTATATTTGTCTCTGAAGTTTTGCGTTGTATTTTTATCTTTCGTGGATTTGATTTAAAATATTTATAAATATCTTCCCAGTTAGTTGTTGTTAAAATGGCATCAGCGTTAATTTCTTTATTCAAATAAATTGCCTGACACGATAAATTTTTAGCAAGTTGAATATCAGTTAACCGGTCTCCGATCACAAATGAATTGGAAAGATCAACATTCCCATTCATATAATGTTTAAGCATACCAATTCCCGGCTTTCTTGTCGGTAAATTATCGTGAGGAAAAGTTTTATCAATTAAAACTTCTTTGAATTCTATTCCTTCATTTTTAAACGCCTGAATAATTTTATTTTGAGCGGTCCAAAAGTTTTCTTCAGGAAAAGATTTTGTTCCAAGCCCATCCTGATTTGTTACCATGACCAATTCAAAATCAAACTCTGCAACAATTTTAGAAAGATATTGGAAAACTTTAGGGTAGAACTCAAGTTTTTCAAGACTATCCAATTGGAGATCGCTGGGAGGTTCGATCACCAAAGTACCGTCTCTGTCTATAAAAAGTATTTTTTTCATACTGTTAATTCCTTTAATGCAATAATTAATTTTTCATTTTCACTTTGACCCCCAACAGTTATTCGTATACAATTTTTAACAAGGTTGTTTCTATTTCTTGTGATGATTTTTTTATTTATTAGTTCATTATATATTTTTGTAGCATTTTCAGTTTCAATCAATATAAAATTGGCATCTGATGGATATATTTTGATGATAGATTTTATTAAACAGAATTGCTTAAGTAGCCACTCTTTTTGCTCCAAAATACTGTTTTTTCTTTTTACAAATTCGGAATAATTCAAAAGGCTTTCTACAACTGCATTTTGATTGAGTGTGCTAACATTATAGGGTGGTTTTACCTTGTTTAAAAGAGAAATTATATCACTATTCGAATATGCGACACCAATTCGAACAGCTGCTAAAGCCCATGCTTTACTGAATGTTTGTGAAACAATTAAATTAGGGTATTCGTTGATTTTATCTATTAATGAAGTCGAATCACTAAAATCATTATAGGCTTCATCAACAAATACAATTCCTTGAAATTTTTCGATTATATTTTCTATGTTCTTAATATTATTTCCCGTGGGATTATTTGGCGAACATATAAATAACAGTTTAATGGTATCATCCGTAAAATAATTTTCCAGAGAATTAAAATCAATTTGAAATTTATCGTTTAATGATACTTTAATAATTTTTATGTCATTTATTTCTGCTGAAACCTCATACATTCCATAAGTAGGAGTAAGAATGATAGCTTTGTCTATTCCTGGGTTACAAAATATGCGGTAGGTTAAATCTATAATTTCATCACTACCATTTCCAATAAATATATTATTTTCTTTAACAGACTTTAGTTGGCTTATTGATTTTTTTAATTCTTTTTGATGAGGATCCGGATATCGGTTATGTTCACCGAAAGGATTTTCATTCGCATCGAGAAAAACTCCTTCTTTCCCGGTGTATTCATCTCTGGCACTAGAGTAAGGCTTTAAACCTAAAATATTTTTACGAACGAGTCGGTTTAATTCAAATTTGGACATGGTAATATTATTTTGAAAAGCGTTTACTTTTTTTCAATCTCAAAGTAACAGCATTTTTATGAGCAATTAATTGTTCTGCTTCAGCCATAATTTCTATGGCCGGACCAATATTTTCTATTCCTTTTTTAGTGAGGTGCTGAAATGTAATTTTCTTTATGAAACTATCGAGCGAAACACCGCTATAATTTCTGGCAAAGCCATTGGTTGGTAGTGTATGATTTGTCCCGCTTGCATAATCTCCGGCGCTTTCACAGCTATAATTTCCAAGAAAAACCGAACCGGCCGAACTTATTTCAGGAATGAAACGTTTGGAGTTTTTCATGGCGAGAATTAAATGTTCAGGCGCATATAAGTTACTAAATTCAAAACATTCTTTAATGCTTTTTAAAACGATACTCTTACTGTTTTTTAATGCTTGTTCAGTAATTCCTTTTCTGGGTAATACGTTTTTTTGTTTTTTTAATTCAATTATGATTTTTTGTGAAATCTTTTCATTGTCTGTTAATAGTATTACCTGGCTGTCTGAACCGTGTTCGGCTTGAGAAAGCAGATCAGCGGCAACAAAAGAGGGGATACATGTTTTGTCGGCGATAATAAGAACTTCACTGGGTCCTGCAGGAAGGTCAATGGCAACACCATAATTTTGTGCTTTTTGTTTAGCCGCTGTCACATATTGATTACCGGGGCCGAAGATTTTATCCACCTTAGGAATACTTTGGGTTCCGAAAGTCATTGCACCTATAGCTTGAATTCCTCCTATGCAAAATATATTTTTTATGCCAACTAAAGAAGCTGTATATAAAATAACCGGACTTACTTTCCCATTTTTATCAGGAGGTGTGCATAGTATCGTTTCCCTGCAACCTGCCAGCTTACCTGGAATACCCAGCATTAATACGGTAGAGAATAGGGGGGCAGTTCCTCCGGGAATATAAATCCCGACCTTTTCTATTGCCCGGCTTTCTCTCCAACAGCTAACACCTTTCATGGTTTCAATAACTTTATTTTCTTCTTTCTGCGAAGCATGAAATTTTTCAATATTGCTTTTGGCAAGTTGAATAGCCTTTTTCAGTTTGGTGGAAATTTTATTAGCTGAATTATTTATTTCCTTTTCTGTTATTTTTAATTTATTTAATGATACTTTATCAAAAAGTAAGCTATATTTTTTTAAAGCTGAATCACCATTTTTTATAATTTCAGAAAATATTTTATTCACAGAATTATTTAATGCATTAGCATCGGTTGATGGCCTTTTGGTTAAATTCAACCAATCTTTTCTTTTTGGTTTTATTATTATATTCATTTTATAAAAGAATTATTCTTTGATTTATAGAACCATTTTTTCAATTGGAACGACTAATATCCCCTGAGCTCCCAAATTTTTTAGCTGCTCGATAATGTCCCAAAATTCATCTTCTTTTACAACAGAGTGAATACTACTCCAACCTTTTTCTGCTAAAGGTAAAATAGTAGGTGATTTCATTCCGGGAAGTACGGAGATAATATGCGGGATAGATTCGTTCGGTGCATTTAAAAGGATGTATTTGTTCTCAGAAGAATTTCTTACCGCTTTTATCCTAAAAAGTAATTTTTCGAGAATTGTTAGTTTGTCGCTGTTTAAGTTTTTATTGCTTATCAAAACAGCTTCACTTAGAGTAACAATTTCAACTTCTTTTAAGCCATTCATTAATAGAGTGCTTCCGGTGCTTACAATATCAAAAATAGCGTCTGCCAAACCGATTCCGGGAGCTATTTCTACGCTACCGCCGATTTCTTCAATTTCAACTATAATACCTTTTTCTTTAAAAAACTTCTGAAGAATTTTCGGATAGCTGGTTGCTATTTTTTTATTGTTAAAGAAAGACAAACCGGAATAATTTTCATCTTTAGGAATTGCAAGTGAAAGTTTGCAATTCGCAAATCCTAATTTTTCAATAACTTTTATATTTTTTTCCTTTTCCCAAACTTCGTTTTCGCCGAGTATGCCAATATCAGCTACGCCTTGTTCTACATATTGTGGAATATCATCATCCCGTAAAAACAATATTTCAATAGGAAAGTTTTTAGCTTCGGTTTTAAGTTTACGGTCTCCGTTAGAAATTTTTATTCCGCATTCTTTTAATAGTTCCAGAGATTTTTCGCTTAATCTTCCGCTTTTCTGAATTGCAATTTTAAGTTTACTCATTTTGTTTGTTTTGTGTCTGAGTAAACATCTGGTTTTGAGGAATAAAAAAACCCGTCTGTTTACTCAGACGGGTTTGGAATATTTTTGATTACACAAATCATTTCCCTCTCGCCTGAAAGCCAGTATGAAAATGATGATGATGTAATTGGGAAAAGTTCATTTCTTGTTTTATAATTGGTCAAATATAGTCTCTGTTTTATTAAAATCAAAATTTTTAATTAAATAAAGATAAAAATTGAAGGCAAAAGTCGTTTTTATCTTGGTGAAAAGGCTTTCGACGTTTGGCAGCTATAAGAAGTTGGCGATTTCGAAGTCCCTAATACAACTATTCCAAAATTGTTATAGATTTATTGGTAAATATTTTTCATAATTGAATCAGCAATATGTGGTCGGTAATGTGAATTTTCGTAATAATTATGAAAATCATTAGTAATCGAGTTTATTCCGGAAAAGTCATAGACGTTGACCTTCCCAAAAATATTTTCAAGAATTTTTAGATCGAGTGGTTGAAGTTTTTTTTGATCGTATAAAGGATTTAAGATTACTTTATATTTAGTCTTGTTCGTTTTCAAAATAGTGGAAATTTCAGAAAGCATTTTTAATTGTTCATTTCCAATAGTGCTGGGATAATATTCCTGAACCGTAACTCTATTGTAAAAAACTTTCATTTTTTCTATATCATAATATGAAGCCGGATCTTTTTTAATTTGATCCTCCAAAGTATAATATTGAATTTCATTAAAACGATCAATATATTTCACCGGTAAATCAAAAAGTAGATGACCGTTTTTCATATAAGGTTTAAACTTTTTTGTAATTTTAAAGTCAAGGTAGGCAAATAAAAAATCTTTTGACAAAAATGCTTTGAAGAATTCGAGCTGAAACAATAATCGATTTTGTCCTGTAAATGCAGGATGACTTTTAAAGAGATGACCACTCTTTTCTATAGTTTGAGAGAGTATATCATAGTCGAGCACAATCAATGCATTGGAAATTTTTACATGACGCCTATTTAGAAAGTCGATCTTGCGAACAATTCCGAGCAATGTTTCGGCCGACCCATCAAAGTGATAGCAATTATCAGAATTAATATACTTTTTCCATGAATTTATTTCGTAAAACCTCGTACGCGAATTTCCAAATATGAATGAATCGTAATTATATTTTTTTGAATTTTGGATAAATGTCTCAGTACTTACATAATCTGCATCAAGAGTTACATATTGAGGAAGACCGGATTTATAAAATGAATCGTAATTATAAATTATTTTGAATGGGTCCTCAATGATATATATATATAATAATATTAAAATGGGTAATGAAATAAGAAATACTTTTATAAAAAATTTCGAAAGTTGTTTTCTCATAATTAAAATTGGAAATAAATAAATTGGCGATTTTCATAGACTCCCAAAAATATAATAGCAATGATTAAAACGTAATATATACTCCATCGAACAATTGCAGGCTTTCGTAAAATTATTTCCGAAATATTCACTTTGTTTTGAATGAAGTGAACGGTTTCAAGAAAAATGATAAGTAATACAGAAATTAAAATGCTCTTTTTCCCAATTCCAAAATTTTCTATGACTGGTAAATGATTAACCAGCCGGTAAAAAATATCATCAAGGCCAGTAAAAATGTGTGTTGCGATGTAAATTGCCGATGATACATTGTTTGCACGAAAAAAGATCCATGCAAAGCTGACCAGGGTAAATGTTGTAAGCACCGAAATAAGTTGAAATTTTTTAATTCCAAGAACTGAATTTAATTTTTCTCTTTTATTCTTCGTTATTAAAGCAAAGACAAGATAAAAACCATGTAAAGCACCCCAGATAACAAAAGTCCAGTTTGCGCCATGCCATAAACCGCTTACTAAAAAGACCAGAAAGAGATTTAAATACCAGCGTGGAATTGAAACACGATTTCCGCCCAGGGAGATATAAAAATAATCCCGAAACCAGGTTGATAAAGAAATGTGCCATCGCTTCCAGAATTCGTGAATACTTTTGGATTGATAGGGTTTATCAAAATTTGTCATTAGTTTAAATCCCATAACTCTGGCAGCACCAATTGCCATATCTGAATATCCGGAAAAATCACAAAATATCTGGAAAGCAAAGAAAACAGTAGCAATAATCAGTGTTAAGCTATTATATTGTTCCGGGTTATTATAAACTGTATCGACTACAATAGCCAACCGGTCAGCAATAACTACTTTTTTAAATAAACCCCAGGCCATAAGGCGCAATCCACTAGTAACTCTTTCATAATTGAAATCGAAGTGTTCTCTGAATTGATGTATAAGGTTTTGAGGTCTTTCAATGGGTCCGGCTACAAGCTGGGGATAAAACATAACATACAATGAATATATACCAAAATGTCGTTCAGCTTTTTGATTGCCGCGATAGACTTCTATAGTATAACTCATTGCCTGGAACGTATGAAAAGAAAGTCCGATGGGAAGTAAGATTGACAAATAGGGTAGTGGGTTCGTCAAGGCAAAACCATGCAGTAGATATGAAAAATTAGTATTAATAAAATTGTAGTATTTAAAAATTGCAAGTACTCCAATATTTGCAATCAAACTAAAAATTAAAAATAATTTTTTCCTTTTGCCTGTTGCATTTTCAATATAAATACCTGCGAAATAATCTATAACAATGGTAAATCCGAGTATCAAAATATAAATCGGAACAAAAGCCATGTAAAAATAACAGCTGCTTATTAATAGAAGAAACCATCTGTTTTTGTATGGAAGAGCGAAATAAAGTGTTGTTACAACAATAAAAAAAACCAAAAAATGAAATGAATTAAAAAGCATAATTTACTGAATTGTTGTATATAAATGGAACTTACAGAGCTTTCAATTTTTCAAAAGAGTAAATTATTTATTTAATCTTCGGTATTGGAATTGAAAGCGCTTTATTGGTTGTATTAGCAAATGTAAATCAAAAGAGCAACCTATTATTTGCTATTAGAACCGATTTATTAAATATTCTTTGTTAATAGGAAAAGGAATATTTACAGCCTCAGGAGATCTTTTCTTCAACAAAATACATGTCAATCAGGCCTTTGTTTTTGGCTTCAACGGGTCCGCGAAACGTGCAGCGGAATTTATTTTTGATTAAAGCATAAGTATCACCGGAGATATTTACTTTTCCGGGTTCACCGCTTCTTTCCATGCGGGAAGCGACATTAACAGTATCACCCCAAATATCGTAAGCGTATTTTTTGACTCCAACGATTCCGGCTACAATAGGGCCGGTATGTAAGCCAATTCTAATTTCGAAATACTCCTCACCTAGAGCAATTCTTTTTGTTTTTTCAGCCAATGTAAAATCTCTCAGTTCTAATGCAGCCAAAATAGTGATTTCGGGGTTATTATTACCTCCGGAATTCAAGCCGCCGGCACACATATAGCTATCACCAATTGTTTTAATTTTTTCGATGCCATATTTTGTAATAATATCATCAAATGCACTGTAATAATAATTGATTAAGGTTACAATTTGATTGGCTTTGTGTTGTTCACTAAATTTAGTAAAGTTTATAAAATCGGTAAATAAAACTGTCACTTGATCAAAATCTTTTGGATGTGACTTTCCTGTATTCTTAAGTTCTTCAGCTAAATCATAAGGAAGAATGTTTAACAATAAGCTATCTGATCTTTCTTTTTCTACAGATAATTCGTAAGTCCTTAAATCAACTTTTTCTTCCAGAATTTCCTTTTCTTTTTTCAACTTTCGTTCACGCCATTTGACATAGGTAAAAAGTGACATAATTAAAGAAAAAGAATACCCCGAATAAGCCCACCATGTGCGATACCATGGCGGTAAAATTTTGAAGCTGTAACTTGCTTCGTCGCTCCAAATTCCGTCGGGACTTAATGCTTTTAATTTGAAAAGGTAACTTCCTTCATATAAATTTCCATAGTCAACCAGGTTTCTGTCAGTGAGATTGCTCCATTCATTATCGCAACCAACAAGTTTGTATTTATATCTTACCATAAAATGCCGTGATGGCTCAATAGCGGTAAAGTCAATGGTAATATTGTTGTTTTTGTATGGTAAAATTAAATTGACGGGTAAAGAATAAAACGGAATAATACTGTCAAATCTTATTTTCGCAAAAGTTTTTTGCATGTAATATCGTGAAGAATCGTTTAGAGGATGACCGAAAATGTACACTTCATCGGTAATATTAGCTGGTAAAGAAGTGCTATCGGGTTTTGTAATTTTATTTATGTTTGATTTATTTATCAAATCATACCAACAAATATCCGTACTATTTATTTTAATTTTTTGGATAACCACATTCGGCTTAGCTGTATCTTTTACTATGTTATAATAATCGAAGCTTACTAGTTTATCGCCGGTTCCGGCCCAAATGACATTTTTATTATCAATATACATGGCATTTACATTGATATCTTTAACAGCGAATCCCGTTTTTTGATTAAAGTATTCAATACTATCTAGAGAAAATGGTTGCTTTGTAAAATCATATCCTCCTTTAATAACGGTAAAACCAAAATTAGTTCCGACTATTATATTATTTTTTGCATCTTCAATAATTTCATAAACTTCATCATTCGCCAAGCCATCTTTGGTAGAAATATTTGTGAATGAAACTTTATTAGCTAAAACTGATAATTCATCAATTGATTGTTTACTCAAAAAGCTAATTCCACCGCCATCCGTACCAATCCATAGATTACCTTTTTTATCCAGAGTAATACAGTAAATGGTATTGTCAGCTAATCCTTGTTTGGTTGTATAATTCGTAAAATACTTTCCATTGAAACAACTAACACCGCCACCGGTGGTTCCAAACCAAATGTTTCCGGATTGATCCTGTGTTATACTTCTGACTTTATTAACTGAAGCACCAACGTTTTTAAAGGTTGTGAAAAAATTCCAATCATATTTTGTTACACCATTATCAGTACCAAACCAAAGATTATTTTCTTTATCGGAAGTTATTATCCAAATATTCGTATCGGCTAAGCCTTGTAAATTTTTATAAGTCAGGAATTTTTTATCTTTGTAATAGGTAGCTCCTTTATCAGTACCAAACCATAAATCACCATTTTTGTCTTTGAAAATACTATGTATTGTATTACTTGCTAAACCCTGATCAGCTGTATAGTTTGTAAATGATATTCCATTATAGAAACTTGCGCCATTAACTTCTGTACCAAACCAATAATTTCCTGAATTATCCTGTACAATGCTATTTACAAAATCGTCAGAGAGCCCTTGATCAGAGGTGATATCTAAAATAGATTTTCCATTATATCTGTTTATTCCGCCTCCATAAGTTCCAAACCAAAGATTTCCGCTCTTATCAGAAATAATACTTCTAACTGTTTTATTTGTTAAGCCGGAAATTGTGGAAAATCCTGAAACTGATTTATTGTTAAGGCAAATGCCATTATTAGTACCAAACCAGACATTGCGTTGATTATCTTCTAATATTGAATAAATATAATTATCAGGTAAGCCGTCCTTTGTTGAATAACTTTTAAATAAATTATTATTTAAAACAGTTAAACCTAAATCGGTGCCAAACCAAATTTTACCATTAGAATCTTCTTCTACGCAATTTATTCTATTGCTTATCAGGCCATCATTTTTAGTATATGATTTTGTCTTTTTGCCATCAAACAAAATAACGCCAATATTTGATGTTCCAAACCAAATATTTCCTATTTTGTCTTCAGTGATGCATGTAATTGATTGTTGTGCGGTATCCTTTGAAATCGGAAATGAAATAAATGACTTACCGTCAAACATTTTTACTCCGCGATTTGTTCCAAGCCAAAGCACTCCTTTTTTATCTCTGGTAATACAAAAAACTTTATCTGCGAGTCCTTGGGTTTGATTATAATTATTGAACGATATACCATCATACCGGCTTAAGCCACCACCATTTGTACCAAACCAATAGTTCCCTGCAGTATCTTGTTGGATGCACTTTACAGAGTTTCCAGCCAGTCCATTGGTTTTCGTGAAATTGGTAAATGACTTACCATCAAATTTGCTAACACCGCCACCGTCGGTGCCAAACCAAAGATTACCTTTAGAGTCTCTGAATCCGCTGATTATTGAACTTAATGCCAAACCTTGACCGGTATTGTAGTTTTGCATTGTTACAAAAAATGAAGCCGGACTTTTTACTGATTTAGGTAGCGAATAATTATTTTTGTTAACATTAATTTGTTTACCTGCAATTACTTTTATCGGCTCAACTTGAATAGACTTTTTTTCAATGGATGGTAAAGAATTAATTGGCTTCTGGTCATTACAGGATAAAATAATAAATATTAGTGGTAAAGTTAAAAAGATCTTCATGCAAGTTTAAGTATAAGTGTACAGGGAATTCTTTAAATCTATACTTATTACTTTCGTAAATTATGTAATCAATTAGGCACAGAATTTTCTTTGAAAATTCTTAAATTTTGCCCATCTTCATCGACGCCTACAATTACAATTGGAATTTGATTTATAGTGTATAAAAAATTACATCCACGATTATTTTTTTTCATTATTTTACCCACTTTATCATATCCAAAATAATATCTGATTCCTTTACAAATTGTATCTTTTCCTGTAGGGTCTCCATTTAAAAATATTTCATGAATAGATTCGTTGAAATTAAAATTCCCACCAAGCTTTGAACATGAAATATATTGGCTAAAGTTTATATTTTCTTTTAAAAAATTTATACTTGCATTGACATCAGCTGCCGTTATGATTTGGCTAGAATCATTATTATAAATGAAGTCAAAAGGTTCTTTGTCTTTTATTAACCGCTTTCTAAAACACCTTAAGCTAATTAAGAATTTAGGTTTAATTTTCGTATATTCCTGATCATTCGATTTTACGCAATTGCCAACTTCATTATTTTTATTTATTTTAATATTGATATCTCTTGTTGAAGGCTTGCATTCTCCATTTTCAAATGCGAGAAAGAGATTTTTAGAGGTTTTGCTATTTGTACAAAAATGATATTTAATAGTTGTATAATTTTTATCGGAAGATTGAACAGAAATCTTCTTGAAATAATCTTCATTTCCATAAATTGTTCCGGCATATGCAGAAATGTTTTTAAATTTCTTTTTAAATTTCTTGATTAATTTTGCAGCTATTGTGTCTGATATGTTATGAACGTTGTCCAAACTACAACTGCAAAGATTACAAGTGTCCGGTATTACTTGTGCATTTATTTTATTTAGTGAACATTCTAAAATAAATAAAACTGAAATTAAAATTAGAATTAGCTTTTTCATAATTTTTAGTTTTTAATAATGTTAGAAGAAAATTATAAAATGATTATTCAAACTTAAAAAAATTAGTTTAGAAAAAAGGAAATTTTGTATTTTTTAAACAGTTGATTCATTATGAATCACTTTTATTGATTATTAACTTGAAAAATGAATATCTTCGTAATCAAAATTTGAAGAAATAATAAGCCCGTTATACATTTTTTCATTTAAAAATGTGTTTTAATTCATGATTTTTTCAATTTCATAGTATCTTTGCATCCCTTTTAGAAAAATACACACATTTGAGCACTTTTGATTCTTTCGATATGCCGGAAAATAAAACCGGTAAAAAGTTATACGATTACCAGCACGGTGCTATAGATGTAATCTTTGAGCGGCTTAAAAATCACCCGGCACGTTATAATCTTTTATATCAGTTGCCTACCGGTGGGGGTAAGACGGTTATTTTTTCGGAGATAGCCCGTCGTTTTATTCTTGCTACCGGAAAAAAAGTTTTGATATTAACCCATCGCTTGGAATTATGTGCCCAAACTTCCCAAATGCTCGAAGAATTTGGGGTAATAAATATGGTCATCAACAGTGCCGTAAAGGAACTGCCAGTGCCCAATGAGTTTATGTGTTTTGTAGCCATGGCAGAAACACTTAACAATCGTTTGAGAGCTAAAATTCTCAATCTCGACAATGTGGGACTTATGATCGTTGATGAAGCCCATTACAATTCATTCGGAAAGCTATTTCAATTCTATGAAAAGGGTGTAGTACTAGGAGTTACTGCAACGCCGTTGAGCTCGAATATAAATATCCGGATGAAGGATAATTATGATGAATTTATCATGGGTGAATCTATTTCAAAACTCATTGACATGGGATTTTTAGCAAAGGCTGTTACTTATCATTACCATGTTGGATTAACTTCATTGAAGGTTGGTCGAAATGGAGATTACACGGTTAGTTCTTCAGAAAGGCTCTATAATAATCATGCAATGCAGGATAAATTGCTTAGCGCTTACAGGGAAAAAAGTATTGGAAAAAAAACATTAATATTTAATAATGGTATTGCAACATCGCAATATGTTTATGCTACTTTTCAGGAAGCCGGTTATGATATTAAGCATCTGGACCATACTCATAATACAAGGGAGAGAAGGGAAATACTTCAATGGTTCAAGAATAAGCCTGATGCTATTTTAACTTCTGTCAGTATTCTTACAACTGGCTTTGATGAACCCACTGTAGAAAGTATTATTTTAAACCGGGCAACAAAATCACTTACATTATATTTTCAAATGATTGGAAGAGGCTCACGTGTGCTTCCGAACAAGAAAGAATTTATGGTGATTGATCTGGGAAATAACCTGAACCGTTTTGGGCTGTGGGATTCCGATGTGGATTGGGAAAATATATTTAAATCGCCCGAATTATACCTGGCTGATATTCAAAGTGACGAGGAAATTGAACGTAATTACAGATATATAATGCCCGATGAGTTACGAAGTAAATTCAGTAAATCATCTGTAATTGATTTTGATATAAAGGCAGAACATAAGCTTGCCATGAGTACCGGACATCGCCCAAAAGTTGTTATAGAGCGTTCGATTGAACAACATATTAAAATATGTTTGGAAAACAGTGAAGGTGTTGATGAAGCACTTCATCTTGCCGATCTTCTAAAGGAAGAAATTGAATTCAGGGTAAGAGTATTTACCCGCTGCCTTAGTAAGACATCAGAGAGTTATGTAAAATGGTTACAAGAAGATTATAAGCGTAAATTGAAATTTGCGGTTATTAGAAATGCTCAGGATAAGTTTGATATTTTTCCAGCATAAGATAAATAGGAGGTCTGCAGCAATTTAATACACTGCTGTTCGGAACCTATAAGTAAGAATAATTAAACCAAAACAGTTACTTAAAAATCGTTGCGAAACGTTGCGCATCTTCACGTTCATTGCGTTTTTATAACTACAGCCGGATTTTTAACGCAACGAAAAATGTGCACAACGAAAACGGAAGTAATATTTGAAAAATCACAAAGATTTAAATATTTTAATGATTCCGAACACTACTGAATTTATTTAGTTCTCCCACCTACAATTTTATCATACTCGATATCATTCGGTTCCCATAATTCAATTTTATTTCCTTCGATATCTAAAATGTGAACAAATTTTCCATATTCAAAAGATTCAATCTTATCGGCAATTGTAACTCCGTTTTTAACAAGTTCTTCAACAAGTAACTCCAGGTTTTCGACCCGGTAATTAATCATAAATTCTTTTGTTGAAGGTTAAAAATATTTTGTTGATTCTGAAAAGGGACTCCATTGAGTAAATCCTTTTTTTGAAGAATCTTCTCCTTGCCGCCACTCAAAAGTTGTCCCATACTGATCTGTATCAAAACCGAGATTGGTTTTGTACCACTCTTTCATTTGATTGGGATCTTTACACTTAAAAAATATTCCGCCTATGCCTGTAACCTTTTTCATAAGTAAAATAAATCTTCAATTATATATACGACAATTAAAATTTAGACGTACAATTAAACATCCATTGCACTCCGAATTTATCGGTAACACTTCCGAAATAAGCACCCCAAAACATTTCTTGAAGATTCATAGTTATTTTACCTCCCTTAGATAATGCATTAAAAAAATTTTCAGTTTCAGTCCTGGTATCCGGTTCTAAACTTATATGTACATTATTTCCGTAATTAACTTTGAGACCCATTGATTCAGGGGCATCTGTTGCCATTAAAACGTGACCGCCAACAATTGGCAATTCAATGTGCATTATTAAATTTTTATCATTTTCAGAAATCGGTGGAGCTCCTTCCATTTCAGGAATATCTTTAAAACGGGCAACTCCATTCCCGCCAAATTCGCCACCGAAAACAGATTTGTAGAAATTGAATGCTTCTTCAGTATTTCTAGAGAAGTTCAGGTATGTGTTTGTACGAGCCATTTTTTATTATGATTTGTATTGTTCTCAAATTCCTATTTTATAAAAGCTATTCTTATAATAAAGCCGTTAGGAGGATAGCCATATTTACTTCAAGGAACTTCATAACGAAAATTGCTAATAAAGGTGCCAAAATGAAATGAACTGATTGCCAATGAAGAAGTTTATCGTTCTATGGTAAAAGAAATTTTAGTGATAACTCTGTATTCCTCGATTTTTCCTTTATTTACTGTTGCACTTTGTTCCTTGACATAAATAGAACGAATACCTTTTACGGTTCTGCTTGCTTCTTTAACAGCATTACTCGCCGCATCTTCCCAACTAGATTTAGAAGAAGCCATAATTTCGATTACTTTTAAGATTGCCATATGATTTATTTTTTTTGTAAAGTTAGTACTTTAAATAAGATGTTTAGTTATTATTTTATACAAAAAAATTCTCTGCAAACAAATAGTAATAAACTATTATGTAAGTAGTTGTTCAAAGAAACCACCGAATTGTTTTTCTGTATTAATGAAATGCATTTCTAAAATCCAATGCCGTTTATTCCCATTGGCATCGCGTAAAAACATATCGTTGGGATTTTCGGGATGAACATAAAGCCCGTAATTTTTTGGTTCTAATCTTTCGTGAGGAAAATTACCTATAAGATGACCTGCAAGTTGTCCGCCATAGACATATCCGTATTGCTTTGTTAGTTCAAGGATGTATTGATGAAATTGGGCACCGGAAAGCTTTGTTTTTTTATCAAACCAATTTTTTGCTTCATGCCAGGCCAATTCAATATCAGCTTTTAATTTATGTTTCAATGGATCTTTTCCGATTACATACGTCCTGCCAAAGTCTGCCTCCCAATCTTCAAATACGGGACCGAAGTCCAGAAAGACTATATCGTCGTTCTGCAAAATTAAATCCGGAGGATTAGCATCATAAGGTTTTAATGTATTTGCTCCTGCTCGCACTATTCTTTTGTGCCAGTATTTTTCAATTTTGAAAAGTTCAAATGCCAGATTATATATTTCAGTATTAATTTCCTCTTCTGATTTTCCGGCAATTATTATATTTCGATCTTCGATTGCTTTAAATAATTGTTGTGCCTTTTCTTCGGCATCTAATAATTTTTCTAAAGTGGAACTCATAATTTAATTTTAGTCTGATGGTATAAATAAATATTTTTTTATTTATAAAATCAATTCAAAGTTACTATTAAATCTATAAATTCTTTACAAGCTGATTTAGACACTAAGACTACCCCGAAACGCTCTTCCTGCGTAGTAAGACTGTGCACCATTGTGATACACGAAAACATTTCCATAGCGGTAATCAGCAAAGAGAGCGCCGCCGAGTTTTCTAATATTTAATGGAGTTTTCAGCCAGCTTGATGTCTTTGTATCGAAATTTCCAAGTTTCTGTAATTCTCTGTATTGTTCTTCTGTTAATAGCTCAATACCCATATATGCTGCCATATCTATAGCATTATTTTCCGGTTTAAATTCTTTCCTTGACTCTAAGCCTTCGCGATCGTAACAAATACTTCTGCGCCCATTAGGGCTTTCGGCTGAACAATCATAAAAAATGTATTCTCCTGTTTTTTTATCGTAGTCGACAACATCTGGTTCGCCACCGGTTTTTTCCATTTCATTTAGAGACCAAAGCTTTTCTCGGCCAGCCGGAGAATATAATTTTGATTGTAGTTTAGACCATTCAAGTCCTTTATGCCGCTTCATATTTTTTTCGAAACGAGCCTTTAATATTTTGATTAGTTCTTCACGTTGTTTAGGTGACAACTCCTTTTTAATTTTTAATGCCATGAGATGTAATATTATTGTTAATACTATATTTAATAGGCTGATGAAATGGAATTAAAAATTGCCCACCAATCTGCTTCACCTTCATTTTTTCCAAGTCGTACAATTATTAAATTCTTCGCCGGATTAACATATATAAATTGACCTAAAATTCCTTCTGCCATAAATTCCCCATTTGAAGAAGGTAACCACCATTGATACTTATAAAAGTTTGCACCTCCATTTGTATTATCTGCTTTTGTTGATTCTTCTACCCATTTAAGGGAAACAATTTGGTTTCCATTCCATTTTCCTTTATTCAGATAAAGTCGACCGATTTTTCAAAGTCTCTAGCTCGTGCATTTATACAACAGAAAGTTTTTTCCAATCCATTTTTTTTTCTGTCGATACTCCATGATGCATCATACTCCATACCAAGTGGAGTCCATAGTTTGTCTTGTAAATATTGAGTTACTGTTTTTCCTTTTAATGAACGTTCCAGGATTAATCCTAATAATTGAGTATTACCACTAATATATTCAAATTTTTTACCCGGTTCAGATTTTAATTTCATTTTTTCAATTTCTTTTCTTAGATTCTTTCCGTAGTAAAATGAAGCAGCATCGCCAAAAGGATTAATATAACTTTCGTTAAATTTAATTCCGGATGTCATTTGTAATAAGTGTTTTATTGTAACTTTTCCAAAACCATTTTTTTCAAGTTCTGGAATATATACGGTAATAGGTTCATCTACAGACTTAATTAACCTCTCATCAATTGCACAACCTACTAATATAGAGGTAATCGATTTTGCCATTGAGAAAGAAGGAACAATACTTGCATAATTATATCCCTTAAAATATTTTTCGTATTGAACGGTATCGTTTTTAATAATTAAAAAAGCTACGGTTTTATTTTTTTCAAGAAATTTATTAAACTCGACGTTATTTAATGTTTTTGGAAATTTTCCAAAATCCGTCGTTAGGAAGTGATATTTTATCGTGTCTGCCTTTAATATTCGTGATTGGAATTTTTTGTGGTCATGAATGTCTGCGAAATTATAAAACACAAAACGACCTACCTGACAAGATGAAATTGAAATAAAAATTAAAATAAATATTAAATAATTGACTTGGTATTTTATATTTAATTTCTTCATAATTTGTTTAAACAGAATTTAAATATCAAAATAAATACTTTTCATTTTTTATATTACTTTCTTCTTCTGTTTCGATAAATAACAAACACAAAAAATATCAAAATGGGTATTATATAGATTAGTGACATGTCATTTATGTTATCAATGGGACATTAATTTAAGTGATATTCTTTACGCAGTACAGAAAGTAATTGTGAATTCACATCAATATATTTTTGAATATGAACCTGGCGAGTGGAAGTTATGGCATTATAGCAATAAAAGCCAATTGAATTAATAATATATTTCTGGTCAATTTTTTCCATTCCCTTTAAATGAAAAGGAATTATAGTATCATTTTTTGAATATTCACCTATGGCTTTTAAAAAATCTTTTTTAGAATCGTTGGTTACTGCTATCCAGAAGTCGAAATCGTGTTGGTTTACTAATATAGGGTTTAAATAGTCGAATCGCGCCTTCGATTCGAGGTCTTGCCTGTCCTTAATATTGCTTATGGCTACTGTTAGATCGCCGATGAGATTTTGTACTTCTTCATTTCTGAAATAGCGAAGCGAGCCTGAATTTTTCAGTTGCTCCAGAATTATAGTACGTGGCTCGAAAACAGAAGGTGTTCGGAAGTTGATGCCATATTCAA
Source organism: Bacteroidota bacterium (assembly GCA_031417555.1). GTDB lineage: Bacteria > Bacteroidota > Bacteroidia > AKYH767-A > 2013-40CM-41-45 > JADKIH01. The sequence continues at coordinate 47,424 of JANOVV010000047.1, forward strand.
AATTTATAGCAAATGATTTGGATACATTTGTGAGACTGCTGTCTTTAAAATATTTCATAAGATACTTTAAAGAATTTTCCTGCCTGATTCTATTATTAACTTTTATTACTGCTGTTATAGAGTCGTTTTTTAATTCATCATAAAAATGTTTTGCAAGCTCTTTAGCTCGATCACTTTCAATTTTGTGCTCTCTGAAATTTTCAACTAAAAACCCGCAAAATACTGCCAGAAATAACATAAAAAATTCAAAAAAATAATGCCGGAAACTATTGCCGGGTGCTTTATGTAAGTGGTGTGCGTGGGTTTCCATTTATTTTTTTAAAGTTAATTATATTGATGAATTAAAATTTCATGCTAACAAGTCTTATAAGAATGAAATATAACCAAAGTATAAGTAAAGATTGGTATTTACGTATTTAATTTTTCAAAGTACAACGATCAAATGCGAAAATTTCTGTGAATAAAAGTGTCAGAATCATTTGGTCGTTTTGCTACCCATTTCAATACCGAGTTTTTCATATTCAATATCGTTTGGTTCCCACAATTCTATTTTGTTTCCTTCAATATCCATGATATGAACAAATTTTCCGTAACTGGCTGTTTCATTTGTATCCGTAACAGTAACTCCTTCTTTTTTCAGTTCTCCAACAAGGGCTTCTAAATTTTCTACCCTGTAATTTATCATAAACTCCTTTGTAGATGGTTCAAAATATTTTGTCTTCTCTGAAAACGGACTCCATTGTGTAAATCCTTTCTTAGAGCTGTCGGCTCCTTGAAACCATTCGAAAACTGTCCCATATTGGTTTGTATTAAAACCTAAATGAGTTTTATACCACTCCCGCATTTTTTTTGGCTCTTTGCATTTGAAAAAGATACCACCAATACTTGTTACTCTTTTCAAGGATGTATTATCGGTTGTATTCTTTAATAAACTTGCTTTGAAAGCAAAACCAAAATAGAATGATGTTGCTAAAGCTGCAATTAGTAATATTATTTTTTTCATCTGTTTATAATTTGTTACTTTATTTTAGACGTAGTAACTTGTAAGTTCTGTTGTAATCGAAATTATTAAAATAAGATTATTTATTTTTCAAGAATTTCTTTTAAAATCGACAAACTAGCCTTCATATCTTTCGAGAAATTTTTTTCCGCTATTGGTATCATAATGTTCAAAGGATATTTCAATATACCGGAATTGCTCCAGGTTACTTTGGTTTGACTATCGGATAAGGATTCCGTCTCCATGACTATTGAGGCAATAGCTGCCATTGGTTTTACAAAACGTATTTCTGTTTCGATCCTTTTGCCTTCAACTATTTTCTTAATTTCTTTTTCTCCTTGGCCGGCACTTTTATCTCCGCTCCAGGAATAAATATATCCAACAGTTCCATCTGTTCCTTTAAATTCTTCTTTCCTATTTTCTTTTCCAGCCGGTGCCCATTTGTTGAATTGTTCTTGGTTTTTGAGATGTTTTAAAAAATCAAATACTTTTTGCCGGGGCGCATTAATGATAATTTCGCATTTGACGAAATGTTCCTTCTTCATGAAAAGAGCTATGATTAGCAGCAAGGTAATGAATCCTGCTAAAATGAGTAGAATTTTAATTAAAGTGTTCATTTTATTGTTTTATAAGAAGGGTTAAAAAAATAATATAAGATGAGTTAAATTGCTCTCGATTCATTTTGTTGTCGGCTCAACAATTTTCCAATAGGAATCCTTTCTCGAAACTTTACCATTTCTAAACTCCCAATGGTCACAACCTCTTACTTTCACATTAATTCCTGAAGTTGTAGTTCCGGTAAGTGTCCATTCTGATACTCCCATATTTCCATCGGCTGAAATCCAATGACGGTCTTCGCCATAGTGAACATCAGGAATCCCTTTGAAGCGACCTGCAAGTGCTTCCCTCACTTGTCCTTTACCGATAAAGCGTTGTCCCCATGATTCAGGTCCCCTTGGAAAATCAAATGTGCAATCATCGGTGAAGAATTCCATTATAGCATCAAGGTCATGCCGATTGAATGCATCAAGGATTTGCTTTAAAGTTACTTCTGTTACTTTCATATCCTTTGAATTTGTTTGAACTTGCAACGTCTTGTCATGTGTCATATTATTACAACTACTAATTTCCATTAATCTGGTAAATAATCCAATGATTATTATTTGATTTGCCATTATTTGTTTCTTCAACAGATAATTATTTATTCATTCTGCTTTCTTCTGAAGGTACAGAACAAAAAATTTTGTGTTGTATTAAATGGTGTGTGGTGATCGGTGGTGAAACAATTTTCTTTTATGAATGAGTTTTGCAAAAGCGTTGTCATGGATGCTTCAGAATATTGTTTGATAAAAAGTCCACTGCATTTTAAAGGGCCGCGCTCTGAAAATGTTGCAATGATTAAATGTCCATCGGGCTTTATACATTTTGAAATAGTATTTACATAATTTTTGATTTCATCATCTTCAGTTAAAAAATGAAATGCAGCTCTGTCATGCCAAACATCATACTGATCGGTTGGGTTACAACATGCTTCATCATCAACAATCCAATTTATTTTATCAGCATCTTTACCCAATCTCTTTTTTGTTTTCTCCAACGCTACTTCTGAAATGTCCTGAACTGTTATATTTTCAAAACCAAGTCTCAATAAATTATCTACGAAAAAACTATCACCCCCACCATTGTCAAAAAATTTTGCTGATTTGGGAAGATTTAATTCTTTAATGAGTTCAAGAGATGTTATTGGTTCATTTTGATACCAACTAACTTCTGTTGGCTGTTTTGTGGTATAAATACTTTCCCAGTGCGATTTACGTTCTTCTGTTAGCATGAAAAATTTAATTAACCATTTCGCCTTCCAACTTGTAACCTTCGTTTTCCCACTCATACATTCCACCCGCAAAGCGAATGATGTTTTTATATCCCAATACTTCAAGCAACTGGTAGAGCATAATACTTTTGTTACAGGCATAATCAGTGCAATAGACAACAATCGGTTCATCCTTTGCTAGATATTTTTCAAGGTCTTCTCTGCGAAATAAATTCAGTGAATTGGGAATGTGCTTGAGACGAAATTTATTTTCTTCCATTGCATTTACAAGCTTTATTTTCTTGTCAGTTTCAAGTTGTTGTTTTAATTCTTTTGCCGTAATTGTATTCATTGTAGCTATGTTTTTAAAGTGAGGAAATCATTTTTTCAATTCTGCTGATAAGTGAATTATTTTTTCTACTTTTTGGTAACTGATGTACTTTAGATTTCAACAACTGCTCAAATTCAAATCTCTCAAAGCAATGACGACATTCGAAAATGTGGCTAACCAATTCCTCACGGGATTTTCCTTTGAGATAATTATCCATGAAATCGTTGAACCGAGAAACAGCTTGCTCGCAATTGATGGTGTTGACTTTTTCTTTCTTAATTTTCATCATATTTATTGATTATTGTTGAATTTTTTCTTTCTCTTCTCCGCATGTGCAGATATATTCAGGTTTCGGCTGCACAGATTTTGCTTTTTTAATTCCCAACTCTTTTGCATGTAGCCATAATTTCTTTTGCAGAATTATTCTAGCTCTTGCGATTCGGCTTCTCACTGTCCCAATTGGAACTTTTAATATCTCGGAAATTTCTGCATAAGAAAATTCTTCTATGTCGCAAAGAATGAGTGTTTGTTTAAATTCAATTGACAATTCATCTATCGCCTTTTGAATGTCATGCTGTGTGAGTTTGCTGATGAATTTCTTTTCCGGATTTCCTTCCGCTACAAAATTGCTTTTGGCAATAGCTTCAAAAAGTGAAAATGTTTCTAAATCGTGATTGCTGTTTTCATTTTCCCTGCTTTCTATCTCAACAAAATATTTCCTGCTTCTGTAATTACTAATGAACTGGTTATTTAAAATTCGGAACAACCATTGTTTTGTTTTGTTTTCATCTTTAAGTTTTGAAAAATTTTCAAATGCTTTCAGGATTGTTTCGGAAACCAAATCATCTGCCTCAAAATTATTCTTACACAAGCTGAATGCAAAGCGATTCAATGCTCCAACTTGTGCAAGAACAATTTTTGAAAATATTTTCTTTTTTATAGCTGGTTGATTCATTAGCATAAAACGGAAAAGCAATTTAGATGGTAACAGAAATACTTCCGCTTACCAATTCTTCCACAAGGTTTGCAGCTGTTACAATTTTTGCTCCTTCAATTAAATCGACTTCTGTAATTCCTCTCGGTTTCGTGCATGCACCGCAGCACCAAATTTTTCCACCATTCGCAATAAATGAATTCATGATTTCTTTCAAAGGCGTGAAACCTTCCTTGATTACTCCTTCGGCATATCCTTTTGTTGCAAGGCGAACACCTTCAATGGTGAGAAAAATTATTGCTTGCTGGTCGGCTGTTACTGCAACATTTCCGACAATGAACGGAAGGATGGCTCTTTCAGCTTCTTCTTTTCCGTGTGTGCAATGGATTAATAATGGTTTTGACATAATTATGGTGTTTTATGATTTTTTTTGAATGTAGTACAATGTATCGGTTGAATTGAGTTCGTTTGTTTCAATCAATGCGTTTCCTGTGAGACGACACCATGCAGGAATTCCTAATCGTGATGCAGGGTCGTCATTGAAAACTTCAAGCACTTGTGCAGGTTGCAAATCTTTCATCGCAATTTTTATTTCCGGAGTGAGATTAACACAAGCTAGTCCTTCTGCTTTTAAATGTTTATCGGCTTCCATTTTTTTTTCGTGGTATAAAAAGATAAACTATTTGACAGGATTTCTAATAGCTTCCATCTCAAGCACAACAGCAGGCTCATCTCCGATAACCCATGCATCGTGTCCCGGCTCGATAACTGTATAATCGCCTGAAACCAACTCTTTTTTTGAACCATCATTTGTTACTACATTTAGTTTTCCCGAAAGAATGTACATCAGATGATGCTTAGTGCAGTAATCTGTTTTAACACTCGGCTTGTTATTCTCTGACCATTTCCAGCCAGGAAGAAAAGTTACCCGCTGTAATGTAAATCCGTCAACTGTTACAGTTTCAACTTTCATTTTCTCAAATGGCGTTGTTGTCAGGTCTGGAGAATTTAAACTTTTAGTCTCTATTTTTCTTTTTTCACTACTATTTATTTTTGCGGATTGAGCAGTTACTGCAAAAGCGACTCCGACAATTGCAACCATTAACATTAATTTTTTCATAATTATTTAATTTTTAGCTACCTGCATTATACGAAGGCAGATTGATTTATTTTTAACAAGTCGTATCTTGTTTTTTTATTTTTCTGCAATTAGCGAAACACTTTTTACGCCATACTGTTTTGATGCTCCTTTCGCTGACCTGGAAATAAATTCGTAAGCTGAATTATTTCTAACAAACAAAACTTTAATACCTGATTTTTGTATGCTACTTTTGTATGTGTCTTCCTGTCCTGCACCGCCAATGCAAGATGCCCATAGTGTTGAGTCGCAAGTAATGTTTTCAGGCAATTGTTGTTCTGTAACAATGTCTGCAATTGCCAATCTGCCTTTCGGTTTTAATACTCTTGCAATTTCGGCAAAAACTTTTTCTTTATCAGGACAAAGATTGATAACCCCGTTGCTTATTACTACATCAAAACTTGCATCAGAAAACGGAAGTTGTTCTAAATACCCTTTTATAAATTTTACATTTTCGAAATTATTTTCATTAGCTAACCGTGTTGCTTTTTCCAATTGTTCATCGGTCATGTCAATGCCTGTAACATGTCCTGACATTCCAACTTTCAATGCAGTTATGAAACTATCCATACCCGATCCGCTTCCCAAGTCAAGAACTTTTTCTCCTTCTTTGAAACCTGCGATGTCACAGAAATACCCAACACCTGCAAATGATTCAATGGATGCCGCTGGAATTAAATCCAAACATTCTTTTTCGTAACCTAACTTTTCAGCAAGTCCGCGCCCCATTTCAAAATGATAATCGCCTTCTGGATGAATTGCGACATCACGATACATATCTTTTACTTTTTGTTCAAGTTCTTTTGCATTTACTATTTTGGTGACTGTTGTAGACTCCATGTTGTTTTTTTTAATTGTTATTTCAGAACTGACGCGGAAGGGGTACAATAAGTTCCCGAAGAATGAAAATAGTTTATTTTTTGTTACAAAGAACGGTCTTTTTACGGTGAGGCAAAAAAATGTGAATAATTTTGCTTTGGGGTACTGAGGGAGATGATGCTTAACCAAAAAACTGTATGCGCAGCAAGAAAAGCAGACTGTCTAACTAATGTAAATTAATAAGTTACTATATCTGATACCGGGAATATCCATCAAATTTAACCCCATGAAAATGTTGGAATGCTTTTTTATCTTCCCACGAAGCTCAACTGTTAGAGGTTCGCACAAAAGTTTGTAAAAGAATTTACATTCATTCAGATGTTACAGTATTCGTGATGATACGATTTTAATATCAGCATATTTCCAGGCTTCATCAAAGCGAGTTTTTGTTTCATTGTATTTCTTAATTTCGCCAAGTTTTTCGTAAGCATTCATCAGCCCTTTTAATGCCCAACCGTTTTCACGGAAGGCTTTTAAATCTTCTTCATACACTTTTATTGCTTCCTGAAATTTTCCTGCCTCAATTAAAACGGCTCCCAAATGATGACGAATAGAAAAAAACCAATCGGGCGGTTCATCATAATTCAAAGCATCTTCTTTTTCAACTGCTTCTTGTAATAGAGTAATAGCATCAGTATAATTTTTTTTTTTCGCATTGATTTCTCCGTCCAGATTTTTGGATGCAATCACACATATATCATACACACTGTTTATTCCCCAAATTGTTAAATCTTTAATTGTAGTATCAGACATGATAGTTTTCATTTCTGCAAGATGTTTCTTCGCTTCTGGAATTTTATTTTGTGATAACAATGCCATACCTTGGGCATAATGCCAAATCACAGATGGATATTTCAAATCTTTTTCAGGTGCAGATGAATGAAGAATATCGTTCCATAAACCAAGCTTTACTTCGACAAACCAGGGGATAGAATAATAATGTTGCAGCGTTGCCCAGGCAGGGTCACGCAATAATTTTTTATGCGAATGATTAGAAGTTGCATTCGCTCCAATCATTGCAATTTTACTCTCACCGCAAAGTGTGGCACATGCTGAAATGAAATGATAATTGTGAGGATAATAGGCAAGCGGATATACACCCTGCGCATGACATGCTTCCACATACAAACTATCAACCAGAACCGCTTTTAGATTGGCAACAACTCCATCGTGATATTTTCCTATTCGTATATAAGTATGCGAAGGCATGTGAACAAGATGCCCAGCACCCGGAACCAAATCACGAAGCAGGTCGGCACTTACCAAAGCAGTTTCAGCATGTTGCGACATTTCTGTTGCATGAATGTAAAAATGATTTGCACCTGCATGGCGGGGTTCAATCTGCAAACATTTTTCAAGTACAAATAAAATTTCGGGTGTCCAAGATTGAATAGTTCCATCTTTTTTATAAAGATTCCAAGGGTGTAAATCCATTAGTGATTCTGCAAAAAGAGTAGCTACTGTTACATCAGCAGAATATTTTTTGTAAACTTTACGCATAGCTGCGGCATAAGATGAATCAAGCACAGGACGGGCAATGGTAGTATCATTTGAATAGCGATGCGTTAATGCTTCAATCAAATCTTTTTCTTTTTGTGTGCAGGATGCAGAAAATTTATTTGCTTTTTGCACTGCATCATAAGCTCGTTGAAAATTATCTTTCTCCATGCCTGCGTTGTAATTCGGTCCTAACACATAAGCAAAGCCCCACCAACACATTGCACAACTTGAATCCTGTCTTGCCGCTTCAAAAAATGAACGCCCTGCTTCGGCATGATTAAAAGCGAAAGACAATATCATGCCTTGGTCAAAATATTTCTGTGCTTCTAAATTCTTTGTTGAAACTGAAAAATGAATTCCATTTAATCCGCTAAACAGAGGTGCTTTTTTCCCTGATGAATACCATGTCTTATCCAATCCTTCAGGAACACAACAACCATCCTGTGTTGAGATAGAATCCTTTTTAGTAGTTGCCGTTTTATTTTCTGGCTGCTGATTGCATGAGCAGAAAATAATATTAATCCAAAGTAAGTAGCGGAGATGTCGCATAATGTTAGTTTTTATTTTCCATTCACCAAAGTAAAGCAAATTAGAATTCCGAAAGTTGGAAGTTACACGGTTGCCAAGGTGTTATGTCTAATGTTTCGGGGTATTGACGCTACACTTTTTACAAAAATATAAAAATAAGAGAGATAAAAAAGTGTTGTACCAATTCCTTTGTTGCACAAAACCCCGACTTACGCAGGCCTAGCTTTGCAATGTTTACTATCATGGATGTAATAAAAATGTAATGTCATGAAAAAAAACAATTAAACATTATTGTCGAAGTGTGCAACCATGTAGAAGGATTCAAAATCGCCTATGAAAAATTAATTCAACAGGTTGCCATCAGCAATCGAAGTGAAAGTACTTTAAAAAATTATTCTACACGGATTGCAGCAGTAAGTCTTCATTTCGGTTGTATGCCGGAGCATCTGGACCCGGAACAAATTCAGGATTATCTGGGAAAACTGGCCGGCTCTGCGGCTTCTCGTTCCCTATTATGCTTTAAACACACGGTTTATGGTTTGCGGTTTTATTTTAAACTGATCGGTCTTGCCAAGCGATCCATCGATCTTCCTGCTATATCAATGTCCGTATTGTAAGAAAGGGAGGATGGTCACCAAAGAGTTTATAAAAAACCAAAGCGAGGACCACCGGTAATATCTTGTTGGGATAATTTACAAGTCACTAATTAAAAAAAACACTTGCCTGACGCGCTGAAGATGTATTGTCTCGTTTCAAAAACAATGGTAAAAAAATTGTGTATTCGAATACTTTTTTAAGAATCCCTGTGATTAAAAAAATTATTTTTCTCCCGTTCTATTAATCCTGAAGCAAATTCGCTACACGCTTCTATTTACAAAACAGCAAAAACTACATTCAATTCCCATAATGCAGGCCAGCGCTCAGCCGGGGTTTCGTGCAACATCGACTTCTTTTTTGGCCGTTCCGGCCACATGAAGTCTTAATTATTATAGGCAGCCAAGCTGTTCATACGAAGCACAAATGTATGAAGTCCGCACAAAAGTGTCTTAAATGCACAACTGTTCAATAACCCACAAAAGCCACGCTTTTGGCAAGGTGCTGTTACCACCAGTACAATTTTCGGTCGAGCGGTTATTACACAACAGTCGAAGTGTTTTTATTATACAATGTAACTATTCGGGCTTTGCTACAAGGTTTTTTCGCTACCTGGCTAAATATTTATCGGTAGTAGTTTCTTTCGTGTCAACGGTTTCGTTCTGTTTAAGCGTTAAGTATATATTTAATTCCTGTGTTTTCTGTCGCCAAAGAAAGTGCTTGTAAAATGACGTGTTTAAGCTGTCCAAAATTGTTTGGTTTGCGAATAAAAACATTCGCTCCTAACTTAAAGAGATTGCTTATCATTCCAAGTTCGTAATTCTTGTCTTGCGGAAAAGATGTTGAAAATATTACTATCGAAAGGTCTTTCAGTTTTTCAATTTCTCTTATTTCAACTAAAGATTCAAAACCGTTTTTGCGTGGCATATTCAGGTCTAAAAATATAATGTCAGGAAGTTGTTCTGAATGTTTAGTAAGGTATTTTATCAGTTCTTCACCGTCATTAACAATTGTAATGTTAGGCGGCACATTTAAGTCCTTAAATGCTTTTTCAAATAATATATGGTCGGCTTTGTCATCATCTGCAAGCAGGATATGGTTTATCGTTTTCATTATGATTTATTTTTTTTGTTAAAATTTTAATTTGATTTTTCTTTAGGAATTGTAAAATAAAAAATGCTTCCATGTCCCAACTTTGACTCCATCCATATTTTACCATTATGCAAAGCAACAATTTTCTTACAGGTAGCCAAGCCAATGCCAGTTCCAGCATATTCAGTAGCAGTATGCAAACGCTGAAAAATTATAAAAATCCTATCCTTATATTGTTCTTCAAGCCCGATGCCGTTGTCCTTAAAAGCAAAAAGATATTCAGTCTCTTTTTCTACAAAGGTAATTTCTATTTCAGGGTTACTGTTTTTCTTATGGAATTTTATTGCGTTGCTGATTAAATTTTGGAATAACTGTCTTAATTCTATTTCATTTCCTATTACAACAGGGAGAACTGTGGATGTGATTTTTGCATTACTTACTTTAATGGTTGCTCCTATGTTTGCAATGACTTCTTTTAAAATGTCATTACAGTCAGTGGCTGCGAAGGATATGTTTCTTCCAATTTGTGAAAAGTCCAGCAAGTCCTTAATCAGATTTTGCATTTTAGATGTAGCGTTCACAATAAACTTTAAGTATTGCTTTGTGTCTTCGTCTATTTTTCCGGAATATTTTTCTTCCAGCAGCCCCACAAAAATAGAGATGGTGCGGAGCGGTTCCTGCAAATCGTGTGAAGCTACATAAGCAAACTGCTCCAATTCTTTATTTGCGGAACTTAAATCATTATTGATAGTTTCAACTTTTCCTTTTTCTTCGCTGTAATCATCCAATATATTAAGAACGGCTCGCTGAGTATTTTCGAGATTGTTTTTTTCTGTGCCATAATCTTCAAGAATATTAAGAACGGCACGCTGGGTGTTTTCCATATTTACTTTTTCCACACTGTAGTCATCAAGGATATTTAAAAGAGCGCTTTGAATATCTGCGGACTTGGATTTTTCCTCACCATAATCATCAAGGATATTTAACAATGCTTTTTCTATATCCTTCAAATCATTTTTTCCTGAAAGAATATCAGCAATGTTATTTTGTGTGGGAGATATTTGCATTTTATTTTTTCTCGGAAATTACGATTTTGTTTTTTAATTCTTCGATTTCTTTTTTTAATTCAATCATTTTTAATTCTCTTCCAACAGTTAATTTTCTGAATCTCTCCAATTCTTCTATTCGCATTAACTCTTTTTCTCTTTCTGTCAATAGTTTTTGTGAGGTTGAACTCAATTGGTCAACCATTATATTGATTGTGTTTTTTAGTTCAAGAACTTCACCTTTTACATCCACTATAATTTTCTTACTCAAATCACCTTTTGCAACAGCGGTGGTAACCTCTGCAATATTTCTCACCTGGGTGGTTAGGTTATTTGCCATGTTGTTAACATTATCAGTAAGGTCTTTCCATGTGCCTGATACATCTTTAACTTCTGCCTGACCTCCAAGCTTTCCTTCAGTTCCTACCTCTCTTGCCACCCTTGTTACCTCAGCAGAAAATGAACTCAACTGGTCAACCATTATATTGATTGTGTTTTTTAGTTCAAGAACTTCACCTTTTACATCCACTATAATTTTCTTACTCAAATCACCTTTTGCAACAGCGGTGGTAACCTCTGCAATATTTCTCACCTGGGAGGTGAGGTTATTTGCCATGTTGTTAACATTGTCAGTGAGGTCTTTCCATGTACCTGCTACACCTTTAACTTCTGCCTGACCGCCAAGTTTTCCTTCAGTTCCAACCTCTCTTGCCACCCTTGTTACCTCAGAAGAAAAGGCGTTCAATTGGTCCACCATGGTATTAATTGTGTTCTTGAGTTCAAGTACTTCGCCTTTTACATTCACCGTAATTTTTTTCTTCAAATCACCGTTTGCAACGGCAGTGGTAACCTCTGCAATATTTCTCACCTGGGTGGTTAGGTTATTTGCCATGTTGTTAACATTATCAGTAAGGTCTATCAATGTGCAAGATACTTCTATATATTCTGAGTGTCATAATAGCTGTCATTCAGTTCATACAT
>JANOVV010000048.1:0-3578 GCA_031417555.1 Bacteroidota bacterium
ATCCGTTAATACGAAGACCTTTTTTCTTAAGGTGTCCAAATTTTTTCTCGAATCGTTCAAGTGTGTCATAAAGTAACATGGTCTGTGGTTTTAAAATATTATCAATATTATCAATCTATTCTTTAGAAGCAACTAATGTTAGTACGGTTTCAATGGCAACTATTTCGTCTCTTTGATTTATCACCTGAACGTACCATTCAACAACACCTTGCGGTACTTGCCCTTCGCGATTATCTTTCTTGGTTTTTCTTTGGCAGGTTAGTTTAACATGAATGGTATCGCCGGGATAAACCGGTTGAATGAATCGCAAATTATCGAGCCCGTAATTTGCCAGCACGGGTCCTTTTTTCGGATCAACGAATAATCCTGCAGCAGCAGAAATTACGAAGTAGCCATGAGCAACACGTCTTTCAAAGATGGAACCTTCGAGTGAGGTTTCATCCATGTGAGCATAGAAATGATCACCGCTAATACCTGCAAAGTTTACAACATCTGCTTCAGTAATTGTGCGTTTGTGAGTAATAAGTGTATCTCCAACCTGGATTTCTTCAAAATATTTTCTGAATGGATGAATTACATCTTCTTTAATAGCTGCTCCGGGGAGGTAATTATTAAATATTTTCGTTAAAGTCGTTGGAGATCCTTGTAAAGCAGTTCGTTGCATATAATGATACACACCACGTATTCCACCCATTTCTTCACCACCACCGGCTCGACCAGGACCTCCATGAACTAAATGTGGAAGTGGTGAACCGTGTCCTGTAGATTCAGGCGCACAATCTTTATTAATAATTACCATTCGGCCATGCATGCATGCAGATCCTAATACGATGTCTTTGGCAAAAACGTTATCGGCTGTAAATACAGATCCGACTAAGCTTCCTTTTCCCATTTTAGCAAGTTCGGCAGCTTCATGAGCGGAACGGTATGGCATAACAGTACTAACAGGTCCGAAAGCCTCTATCGAATGGGCTTCTGTGGTTTTCATCGGATCTTTGCAATACAATAACATCGAAGAAATAAAAGATCCTCTTTCACTATCGGCACCGATTACATTGACCTGGTCGAGATCACCATAAACAACATCACAAGTATTCATTAACAGCCTTACTTTTTCTTTCACATCTTTTACTTGTGCTTTACTTGCCAATGGTCCCATACGAACTCCTTCTACTGCAGGGTCACCAATAACAGTTCCTTTTAGTCTTTCGCTGAGAGATTTTATTACTTCTTCTGCAAGATTTTCCGGAACAATGGCCCGGCGAATAGCAGTACATTTTTGTCCGGCTTTAACGGTCATTTCTTTTGCTACTTCTTTAATGAAGAGTTTGAATTCCTCTGTATCTGGAGTAGCATCAGGACCCAGTATGCAACAATTCAATGAGTCCGCTTCCATATTAAATCGGACAGAATTATTTAAAACAGCAGGATGACTTTTTAAAAGCCGGCCTGTTTGTGCAGAGCCTGTAAAAGTGATTACATCCTGGCAGGTTAGATGATCAAACATATCACCGACAGAACCGCAGATTAATTGCAGAGCACCTTCGGGCAAAATACCTGAAGAAATAATATCACGTGTAACTAATTCGGTCAGATAGGATGTAGAAGTTGCAGGTTTTACGATGGCCGGAACGCCGGCAAGAAAATTTACGGCAATTTTTTCAAGCATTCCCCAAACAGGAAAATTGAATGCATTAATATGAATGGCAATTCCTTCCAGCGGCACACATATATGATGACCGACAAAAGTTCCTGTCTTGGAAATCATTTCCATATTTCCATCCATGTAAAAAGGTTCATCGGGAAGTTCACGGCGACCTTTACTGGCATAGACGAATAAATTTCCAATACCTCCATCAATATCAATCCAGGAATCGGCTTTGGTAGCACCCGTAGAAGCTGAAAGGGTGTAGTAATTTTTTTTCTTTTCGTTTAAAAATAAGGCAAGTGCCTTAAGCATTCGGGCGCGTTCATGGAAGGTCATCTTCCGTAATTTAGGTCCGCCTGTTTTGCGGCCATATTCTAAAGCGGCTCCAAAATCGATACCTTGGCTGGTAGACATAAAGAGCTTATCACCTGAAACAGCATGAAATAAGGCTGTTCCGGAGCCATCTCCCTCGATCCAGCGTCCGAGTGTGTAATTTTTAAGCTTTTCAACCATAATGTAATATAAAAATCAGAAATCTTAAAGGAAACAAGCCTACTCCGGCGATAGAAATCACCGGCTTGTTCGCCCTGAGACTCAATTTCAAAGAATTAAGAATTTAGGCCTTTTAATAAGTAATAAGGAAAATGCTTTATACAAAGATAGGATATCTTGCTATAATATCAATAAGTTATCAACCAAAAATTGGAATATATTTAATTAATTTTCAGCGTTCTATTAATCTTTTGGTTGATGAAGAAATATCTGTTCTAATTTTCTGACTCAGTCTTGTATTTTACCGAAAAATTTCTACATTTGCAGCCCATTAAAAAAAGATTCAATAGTCAGGAATCAAGAATCAGGACAAGATTTGGAATTTTGTCCGGATGAATGACTTAAAACTCTCTAATAAAACCTAAATTCTCCGTTATAATGTTAAATCAATATGAGGTGGTATTTATCATGACGCCTGTTCTTTCGGAGGAACAGATGATGGATACAGTCACCAAATTCAAGAAAATCCTCTCCACCGAAGGTGGATCCGAAATTGTTCATGAGAACAACTGGGGATTGCGCAAACTGGCTTACCCGATCCAGAAAAAAAACACGGGATTTTATTACCTGATTGAGTTTAAAGCGGAAGGCCAGCTTATTAGTAAGCTAGAAACCGAATTTAAACGAGATGAAAGAGTTTTACGCTTTCTCACTATCAAGTTAGACAAACATGCAATTGCTTACGCTGAGAAGAAGCGTAAGAATGCTGCTTTGAAGAAAGAAGAAGAAAAAACAATCGCATAATTTAAGAAAACATGGCACTAGGAAACGAAGTACGTTATCTCAACCCGCCGGCGGTTGATACGACAAAAAAGAAATATTGCCGCTTTAAGAAGAATGGCATAAAGTTTATTGATTACAAGGATGCAACTTTTTTAATGAAGTTTGTAAACGAGCAGGGAAAAGTTCTTCCTCGTCGTCTTACAGGAACTTCTTTAAAGTTTCAGCGCAAAATTGGTCAGGCAATAAAAAGATGTCGCCATCTTTCGTTGATGCCTTATGTATCTGATTTATTAAAATAAGGAGGACAGAAGATGGAAGTTATTTTAAAACAAGATATGGATAACCTCGGCTATGCCGATGAAATCGTAAAAGTTCGTGCTGGTTATGCCAGGAATTTTCTTATTCCTCGCGGACTTGCAACCATTGCCAGCGAATCTAACCGAAAGATGCTTACTGAAATTCAGAAGCAGCGTTCTCATAAAGCACAAAAAATCAGAGGTGATGCTGAATCTGTCGTTAAGCAGATAGAAGCAATTACATTGAAAATTGGTGCTAAAGTTGGTGAAAGCGGAAAGATTTTCGGATCTGTAAATGCTCTTCAAATCGCTGATGCTCTTTCAAAGCTTGGTGTTGTTGTAGATCGTAAGAAAATTCA
>JANOVV010000049.1:0-27728 GCA_031417555.1 Bacteroidota bacterium
CTTGAGGCATTATCTTACTTTTGCTATCCATGTCAAATCCCAACTTAGATCCTAACGCTTCGCAACTCAGTTCCGTCGAAAAGGAAATCGATAAGGTTCTTCGCCCTCAGGGCTTCGAAGATTTTTCGGGGCAGCAGAGTATAATCAATAACCTCCGCATTTTTGTTGAAGCTGCTCAACAACGCGAAGAAGCTCTCGATCATATTCTTTTGCATGGCCCACCCGGACTAGGAAAAACCACACTCGCATATATTATTGCCAATGAGCTTGGAGTAAATATCCGCACAACATCCGGACCCGTTCTCGATAAACCCGGCGACCTTGCTGGCCTTCTCACCAATCTCGAACCTAATGATGTCTTATTCATCGACGAAATACACAGACTTAGTCCGGTCGTTGAAGAATACCTCTACTCTGCCATGGAGGATTATAAAATTGATATCATGATAGAATCCGGTCCGAATGCTCGATCGGTTCAGATTAAAATTCATCCATTCACACTGATTGGTGCAACTACCCGATCCGGTTTATTGACTGCTCCATTGCGTGCCAGATTTGGTATTACCTCACGACTTGAATACTATGATGCTGAACTTTTAAGAACAATTATCAAAAGGTCTGCTAATCTTTTACGTATAGAAATTGTTAATGAAGCTGCATTTGAAATAGCGCGTCGTAGCCGAGGCACCCCGAGGATTGCGAATGCACTTTTACGCAGAGTTCGTGATTTCGCTCAGATAAAAGGGAATGGTATTATCGATCCGGAGATTTCACAATTTGCATTGACTGCTTTAAATGTTGATGAACACGGCCTCGATGAAATGGATAATAAAATCCTTTCTGCTATTATTGATAAGTTCAATGGCGGCCCTGTAGGAATTAATACGATTGCAACTGCCGTTGGCGAAGAAGCAGGAACCATTGAAGAAGTCTATGAACCTTTTCTGATTAAAGAAGGATACCTGAAACGAACGCCACGTGGAAGAGAAGCGACAGAACTAGCTTTCCGGCACCTCGGAAAAACATATCTCCCCCCCGCCGGAACCCTTTTTTAAACCCCCTCTGCGCACTCTGCGTCCTCTGCGCGAAATATCTTTAAGTTCCCTAAAGGCCCCAAATGTTTCTCGAAAAAAATAAGTACTCCTCTTCCATCAAAGACGAAGCACTTCGTCTGGGTTTTGATTTCTGTGGTATTTCAAAAGCAGATTTTCTGGAAGAAGAAGCTCCCTTACTCGAGAAATGGCTCTTACAGAATCAGCATGGAAAGATGGCTTACATGCAAAACTATTTTGACAAACGTCTTGATCCTCGTCAATTGGTTCCCGGTGCAAAAAGTGTTATTTCACTTCTCTATAATTACTATACAGAAATCGAACAAAATCCATCCGCGCCAAAACTCAGTAAATACGCTTATGGCCGTGATTATCATTTTGTCGTTAAGGAAAAATTGAAAGAGTTGATGAATTACATTAATGAAACTATCGGCGAAATAAACGGAAGAGTATTCGTTGATTCGGCACCGGTTTTAGAGCGGGCCTGGGCAAAAAAAAGCGGGATGGGATGGATAGGAAAAAATACAAACCTTATTAATCGTCAACAGGGTTCTTTTTTTTTCATTGCTGAAATAATAAGCGACCTGGAATTAGATGTCGACGGACCGATTGAAGATTTTTGCGGAACATGCACAAGATGTATTGATGCTTGTCCGACAGATGCAATTATTCAACCCTATGTTGTTGATGGCAGCAAATGCATTTCTTATTTTACCATTGAATTAAAAGAAGAAATTCCTTTATCCTATAAAGAAAAACTCGATGACTGGGTTTTTGGCTGTGATGTATGTCAAGATGTTTGTCCGTGGAATCGCTTTTCAAAAAATCACAAGGAAAAACAATTTTTACCTTCTCATAAATTAATAACTATGAATGCTGATGAGTGGCATGAGATAACCACAGATGTATTTGAACACCTTTTTAAAGATTCACCGGTAATGAGAACCGGTTTTAATGGATTGAAAAGAAATTTAAATTTCCTTAGGAAGAAAACTTCCTGAAGGCATCAACTATTACATCGCTGTATGCAGCGAATGTCGCTACACACCATAACTTCAACATTTTTCGTTCGTCACCTTTAAGAATGCGTAACGATTTAATAAGCTCTTTACGAAATAAATTTCTATCGAAACTTACCTTGGTAAGAATTTGCTTGGTGTACTCAAACATGGATTAGCTAGCTTTTGGTCTGTTAAAATTAAGCGCCAGAGAGCGCTTTGTCAAGCAAATAATTACCTAAAAAGCACAATTTTATTAAACACCTATTAATCAGCCATATTAAATTTTAACACTCCAGCAAAAACCTTTAAACATCAAGCCAGTAAAGGGGTTTACAGTTTGGGGTCATTCACTCCAACGATATGTACTTTGTTGAAAACCTGCAAGATCTAAAACCCTGTCGACTACCGTAGCGGCCAATGCTTCAAAATCGGCAGGTCGTGAATAAAAAGAAGGTGAGGCCGGACAAATAATACCACCTGCCTCTGTAATCGTTTTCATATTATTGATATGAATAAGGCTGTAAGGAGTATCACGGATAACGAGAATTAGTTTACGGCGTTCTTTAAGTATGACATCAGCCGATCGGGTTACAAGGTCATTGGATATACCGCTGGCTATTCGTGCCATTGTTCCCATGCTACACGGACAAATAATCATGGTATTATATGCAGCTGATCCGCTAGCAAAAGGAGCCATAAAATCATTCTTATCATAAATACGAAATTGAATTTCATTGTATGACTCATCACCTAATTCAAACTTCCAAACTTGTTTAGCGTTTTCAGAAATGATGACACCGGTCGCATCAATCTGATCTTTCAGATTTGCTAATTTTTTCAAAAGTACTTTAGCGTAAATAGAACCACTGGCGCCGGTAATAGCTATTACAATTTTGTGTTTCATAGACTGGGAATTAGTTAATGGATATTGGTTAATAGTTATTAGTATTGAATTATTAGAAATACATAGACTAAAAATTAAATCAATTTAGTTACTATAATTAAAACATTTTGAATATACGACAAATTCAAGACAACCGTTTTACAAATAGCGATTTATCAATAACGATTAGCTATTAACCTTTAACAGTCCTTCCCAAATATCGATTATAAATCCAAAGACCCAAAATAGCACCGATTGCATTAGCTATTGCATCACGAAAATCTCCGCTTCTATGTATAAAAACGGAATCCTGTAAAATTTCAACGATACCGCCATAAGTAATGCTTATGGCAAGAGCAATCTTACCGGCATGTTTAAATAAAAAGGGAAATTTATTTTGTTTTGAAAAGCCTTTTAATAAAAGAAAAGAAAGTACTCCAAATAATATCAGGTGAGCAATTTTATCGGGTCGGAGCCATTCCAGAAAAGTCATTTCCGGAATTTTATCGCCGGGAACTCCACAAAGCACCAGAATTAAAATGGCCCAAAGAATAGCAGGAAAATTATTTTTCCAGAACATCTGGTTTTATTCAAGCATTAGCACCAACCATTTGGCGGTAATCGGCAGCAGACATCAGATCATTTAACTCGGAAGGTTTACTCATTTCAATACGTATCATCCAGGCATTTCCGTAAGGATCGGTGTTCAGTGATTCCGGCTTACTTGAAATCATTTCATTTATTGACAACACTTTTCCTGATACCGGCATGAACAGATCAGATACCGTTTTTACCGCTTCTATTGTACCGAAGATTGCTTCTTTTTCGAGAGTTTCACCTTGAGTTTCAATTTCAACATAAACGATATCACCAAGTTCGCTTTGTGCAAAATCAGTGATTCCGACTATAGCAATGTTACCTTCAACACGAACCCATTCGTGATCCTTGGTATATTTAAGGTTGTCCGGAAAATTCATTAGTATTATTTTTTTTCAAACCTACGAAAAAAATTAGTTGATTCGCTGATTCAATGATTGGTAGTTAATAATTTTGTGCCGGTTATAAAACAAGGAAAGAATTACTGTGCAAGCGTAAACCTAATGGAAACTCCTGCCCTGGTATTTGATGTTGGATAACTTGAAGAAACAAATGGTTCCGTCGCATCATAATCATAAAATCCCTGAATATTGAACCGTTCGTTTATTGGATAATCTGCTGTTAACCTTATTTTTAAATTCTTACTTCCCGCACTCGGCTGATTGGTGCCTTCTATTACTTTCCGCAATATCGTTGTGGAATTTCTCAATGTAATGTCTGCTTTCACAGTCATGTCGTTACTGAGTTTTTTATTACCTCCGACTTTAAACGGAAGTGTTACTTTTTTGAATTTGTAACCGAGTCCAATCGTATATTCTATACCTCTGATTTCAGTAACCTGAATATTTGAATATGCAAGAGAAAGCGTTCGATCACGTTTTATTTCGAAACGTGTTTGCAAACTATTTTTCCATGTCATGTCAATTCCGATCAGTGGAGCGAGTTGTTCTGAAATTGTAATCTGTTGAATATCTAATTTAGGAATAAAATTTCCTATCGTATCTGTATTTGATGGGTGCCCGTTTTTGAATTCATCTTCATACAATAAATTCCTGCTAAAAGAATTAATGCTATAAACAGAACGATAGCCATGAGAAATAGTTAATGTTTGTAAAAAGCTTTGAAAGAATTTCATTTTAGAAAGTCCGTCATAAGTAACACGCCAGTTAGGTCTCGGAATGTTTGGGAAAAGATCAATAATCGATTTCGTAGGTGACCGTCCCGAGTAAGCAGCGAGGAATGAATAAGTAATTACTTCTTTCTGTGTTAATCCATAACCGTTACTGCCCGGCCTGGAAAGATTAGGATTTTCATCATCGAGAAGTTTAGATAACTCTGCTCTGTTTTTTACAAACTGTTCGAAATTTTTATTTGAATAATCTTTAGCGTCTTTGATAAAGTGCGTATTCCATGTGAAGTATGAAATTGAAAAACTTCCGGTTTCGGTTGGACTGGAACCGATAAATTCTCTAGTTGATGGTTGAAACTTATAATATTCACTATGATTTCTTGTGAAATTCCTACTTCCGTTCAATTCAATTTTGAGACTCTTTAATGGCTCAATAGTTAATCGAAGTGTTAGATTCTGAAGTTTTGTTAAAGTGAAAAAAGAATTTAACGTAGTATCCTCAGTCAGCCAGTGATACCGTACTCCATCGTCGCGAATGTCTCTTTGACTTCCAAAAATAAATCCATAGCCAGGGGCAGGAGGGCCTCCTTTGAAACCATAATCATTTCCAATATAATCAGGTCGTGGTCTAAAGCCGGGTAATAATGTACCATTTGTCTCTGAGTAATTAGCGGATGCGGTTTTAACCATCATCAGCGTTTTTGCTATCCCCTTAATGATGGGTTCAAAAATGCTTGGCTTCGTTTTGAGAGAATCTTTATTAGTAGAAAGACTATCTGAAGGAAGTTTTATCTTAGGTCTCGGTGCAGGTTTCAGCGGAACAACATTTGAATTAATTTTTTTCAGATAAGCACTTTTATTGTACAGATTTGCAAATGTAATATTAGCGCCAAAGCCAATCGTTTGTGAATTTTGAATTGTATTTGCCCAATTAGTATCAGGAATAAGTTCATTTGAAAGAGAGTCTTTTTTTACTAAAGGTGATGCCTTCCAGTTATAATCACCGCTATAACTAACGTTTCCTGAAATCCAATCCAGAAGTGGAATTTTAGTAAATGGAATTGTATATGTAGCTCTTGTATTTTGATGATAATAATCTAGCCTGCCAAGGTTTCGAAGATTCGTCATAATAGAATCTCTTTCATTTTTAGTATCAATTCTTCCCTGCGGCTCATCGATAATTGCTTTAGCATCTGCATTAAATTCTATTTTCAGTGAACGCGCAAGATCCCAGTTGACTCCATAATTGCGTTGCATGAAATAGGTTTTATCAATAGTAGGTTTTAATGCAAAATCCAATCCGCTATTATCGCGAAGTTGGGTTTCCGAATAGGTTCTGTCGAGGGTCGCACGAAAACTTAAACCTGTTGGAATAGGATTAAAATTGAAATCTTTAATAAGCTTCAGCCACTTCGATGCAAGAACTGTGGATTTATTTTTTTCTAATGGAGCAATCGGTTTTGATGCGCTGTTAAAATTATATCCTACAATACCCTGGTACGTTTTGGCAATGGCATATTCCGTATTATAATTTCTCTGATAATTTTCTGTATACGCATAAGTAAAATTCAAATTCTCTACATCGTAAATATGAGGTTTTGCATTCTTTCCGGTTTTTGTTTTTCTGATATTGGTAAAATTAAGACTCTTTCTTTGAGTGTAATCCTGAACTGTTTTACTGATTTCATCCCTCTTTTCAGGATTTTTTGTTGCTGCAAGTGTCTGCGAGAGTAAAACATCAGGATCGAGTGGATTATACTGCGGACTTACTTTTGCTTCCGAGTAACCAAAATACATTGGAATTTTTATTCCGCTTTTATCCGGAAGAAATTTTCCCAGTTCGATGCTTGTTGAAAAATCATAAGAAGATTTCGTTTCTCTGTCGCGTTCACTAACCTTTTTTTCAATACTTCCCCATCCTGCTGTACTATGATTTCCGGAAATTGCCATTGTTCCAAGATCCGCAAGCTTTGCCGTTACCCTCGCTGTGGATGCCCAGCCGCCGGCTTCATCAAAATCCGATAAACGTAATTCGTTAAACCAAACTTCTCCGCAAAGCTTTGCTCCTGTTCCACTAGGGTCTTTCGGATTTCTGATACCAAGCATTATGGATCTTACATTACTGAGGTTTGGTGTTCCCTTAACAGTTATCGTTCTATCTCCATCAATAATTTTATATGGAGCAAGCAAAGAACCACTCTGAGCATTATTTCTAGATAATTTAGTACTGATTAGTTTTTGAAGATCTATTTCCAGATCATTTATTTCAGGCCACGTTTCTGATGGATTGTTGGTTCCCGGTGTACTTATTTTTAATGGTATATCGAATTCATAATAGTTGTCGTTGAAGTCGCTTCCTAAACGAATAAATGCATGCAGATCTCCATCATTCAAAGCAGTCTGACCGATAGCCGACTCGGCATGAATAAACATTTTCAGTTTTTTATACGATCGAATATCGAACTGCGTATTTCTATAGGCTGCACGTGCATCGCCATCTTCCAGATCACAAACTTTTAATGAAAGTGATTGTTCGTTGACAGATGTTAATGCCGGAGCGCTAGGGTCTCTTTCTTTTTCAATACCCGGCGGCAATACATAATTAAACGGTGAGCGTGCTCCGTTTTCTTCTATGCTCACTGTTGAAATATCGAATGTTGTTCCACCCGGGACTTCCGGAGTCGGGCTATAAACACCCGGTTGAAGTAAAGAGAATTGATACCTTCTCCATTCGCCGCGAAGAAATTCGAGTTTAGCAAAACGGCATATGACAGGCTTCTGAAAATTTTTCATGAAGAGTCTTACAAATTCGATATTTGTAAGTTCCGGTCCGCCAATGGTACTGTTTGGAAATTTTATTGGTATCTTAAACTGATACCATTTGGTTTGTGTATTCGTACCATTATCCAAACGAACAGGAGCAATTATTTCATCCGTAATATAATTTTGTCCGACTACAAGATTACCCGGCTTCAGAACAACTTTGTATTGAAAATAATTTTCATACGTGTTCATGTTATTGTCACGGTTAATATCTTCAGCATCCGGTGTAGCAGAATAGATAGAAAGATTCGATCCGCCGGAAGTTACCGAATTTCCTTCCTGGCCATTCCAACGTTTGTAACGATCAAGTATGCCGACACCCGGACCATCGTAAGATCCATCCAGAAAATATAAATAGTTGTCAGATGAAGGATCTGCATTTGCTTTTTGATATGCTTGTGATCCCTGACCAAATTGCTGAATATATGCATTTAATGAACTGTTGAATTGATCTCTTTCTTTAGCATCATTTATCCCATCGAGACCAACATCCTGAGCCGCTCTGCTGGCATTGTCATTATCAAAAGCATTTACGATCGATTGCACATTCGCATAAACACCCCATGGAGAAGGGCTGACTGTATAATTATTTGTACCCGCCGGAAGTCCATTTTCAAAACTCTTATGTCCGTCTTTAAGAATATCCTCTGACAATGAACCAATATCGAAAAAGAGTTCTCCTCCGCTTCCATCATTCGGTGTATTTGTGGTGAATGGATCCATCATCCAGAATTGAATAAATTCGATATTGTTGGATTCGAAATCTGTTGTTTCAATTTTCCTCATGATACCACCCCATCGTGATTCAGGAGTTAAAAGATTTCCGGCTGCATCAACTCCTTTTGAATACGGTCCGGGAGTGACATCGTAATTGTATGGTCCTTTTTCTGAAGGATAAAAAGCGACATTCATACATGTTATCGATTGAGGTGTTGATCTCAGAACATTTGGAAAAATTTCTGTTTGAATAACCTCTCTTACAAAATTATTACTGCGTTGATCTGCATCGGCATTCTCCGGAGTATTGGATTGTGAATGCTGAAAAATTGGGTCTACATAATACCAGGCAATTTTTGCACGATTCAATCCTGATGTTATGGAATCTTCATCCGCTTCCGGAAACATAGTAGGTTCAATCTGGCCTTTCGGAACAGCAGAAAGATACCAGCTTGTTGGATTCTTCAAATCAAGAGGCGTAATCGCTCCTTCAAAATCATCGATATAAGAAATTCCTGTTTTACCTACAGCATTGGCATGACCAGGAATTATCTGTGCAACTTCTCCGCTAAAAGTTAGTGATGATGTTTCTTTAGTACTGTAAAAAGGTAGTTTGTCAAGAAGCTTTGTTAGAAACCTCGACTCTCTCCTGTAATTTCCGTCCAAACCCCAAACTGTATTTGATATAGGTTCATCACCGACATTAACTTTTTGTGTAAGAGGTTTTTCATACATATGCATAAACGTACCACCTACCTGAAGATCTTTATTGAAGGCATATTCCAGCCTCGTGCCTAACAATGATTTTGTCTGAAGAGCAAACAATGAATTGCTTTCCAGGTTAATTTGTATCGGTGTATTTGATTTTAAAATTCCATCATTAATAATTTTTACTCTGCCTAATGTATAATCCACCGTGTAATCGGAATTTTCAACCAATGTGCGGCCGCCGGCTGTTACCTTTACAGATCCGACAGGAATATTTACTGCATTCAGAGGAATTTCAGATCCTGATGAAGACTGAAAAGATCCGCGTAAGGTGAATTTATTTTTTTCAGGCTGCTGTTGAGCTGCTGTTTTTGTTGAATCATACAATGCATCGTAAACATAAATAGCTTCTTGTGCCGGATCGATACAAAATTTACCGCGGATATAACTGCCGAACGGTTCACGTACGGGGAAAATAATTCTGCCTGCCTGTGGATTGATGGTAATTCCTGATACAAAATCGAAAACACCATCAGGCTGTGGATTTAATTGTGTGTTTAAATCATCAAGATTCAAAAGTGACAAAAGTGGAATCCCTTTTACCTGATCACAACCGGTAGGAATATAATTTATATTACCTCCGATACGATCATCCTGGTAAAGAACGTCCAGTCTGAATTTTTCCTGTGAAATATTATATCCACCCAGAGAATAAATATTTTTCATCATCAAATCCCATGTATAATTCTTAGGAGTGAAATTCGAACTATGAATAAGCTTAACAAATAAAGCAGAATCTCCCGAAACGCCTGAGCTTCCTGTTAACTCACCTACCCTGTGTGCCTGGCCATTTATGGTATATTCAAAGGCAACGGCAAGAACATCATTGGAGCGCAGTTTTGAATTTAATGAAATATATCCAAGCCTTGGATTTAAAGTATATTCTGATTGCTGAAGCAGCCGTGCATTTTCAACAGTTTCGAAATTTTTTGTTGGTGTAAAATTGTTTCCCGAAACTGCTGAAAGCAACAACGTTGAATTTGATATTCTTCTCAGTTGACTTAGTCCGCCGTTGATATTAGTGTTTAGAAGATTTAATAATTCATTGGAACTGTCGGAAGGCGCCTGAATCCCTGTCGGATTATTACTTACAAAAGTCTGCGACGGATCTGGATTAAATTCACCGAGGTCAGCGAAGGCAAAAATATTTCTGTTCTGATTATTTTGTGAACTGACATAACTGCGTGAAGTAACCCAGACTTCAATTTTTGTAATGTTTACAGAAGATGAAACACGATTCAGGTCACGCAATGACTGATCGTAAGAATTTACAAAACTCTGAGCAAGAAAAAAGTGCTTATTCTCTTCGTACTGATCCGCTTTTATATCAAAGGCAGTTGACTGAGCACCGCCTTGTACATTGATGGTTTCGGGTTTGCCTTTTTGCTGTGAGAACAGTGCTGTAACAGTAAGTTTACCAAATTGCAATTGTGTTTTAATTCCGAAAAGACTTTGAGAACCTTGTATGAGCTGGCTGTTAAGCGGCATTGTAATATTTCCGGCTTCAATCTTTTTAATAATGTCATCCTCATAACCGGTGTATTCGATCTTCATTTTATTTTCGAAGTCGAAGGTAGATTCAGTATTGTAATTAGTAGTCAGTTTCATTTTATCGCCGATGTTTGCGATAACATTCATCTGAATCTTTTCTTTGAAATCAAACGTTGTTACTTTTCTTTGTTGTGTAGGAATTGAAGGGTTCTCACTGTTTGCAACATTTATGGCAAAACTTAATTCTGCAGATCCTTGCGGACGAATATCAATTGTATTTCCACCAAAAATTCTATCGAAGATTATACTGTTGACAGTAATTTTAGGAGCATATGCTTTCTTGTTCAGTGCATCATCTTCTCCTGCACGTTGTCTCCAGTATTCGTTTGTAGAATTATGAAATTCATTATCAATGAACTCTTCGAATGTCATATAGGATGGATTTCTGTAATACAGTTTTCCCATATTTTCATTGATATTATATCTGTTATTATCGGGATCGTATTGAACATCTGTTTTGATATTCGCAGGGTCTTTCATATACATCGGACTTTTTCCCGATGGATCAGCATAATGATCACCGTAACGGTCATGAAGAGGATAATGTAATTGTGTACTATCAGAATCAGGCGCAGCTTCTGTCGATGATTCAGCACGTAAAGGTCCGAATGGTTTTCCGGAACCCCATACTGAAACCAGCATAGACATAGCACATCCAATCCCAAAGAAATATTGCTTCACTCTTTTCAAGGGTAAATAATTAATTAATGTGATGCTTAATAATTAAAAAAGTAGAGTTCAGACGATATTTTTCCGTTTTTAAAGCGAGGCCTAAAATAGCTTTTTTAGCAGTTCAAAAAACAAAGTTTTAAAGCGCTTTTAAGGCATTTTTTATAAGGTCTTCTACATTTGCCGATGGACTGGTTTTAAGGATTGATTCCAGCGTTCGGTCAATGTTATTTCTTGCAAATCCGAGAGTTAGGAGAGCAGCCATTGCCTCATCTTTTACCCTTAAGTGAGCAATAAAAGGTGCGCTTTGTGTACCAGCCTCTTTTCTCAGCTTACTTTTCAGTTCAAGAATTACTCTTTGGGCAGTTTTTTCGCCTATTCCTTTGATTCCCTGAAGCTTTTTAGCCTGTTCGCTGATTATACACGATTCTATTTCGACAACAGTCATGGATGATAACATCATGCGTGCAGTATTGCATCCTATGCCGGAAACCGTAATAAGCAGACGGAAGAGTCTTCTTTCGTCTTCATCAACGAAGCCGTATAACGTATGAGCATCTTCCGTTATTTGAAGATGTGTTAAAATAAGAATGTGCTCTTTGTCAGAGATTTTGGAATATGTATTCACAGATATATTTACAAAATATCCGACACCTGAACATTCAACGATTATAAATGCAGGATTTTTTTCAAGAATTTTTCCGGAGAGATGGTTAAGCACTGGTGGTTTTAGTTTTTAGTCTTGAGATTTTAGTCTTGAGACTTGAGAGGGATTAATTTAAAGAGATACAAAATACAAACAATCGATAGATACTTTCAAAAATTTTTTCAACACCCTTCTAAAGACTAAAGACTAAAGACTAAAAAACTACTACCCTTTTTTCCTCGATTGTGCATCTACAACAGCAATTGTAACCATATTTACAATTTCTCTGACAGAGCTTCCCAATTGAAGAACGTGAACAGGCTTTTTCATGCCGAGTAGAATTGGACCGATGGCTTCTGCTGCTCCCATTTCCTGAAGAAGTTTATAAGCAATGTTTCCTGCTTCCAAATTCGGGAAAATTAATGTATTCGCTCCGTCTTTGGATAATTCACAGAATGGGAAATTATCGGATAGCAATGCAGGATTTAAAGCAAAATTTGCTTGCAACTCTCCATCGACCATCATACCGGGATATTTCTGTTGCAGAATTGCCACAGCATCTCTTACTTTCTGCGCCGGAGCATCGTTGGAAGATCCGAAATTTGAAAATGACAGAAGAGCAATACGTGGTTTTATATTAAATTGTTGAACTGCCCAAGCTGTAAGTACTGTAATCTCTGCAAGGTCTTCTGCCGTCGGATTTACATTGACTGTTGTATCCGCAAAAAACACAGGGCCTTTCTTTGTAATCATAATGTACATGCCGGCAACTTTTTTTACATCGTCTTGTGTACCGATTATTTGTAACGCCGGGCGAATAGTATCGCTGTATTTTCTTGTTAATCCGGAGATCATTGCATCAGCTTCACCGGTTTCAACCATCATGGCGCCATAATAATTCCGTTCATTCATGATCTTCTTGGCTTCGTATAATGTAAACCCTCTTCTCTTCCTCTTCCGGAAAAATAAGTCGCCGAAAATAGTACGATTTTCTTCTTCCTGACGTGGATCAATTACAAGTGTATCGCCAAGATCAAGGCTGTTTTCCTGAATCAGTCGCGCAATCTTTTCTTTATTACCAAGTAGAATAGGTCTGGCAATACCTTCGTCACGCACTATTTGCGCAGCTTTCAGAATTTTATAAGTATCCGCTTCAGTGAAAACAATTCGCTGTGGATTTTGTTTTGCTTTACTGGTAACAACACGAATTAATTTATTGTCTAAGCCGAGACGTTTTCTCAATTCATCAATATAATTTGCCCAGTTTTTTATAGGTGATAATGCTACACCTGATTCCATAGCCGCTTTAGCTACAGCCGGAGCTACTGTGCTAATCAAACGCGGATCGAGCGGTTTAGGGATGATGTAATCTGTTCCGAACGTAATATTTTTTTCATTGTAAGCAAGATTGACAATTTCGGGAACAGATTCTTTTGCCAGTTCTGCAATAGCACGAACGGCAGCAAGTTTCATTGCTTCATTGATCTGTGTGGCACGAACATCCAAAGCTCCGCGGAAAATGTAAGGGAAACCAAGAACATTATTCACCTGGTTAGGGTAATCGGAACGACCTGTAGCGATGATGATATCTTCGCGTGCTGCTTGAGCATCGGGATAAGAAATCTCAGGATCTGGATTGGCGAGTGCAAATACAATTGCTTTCTTCGCCATCGAACGAACCATTTCTTTAGTGACAATATTTCCTTTCGATAAACCAAGGAAAACATCGGCATCTTTCATTGCATCTTCAAGCGTGTGAACTTTTTTCTTCGTTGCAAAAAATGTTTTATTGGCATCAAGGTCTTTACGGTCAACATGAAGTACACCGGTACTATCGGTCATTACAATATTTTCTTTTTTCGCACCCAGAGAAATATAAAGTTTAGCGCATGAAATCGCTGAAGCTCCGGCTCCGCTTACAACAATTTTAACGTCTTCAATCTTTTTATCGGTAAGAACTAATGCATTCAGCAATGCAGCGCCGGTGATAATTGCTGTACCATGCTGATCATCGTGCATAACAGGAATATTAAGCTCTTCCTTTAGTCTTCGCTCTATTTCGAAACACTCCGGCGCCTTTATGTCTTCCAGATTAATTCCTCCAAATGTTGGTGAAATTGCTTTTACAGTTTGCACAAATTTTTCTACATCGGTTTCAGCAATTTCAATATCAAAAACATCTATATCAGCGAATATTTTAAAGAGTAATCCTTTGCCTTCCATAACCGGCTTAGCTGCTTCGGGACCAATATTGCCTAGTCCGAGTACGGCAGTTCCATTTGAAATTACTGCAACAAGATTTCCTTTGGCAGTATATTTATATACATCGTCTGTGTTTTCTGCAATGGCAAGACAAGGAGCTGCGACACCCGGCGAATAGGCTAATGAAAGATCTCTTTGAGAGCTGTAAGGTTTTGTAGGAACGACTTCAATTTTACCGGGACGCCCTTGCGAATGATAATCAAGAGCTTCTTTGTTAAGATTTGAATCACTCATCCGTTTATAATGTTGTTTTCTATAAGACTAAAAAAGCACCCGCGAGAATCGGGTGCTTGGAAATTAATTTCTTGCGGTTTTATTAAGGCAATGAACAAATATAGTCTCTTTTATTTTAAATCAAAAACCAAAATTCTGGCTTTAGGGTGTTTATTTTTCTATATTGAATAATTAGAATTACATTTCACTCTGTTTAAGAGCATTATAAAGATTTAATGTTTGATTAATCTTTAACCGGTTCATCAATAATTTCATGTAAAAGGAAAGGGGAATTATTTTTATTTTCTTAAATTAATTTTTTAATACAAGTCATTTGAAATAGTGATTTACAATGGACAAGAATAAAATAGCTGTAGGAGTGTTTGATAAACTTGCAACACTTTATCAGGAAAAATTTATGGATGTGAATTTGTACAGCTACACATTCGATTTTTTTTGCGACACTATTGAAAAACAAAATGCTGAATTATTAGAAATCGCCTGCGGGCCGGGAAATATCACAAAGTATCTGTTAAACAAAAGACCTGATCTGAAAATATTTGGAATTGATTTAGCTCCGGGTATGATAGAACTAGCTAAAATAAATAATCCCACTGCTGAATTTCATTTAATGGATTGCCGCCAAATAGAAACGATAAAAAATAAATTTGATGCTATTATGTGTGGCTTCTGCCTGCCCTATCTGAATAAAAAAGAAACAATAAAATTATTAAGTGATGCTTCAATGTTGCTGAACTCAAAGGGTGTACTTTATATTAGTACGATGGAAGACGATTATAATAAATCAGGTTTCAAAAAAGGCAGTACCGGCGACGAAATATTCATGCATTTTTATCAAGCAGAATTCTTAACATCTATTCTTAAAGAAAATCATTTTAATATTCTAAAACTTGATCGCAAGGAATACGATATAGCGGATGGAACAAGAACTACAGACTTGATAATTATTGCAGAAAAAGTATAAAAGGAAAATTATGAAATATTTATTTCTGAATTAGGAATAATTGAGTTCCTAAGTAATTTTACGCTGCGTATCGTTGCGAAACTTCGCGTACTTTGCGTTAAAATCCAACACTGAATTAGCTCTATATTTAAAATAAAATTTGCTAATTAAATTTATAATATTGCAAATATGAAACTCAAAATTCTATTTTTATTTTTTATTTTTACAACCCATTTTCTTTTCGCCCAAAGCTTTAATGCCGGTTTAAGATTCGGAGTTAGTGGTTCACAGGTAAATGGTGATAATTTAACCGGTTTTAATAAAGCAGGTTTATTAGCAGGTGCATTCGTCAACAGAAATTTTTCAGATCATTTTTCTATGCAAATGGAAATGATTTATATTCAAAAAGGAAGTCGCAAGCCGACAGACATCAATAATAATTATTACCGGTTAAGAGTACATTATATTGAAGTTCCTTTGCTGGTTTTATTTCATGCTTCAAAAAAAATCGACTTTACTGCAGGGCCATCTTTTAGTACCTTGATTTTTTCGGAAGAGAATGATGAATTTGGCGTCTTCCGTGATTCGCCTCCTTTTAAAAAATTTGAACTCTCCGGAAATGCAGGAATCATTTATAAGTTAGATGATAAATGGTCTTTTGATGGAAGATACAGTCATTCAATTACAACCATAAGGCCATATCCAGGTACATTTTCAACTTTTTTCGATCGTGGACAATACAATGTTTTAATAGAATTTTCTATGGTTTATCAGTTTTGATTATGAATTGTGACAACTTTATAAATAGAACACGGATTGAATAGATTAGACGGGTTTACACGGATTTTTAAACGAACAGTAATTCGATTAATAATAAATCAGAAAAAGAGTAGTAAGAATCAAACAACAAACACCATAAACTTTTCCACGTTTTTACATTATTAATTAAAAAAGCTGATTAATTTTTTCAAGTCTTTATTTGTACATTCGTAGACGTGAATTGCCCAATGAAATAAATGAAAAACGATTATACATTAACAGAAAGTCCCTCCATTGACCAGGTTGGTATTGAGGAGAAAATTTCCAGGTTTAGCAAACGAAGCATAAAAAAAGAGTCGAAGTTAGCCGCTCTTAAGCTTGCCATGAGCATGATGGATCTTACTACTCTTGAAGCCAAAGACACTCCGGGGAAAGTAAAACAACTTTGTACAAAAGCCATGTTCCCGCATTCAGGCTTGGAAGGAATACCTTCCGTTGCCGCAGTTTGTGTTTACGCTAATCTTGTTAAAGTTGCCAAAGAAGCACTCAAAGGATCGAAGGTAAAAGTCGCCGCAGTAGCTACTGCTTTTCCAAGCGGAATGTCGAGCCGGAAAGTAAAACTCGAAGAAACTAAATGGGCCGTCAACGAAGGCGCCGATGAAATCGACATGGTAATTTCACGTGGTCATTTTCTTTCGGGTGAATATAATTTTGTCTTTGATGAAATAGCTGCCGTTAAAGAAGCCTGCGGACAAGCACATCTGAAAGTCATACTCGAAACCGGCGAACTCAGCACACTCGATAATGTAAGAAAAGCCAGTGACATTGCCATGTATGCCGGTGCAGACTTCATAAAAACATCAACCGGAAAAATTCAACCCGCCGCTACATTGCCTGTAACACTTGTCATGCTCGAAGCAATTCGTGATTATTATTATGAAACAGGAATAAAGATCGGCATGAAACCGGCCGGAGGTATTGCAACAGCAAAACTCGCCATTCAATACCTTGTTGTCCTTCGCGAAACACTCGGCAACGACTGGCTTACACCCGACCTCTTCCGTTTCGGTGCAAGCTCATTAGCCAATGATTTATTAATGCAAATTGTAAAACAACAAACAGGAGTTTATCAGAGTATTGATTATTTCTCGAAGGATTAGAAGGGAGTATCAAGTATCAAGTATCAAGTATCAAGAAAAAAAATTGAACAACTATTAACAATTAACTAATAACAATTAACTAACAACCATCTCCATGGCAATTAGAAAAAATAAAAAGGACGTTACTTTAAACTTTAGTACTGACTGGTCCTATGCACCGGCGCCTGAGAGTAGCGACCATATTAAACTTAAACCACAATACGAGCTTTTCATAAATGGAGAATTTACTCCTCCTTCTTCCGGAAAATATTTTGATACCATTAATCCCGCCAATGAAAAAAAACTTGCACTCATAGCAGAAGCCAATGAAAAAGATGTCGATAAAGCGGTTAAAGCTGCTCGTCATGCCTATGATAAATATTGGGGAAAGATGCCTGCAAAGGAACGCGGTAAATATATTTTTCGCATTGCACGTATCATTCAGGAAAGAGCAAGAGAACTTGCAGTCATCGAATCTCTCGATGGTGGAAAACCAATTCGTGAATCGCGCGACATAGATATTCCTCTCGCTGCGGCACATTTTTTTTATTATGCAGGATGGGCCGATAAGATTGAATATGCCGTACCCGGTGCAAAGACAAGATCACTTGGTGTTGCCGGACAAATCATTCCTTGGAATTTCCCGCTCCTAATGGCAGCCTGGAAAATTGCACCCGCATTAGCAGCAGGAAATACTGTTGTTCTGAAACCTGCCGAAACAACTTCTCTTACAGCCTTAAAACTTGCCGAAATAATCGCCGAAGCCGGACTTCCTCCCGGTGTTGTCAATATTATAACCGGCGCAGGTGCCACCGGTGCTGCCATTGTAAATCATCCCGGCATCGACAAAATAGCATTTACCGGTTCAACCGATGTTGGAAAAATAATTCAGAAAGCCATTGCGGGGACTTCAAAAAGATTTACACTTGAACTCGGCGGTAAAGCGGCAAATATTATTTTCGAAGATGCAGCAATCGATCAGGCTGTGGAAGGTATTATCAATGGAATATTTTTCAATCAGGGACATGTTTGTTGCGCCGGTTCAAGACTGTTTGTTCAGGAAAGTGTAGCAAAGAAAGTCATTCGTAAACTGAAAGACAGGATGGAAACATTGATTGTCGGCGATCCTTTGGATAAAAACTCAGATATCGGTGCCATTAATTCAAAGATGCAGTTGGATAAAATTAAACAATACGTAAAAATAGGAATGAATGAAGGCGGAGAATGTTTTCAGACATCATGTTCTCTACCATCTAAAGGATATTGGTACAGACCGACATTGTTCACTAACGTTTCGCAATCGTCACGCATTGTTCAGGAAGAAATTTTCGGACCGGTGTTAAGCATACAAACTTTTCGTACTGTAGAAGAAGTAATTGAAAAAGCGAATAACATTCCGTACGGACTTAGTGGAGGAGTATGGACTGATAAAGGATCGAAAATTTTTAAAGTAACATCGGCGCTTCGTGCGGGAGTCATCTGGGCAAATACGTATAATAAATTTGATCCAACATCTCCTTTTGGCGGATACAAAGAAAGCGGAATGGGCCGTGAAGGAGGTCTTCATGGGTTAATGCCTTATTTACAAATTGATAACTGAGAAAATTGAAAAATAAAATGGACGCTATCGAAAAAAATAAATCACTTGTTGATGTAAAAACAAATGGTCAGGCTAATGGAAATTCTTCCAAAGGCGACAGACTCGATATAATGAAGACTTATAAGATTTATATCGATGGTAAATTTCCGCGAACAGAATCGGGAAGATATTATACCCTCGAAAACAGTTCCGGAAAAACTATTGCAAATATTTGTGAATCTTCCAGAAAAGATTTTCGTGAAGCTGTTGTCGCTGCACGCAAAGCACAACCGGGATGGTCATCGAAAAGTGCCTATAATAAAGCTCAAATACTTTATCGCATTGCAGAAATGCTTGAAGGCCGTCGTGATCAATTTATCAGTGAATTAAAAGAACAGGGAAGCAGTAACTCACAGGCAGAAAAAGAAATTAATCTTTCCATAGACAGACTTGTGTATTATGCCGGATGGTGTGATAAGTTTCAGCAGGTATTCAGTTCCGTAAATCCTGTCGAGTCATCGCATTTTAATTTTTCTGTTCCTGAACCAATGGGTGTAATTTCAATTTTATCACCCGAATCACTTGGGCTTCTTGGACTAATTTCATTAATCGCTCCTGCTATTGCCGGTGGAAATACAGTTGTCGCATTGGCTTCATCATCAAAACCATTATGTGCAGTTACTTTTGGCGAAGTACTTAATTCATCCGATGTTCCGGCCGGAGTTGTTAATCTTTTAACAGGCCACCGTTCCGAATTGATGTCACATTTCGCTACCCATATGGATGTAAATGCTCTCGTTTATTGCGGAGAAGATGCTGCAGAAATTAAAAATGTGAAAGAATCTGCATCATTAAATGTAAAAAGAGTAATGGTTTATAAAGAAAACGATATCATGGATGATAAAACACAGCATCCATACCGCATCATGGATCTACAAGAAATTAAAACAACCTGGCATCCGATCGGACAATAACAATTGTATTTATGATTTATCCATTGGAAGAAACTATAAGCCGCGATCAACGCATTACTGCCATGCACCAACTGCCATTTGTAGTTTGGATGACAGGATTAAGCGGTTCCGGTAAAAGCACATTGGCTGTTGCATTGGAAAAAAGTTTAATTGAAAAAGGATTCAAAGCATTCATGCTTGATGGCGATACCATACGTACCGGTTTGAATAAAGACCTAAGTTTTTCAGAGAGCGACAGGCGCGAAAACATTAGAAGAATCGGAGAAGTTTGCAAGCTGATGAACAATGCAGGATTAATTGTTATCACTTCATTTATTTCACCGTTCCGTGCAGAACGAGATTTCGTTCGTTCACTTTTACCACCATCCGATTTTGCAGAAGTTTTTGTTAATGCTTCTTTAGAAAGTTGCGAAAAGCGCGACGTTAAAGGTCTCTATAAAAAAGCCCGCCAGGGAATTATTTCCGAGTTTACAGGAATTGATTCTCCTTATGAAACTCCTTTGCATCCGGAAATAATTCTCAATACTGATAAAGAAACAGAAAGCGAATCTTTGGCTCTTTTAATGAATTTTTTATTGCCGAAAATCAGCCTGGCTCTTTAGTTAGAGTAATCTGTAAGATTTGTGTAATAAAAAACAAACATTTGTTCGATTATAACTTATAATGATTTATTATCGTTCAAAACCAACAAGCAAATAGATTTGTTTTTTTCTCAAAAACCCACAAATAAACATGTTTAGCTATAATCTTGATAATATTCGTGAGCTCGAATCAGAAAGTATTTTCGTTTTGCGTGAAGTCGCCGCTCAATTTCAGAAACCCGTTTTGCTTTTTAGCGGTGGAAAAGATTCAATTGTTGCTTCTCATTTGGCCATGAAGGCTTTTTATCCTGCAAAAATTCCCTTTCCACTTTTACATATTGATACAGGCCATAATTTTCCGGAGACTATCAGTTTCCGCGATAAATGGATAAAAGAATTGGGAGTGAATTTAATCGTTCGTTCTGTTCAAAGTTCAATTGATAAAGGACGTGTGGCAGAAGAAAAAGGAACGAATGCAAGCAGAAATGTTTTGCAGACAACAACATTGCTTGATGCAATAAAAGAATTTCAATTTGATGCCGCCATTGGCGGTGCCCGAAGAGATGAAGAAAAATCCCGTGCGAAAGAACGTTTTTTTTCATTCCGCGACGAATTCAGTCAGTGGGATCCAAGAAACCAACGTCCGGAACTTTGGAATTTATTCAATGGCAGGAAAAATTATGGAGAACATTTTCGGATTTTTCCTTTGAGTAACTGGACAGAACTCGATATCTGGAATTACATACGTCGTGAAAAACTTCAGATCCCGGATTTGTATTTTTCTCATAGCAGAAAAGTTTTCAAACGAAACGGTGTTATCTATGCTCTAGCCGATTTTATGAAATTAGCAGAAGGAGAAAAAGCAGAAGATATGGCAGTACGTTTTCGTACCGTCGGAGATATTACCTGCACAGGTGCTGTAGCTAGCAAAGCATCAACAATAGAAGATATTATTAAAGAAATTTTTACCTCCACTGAAACTGAAAGAGGCACTCGTATTGATGACAAACGTACGGATACTGCCATGGAAGATAGGAAGAGGGAGGGGTATTTTTGAGTATCAAGAATCAATCCTGATAGCTATCGGGAAAGAATCAAGAAAATAGATTTTAAAAAATAAAAAAATATATGCCTTTTAGAAATGATATTGAATTAATGCGCTTCACTACTTGTGGAAGTGTGGACGATGGAAAAAGTACGCTTATAGGCAGGTTGCTGATGGATACAAAAAATATTCTTGATGACCAGATGCTTGCTATTCAATCTTCGAGTTTGAAAAAAGGATTTGATGGCATTGATCTTTCACTACTAACCGATGGCTTAAAAGCTGAACGTGAACAGGGAATTACTATTGATGTGGCTTACCGTTATTTCACTACATTAAAAAGAAAATTTATCATTGCCGATACCCCCGGACATATTCAGTATACGCGGAATATGGTTACCGGAGCTTCAACTGCAAATCTGGCTCTTGTACTTGTTGATGCAAGAAAAGGAATGGTTGAACAAACTCGCAGACATGCTTTCATCGCAAGCCTTCTTCGTATTCCTCATATGGTTGTTTGCATTAACAAAATGGATCTTGTCGATTATGATC
Source organism: Bacteroidota bacterium (assembly GCA_031417555.1). Classification (GTDB taxonomy): domain Bacteria; phylum Bacteroidota; class Bacteroidia; order AKYH767-A; family 2013-40CM-41-45; genus JADKIH01. The sequence continues at coordinate 21,905 of JANOVV010000049.1, forward strand.
AGGAAACTTATGACATAATCGTCGAAGATTTCAGAATGTTTTCTTCGCGATTAGATATTCAGGATATACAATTCATCCCGCTAAGTGCCAAACATGGTGATAATGTCGTTAGCCGATCTGAGAATATGCCATGGTATGAAGGCAGTACTCTTATGTTTCATCTTGAAAATGTACACATCAGCAGTGATCTAAATCACGTCGATTGCCGGTTTCCTGTGCAATATGTTATTCGTCCGCAAATAGATGCTCATCACGATTACAGAGGATATGCAGGAAGAATTGCCGGAGGTGTTTTTAGAAAAGGTGACAACGTAGTCGTTTTTCCATCCGGATTTACCACAAAAATTAAATCAATAGACTGTGCAGGAAAAACAGTGGATGAAGCTTTTGCTCCTATGTCTGTAAGTATAAATCTTGAAGATGATCTTGACATTTCCAGAGGAGATATGATCGTTAGAGAAAATAATATTCCACAAACAGGTCAGGATTTAGAGATTATGCTTTGCTGGCTGAATGAAAAAAAACTCAATCCGAATACCAGTTATATTTTAAGACATACAACCAGAGAAGTTCGTTCTTTCGTAAAAGACATTCGATATAAAATTGACATCTCAAATCTTCGTCGATTAGAAAATGAAACTTCTTTTTCAATGAACGATATTGGGCGTGTTCATCTTCGTACAACACAACCTTTAATTTATGATAGCTATCGCCGAAACAGGAATACCGGAAGTGTTACTTTTATTGATGAAAGTACAAATGAAACCGTTGGTGCAGGAATGATAATTTAATTAATACCGTGGATCAGAAAAAAATTAAAGAATTAACTGCCCTCGCTCTCGAAGCAGCTTTTTCAGCAGGAAAAAAAATTCTTGAAATATACGACCGAACCATAACTGTAGATTATAAAAGCGATGGTTCACCGCTCACCGAAGCCGATAAAGCATCCCATGAAATAATAATTCATGCTTTGCAAATTTCAGGATTGCCAGTACTAAGTGAAGAAGGTAAAGAAATTCCCTACGAACGAAGAAGTAGCTGGAAATACTTTTGGTTAGTAGACCCACTCGACGGTACCAAAGAATTTATTAAAAGAAACGGTGAGTTTACAGTAAATATAGCGTTGATGGAAAACAATCAGCCTCGTGCCGGAATAATTTTCCAACCCGTTAAAGGAATCGCTTTTGCCGGTATTGAAGGCGATGGCCTCTATAAGTTTTCCATAAACGAAAAAATTGCCCTGGATGATAATCATAAATTAAAGGTCAATATTAATACTGAAGAAAATAAAATACGTGTTATTGCCAGCCGTTCACACAAATCTGTTGAAACAGACACATTTATAAACAACCTGCGTTCATCAAAAAAAAATATAGAGCTACTAAATGTCGGTAGTTCTTTAAAATTTTGTTTGCTTGCCGAAGGAATTGCTGATATTTATCCCCGTTTCGCTCCAACTATGGAATGGGATACTGCCGCCGGACATGCTTTATTGAAATCGGTAGGGAAGAATATTTACCTTCATCCCGGAGGATCGGAAATGACTTATAACAATCCGAAGCTTATTAATGATTGGTTTATTGCCCGATAATTTGCGAAATGCCCTGAAGAAATTCAGGACAGACAGCGATTATAATGAACTAATCCGGACAAGTTTTTTTGCTTTACTGGTTCGGATTACCGGTGTTGTTACCGGTTTTTTAGTAACTCTAATCACCACACGATATTTTGGTGCTGATGCTCTTGGCATCGTTTGTATTTGCCTAGCAATTCTAAGCTTTTCTTCTGTTTTCGGAAAACTGGGATTTGATATTGCCCTCATGAAATATATTGCAGGATTTGCTATCAATAAAAATTACTCTGGAATTAAAGGCGTTTATCTCGAGGCAGTAAAAATTATTTTACCTGCAACGATTCTGATTTCTTCCATTCTTTATTTTCTTGCTCCATGGATGGCCAATGACCTTTTTCACAAACCATATTTAAAAAATCTTTTACAAATAAACGCTTGGCTTGCATTACCTCTCGTTTTTTTACTTTTAAATTCTGAATGCATCCGAGGACTCAAAAGAATAAGAACATATACCTTTCTTCAAACTGTTTCTGTTTCATTATTTGCTGCCATCCTATTGATCATTACTTCTTTCTTTATTAAAGGAAATGAAATCCCTGCCAGAATTCAATTTATATGTATTACCCTTTCAGGAATATTAAGTACCGTTCTATGGTTAAAATACAGTAAGTACAGAAAAAACAAAGCAACAATAGTTGTTTCATCCAAAGATCTAATTCGTACTTCTTCTTCTATGTTTACTACGACATTGATGCAATTAACAATGTCGTGGGCCGGTACTTTAATATTGGCGGCCTATTTAAACGAAACAGATGTAGGAATATACAATGCCCTGGTCCGGATTTCTGTCGTAACAAATATTACAATCCTTGCAATAAACAGTCTTGCAATGCCCCGTTTCGCTGAATCTTATGCTGCAAAATCTTTTGATACTTTAAAAAAACATGCAGAAGAATCTACTCGTTTAATATTTCTAACATCATTGCCCATTTTTATAATTCTCGCTATTTTTCCTCAATGGATTCTTTCCATTTTTGGAAAAGAATTTCCGGGAAATGAAAATGCATTGTATGTTTTATTAGCCGGACAACTAATCGTCAGCTTTTCGGGATTACCATCACAAATTCTGAATATGGCAGATCGGCAGCATGTTTTAAGAAATATTGCTATTATTTCTGCTATTATAAATGTTCTTTCTTGCTTTATTTTAATTCCCCAATTTGGAATTATGGGAGCCTGTTATGCACAGTTAGCCGGAATTTTTACATGGAATTTGCTAAGCACATGGAGTGTTAAGAGGCATTTCGGTTTTTTTGTATTTTTTAAATTAAAAAATAAAGGGTAAAAAGGATCACTTTCCTTAAATTCGTGCTGTGGAAAATAAATACTTAACATTTGATGATCGCCGGCTTCCACCATTGGCAGTGTATTCTTTTCTTTTCCTTGTTTACATTTCAACTTTTCGAATTTTCGCGACGCTGCCTTTTGAAAATTTTCATCAGGGAATCTCAACAATTGCCATCATTCTATTAACACTTTATTATCTGGTCCATTTAATAATCAATATTAATAATAGTCATATTAATCGTCTCGACGTACTTATGTGGGTTTTTATTTTTGTGAATTTTGTGACTGCATACCGAGGCCATGAAGTTTTTGGACAACCTTATTATTTTGGTATTATGGCTCAACGGTCTGTGCTCCTGTCATTATCGGGCATTCTTATTATTTCATTTTTGAATAAAGGCTTTATTACTATCGAACAAATTGAGCGATCCTTTCTGATAGTTTCTATTTCTCTTCTCTTCATTTGTTATTTTTTCTTTTTATTTGTCAACCCTATTCATTTTAATGATAATGAATTCGTGGTTTATAGTCCAATTCGCGGGTATCGATATAGATTTCAATTTGCTTTGGTAATAATGCTTCTCTTTTATTCTTTGTTTAAAGTTTCTTATGAAAGAAAAAAAAGGTTTGCACTAATATTTACCCTAATTCTTTTTTACCTGATTTATTTTCTTCAATCCCGTACAACACTTGTTGTTCTTGCCATTACTTTACTAATTTATTTTTTTAGAAATTTTTCCATGCGTCAAAAAGTTAAAAAAATATTAATCTATGGCAGTTTAATTTTTACCGGAACGATAATACTCCTTGGTTTAGGATATACATCACTTTTTGAAAAATATCAATTACTCTTTCAAAATGTACTCAAAGCTTTTATTTCTGAATCAACAGATGAAGCTTCTTCTGCTGTACGATTTTTAGAATATAATACCGCTTACGATTATATAATTAAAAACCCATTGCTTGGAAATGGTTTTATCAGCAATCAATGGAATGGTGGTTGGCATAAAATACTTGGCTACTTCTACCCTGCCGATATCGGCATTGTAGGAAATATATTTGTCTTTGGTTTGATCGGCACTATCTTTATCTATCTACCTTATTATTTTTCATTAAAAATGTCACAAAACATTCAATCAAAAAATATTTTTTTCAAAACATGTGAATACATGCTTCTATTCTTCTTCCTGAGTATGTTTTTTTCAGCAGTAAATATCCGTGATTCGAGCAGCATAATGTTTTTAGTTTGCCTGATCTATTATTTTAGATATTACCATTTTTCAAATCAATACTACAAACCATTAAATAAAACAACTTCATCGTTTGTATGACGAATCCCCAATTTTTAATTGTTGGAACAGCAAGGGCAGGCACAACTGCTTTACAAAACTATCTTCAGCAACATCCACAGTTGTTTTTATCACCACAAAAAGAGCCTTGCTTCTATTGTTTCGTTGATGAAGAATTAAGATATAAAAAAGGGAAATTTGCTTTTGCTGTTACTGACTATAAAAAATACAGTCGGTTATTTAAAGATGCAAAACCCGGACAAGTAACCGGTGAGATTTCTACTCCTTATTTGTATTTACATAATCAGACAATTCATAATATTAAAAAGTATCATTTACATCCGGATACTTTAAAAATTGTTATAATCCTTCGCAACCCTGTCGAAAGAGCTTATTCTCAATATCTATGGAAAGTTCGCGATGGTCGGGAAGAATTGTCGTTTGAAAATGCTTTGAAACAAGAGAAAAAAAGGATGGAACAAAATTATAGTTTTGACTATTTTTATTCACATCGCGGACTATACTATGAACAAGTTAAAGACTATCTTGAAAATTTCAAAAATGTAAAAATTATATTGTTTGATGATTTTAAATCAAACTTTGAAAATACAATGGCTGATCTTTGCACTTTTCTGGAAGTTGACAACACTTTTGAATTTATCCGTAAACAAAACATAAACACCTCTTCCTTTCCCCGGTTTGGAACTTTGGGGAAAATTATTACTGTTGAAAGTAAAATAAAATTTAAACTGCTTAATTACATTCCTGCTGATCTCAGAAACGATATTAAAGAAAATTTCAATCGCTGGAATTCTTCTTCAAAATTTCCTCTTCCAATTGCTGCAGCAACCAGAATTTATTTACAGGAATATTATAAAGAAGATATTTCCAAACTTCAATCACTCTTAGGTATTGATTTGTCAATGTGGTTGAATCATTAAAAATGAAACCCCTGAATATAGCAATCATAGATCCAGTTGGAAGAAAAGCCGGTCTGGATCATTACGATGTTTCACTTGCGGCTGCTTTAAAGAATCAATCCTGTCGTGTAAATGTGTACAGTAATTTCGAAGACAGTAAAAATGAATCATTTGTTAAAAAACATTTTCATTTATCAATAAAGAAAAGTTTGTTAAATTCTTTCAATTTAATTATAAAATATCTTTCAGCATTAATTAAATCCCGATACGATAAAACAGAAATTGTAATTATACACCTTTTTCATTCTTCATTTTTTGATTATTTCCTAATCTACCTAACCCATCTTTTTGGATTCCGGATTTGTTTAATCATTCATGATGTAGAAAATTTGCTGGATGAATCCCGGAAATCATGGATTCAAAAATGCTCTCATTTGTCAACTTACATCGTGGTGCACAACATCGTGTCGTATGATGAATTGTCAAAAAAGATTACTTCCTATGAAAAAGAAAAAGTATTTATTATCCCTCATGGAAACTTTATCGGCTTAAAAGAAATTACGAATAAAGTAGAAACATTGAAATATTTTAGTCTTGATAGTAATAAAGTCTATCTGCTATTTTTCGGAATGATAAAAAAATCAAAACGACTTGATGTGCTGATTGAAGCCTTAAAAGATATTCCTGCAAATGTT
>JANOVV010000050.1:0-32115 GCA_031417555.1 Bacteroidota bacterium
GCAAGTGTGTCGTTCATTAGCCAGGCGCAAAAAGTAGTTATTAAAGGAAGTGATACTGTCCTTCCGCTTTCACAAAAAGAAGCGGAAACATATATGAAAAAAAATGCAGGAAAAAGTATTACTGTAGTTGGCGGAGGAAGCGGTGTTGGTTTAGCTGCTTTAACTGATAATTCAACAGACATTGCCATGTCGTCGCGAAAAATTAAAATGGATGAGAAAATGAAATTGCAAGATGCCGGAAGAGCATTCAAAGAAGTAATAGTTGCCAATGATGCACTTTCGGTAATTGTAAATCCATCGAATAAAGTTTCAAAACTGACTCGTCAGCAAATAGAAGGTATATTTACAGGTAAAATTAAAAACTGGAAAGAAGTTGGTGGAGATGACATGATTATCGTGGTATACTCTCGTGAAACAAGTTCAGGAACGTATGAATTTTTTAAGGAACACGTAATGAATCGTAAAAATTATGCTTCATCCGTATTAAATATGCCTGCGACGGGAGCAATCATACAATCGGTTAGCCAGACAAAAGGAGCTATCGGTTATGTTGGACTAGCGTATATGAATAAAGATGTAAAAGATATTGCGGTTTCTTACGACGGAAAAACATTTGTGAATGCATCTTTAGAAGCGGCAATGAATAAAACTTATCCAATTGTTCGACCGCTTTATTATTACTATCCCGTTTCGAAAGAAGCATTAGTGAAACCATTTATTGATTTTGTACTTTCAGCGGAAGGTCAAAAAGTTGTTGACCAGGTTGGTTATATTCCATTAGGAAAATAATTAGAAATACTTTTTTAGGTTTATAAATAGCGGTGGGTCATCCACTGCTTTTTCTGTAAGTAAGCAGCTTATGTTAAATAATTGTTACAAGTAATTGATACTACTAAAAGTGGGCAAACGAATAAAAAGACTAATTGAAAAGCTAATAGAAGGAGTTCTGTTAATGAGCAGTTCTATATCTGCTTTAATAGTTCTACTAATAATTCTATTTCTTTTCAGAGAAGGATTTTCTTTATTTAATACCTCTCCACTTGAAAGTGAAAACGTAATTGTAGTCAATAAAGAAAATCCGGTTGAAAAGCTATCGGCAAGGCAAATCAAAGACATATTTGATCAGAATATAACACATTGGAATTCGGTTGGAGGAAAAAATGATTCGATTATTCTTTTAACTATAAACGATATCACAACTTATTTTTCTGAAGAAGAAATAGGAGAAAATTTTGAATACTTGCCTGCAAAATTGGATTCGCTTGTGGCCATTACACCTGAAATTCTAGCCGTTTATCCAAGGAAATATTTAACAAATCCATTAAAAGGAAAAACAGTAAGCGTAGCAAAGAATAACATTCCCGATTTTATTACCGGTAAACTTTGGTTTCCTACTGCAGAACCTGCAGTGCAATTGGGAGTTCTTCCACTTATCATGGGAACATTGCTCGTTTCCTTTTTTGCTATATTAATTGCTTTACCTGTTGGATTGGCAACAGCAATTTACATGGCAGAAATCGCTGATGAAAGGTTAAGAAAAATACTTAAGCCTGTGATAGAATTACTTGCAGGTATTCCATCTGTTGTTTATGGTTTCTTCGGTTTGATTGTTATTGTTCCGATGATTCATGATTTTTTTAAATTACCCGTTGGAGAAACTGCTTTAGCCGGTAGTATTGTTCTGGCAATAATGGCTCTTCCAACAATTATAACAGTTACAGAAGATGCAATCAGAAATACACCGCGTAGTATGAAAGAAGCTTCTTTGGCTTTAGGAGCTAATCAATGGCAAACAATACGCCGAGTAATAATTCCGTACTCTATTTCAGGAATTTCTGCAGCAGCCATTCTTGGAATTGGCCGTGCAATCGGAGAAACGATGGCTGTACTTATGGTAACCGGAAATGCGGCTGTAATGCCACATTCATTGTTACAACCTGTCAGAACGATACCAGCTACCATAGCAGCAGAATTAGGAGAAGCGCCATCCGGTGGAGTTCATTATAAAGCACTTTTTGCTTTGGGATGTATTCTTTTTTTAATGACGATGGTTATAAATATCTGGGTTCAATCTATAAGTAAAAAACGAAAACGAAATGGTTAATATCTCGAAATCGTTCAAAGAAAAAACTGCTTTCTGGATTTTCCGGATTCTAAGTTTTTTGGTAATTGCCGTTCTTTTCTGGATACTTCAATTTATTTTTGTCAGAGGATGGCATATGCTTAGCTGGCAATTTTTTACGGCGATGCCGGAAGATGGAATGACTAAAGGAGGAATTTACCCGGCAATTATCGGAACATTATATCTTGTAGCCGGATCCATGATCATTGCATTTCCTCTGGGAGTGATGGCTGGAATTTATATCCATGAATATACACGTGATAGTTGGTACAAACGATTCATTAAACTCATGACAAATAATCTTGCAGGAATACCATCGATCGTTTTCGGACTTTTCGGTATGGCGCTTTTTGTGAAGACGATGGGTTTTGGAGATTCCATAATTGCAGGATCTTTAACGTTAGGGATTCTGGCACTTCCTGTTGTAATTCGAGTGACAGAGGAAGCATTAATAGCCATTGATGATTCATTCAGACATGGAAGTCTGGCCCTGGGAGCTACTAAATTACAAACCATTCGAAGAGTAATTTTACCGATGGCTTATCCGAATATTATCACCGGTCTTATTTTATCGATTGGAAGAGTTTCGGGGGAAACAGCACCCATACTATTTACGGTTGCTGCATATTTTTTACCGAAGTTGCCAAGCAGCATCTTCGATCAGGTGATGGCACTACCCTATCATCTTTATGTAATTTCAACAAGCGGGACAAAAGTTCAAGAGTCGAGAGATATGGCATACGGCACAGCACTTGTCTTGGTATTGTTTGTACTAATCCTTAATATAGCAGCGAATGCACTCAGAAGATATTTTAGTAAAAAAGTAAAAATGAATTAATCAGAATGAATAAGATTGAAACAAAAAATGTTCATTTATATTACGGAAGCTTTCATGCTTTGAAAGGCATAAGTTTATCGATTGCTTCAAATACGGTTACAGCCTTAATTGGTCCTTCCGGATGTGGAAAATCAACATACCTCCGGTTGTTTAACAGGATGAATGACTTAATTCCGGATGTTCGAATTGAAGGCGATGTTTTGCTTGATGAAAAAGATATATATCATTCAAAAAATTTACGCATCGATGAGTTGCGAAAAAAAGTTGGAATGGTTTTTCAAAAACCAAATCCATTTCCAAAAAGTATTTTTGAAAACGTAGCTTACGGTTTACGTGTCAATGGAATGAATCATGGATCCTTTATTGAAGAACGAGTGGAAACATCACTCAGACAATCAGCCTTGTGGGAAGAAGTTAAAGATAAATTGAAAAAATCAGCCTTTGAATTATCGGGCGGGCAACAGCAAAGACTATGTATAGCGAGAGCTTTAGCCATTGAGCCATCTGTAATTTTAATGGACGAACCTGCATCCGCTTTAGATCCAATTTCCACAGCAAAAATTGAAGAATTAATTTATGAATTAAAGAATAAATACACTATCATTATAGTTACTCACAATATGCAGCAAGCAGCGAGAGTAAGTGATAAAACAGCTTTCTTTTACCTCGGCGAGTTGATTGAATACAATTCAACCGATATTATTTTTACAAATCCAACAGAAGCAAAAACACAAAGCTATGTGACTGGAAGGTTCGGATGATTTCAATTGATAACGATTAACAATAAAGAATAACGAATAACTATTAACCATTAATCATTAACGAATAACAAAAATGACACACCTGGAAATTGAAATAAAGCGTTTAAAAACTGAAATGCTTGAGATGTTTGAACTTGTTCAGCTGCAAATGACAAAGGCCAATGAAGCAATAATTTCATTTGATCGTGAATTGGCAAGAGAAGTTAATTTTAATGAGAAGCGGGTGAATGCACTTGAATTAAAAATTGATAAAGATTGTGAAAATATATTTGCCCTATTTAATCCGGTAGCTATTGATCTTCGCTTTGTTCTTGCAGTCCTTAAAATAAATTCCAATCTAGAACGAATCGGTGATATTGCCGATGGGATTAGTCGCTATGTAATGGATACCAATGAAGCGTTTGACAAAGAGCTGCTGGCGGTAACGAAATTGAATGAAATGTTTAGGATGTCAATACAAATGACGGATGATGTGAAGAAAGCATTTGATCATGAAGATACGAAGCTTGCCAGAGGTATTTTTCAAAAAGATGATTTTCTTGATGATATAAATGGAAATGCAAACCGCGTTATAGAGACATTTATTAAATCAAAGCCGGAAAAAACAGCGCAGGGACTTCATATTATTTCCACAATTCGAAAACTGGAGAGAACAGGCGATCAGATTAAAAATGTAGCTGAGGAAATTATTTTTTATTTAGAAGCTAAGGTGCTGAAGCATTACTCGGGGAAGTGATTGGTTGTTAGTTATTAGTCTTTCGTTATTGGTTAATTGTTGCTGGTAATTATAATAATTTTAGAAAATATAATAAATGTTCAAATTTTTTGTTTTAGAATTTCATTGTTGATTTTTTTAATTAGTGCAGGTCCTTCGTAGATAAAACCTGTATAGAGTTGAATAAGGTCTGCGCCGGCTTTTAATTTTTCGATGGCATCAAAAGGAGAATGAATACCTCCTACTCCGATAATATGAAACCGTTTATTTCCTTTTTGAGAAAGATATTTAATTATTTCTGTTGATCTTTTAATTAATGGCTTTCCGCTGAGCCCCCCTTCTCCGGCTTTTTCAATTTCTTCTTTAGAAGATTTTAAATTTTCGCGTGAGATTGAAGTATTCGTTGCAATTATCCCATCGATTTGAGATTCGAGAACAACTTCAATGATTTCATCCAATTGTAGATTTGTTAAATCAGGTGCAATTTTAAGTAGGATTGGTTTACGTTTAACTTTACCTGATAAAGCAGATAGTTCACTATTTAATTTTTGGATATTGATTAGAATATTTAATAGCGGGCCTTTATCTTGCAATGATCGTAGTCCGGGAGTATTCGGTGAGCTTACATTAATTGCAAAATAATCTACCCAAGGGAATAACTCTTTAAAACATATTCTATAATCGTCCAATGCATTTTCATTGGGCGTATTTTTATTTTTACCGATATTTCCACCAATGATAATATTATGTTGACGGTTTCTCAATTGCAAAACCATTGCTTTTACCCCATCGTTATTAAAACCCATTCTGTTAATAATAGCCTCATCATCAGTCAAACGAAACATGCGAGGTTTTTCATTTCCGTGCTGAGGCAATGGAGTAACCGTGCCTACTTCGATAAAACCAAAACCAAAAATGGCAAGTTCATTAAACAATTTGGCATCTTTATCGAATCCGGCAGCGAGGCCGACAGGATTAGGGAAATCAATGCCAAAAACTTTGCGATGAAGATTTTTATTTGAAGATCCGTAAATCTTTAGAATCAAGGATTTTATGCCCGGTAATTGAAATATTATTTTCAACCAATTAAAGACACGATGATGAATGACTTCAGGATCAGTCAGGAAAAAAAATGGACGGATAAAGTACTTATAAATGTTCACGTGGTAAAAATACACAGTTCTTTGCATAATTTACTATTGTTGATAAATCTGTTTTTGGGCTAATTATTATTTAGGTTGTTATAAATATTTATTTTAGGTTTGCCTAAATTTATTTCAGCAATGAGACTAACATTTACGGAAGAAAATTATCTGAAAGCCATTTACAAGTTACGCGAACAGAGTGATACAAGAATTTCGACCAATTCAATAGCTTCATTGGTTGCAACAGCACCTGCATCAGTTACGGACATGCTTCAAAAGCTGGCAGAAAAGAAGCTTTTAAATTATGAACGCTATCAAGGGGTATCATTAACACCGCAAGGAATTAAATCGGCCGTTAGTGTTATTCGAAAACACCGTTTGTGGGAATTATTTCTGGTTGAGAAACTGGGGTTTAATTGGGACGAGGTGCATGATATAGCAGAGGAATTAGAGCATATACAATCTGAATCACTTGTAAAAAAATTATATGCATTTTTAGGTAAACCAAAATGGGATCCGCATGGTGACCCTATTCCGGATGAACATGGTAATTTTCATTTACAAAAAACATTTCCCCTGGCCACAGCACTGGTTAAAGACAAACTTGTTATCAGTGGAGTTGTTGATCATCGTACAGATTTTTTGCAATATCTTGATAAAGCCGGTTTATCGTTAGGTAAAAAAATTACCGTTAAAGAGATTACAGCTTATGACTCATCAATGGCTATAAATGTTTTGGGAACAAAATCTGTAAAACACATCAGTGCAGAAGTAGCAAAGAATATATTAGTTACAATTTTTAAATAATTTTTTAATTAAATAAAATGGCGGGTAAAAATAAAGAACTATCACTATCAGAAGTAAATTCATCTGTAGATACGACAAAAGCTAAATCCGGTTTTAAAAAGCTTTTTGCCTTTATGGGTCCGGCTTATCTTGTTAGTGTTGGATATATGGATCCGGGAAACTGGGCAACGGATATAGCGGCAGGAAGCCAATTCGGTTACACACTGATTTGGGTGTTATTAATGTCAAATATTATGGCAGTAATTTTACAAAGTTTTTGTGCACGATTAGGAATTGTTCGAGGCCGCGATCTTGCACAAGCATCCAGAGAAACATATTCGAAGCCGGTAAATATTTCGCTTTATATTCTTGCAGAAATAGCTATTGCATCATGCGATCTTGCAGAAGTTTTGGGTATGGCAATCGGGCTTCAATTACTTTTTGATATCCCTTTACTTTGGGGAGTAACGATTACTGTATTAGATACCTTTCTTTTACTCTTCCTGATTAACTTCGGAATCCGGAAAATGGAGGCATTTATTCTGGGACTGATTGCAATTATAGGAATGGCTTTTTTAGCGGAAATGCTTTTTGCCAAACCTGTTTTGGATGATGTTGTAAGAGGATTTATTCCTTATATCCCCAATGAAACAGCCTTGTATCTGGCCATTGGAATAATCGGAGCAACGGTAATGCCGCATAATCTTTATTTGCATTCATCACTGGTACAAACGCGAAAGTTCAATCGAACGCCTACAGACATCAAGAAAGCGATAAAATATAATTTTTTCGATTCATTGATTGCATTAAACATGGCTTTTTTTATTAATGCTGCGATACTTATTCTTGCAGCGTCTACTTTTTTTAAAAATGGTTTGTTTGAAGTCGCGGAAATTCAGGACGCACATAAATTTTTAGCGCCTTTGCTTGGTTCGGAATGGGCACCAAAGTTTTTTGCAATAGCTTTAATAGCGGCGGGACAAAGTTCAACGATAACAGGAACATTGGCGGGACAAATAGTAATGGAAGGTTATTTAAATTTTCGCATAGCGCCATGGATACGGAGATTGATTACCCGTTTATTGGCTATTATCCCGGCACTAATTGTAATTTATTATTTCGGCGAGAGTTCAACCGGTAAATTACTGATTCTTTCTCAGGTAATTCTTAGTTTACAATTAGGTTTTGCAATAATTCCTCTCATTCATTTTGTGAGCGATAAAAATTCAATGAAAGAATATGCTATTAAAACTTATATGAAGATTATTGCCTGGACTATTGCTATTATCATTGTGGGTTTAAATGCTCGATTGGTATTTGCACAGATTAAGGAATGGATACAAAATACAGACAATCCTATTTTACTTTTATTTTTTGTTTTACCATTAGTTGCAGGTGCAGCAATTTTATTACTTTACATTACCTTTCGTCCATTGTTTCGAAAAGCTATTAAAACAATTGCCGGCAGGCCTCATGGCGGAATTCATCACATACAAAACATTGAAGTGAAACCTTACCGAAGAATAGCTGTTGCCCTTGATTTTTCAGAAATCGATCAGCAAAACATAAGCAATGCATTAGCCCAGGGAGGTAAAAATGCGGATTACCTTTTGATTCACGTCGTTGAATCAGCGGGAGCTCTTGTAATGAAAAATGATATCAGAGATTATGAATTTCATTCCGATCAGAAATATTTGCAACAATACGCAGAGGAATTAAGATTAACAGGATACAGGATTGAAACAAAAATCGGTTATGGAAATCCGAAAAAAGCAATTCCGATTCTTGTTACTGAATTTAATGCCGATTTATTAATCATGGGAGCTCACGGGCATAAAGGATTTAAAGATTTTATTTTCGGGACAACGGTAGATGCAGTAAGGCATCGGGTTAAGGTGCCGGTATTAATTGTGAGAAAAATGAGTTAGCTTAATAATTCGTTAATATTGTAAAACAAGAATTTAAAAATAATTCTTTGAGATCTTTGCGTAAAACTTTGTGATCTTTGTGGTTAAATTTTTTTTAAACCACAAAGATCACAAAGAGAAATGACACAAAGTTCACTAAGATTAAAAAATCATTAAGTATATTTTCAATTTTTGAATCGATTTAATAATAATTAACAAACAACGAATAATGCTCCTCTATGGCGAAAGTGCAGCAGGCGATAACAATAAGAAATAAGAAAGCATCTTTTGAATATAATTTCATTTCTAATTATAAAGCTGGTATTATGCTTACCGGTACGGAAATAAAATCAATTCGCGACGGTAAAGCTTCGCTTAATGAAGCGTTTTGTATATTTATGGAAGAAGGATTATGGATTAAGAATATGCATATTGCTGAATACAGTCATGGCTCTTACAATAATCATGAACCTAAAAGATTAAGGAAATTATTGTTGAATAAAGCGGAATTGTTAAAGCTTCAATCGAAGATGAAAGAAAAGGGAAATACCATTATACCCATTCAACTTTTTTTTAATGAACGTGGGATTGCTAAAATTGAAATAGCATTGGCGCGAGGGAAAAAGATGTTTGATAAGCGGGAAGATATAAAGAAGAGAGATGTGGAGAGAGAGATGAATCGGGAGGAATTGGATAATTAAATTGATTTACGAACAAGGATTAACGAATTATGATTTTAGAAGACGGGATTGATCTGAATTTGATGAAACTGATTTACGAACAAGGATTAACGAATTATGATTTTAGAAGTACGTTTTAATTTGAATTTGATGAAACTGATTTACGAACAAGGATTAACGAATTATGATTTTAAAAGAAAGTTTTAATCTGAAATCTAAAATCATTAATCCTTGTTCGTAAATCATATTCTAAAAAAAAAGCCGTTCATCTGTAGATGAACGGCTTTAAAACAATTAATAATACTTATTAGAAATAGAAACTAAAAAATACTGAACCAGAAGCATTATCAACATCAAGGCCGAAGTTTGAACTACCACCTGATTTAGTAGTAGTAGATGCCGGTCCTGCAGTAGTACCATTGTAAGCTTCAACAGTAGTTTCGCCTTCACCGGTAGATCCAAGTCCTAGACCCCAACCGTATTCAAGACCGAAAGACATTTTTGCTGCAAAGAAATACTCAGCACCAATAAAACCTCTTACACCAAAACCAAAAGTTGATCCTGATTTATCTTTTGTAACATAACCAGGTCCAACAATGTTACTACCAAAATCATTTCTTGCAGGAGTTTGTGTTGCAGACGTAATTGCATTACCGTATGTGTAATCGGTATTGTCAGAACCTAACATAATATATGCTTCAGCACCATAATATCCCTGCACACGACCTTTGCCGCGGTATTTTTGAATACCTGCGCCAAGAGTAACATTCATCTCGCTAGATTTTTTAGTATCTAACACTGTAGATAGAGGACTTGCAGTAGAAAGCGAAAAAGCATCTTGTGAAGAGCTTCCAAAACCAATTCTTACTTTACCACGAATAGCAGAGTTTGCAGAAGTCATCATTTTTCCGACGATGGTCATGTTTTGCAAATACTGATTTGAAAAAGCACTTGGACCACTATCTCTGAAAAAAGTACCTAAAGGAGCAGCGTCAACACTAATTGACCAGTCACCACTTTCAGGTAAAATAGAAACGCCATCTTTAGACATCATAGTTTGCGCATTTGCAAATGCTACAGCAGATACAAAAGCAACAGTTAACAATTGTTTTCTCATTTTTATGTGTTTTTTTGGGTTTAGATTATAATAATAGCGCAAATTTAGCACGGAATAAAAACACCAGTCAAGCTTTTCAGATACTTTTCCACTTCGTTTTGTTCATACAGCTTGAAATCATGACATTAAAAACATGAATTGAGAATCAAGAGACAAGACTTTTTTGAAATGATTGAATTTTGAATAGAATGTTAATTTTATTTAATCATTCAAATAGTTATAAACAGGTAAAAAGATATGATAATGAAACTATTAAAGTCGTTTTTTTGTCATTTTTTGATTAATAAACATAAGTTTTAACTAATTTAATAATTTGATTAAAATAAAATTATATAAATTGGCCAAAAATTAAGGAAACAATTGTTTAACCAAAACTAAACTATATGAGAAAAGCATTTACGCTATTCGCGCTATTGTTGGCATTGCTAAGCATGCAAGCATCTGCGCAAGACAGAACAATTACCGGTAAGGTTATCTCCTCACAAGATAATCTTGGAATCCCAGGAGTTAGTGTAGTTGTAGTAGGAACTACAATTGGTACAGTTACAGATATAGATGGTAACTATAAATTGAATGTACCTTCTACTGCAAAAACCATCAGGCTTTCCTCTGTAGGTATGAAAATTAAAGAAATCGATTTAAGTGCATCAAACAATATTGATGTAACACTTGAAGAAGATATTATGAAATTGGATGAGGTGGTGGTGACAGCATTGGGAATTTCAAAAGAAGCGAAATCAATTGGTTACTCAACACAACAAGTTGGAGGAAGTGAATTAACAAGATCAGGTGAGGTAAATATTATTGAAGGCTTAAGCAGTAAAGCAGCCGGCGTTCAGGTTATCGGATCTGGAGGAACACCCGGAGCATCCAGTAAAATAATACTTCGAGGTAATTCTACTTTTACACAAGAAAATCAACCACTTATTGTTATTGACGGTATTCCAATTGATAACTCAACAAGCGGTTCTGTGGCCGGTGATTATCCTTTTAATGCCGGATTGAATGGTGTAAATAACTCTAACAGAGCAATTGACATAAACCCTGATGATATAGAATCTGTAAACATTCTAAAAGGACCAGCGGCTGCCTCATTATATGGACAACGTGGAGGATCGGGTGCTATTATT
The DNA here is from genome assembly GCA_031417555.1 of Bacteroidota bacterium. Lineage (GTDB taxonomy): Bacteria > Bacteroidota > Bacteroidia > AKYH767-A > 2013-40CM-41-45 > JADKIH01. Next base: position 11,202 of record JANOVV010000050.1, read on the forward strand.
ATCACTACAAAACGAGGCAAACAAATATCCGGAAGACCCATTGCTGTAACTTTTTCTTCTTCAGTCGAAGTTAGTCAGGTTAGTCAATTACCAAAACTTCAGAGTACATATGCACAAGGAACTGCAGGCGGAGGTTTAGTTACAAACGGTGTTCAACCTAATGCAAATTATGTAACAGCAGATCCTGGTCCGGATTTAATTCATGGTACTGATGATGATGTGAGTAATGGTACTTCCGGAAGTTGGGGTCCATCTATTTCATCACTTGGAATAAAATCTCACGATCATCTGGATGAGTTTTTTCAAACCGGAAATACTTTTACAAATAATGTTTCCATTACCGGTGGTTCAGAAAAGTCCTCTATTCGATTATCTCTTGGTAATACATATCAGACAGGTATCGTTCCAAACACAGATCTCAAAAGAAATTCTGTACGTATTACAGGTGATACAAAAATAAGTGAGAAAATTTCTTTAGGAGCTACAGTAAATTATATCAGGACTACAGGCACTAAAGCACAAAATGGAAGTAATCTTTCTGGGGTAATGTTAACATTAACCCGTACCCCTACAAGCTTTGATTTGGCGGGTGATGGACCGGATGGTTATAAATATTCAAATGGTACACAGCGTCAATATTTTGTAGCATATGACAATCCTTATTGGACAGCCTATCAAAATCCATTTAAGGATGATGTTAATCGTTTACTTGGAAATGTTTTATTTACATACACTCCTATGGATTTTCTTTCTTTTTCATATAATATTGGTACTGATATGTATATCGATCATCGGAAGCAAATTTTTGCAGTTGGATCTCATGATACACCTGAACCAACCGGTGAGATTTGGGATAATGATCAAAGAAATAGGGAATTAAATGGAACTTTTTTAGTTAATATAAAACATTCTTTCAATGATGACATTAAAGGTAACATTACATTAGGTCAAAACTTTAACGAAAGAAATTTTAATGACTTATATACACGCGGACGTGATCTGGGCGTACCTAACTTTTATAGTTTATCAAATGCTACAAACTTATTTGCAAGTCAGTCTGAATCCACTGTTCGTTCGGCAGGATTATTTTTCACAGCAGATGCATCATATAAAAGTCTTGTATATTTAAACGTTACAGGTCGAAATGAATGGTCTTCTACCTTTGGTCCAAATAAATCCAGCTTCTTTTATCCTTCTGTTAGTGCATCTTTTGTATTTTCTGATTTAATTGAAGAAAATAAAATTTTATCTTTTGGTAAACTTCGTTTTGCTTATGCTCAGTCCGGTATAAGCCCACCAGCTTATAGTTCACGAACATATTTTCAATCACAGATTTTCACAGACGGTTTTACAGATGGTGTAAGTTTTCCTTACCTCGGTCAAAATGGATTTGGTAATGGTGATATTCTAGGAAATCCAAATCTTCAAACAGAAATATTAACAGGTAAAGAGGTAGGACTCGATCTGAGATTCTTAAATGGACGAATTAATCTTGATTTTACTTATTATAATCAAAAAACTACTGAGATTATAGTACAAAGACCAATTGCTCCAAGTACAGGATATTTGAGATTTCGAACAAACGTAGGTGAAATGGTAAATAAAGGGATAGAAATAAGGTTATCCGGTGATGTTTTGAAAGCAAAAGATTTCAATTGGAATATTGCAATAAATTATTCAAAAAATACCAATGAAGTTCTTAAACTCTCTGAAGGCGTTGATCAGATTGATCTTGAATCAGCATTTGAAAGCATTGGATCTTTTGCAATCGTAGGAGAACCATACGGAGTTTTTTATGCTACAAAATGGAAAAGAAGTCCGGACGGTCAAATCATTATAGGCTCAAATGGCTTGCCAATTGTTGATGATCTTAAAGGAAACGTAGGTAATCCATACCCAGACTGGATTGGATCATTGAGTAATACTTTTACCTATAAAAATTTTAGTTTATCAGGACTTCTTGATATTCGTGAAGGCGGACAAATTTGGGGAGGAACTATTGCCCGTTTAAATCGCCTGGGAAGAACAGAAGCATCTGCAGACAGAACTCATAATTATGTTGTTCCGGGAGTAGTACAGAATCCGGATGGTTCATTTTCTACAAATACAAAAGAGATTTCTGCTTTCAATTATTTCAACAAATACCTTGGTGATAATGGAGCGGCAACTGAACAAGCTGTTTTTGATGGTTCTTGGGTACGCTTAAGAGAAGTAACATTGAGCTATAAGTTTAAAATTAAAAACCCTAAATCATTTATCCAGGGATTTGAGTTAGCTGCTACCGGAAGAAATCTTTTGTTAGAAACTGATTATCCCGGTGTTGATCCTGAAACCAGTTTAACTGGCGCCGGTTCAAACATTGGAGGTTTTGATTATTTTAATATGCCAAACACTAAGTCTTATATCTTTACTTTGAGGGCAAGTTTCTAAACCACAACACTAAATGAATTTGTAAAAAAATAAATGATATGAAAAAAATAACAATAATATTATTAGTCACTATATTTTCCATAACAAGTGGTTGTAAAAAATATACGGAGGGATTTGATGTTTCTCCTAATCAACCTTCCAATGTTACACCGTCATTACTTTTATCGAATGGTGAGTTAGCTCTTATGGTGCATTATACAGGGCAGTTGGCAAGAGTACCATCCATTCTTACTCAACAAAGTGCAGGAACAGATTTTCAATTTATTGATGTAGCTAATTATTTGATTCAAGAAGGCGATAATATCAATGAATGGAATTCTATTTATGGAGCATTATCCAGTGATAAAACACTTATAGATTTAGCCGGAGATGCAAATCCACATTACAGAGGTATTGCCAAAGTTCTCACTGCAATGGAGCTTGGTCTTGCTACTGACATTTGGGGTGATATTCCTTATTCAGAAGCACTAAAAGGAGCAGATGGAGAAGCATTTTTTAATCCTCATTTCGATTCACAACAAAGTGTGATTACTGAAATTCAATCAATCCTTAGCAGTGCAATAAGTGATTTAGATCCTGCTAAAACCAATTTACTCATTCCCGGTGGTGATGATTTTATTCACAAAGGTGATGTTTCAAAATGGATTACGACTGCATGGATGATAAAAGCTCGTTATGCAAACCGATTAAGTAAAAAAGATCCAATAGGATCTGCAAATGATGCATTAAGTTTCATAGCTTCTGCAGGTCTATCGAGTATTTTAGATAGTTCTGATGCAATGGCAGTCTTTGGTACCAATGGTAATGAACTTAATCAGTGGAATTCGTTCAATAATACACGTGTAAATTATATGAAGATGGGTAAATACTTCATTGAACTTTTAAAATCAACGGCGGACCCACGATTACCACTTTATGCAACTACTGATGATGATGGTAATTATTCAGGAACTGCTCCTGATTCTTCAAATACGAATACATCTAATTTAGGTGCTTATTATGGTTCCGAAGCTTCCCCTCTTCCTTTAATTACTTATGCTGAAATGAAGTTTATTGAAGCAGAAGCTAATTTAAGATTAGGAAATACTCAAGCTTCAGCTGACGCTCACAATGCCGGTGTTATTGCTTCCGTTGAGAAAGTTACAGGTGCTACCATTGATCCACTTTATTTAGCTGCACAGGCTTCCGAAACAATTGGAACAATTACATTAGAGAAAATAATGATGCAAAAGTATATAGCATTATTTACGCAGACTGAAGTATGGTCTGATTGGAGACGTACAAACTATCCTACTTTAACTGCAAATCCAAATGGTGTAGTTAATGGTATACCTAGAAGATTTGTAACATCTTTTGACGAACGTATCAACAATACTAATGCAATTGTTATTTCCGATATTTTAAAACCAGTGTGGTGGGATGAATAATCGATATTCGATTTAATATTTTAATAGAAGCTACTTTTGTCGGTAGCTTCTTTTTTTTTCCATTATTTATTTCATTTTTAAAATTTAATTGTCATGATAAAATTTTTTCATTCAATATATTTTTTATTTTTTTCATTAATATTAAACATTTTATTTCTCAATTCACTTTCAGCACAATCAAATTTTAAAAGTGGGAAAATTATCACATTAACAGGTGATACAATTTATGGAATGATTGATGATCAAAATAAATTAACAAATCCAAATATAATTTATTTTAAAGAGAATAATTTAAAAGAGACTTTCTACTACAAGCCTTTTCAAATAAAAGCCTCTATTATAGATTCAGGAGATTTTTATTTAAGTGCCATAATTGATATTGATATGAATTATGGAAAGAGTCTAAATATGAGCGAAACCTATTCAAAAGATACTATAATAAAAAAAGATACCGTTTTTATTCGTGTGCTTTTACAAAGCAAAATGAGCCTATATCTTTATAATGATGAAAATAATAAAAATCATTTTTACTATACTAATGATTCCGGAAGCTATCATGAACTAACTTTCAAAAAAGTACCCGTTGTTATTGATGATAAGAGATACTTGAAAAATAGTACACGATATAAAAATCAACTAAAATATTTGATGAGTAATTGCCCTGAAGCGGAATCAAAAATAAATAAAACAGAATACAAGGAAAATGACTTATTGGAATTATTTGGGATTTACAATAAATGTTTACCTGGAAACCAAATATCTTTTAAAAGTTTACTCATTCCAAAACAGAATAGTTTTTATTTAATTGTTGGATTGGACTTAGCACAGCTTGTTTTTAAAGGTAAATCTTCATTTGGTCTTGAAAATGGAATTTTCTCTAAATCCTATAACCCTTCAATAGGGTTGGGTATTAATATCCCTTTTACAAGGAGCCGTAATAAATTTAGTGTATTTTCTGAATTAGCCTGGAAGCAATTTGATACACGCGCAGACTATTATAATTTTAATTATTATGAAAACAATATTCATTTTCAATTGAGTTATCTAAAATTAAATTCAGCGTTTAAATATTTATACCCAAATAAGGCATTCAATACTTACCTATTTTTCGGTCCTTCAATAAATTATTTAATACACTTAATAAATACCCGACATGAATATAATCATAATCCAAATCTTCTTTCAAATTATTCAAGGGAAAAGGATGATGCTATAGATTTAAATGAAATTAAGTTAGGTATTGGATTATTTGGAGGAGTTGGCATTAAAATAAGGAGAATAAGTTTTGAAATCCGTTATGAGAGGTATAAAAATTTTCGAAACTCCGGTAGTCTATTATCTTACTTAGAAACTTCTAGTTTACTAATTAAATATAATCTTGAAAAATAAATTCTTTTAAAATCTGATTTTAACACTAAAATTTATAATTATCATTCAAAACAAAAGTTTGAGATAATAATAGCTCTGATTCTAATTTCAATCCTCAACTTTTATCCCCCCACTCCCTATTCTCCAACATTGGAACAAACCTAAACTCTTTCAATTCGGTTTTACTAACTTCTTCTTCTGATATTTTTTGAATAACAGTCATCATTTGTATGTCACCTGCACCTACAGGTATTACTAATATACCTCCTATTTTCAATTGTTTAACCAGCTCCTCCGGAATAAATGGTGCACCGCAGGTCACTAATATTTTATCAAATGGCGCATACGCCGGAAGTCCTTTGTAACCATCTCCGTAAAACATCTTGGGCGAATAACCCATTAACGGTAATTGTTTTTGTGCCCTGTCAAAAAGTTCTTTCTGTCTTTCAATAGTAAAAACTTTGGCTCCCATTTCGCAAAGTATACATGTCTGGTAACCACTTCCTGTTCCAATCTCAAGGACTTTTTCTCCTTTACCTATCTTTAGAAGGGCGGTTTGATAAGCGACTGTATATGGCTGTGAAATGGTTTGTCCCGCCCCTATCTGAAAAGCATGATCCGAATAGGCCTGATTAAGAAAAGCCTGATCAAAGAAAAAATGCCTTGGAACCTTCATCATTGCCGAAAGAACAACTTCATCGCTAATACCCTTGCCTCGGACTACCTCCAAAAGTTGCTTGCGCATACCCTGATGCTTGAAATTATCTTCCGGTAATTGAGTCGTATTTTTCATAATGTCGCAAAGAAAGAAGCCCTGGATGATGTATTTATGCCTTTTATCTATATCTATTAACAAAAATACGGTTATAACCCTCAATCAATCCTTTTTAACAGGCTTTAATTTTGTTAATTTCGCGCTAAGGTAGTCTTGAGTCCCTAGTCGTGAGTCTTTAGACTCAAGACTAATTACTAAATCTTAAAGATGTTAAAAATAGGAGTTATTGGTGCCGGACATTTGGGGAAAATTCATCTTCGGCTTTTGAAAGAAATTAAATCGGCTGAGGTTGTCGGTTTTTTTGATCATAACGCTGAAGAAGCTTCTAAGGTCGAAGCGGAATATGGTATTCGAAGTTATAAAAGTGTCGAACAATTAATTGATGACTGTGATGCTGTCGATATTGTAACTCCTACTCTATCTCATTATGAATATGCAGTTATGGCGGTTAGAAAATCGCGTCATATTTTTATTGAGAAACCAATTACACATACTGTCAATGAAGGAAAAAAACTTGTCTCGTTTATTTCTGAGGCGGGTGTTAAAGCACAAGTCGGACATGTAGAAAGATTTAATCCGGCATTTCTTGCTGCACGCGATTTTCTGAATCAACCTCTGTTCATAGAAACTCACCGACTCGCCGAATTCAATCCGCGAGGTACCGACGTTCCTGTTGTGTATGATCTGATGATCCATGACATTGATATTGTTTTAAGTGTTGTAAAATCTCCCGTAAAAAGAATTCTTGCCAGCGGTGTAGCTGTTGTAAGCGATACTCCTGACATTGCCAATGCCCGCATTGAATTTGACAACGGTTGTGTTGCTAATCTTACTGCAAGCAGAATTTCATTGAAGAGTATGCGCAAGAGCCGTTTCTTTCAGCGCGATGCTTATATTTCTGTTGACTTTTTAGAAAAGAAAACGGAAGTTGTTCGATTAAAAAATCTGGTTGGTGAAGCCGGTCCATTAGACATTACCATTGATCTAGGAAACAGCAAAGGATCTAAAATAATTTATTTTGATCAGCCAAAAATTGAAGTAAACAATGCAATCAAAAGCGAACTCGAACAATTTATTGATGCAATACTAAACGATCAGCCTACGCCTGTAACTGTTGAAGAAGGATTCCAGGCACTTGTTATCGCTAATCAAATCATGGATAAGATAAATTTATCGTTAAATGTTCTTGCCTGATGAAATTTAAAAATAATTTTATTTATTTATTTTTGATTTATTTTTTCATCATGATTTTTAACTGTTCATGTACTATTTTTGAACCTGCATCACCGGTAGCATCATATATTCATATCGATAGCATTAGTGTTCAGACAGATTATCCGACACAAGGAAGTAATTCAAATAAAATCACCGATGCATGGGTATTGTATGACAATAAATATCTGGGGACATTTCCTTTGCCTGCAGACATTCCTCTTATCGGTGAAGGTTCGCATAATTTAATTATCAAAGCCGGAATTATTGAGAATGGAATTTCAGGATCAAGGGCAGCTTATCCTAAATATACCTCTTTCAATACGACATTGAATTTATCGTCAAAAGAAAAAACGTTTTTGTCTCCTGTAATTACTTATGGAAGCGGCGATATTTTTGCTCAGATAGAGGATTTCGATGATGCCAGCCTTTCTCTCGTTTCAACTTCCGGTGATTACGCACCACTCGTAATTTTACCCCAAGCGGATCCAAATTCATTTGAAAATAATTCGGGTACTGTTACATTGGATGAAAGTCATACTGTATTTGAAGTAGCATCCGCTACTGCATTCACATTGCCATTAAGTTCTCCTACTTATCTTGAACTTAATTACAAAGGCGACGAAGATTTTACTATCGGTGTTTTCATTGCATCAACAAGTGGTATCACTAAAACAAATTTACTTTCGGTAAGGGCATCTTCTGTATGGAAAAAAATATATGTCGGACTGAGTGATCTAGGAGGCGTTGTCAGTGATGGTCTCAACTATAAAATATATTTACATGCAGAAAAAAATCCATTGTCGACAACAGCTAATTTGTATTTTGATAATTTGAAAGTAGTATTCTGAAATGAATAAACGGCAACATACAATACGATTTATAGTAGCGGACTGGCTGGCAGCTTTTCTGGCATGGGGAATGTTTTTTATTTATAGAAAGCAATTCATCGAATTTCATGAATTTAATTTCAAAATGATTTTTGATGATAAAAAACTTTTTTGGGGAATTATCGTTATTCCGATTTGCTGGGTTGCGGCTTATGCATTGGTCGGAACGTATCAAAACGTATACAGAAAAAGCCGGTTAAAAGAGCTCGGACAAACTCTTTATTTTTCTATTGTCGGAGTTCTTATTATTTTCTTTTTACTTCTTCTGGATGATGCAGTGGTTTCTTACAAGACATATTATCATACTTTTTTCACCCTTCTAACTCTTCATTTTCTTATCACTGCTTTTTTCAGGTTTGTTTTGAGTACAAAAATCATAAATAATATACGCAAAAGGAAGATTCGTTTTAATACCATTATGATTGGCAGTAATACCAATGCTGTTCATCTTTTACATCAGATGGAAAAAGAATTCCACGTAGAAGGAAATGCTTTTGTAGGCTTTGTGCATGTGGATGGGAATAACGATCATTTGCTTTCCAATCAAATGGTGAATCTCGGCGGAATTAAAAATCTTCGTGAAATTATTACAACATATCGTGTCGAAGAAGCAATCATTGCGCTTGAATCTTCGGAGCATTTGAACATTGGTAAAATAATCAATGAACTTGAAGATATGCCTGTACTGATAAAAATTATTCCTGATATGTACGATATCCTTTCCGGTTCGGTTAAGATGAATGCCATATTCGGGGCTCCGTTAATTGAAATAACACAATTGTTAATGCCGGTTTGGCAACGTTCTGTAAAAAGAATTCTGGATATAACAATTTCTGTAATAGTAATGCTGGTACTTTCTCCATTGTATATATTTACTTCTTTAGGTGTCAGGCTTACTTCGCGCGGACCGATGTTTTATAGTCATGAACGAATAGGATTGCACGGACAACCTTTTCGAATTTACAAATTCAGGTCAATGGTTGCTGATGCAGAAAAATCAGGTCCACAGTTATCGAGTCAGCATGATCAGCGGGTAACAAAATTTGGAAGATGGATGAGAAAAATTCGATTGGATGAAATTCCACAATTTTATAATGTGCTTATTGGTGATATGTCAATCGTCGGACCGCGACCTGAACGACAGTACTTCATTGATCAGATTATGGAATATGCCCCGCATTACAGACACCTTCACAAAGTCCGTCCCGGAATTACTTCCTGGGGACAAGTAAAATTCGGTTATGCAGAAAATGTGAAGCAAATGATAGAAAGACTGAAGTATGATCTTATCTATATCGAGAATATGTCACTCGCATTGGATTTTAAGATTATGATTTATACGGTTCTTATTATTCTGAAGAGAAAAGGAAAATAGTTTTGGTTAATAGATCGTCAACTATCTTATCTAAAAATAAAATAATTTTGTCTTTGTGAACCTTTGTGAAATCTTTGTGCTCTTTGTGGTTAAAAACTGTGGTTAAATAAAACCACAAAGGACACAAAGATTTCACAAAGGTTCACAAAGAGTAATAATATAAAAAAACATTAATAAATAACTAATAACTAAAATGCAAATATCAATTATAGGATCAGGAACGATGGGAAATGGAATTGCTCATGTTTTCGCTCAATGTGGTTATAAAGTTGGTCTGGTTGATGTTTCTTCGGATGCATTGAAAAAAGGTTTAGAAACTATTTCTAAAAATTTGGATCGAATGGTTGCAAAAGAAAAAATTACAGCAACTGATAAAGAAAATACATTAAAAAATATAAGTTCTTTTTCATCTTTAGGAGATGGAGTGCAAAATGCTGATATAGTTATAGAAGCAGCAACAGAAAACGTAGATTTAAAGTGTAAAATTTTCAAAGAGCTTGACCAACTTTGTAAACCATCGGCGATACTTGCTACGAATACATCTTCGATATCTATTACAAAAATAGCTTCACACACCCAAAGGCCGGAAAAAGTAATTGGTATGCATTTCATGAATCCGGTTCCGGTGATGAAACTTGTTGAAGTAATAAGAGGATATGCGACATCGGATGAAGTTATGAAGACTGTTTTAGATCTAACAAAAAAACTCAATAAAATTCCTGTCGAAGTAAACGATTATCCCGGATTTATTGCAAATAGAATATTAATGCCCATGATCAATGAAGCGATTTATTCGCTTTACGAAGGAGTTGCAGGAGTGGATGAAATAGACACTGTAATGAAGCTAGGCATGGCACATCCCATGGGCCCGTTACAGTTGGCAGATTTTATAGGATTGGATGTTTGTCTTTCAATATTGCGTGTCTTACATGATGGTTTTGGAAATCCAAAATATGCACCTTGTCCACTTTTGGTAAATATGGTTATCTCAGGAAAATTAGGCGTAAAATCAGGAGAAGGATTTTATCATTACTCCAGCGGCAGTAAAGAATTGATCGTATCTAAAAAATTTAAAAAGTAATTAACCCTTAAATCCCGATACCCGATACTCAATCTATGATACTTGATACACCCTTCAAGCACTCCACTTCTATTCAACTTCGATTTGTAGACATGGATGCATTTGGTCATATAAACAATGCGAATTATCTGACTTACCTGGAAGAAGCAAGAATCAAATATCTGGATGATATAATACATTGGGATTACGGCTGGTCAAAGAATGCAATTATAATGGCTCGAGCAGAGATTGATTTTAAGATGCCGGCATTATATAAAGATGAAGCTGTTATTTATACACGTTGCACTAAACTTGGTACTAAAAGTTTTACTCTTGAATACAAAATGATAAAAATTGAAGCCGGCGAAGAAGTAATTTTAGCAATAGCTTCATCGGTGGTAGTTATGTATAATTATGAAATTAAATCATCCGTAAATGTTCCTGAAGAATGGAAAGAAGAAATAAGAAAATTTGAAGGGAATTTATAGTACAAATTTATAAGTTAAGTTGTTTTTAATTTTTTTGCGATCCGTTGCGCATCTTAGCGTTCTTCGCGTTAAAACACTGACGCAACTTTTTAACAACTTCGGTGAATATAGCACTGTCTTAAAAATAAATCTTATACAAATTAAAATGAGAAGCCTGGAGTAAATTCAAATTAGGATTTTTAACGCAGAGAACGCGAAGAAGCGCAAAGTTTCGCAACGAAATTTTAAAAAGATTTGAAATTCGAATACTGTTTCTCACCCGTGAATTGTCTCTTTATTGCCATACTTTCGAATGATCTCGCTTTCATATTCCAGAAATTCCTGCCATCGGGTATCGACATCAATTCCATTTGCATATTGTTTAGCTAATCGGAGAAACATAGTATAATGATTTGCTTCACTAATCATTAAATCTCTGTAAAATACTTTAAGCGAATCATCTTTAATATTTTCAGATAAAACTTTAAAACGTTCACAGCTTCGCGCTTCAACTAAAGCGGAAAAAAGTAATTTATCTACCAGTACAAAATGTCGTTGGTATCCTTTTCGAATAAAATTATTCAATTCAAAAACATATTCATCCCTTCGCTCACGTCCCAGTGTGAAACCACGTTCTTTTATTTTTTCATGAACTTGTTCAAAATGTTCAAGTTCTTCTTTAGCCAAAGCGAGCATAGCATCTACCAGATCGGTGCATTCCGGAAAATGAACAATTAAATTGATAGCATTAGTAGTTGCCTTCTGTTCACAATAAGCGTGATCTGTAAGAATCTCTTCAATATTTTTCTCCACGATATTAACCCACCGTGGGTCAGTTGGTAACTTTAATCCGAGCATTTTCAGGAAATTATAATAATCAAGAGACAAGAGCCAAGAATCAAGATAAAGATATTAAAAAATCTTGGTTCTTGATTCTTGTCTCTTGATTCTAATATAAATACAATATAGTAAGAAAATATAACAATCTAATTAATCAAAGCATTATGAAAAGTAACATTTTCAATTGTACCTTTGTATGACATATTATGGCACCTTTAGTTTTATACGGCGATAAATTGAGTATTAAAGTTACTCGCGAGTTCAGGCAACTCGTGAATATCTCTATTGCTGCCGGTAAGTATATATTAATTCATCCTCATTATGAATTAATTCAGGAAGCTATGCGGCTGGATATGTTTGAAGACTCTATGCTTGAAGATTTTGAGGTTCATAACTGGCAATATGAAATTGATGAAATTATAGCTTTCGATTTTGAAGAAATGAAGTTTTTTTATGCTTTACTTGAACTCAGTTGCCGTATTTTTTTATGTGAAATTGGCGATGACCTCAAGAAAATGGCTATTGAAAGCGGTGAAACAAATGAAGAAGAATTTGTAAGAGTTCGCAGCTTTTATCTGCTTCAGGCACAGGAATATCTTGCAAATATCAGAAAGACCTTTAGTTCGAATGATGAATTTCAGGAATTACAAGGAAAGATTCAACGATTAAATGCTCTGGCCTGATTGTCCGGACTATGAAAGCAACGATATATTAAAATAAAATAAACGTTTTTTGAATTTTTAATTAAGTTCTGTTTCATCCTCTTCTTCAGGAATTGTATCAGAAGGAACAACCATTTCCCGTGCTGGTCCTATTAAAAGTATATTTGGTTTCAAATTATCGTGTTCTTCTTGTGTGATAAGATTTTTTCTTAGCATGAAATCAGAAACCAATCGATAATAATCAGCCAGATACGGTTTTAAATTTCCTATTGAATCAAAACTGTATTTGAACCATTTTGGATGTGGTAAAAGACTTGCGAGAAAAATTCCCTCCGGTAATGTAAGTTCAATCGGTCGCTTTTTAAAATAAAAATCAGATGCCTCTCCAATTCCATAGATACCCGGACCAAGTTCAATAATATTCATATAGACTTCCAGCATTCTTTCTTTGCCGGTAATTCTATTGCTTTCAATCAGCCAAACTAATAAAGCTTCTTCGGCCTTCCTTGCAATAGTTTTTTTTCGATTGAGAAAAACGTTTTTTACCAATTGCATGCTGATTGTACTTCCGCCCCTGACAAATTTGCCGGCTTTATAATTAGCGATTATTGATTGACGAAATGCATCTTCATTAAAACCGTTGTGGTAATAAAAATTTCCGTCTTCGGAAGTCAATACAGCATTAATAAACGAAGGAGATATGTTTTCCAAAGGCGTATAAAATGGATTAGAATATCCAACAATAAATGAGCGAATGAATCTGTCTTTTTCATATACTGAATGAGAAAATTCTCCATTCATTTTTGAAAGGTTTGAAGAGCCATAATCATTTATTCGGAACTTCTCTTTCTTTAACGAAGATTCAAAAACAAGGCTGTCGGGTTGTGAAGAATTGATTTTAAAACTCAAAGCAAATTGAAGAGTTCCTTTTGCCGAAATATCACGAACTTCATCAAATATTCCCTGGGGTAATGAAGAAAAAAAATCAGTAGCGGGAATTTTACCTGTTATTATTTTAAGTTGATATTCCTTATTGTTATCCTTGTTATATCTGACATATGGGTGAAAATTAATAGACGAAAGTGAGGCATTTGAAGAACTGTCTATCTCAATAAAAGATTTTCCGGTGTGTATTAAAAAATTAAACGAAGATGAAGATACTTTTACAGTATCATCTGAAATTTTTTTATGAAATAAAATTAATTTGTCTGCAGAAATTTTTCCTTCAACAGATAACAGATTTTTTTTCCAATTATAGCCATTCAATTCAATATTAAATGTGTCGAAGCCAAGTGTAAGTCCGACTAGTTCGTTGGTTAAAGGCAATTTAATATTGCCGGAATCAGCAGAAAATATTTTTAATTGTAATGAATGTTTTATTTGTGAAAACTTTCCTTGGGCCTTCCAGGAAGAATGAGTTAATAGATCCTCTGCATTACCATATAATGAGTTTTCATCTGAATGAAATTGTTTTATCCTGAAAATTCTATTTATTGTATCATTCCTGAAAACAAAAGATGCATCTATTACATTGGCACGTTGCGGAGCCAGGTTGAAAGCTTTGTCTAAAATTGTCTTAAAAAAAACCGATAAATCACTTTCAGGTTTAGATGATGACAATTGTTTTTTTTGATAAAGGTTTTTAAAATTACAGATACTGTCTCTGCAAGATACAGTAACATTTATTCCACTTGCATAAAGTTCTTTAATTCTAACAGAACCCCTTAAGAGCAACCATAAAGACAATCGCACCTGCATTGTATCAGCCTGAAACAAAGTATCCCCAAGTCGGGGAACCAAAGAAATATCATGCATGGAAACGGAAAACAGGCCAGAGAATGAAGCTGACTTTATATCAAGTGTGGCAGAGGTTTTGGCTTTTGTGGCTACGACTAATTTCTCTAAACGCCAATGTAGAAGCGGATTCCTGAAAATAAGAAAGAGAACCACCACTAAGAATATAATGGTAATAAACTGGGATAATGCTCTTCTTAAACGGGTATTCATAGTTTAATTAAAGCCCCAATTTGCTCAATCTTTCTTTACTTATCAAGTTTTGTTTCATACACATAGCTTCGTTGATAATTATACACAATAAAGACTCACTTTAAAAATGTTCTTTAGTATTTTGCAATACATTCATTAATCAGATGATACAGCCGAGATTCTTTCTATTAATCTACTTTACATTAGTTATGGCATTTTTGGGAACTGCCTGGTCTCAGGAAATTCCATTAAATAATCCTGTAAACCAGGAACTACTTCGTTATAATGAATCAAAGGCCAAAGAATTTGTTTCCAAAAATCTGAATCGCTTTGCAGTTGAACGAATGCAGAAGTATGATTACTTACTTGATTCACTTTATAAAAGAGAAAGATCCGATACACTGGCAAGCATTGAAAAAGCATACCTTCAGAATACAGGTTCTAAAAAATCTACCATTGATAAACATAATAAAGAGATTTCAGAACATAGCATTGAAAAGGAGAAACTGGAAAAACGTTATTGGTCTTTTGTACGAAAATCCATTTTGGCATTTGTCGTGTGGGCAACAATAGTTATAATACTGCTTCAATTCAGAAAAATTAGATTAAAAAGAGCCCGTGTAAAACTTTCTTCAACAACTATTCAATTACTTTCAATGGAAGAGTCGGCTAAACATGCTGATAAGTTTATAGGCGATTATACAAAGTTTAGAGAACCATTAGAAAAAATAAATACTGAAATAACTAAATTAAATTTGATTCTTTCAGAAGCTGTTTCTAAACCAAATGTTCCAGCGGGTTGGATGGATATTACGGTTTTATCTAATCAATTAACAAAAACTCTATCGACAGAAGAAAAAATTCTAAAATCTGTACAAGGACAAACAGAACTTTTAAAAGATGAAAAAATTTCAACAGATATAAATAATTTATGTGAGCAATATGTTGAAATAGCAATTAGAAATATTCAAAAATCCGAAGACTTTAATTGCCAGGTCACTAAAGATTTTGAGAAAAAACTGCCGTTGATAAAAGTAAATCCGACAGAAGTCGGTTCATTGCTTTTGAATATTTTAAATAATGCCATTCAATCTGTAAAAGAAAAAAATGACAAAGGAATTAAAGGTTTTCAGCCGAAAGTCTCAATTAGTACCCGAATTCTTCCGCGTTTTTTACAGATTCGAATCAAAGATAATGGTGCGGGAATGAGTGAAGATATTTTAAAAAATGCTACTAAGGAATTTTTCTCTACCCGTCCACTTGATGAAGGATCGGGACTTGGATTGTTTTTTGCAAATGATATAATCAGTGAAAAACATAAAGGAGAAATTAAAATAGAAAGCGAAGAAGGAGCCAGTACAGATGTATATATTAAATTCTTTATCTGATATTTTAATGAAAAAAATAATTTCCATAATTGCAATTTTTACCTGTGCATATTCCGGCAGTAATGCACAAACAATGGAAGAATTGCAATCCATTTACTCTAAATCAAAGTTTCAATTTGTAAAACCGGAAACGCTGGATCAATTGATGATAGCATTAAGAAAATTTGAAGCAGATCCAATTCGAAATCAAGATACCCTTTTGCTGGAAACGTATAAAAGTATTTCATCCGCGTATATGGTTAATAATCACTTTAAGCAAGCGTATGAAGTTTTTAACAAGTATATCAGAAGAAAAGAAGAAATGCTGTCTGCTGATAAGACAGTTTTAATAAACAAAGCTGTGAACTCTTTTACTGCAAAGCAATTGAGTGATGAAAAAGAAGAGATGGAATTGCGTACAACATTGAACCAGCTAAAAGATGACAATGAATCATTGATATCCAAAAGGCAATCTTTTAAGCGAAATTTCTCATTGGCATTAATTATTCTAACATCCATTTTTGCAATTATGTTAGTCAGTGCGGGAATAAAAGCTTTTAGTATTCGTTCTAAATTAGAACAGAGTCGCAATAGAATGAAAAATATTCACCGTCAGGCGGTCATTGGAAATTTCAGCACTAGTTTAATACCAAATTTTAGCGCAGTTTTGAAAGCAAGTTCAATTCAAATTAAAGAACTACAGCAATTATTAAAAAAACAAGATCAAAATTATTCACCCGTAAAAGAGGCCAGTCAAATAATTACACAAGTAGAAAAACATTACGACGAAATTTCCAAAATACCCTAATGATGAAATATTTAATTGCCATTTTAATTCTTTTTTGTTTTAATGTAACCCTCTTCAGCGAGCCTTTTCAAATTCAAACCGGGAAAAAGGTTTTTTTGATTCATAAATCAAAGAGAGTTTTCGTTGAAAAGCAAAGCAGGTCTTACATTAAGAAAAAGAAAATGGAACAACCTGAAAAATCACAAAAATCTGTTTCAGATTTTATTGAAAGTGGAAATCAAAAAGAAGAAAAAAGTGATTATAAAGGTGCCCTTGCAGATTTCAACAAAGCACTTTTGATTGAACCAAACAATACAAAAGCGCTTTACTATTCAGGTTTTATGAAATTCCAAATGGATGATTTTGGAAATGCACTTACTGATTATAGTCAGGCAATTGAATCCGACACAGCTAGTGTAGAATTATTTTATAGTCGCGGTAATGCATACTTTGAATTAAGATATTATAAAGAAGCGATTGCGGATTACGGTAAAGCATTAGCGCTGGATTCCACTGATAAGGTATCTTATTTTAATAGAGGCATTGCTAAATATTACGTCGATGAAATTGCTTCTTCGTGTAAAGATCTTCGATGGGCTCTAGAATACGGTGATATAGAGGCCGAAGCAGTTATAAAAGAAGTTTGCCATTAAATTTTTTCAGCTTTCATATATTGAATAAATTTATATCAAAACGTAAAATATTTTTCATTTCTATTGCATTATTTTTGTTAAATTTTTTTTTGAAGATATTATATATCACATATTCTGATTTAGGAGTAGACGAGCCTTTCACAATTTATTTTTCGCAACTTAATTTTTCAGATTTAATGGAAATGTTGAAAAATGAAAATAATCCGCCGCTTCATTTTATATTAACTCATTTTTGGATTAAGATATTCGGAATTAGCGAATTTTCTGTTAGATTCCCTTCAGTTCTTTTTAGTTCTTTTTCTGTTGTAATAATATTTCTCATTGGACAAAAATTTTTCTCTACTTTAATTGGTATAGCAACGTGTTTGTTTTATACAGGATCAACTCTCCATATGTACTATGCTCTTGACGCAAGAGTATATTCAATGTTTTTTTTTATTAATTGTTGTAGTTTTTATTTTTATTTAAACATATTAGCACCAATTAAAAGTAATGATAAAAAAATGTTAGTTGGATTTATTCTATCAAACATACTTTTATGTTATTCTCATTTTTTTGGTTTTATTATAATTTTTGTAGAAGTTTTAATTGTTATTCTTATTCCGCAATTAAGAATATATTTTTTAAAGATTTTAATTTCAGTGTTAATCATAATTGGAAGTTTTATATGGTATATTCCAATCCTCATTGAAAGATTTAAAATTAGTTCTGGAGGTACCTGGGTTCCTAAAACTGAAATCACAGATATTTATTCAATATTATGGAGTTTTAGCAATAAGCCTGTTTTAACTGTATTCTTTATATGTATTCTTTTATATTCTTTCCTTTTCAATTGGAAAAAATTAAACATAGCTTTCAATATTAATTTAAAAATTCTTTTACTGCTATTTATAATTTGTTTTATCGGTCTATTCTTTATTTCATTAAAATTTCCTGTTTTTATTGCACGATATTTATTATTTGCTTCCTTATACTATTACCTTTTAACTGCAGTTGCGTTAAAATATATATTCAAATCTGAAAAATTATCTTATTTAATTTATTTAGCTCTTCCATTACTAATGTTAACCACTTTAAATCCAAAAGAAGGTAAGAATGCGAGAATTCATGATCTTTCAGAATTTATTAAACCACTGCTAATTAAACCAATTAACATCATAATAAATCCTGAATGGTATGATCTGAACTTTTTATATTATTTTAATCCCGAGTGGTTTACTATTACTAAACACCTTCGCGATACATTAATCTCGAATTCAATATTTCCTGTAAATCCACAAAATAAAATCCCGTTTATAAATAAATTATGGCCAGTAGTATTAATTGATCACAGTAATAAAAACGATTCTTTAAAGCAATTTTTAAATCAACAATTTCAATATAAAGAAACCAGAAATTTTAATGGCGAATTAAAATTAATACTTTATGATGTAAAAATAAAATAGTTACATGTAATATTCTGAACAGCTAGTATTATGGAACATTACATCCCTCAATACACAACTAACGTTTTTCGAATAATCTCTATGCATTCTCTCAATTGAGATTCATTAATAATTAAAGGAGGGGCAAAACGGATAATATCACCGTGTGTTGGTTTTGCAAGTAGGCCATTTTCTTTCAGAGCAAGGCAAACATCCCATGCATTTTTATCGTTTTTAGGTTTTATGACCATGGCACAAAAAAGTCCTTTGCCGCGAACGAGAACAATATGATCGTTTTTAATTTTTTTAAATTCTGATAAAAGAATTTTTCCCAATCGTTCGGCATTTTCAGCAAGTTTTTCATCGATTAAAACTTTTAAGGCAGCAATAGCAACTTTGGCAGCCAGAGGATTTCCTCCATAAGTGCTTCCATGTTCTCCGGGTTTAATGCAAAGCATAATTTCATCGTTGGCAAGTATCGCTGAAACAGGCAGTAGTCCACCAGATAACGCTTTTCCTAAAATTAAAATATCGGCATGAACATTTTCATGGTCGCAAGCAAGCATCTTTCCGGTGCGTCCTAAACCCGATTGAATTTCATCGGCGATGAATAAAACATTTTTATTCTTACATAGTTCAAATGCTTTGGAAAGATAACCTTCATCAGGAATTATTACTCCTGCTTCGCCTTGTATAGGTTCTATCAGAAATCCGGCAATCAATTCATCTTTTAAAGCCTCTTCAAGTGCGGGGATATTGTTGTATGGTATTTTTACAAATCCGGGTGTATAAGGTCCAAATTTACTATACGAATCAGGATCTGTAGAAGCTGAAATTATTGTAATGGTTCTTCCATGAAAATTACCGTCGCAAACAATAATTTTAGCCTGACCATCGGGTATCCCTTTTTTTGTATAAGCCCAGCGTCGTGCTAATTTCATTGCAGTCTCTACCCCTTCAGCGCCGGTATTCATTGGAAGAACCTTATCGTAGCCAAACAGTTCAGTAATGTATTTTTCGTATTCGCCCAGACAATTATTATAAAAAGCGCGGGAAGTAAGAGAAAGTTTTTTAACCTGCTCAATTAATGCTTCTACAATTTTAGGATGATTGTGTCCTTGATTTAAGGCAGAATATGCAGAAAGAAAATCGAAATATTTTTTCCCTTCCACATCCCAAACATAAATACCTTCACCTCTTTCAAGAACAACGGGTAATGGATGATAATTATGTGCCCCATGAACGTCTTCAAGTTCAATAGATAATTCGCTTAGATTTTTTACTGAATTTATGGTTTTCATAATAACAAATAGACTGCAAAAATAGGTAATTTAGGTGGTAAGACCTTGGATAATGGAAAAATTTAAGGGGAAGAAGATAGTAATTCAGGGATTTTAGGTAGTTATTAAAAAGGATCGAGGGTTGCCGAACACTTGAGTTTATAAGGTTTATTTCAATTTTATTTCTTTTGAAAAACCATGATTTTTCAATTGAAATGTTTTTAGCATTCCTAAATGATTTAGAACGATTGTTCAGATTTGTCCTTGTCAATGTATTTTTCAATAGTGTTTTTATTCAAAATCATAATTTTAAAAGAATAGAAAATCAATTTATAATTTGATTCTCAATTTTAGTTTAACTGCAAAATCCGGGATAAAGACATATTTATTGATAGTGGAAGAAACTCACAGGATTCCTTCTGAATTTGTAATCAGGCTGGAAGGTTTGAGGAAGAAAGTCACAGGGTCCTTTCTGGATGACAATTCACATGTTTGGTTGTGAGAAGAAACTCACAGGATTCTTTCTGAATTTGTAATCACACAGGAAGGTTTGAGTAAGAAACTCACAGGGTCCCTTCTGGATGACAATTCCTAGGATTAGTTTAAAGAAGAAACTCACAGGATTCTTTCTGAATTTGTAATCACACAGGAAGGTTTGAGTAAGAAACTCACAGGGTCCTTTCTGGATGACAATTCATAGGATAGGTTTAAAGAAGAAACTTACAGGATTCTTTCTGAATTTGTAATCAGGCTGGAAGGTTTGAATAAGAAACTCACAGGGTCGAGTAAGCAAGGGCATTGCAGCCCAAGCTTCTCACGGAACCGTACTTGAAAGTCTCCCTTCATACGGCTCTTATTATCCAATCAACTATTAATACCCATTCTCCAGTGATAGAATAATGTTGGCAAGT
>JANOVV010000051.1:0-18810 GCA_031417555.1 Bacteroidota bacterium
GGTACAGCACAATAGCTTCCACCTCCTGTAACATTAGAAATTAGAGGATTAGGTAAAATATTAACTGTAACAAAATTATTCATCGATGAGGTGCAACCGGTTCCTGCATTTGTTGCAAGAACTGTATAGTCACCGGGGTTAGTTTGATTACCAAATGAAAGAATACCATTGTTGCCGTTGACCGGTAAACCCTGATTTGAATTATTTAATTTCAATTGATATTGAATTCCATTTTCCGAAGCATCTAAACCCACAGGCAAACCAATTCCATTTAAACAATAGTTACCACCACCTGTAACTGAATGAACAACTGGATTTGGATTGATGGAAACATTAACGGTGTTATTCATTGATCTGGTACAACCGTTTGTATTATTTGTTGCAACAACAGAGTATGCTCCGGCTGAAGAAATGTTTCCAAAAGAAATTGCAATTCCACTTCCATTTACCGTATGACCTGAATTATTTCCATTTAATAATAGGGAATAAGAAATCCCACTTTGTGAACCGCTAAGTCCAATTAAAATACCCGGACCTCCTGTACAAAATGATCCACCACCGGTAACATTGAATGCTGTAGGAATTGCATTTACTGTAACATTTACAGATCCACTCATTGTAGATGTACAACCGGCAGAAGGGTTGGTACCTACAACAGTATAAGAACCAGCGGCAGTTTGATTACCAAAATTCAAAGGATTTCCGGTACCTGAAACCAGACCTCCAACATTTGCAGCACCAATTTTTAATTGATAATTAACTCCGGTTTCTGAACCACTTAAACCAATTGCAACACCACCACTTCCCGAACAATAACTGCCGCCGCCGTTAATAGAAAATAAAGTTGGTTTCACTGAAACTGCAATTGTATTTGTCGTAGCAATACATCCATTTTGGCTGGTAACAGTACTGTAATAATTTCCTGATGAATTTGCAATAACAGTTTGTGTTGTAGCATTGTTATTCCATAAATAAGAAGAAGATCCGGTAGCCGAAAGAGAAACAGTATTTCCCTGACAAATATTTGTAGGACCTGAAGCTGTAATTAATGGTGTAGAAGTGCTATAGGTAATATTTACATCATCGATCCGATACTGATTCGTTACACCTGTTTGAATAAATTGAAGATATAATGTTGAAGCCGGAGATATAGTTACCGGAATGGATCTTAAATACCATATGGATGTTCCTGCTCCGGATGGCAGCAATGTATACGGTTGAGTTGTGTAGTCAATTCCATTGGTACTTGTTTGTACAAGTAAATCTGAACCAGTACTGGCAGTAACAAGCTTCATTATTCCAAATGAAAGATCGAAATTTGTTATTCCGGTAACATTAATGCCTGATATAATAAAATTTTTATTTGCCGTATTTGTAAGAAAAACATTTGCTCCACCTGATGCTCCGGTATATCCTGAAGATGCA
This sequence comes from Bacteroidota bacterium, assembly GCA_031417555.1. Taxonomy (GTDB): domain Bacteria; phylum Bacteroidota; class Bacteroidia; order AKYH767-A; family 2013-40CM-41-45; genus JADKIH01. Next base: position 1,426 of record JANOVV010000051.1, read on the forward strand.
GATGTAACTCGAACATCACCGGAACCTGACATTGTTAAATTATCGTTATCAAAGCCATTTGTAGATTCATGCGTAGCAATACTCGTTGTTGAAACTACCGTCCCCATTGTTTCGTTTATCAATGTACCCACAAAAGAATTTGCAATTATAGTAACATTTACTGCTGATGAAGTAGCAGAGCATCCATTTGCATCGGTTACAGTTACAGAATAATTTCCGGCTGTGTTTATGCTATTTGTTTGTGTAGTTATTGCATTGGACCATAGATAAGAATTCGCTGAAGTTGCACTTAGTGTAACAGAATTCCCCTGACAAATAGAAATTAATCCTGAAGGTGAAACAGCAGCAATGGGTAATGAAGCGACAGTAATAGTTGAACTTACATTTCCTGAGCATCCACCGCCATTGACATATGTGTAAGTAATTACATGACTTCCCGATCCGGCAACAGATGGAGAAAAAATATTATTACTTACACCGGTTCCCGAGTAAGTACCACCTGATGGTTGACCGCCAGTTAAAGCAAATGGAGTTGTATTTACACAAACATTGCTAAATGGATTTAATGTTACGGAAGTACTTTGGCTTATTGATACAGTTACAGAAGAGGAGTTCGAGCAACCATTTACATCTGTTCCGATTACATTATAAGTTGTAGCTATGGATGGATTAGCAGTAACCGAAGAACCTGTTGTTGTATTTAATCCGGTTGAAGGAGACCAGCTATATGTTGAAGCGCCGCTTGCAACAATATTAACAGCTGTTCCAGAGCAAACAGCAGGGTTTGCCGGATTAAAAGTTATTAAAGGCGTTGGTACAGAAGTAACAGTAACAGCAGATGAAGTTACAGGATCACAAACTAAAGTTGTATTTGCAGAATAAGATGGGAATGTTATCTGCCAATTAGCAATTGTTCCGGTTGTAGTACTTGCTCTGTCATAAACCACAAGTCTCCAGTTACCATTTGGATTATAATTTCCTCCACCTATACCGGAAAATGTTGTTTTTGTAGATGTTACGCAGGAAGTAAAAGTACTGGTCCATGGCTTATAAGTTGAAGTATAAGGAGCACCGCTTGTGGGTATCTGTGCTGTTCCGGCATCTGAAAAAATAGTATTAACAAAATTGTCGCCTGTACTTCCAACTCTGTTTGCTAAGCCTAAGCGGTCACCATTCGGAGCTTCCAGAAAAACAACAAGATCTCCAACAAATAAATGATTGACATTTATTTTTACATTTATTCCTGAAGTTGCAACGGTGCCAGAATATCCTGTTACGTTAATTGTACTTGAAGCACCTGTACAACTGTTATCAGGTATACTGTAGGAATTTGAATTTGAAAAAGTTGCCGATGGATAATTGGTATTAACGATACTTGTTTTTTGCATTACAACTGTAAAATTGCCACTTGTTGAAGCAGTATAATTTTGCAATGTTGCACCTGAAATATTTATACTGTTTTTTTGCCATTGATAAGTAGCACCTGAACTGGAATTTGCAGAAAGTAATACATTTCCACCGTTGCAAAAAGTTGTAGGTCCGCCAGAAGTTATACTTGCAGTGGTATTTTGCACAACGGTAATACTTTTTGTTGGCATTGAATTATTTGAAGTCGTTGTATCACCTGAAAAAACAGTGTGAGCATTGAAAATGTATGTGCCGGGAAGCGACATATCTAATGTGACTGGGAAAGCAACTGTTAATAAAGCACTTGCATTAATAGTACCTGTGCTTATTGTCGTGGTGTATGAATTTGTAGCTGATAACGGATTTGTTATATCCAAAACTACTTGCAGGTTGCTACTTGAAAAATTTACAGAACTTGAACCATAATTTTTAATTTGAACTTGTAATGGTTGAGCAGGATTAGAACAGGTGGGAGATGTAGGAGCGATTAAAGTAGTTGCTCCAAAATCTACAAAAGCGCAACTTGAATTTTCGAATTCAAATTTGGCAATAACAGGTAAATGGTCAGCACCATTATGCAGTGCATCCGCTATTGCTTGCGAAACAACTGCATTTGGCGGTTGATTGATTGAATCATTGTAATGATTACCATCATTGCCATAAGCAATTGCGGAATTTGCTACGTATGACATACCACCGCTTAGACTAATGGCTTTTGAATATAAGATTAAATCAAAGCGATCATCCATACCACCGGTCGAACCACCGCCAAAAGCTCTTATTCTGGGCGATTGCGTATGATAAAGGGAATATGCAGCACTATTCCATGTTCCGGTCATGGTGATAGGATCAATGAAATGACCTTCATCACCAACATTTACTTGTAATAATTTTTGATAACAACTTTCAGATGATTTGTAAATATTAAAATCTCCGCAAACTATAAAATTTGAACCCAATGGTAATGCATTAGTGACTTTTCTGAGAGAGTCAACTTCCAGGGCTCGTTGGGCCTCGTCGGGAGCAGAAGCACTTGCTTTCAAGTGAACAGCATAAATCCGTAGCGTGTCGCCTGAAAGATTATGTACTAGTTTAAACTCAGAGATATCACGTAAGTCAGTTTGTATCGGAGTATTACTAATAAAAGTAAATTTAGAAGTCTTAAATAAAATTCCATTATCTGTATCAAAACCGTTAACAAAAGTTCCGGCTGAATAAACATTGCCATTTGCATTCATTACATGCGACAAAAAACCATTCAATCCTGTTTGAGATAGAAGTTCTTCTATTACCAGAATATCAGGATCGACAGATGAAATGGTGGTTCTGTAAAATGGGTTTCTAAGCGAAGTATCTGCAGTAATTGAACCTGCATTTGCATCAGGATAATTAAGAAGATTATATGCCATGAAAGTAATCCGGTCTTTGCCAACACTAACTGCAGTGCATAATTGATTACTTGTTCCACAGCTATTAGAAGCAGTAACACAAACATTTCCTGATGTTGAACCAAAATTAATGTTGATTACATTGGTTCCTTGTCCGCTGGCAACTGTACAACCCGCAGGGAATGTCCAAGTGTAAGATGTTGCTGAAGCGTTGGCAGGAATAGAATATTGTATAGCCTGTGCATTGATACACACATTTGTATTACCGGTAATACTTCCCGTTAATACTGGTATTGAATTAACTGTAACATAATTTGTTTTTGTTACTGTTGATGGTCCATCAGGTCCGTTCACTGTTAATGAAATTGTTTTTAATCCAGATGATGAATAGGATACATTATGCGGACCAATTGTTGAAGCAGTCGCAGGACTTGCGCCAGAACCAAAATTCCATGAATATGATGTTATGTTTCCTGTAGAAGAGTTGGTAAAAGTTGTTGCTTGTCCGATACAAACGGTTACACTACTCGCTGTAAAATCAGCAATCGGAGCCGGTAATGAATAGCCTGAAGGGATAAAAAATAAACAAAAAAATAATAAAAGCGAGACTTTAAGTCGTAGGATTTTTGATAGATAAATTAGGGCTTTTACTTTCACGGTAAGATGGTTTCTATTAAGGCTGAACAAATAAAAAGCCTTATTAAGAAAGCTCTCTTACAAAGTTAAAAATATTGTCTTTGAAAACAATATAAGAGGGTAATTTAGTTTAATTGCTTGGTTAATATAAATGCTTTTTTTCGATGAAATGAGCTGGAAAATTAATGTTATAGAATTAAGTCTATTTTTACCGAAAATATGCAATTACTATGAAGAAATTTTTACTCAAAGGTGACAGGGATTTTGCCCTTCTTTTTCTAAGAATATTTATTGGAGGTTTTATGCTCTTTGGTCACGGATGGAGTAAACTGACCGCTTTCGGAGAATATTTTCATTCATTTTCAGATCCTTTAGGCCTTGGTCCTGAAATCAGTTATATCTTAACTGTAGGTGCCGAAGTCTTATGTTCTGTATTTATTATTCTCGGATTGTTTACTCGCTTTGCTGCAATCCCATTAGCAATTACTATGATAGTTGCTGCTTTTATAATTCTGAAAAATGAATCCTGGAATGACAAAGAATTTGCCTTACTGTACTTAATACCCTACATAACCATTTTCTTTGCCGGCCCGGGCAAGTATTCGGTAGACAGGGTTTTATTTAAGAATGAAAATTGAAAATTAATTGGCTATTTTATAATAACTAATAATCAATAACCAATTAATCTTCAGTCTTCAATTTTCAATAAGTCTATGCTCCGTAATGTTTGGGTTTCGTTTTCAATAATGCTTCATTCGGTTGCGGTACCCAATGATGCAATCCTCCTGCCAGGTCATCGTTGAATTTTTTCGGAATGTTTCCTTCTAATGTTCTTTGTTTCCAGGTTACATGATTTTTTCCATCGTCTTTGCGCTCCATGGTAATGCAACCTTCAACAGGACAAACGAGTGAACATAAATTACAACCTACGCAATTTTCTTCGATGATAGATGGAATTCGATTATTCGGATCTGTAGAAAGTCCAATGGCTTGATGAGCGCCATCTTCACAAGCAGTGTAGCAAAGCTGACATCCAATACATTTTTCTTCGTGGATTTCTGCAACAACTTTATATTTAAGATTTAGATCTTCCCAATGCATAATATTCGGCAATGCTTTTCCTCTGAAATCATCCAATGTCTTAAATCCTTTTTCGTCCATATAACGCTCTAGTCCAACTACCATTTCTCTAATAATACCAAAACCATAATGCATCACTGCTGTACAAACCTGAACGGATGTTGCACCAAGTAAAATAAATTCTACAGCGTCTTTCCAGTTTTCAATGCCGCCAATTCCGGAAATAGGAATTCCTACTCCGGGATGTTGAGCGCAATTTTTCAGCATGTTCATCGCTATGGGTTTTACAGCCGGTCCGCAATAACCTCCATTTGTACTGTGACCATCAACGATAGGGAAGGAGACAAATTTATCTATGTCAACTCCAATAATACTTTGAATTGTATTGATGAGCGATATTGCATCTCCGCCGCCTTCTCTTGCAGCAACTGCCGGTCGGGTGATGTCTGAAATATTTGGAGTAAGTTTTACTATGACGGGAGTTTTTGCTACTTCTTTTACCCAACTTACAATTGTCTTCAATACTTTAGGTTCTTGCCCCACTGCAGATCCCATTCCTCTTTCACACATTCCATGCGGACAACCAAAATTTAATTCCAATCCATCTGCTCCTGCATTTTCTGCATCGCGCACGATTTGGTGCCATTCTTCACGTGATTCAACCATCAGTGAAGCAATTACAGCATGATGAGGAAATCTTTTTTTAACTTCTTCGATTTCGCGGAGGTTATCGCTAAGATTTCGGTCTGTAATGAGTTCGATGTTGTTAAACCCCATCATTCGGGTATCACGATAATTCAAACCACCGTAACGACTCGATACATTTACAACAGGAACACCAAGCGTTTTCCAAACAGCGCCGCCCCATCCTGCATCGAATGCTTTCATGATCTGATAACCGCTATTAGTAGGTGGTGCCGATGCCAGCCAAAAAGGATTGGGTGATTTTATGCCTGCCAGGTTTGTTGATAGATCTGCCATTGATTGATTTTTTATTTGTTGATTATAATTTCCGCAATTGCCTTCGCGGCTTTTTTCCCATCGGCAGCAGCGTTTACGACTTCTTGTCCGCCACTCACAGAATCACCTGCCGCAAAATATTTTGGATTCGTAGTTTGAAATTTTTCATCGACATTAATACGTCCTTTATTATCGGTTTTTAATCCGTTGATTAATGAAAGTAATTCAGTCTGTTTGGATTGACCGGTAGCCTTAATTACCCAATCACAATCAATGGTAAATTCACTACCGGGAATATTTTCGAGTTTGTCGCCGGCTTCTTTGGTACGGATAAATTTCACTCCACTTACTTTTCCATTTCCGATTATTTCCAAAGGAGAAATATTAAACATTCCTTTTACACCAACACCTTTTGCAAGATCATATTCAAAATCATAAGCTCCCATGTTTTCTTTGCTTCTTCGGTAAGCGAGAATTACTTCTTCGGCTCCCATTCGGGAAGACTCAGAAGCAGCATCCATTGCCGTATTTCCTCCTCCAAGTACAATAACTTTTTTAGGAACTTTAACTGTATGATGATTCATTCGAAGTTTCTCAACAAATTCAACAGCACCAAAACAATTCTCTAGGTTTTCTCCACTAATTTTTAAACCGGATGTGGGACCAAGACCAATTCCGATGAAGACAGTATCGTATTTTTTTTCCAACATTTCAATATCAGACTTATTTTTTATTGCCGTATTGTATAAAACTTTGTAGCCAAATTGCTTTTCTAAAAAAATCATTTCATCGAGCGCTTCTTTGTTGGTGATCTTGTAAGGAGCAACTCCGTAAACAGTTAATCCGGATGGTTTTGATTTCGCTTCGTATACATCTACTTCAAATCCTAAAAGTCTTAATTCACACGCGCAGGATATTCCGGCCGGACCAGCTCCAATAATGGCTATCTTTTTTCCATTAGGTTTTGCAAGTACATATAATTTTTTTCCTGCATCCATTGCTTTTGAAGTTGCAAAACTTTGAAGCCTTCCAATTTCAATTGGTTTAACATTTTGATTGGTATAAACACAAGCACCTTCACACAAAACTTCGGTCGGACAAACCTTTCCGCAGGCATATCCAAAATAATTCGAATCATAAATTGTCTTTGCAGCGCCAATTTCATTTTTAGTATTTATCTGGCGGATAAAAGTGGGAATATCTATGCCGGTGGGACAAGCATTTACACAAGGAGCGTCATAGCAAAAAAGGCAACGCGAACTTTCATAGTAAGCCTGTGTTTCACTCATCAATGGCTTTATCTGTGAAAAGTTTTTATCAAAATCAGTTTCGGAGGAGGGAGGGGAGTATTCGGACATTTTTTTTAGTATCAGGGATTAAGAATCTAGAACCAAGTATCTTGATTTTTTTTTGGATTTAAAATCAGTCATCAAATATTATTAATTATTTCTTTCAATTTGTAATTCATCTAAAGGAAATCGAATAAACTCCTCTGCGAACTCTGCGCGAAAAACTACCCATCATAAACTCAGAGAAGCATAATTTAATCCTAAAGTTCCACCAACTTCCCATAAGTCTCCGGCCTTCTATCTCTGAAAAACTGCCACACCGATCTCACTTCTTCAATCATATCCAGATCAAAATCCGCTACCAGTAATTCATCTTTATCTTCAGAAGCCTGAGCGAAAATTTGTCCCCGCGGATTTACAAAATAAGAAGAGCCGTAAAACTTTCCGAGATTCCATGGTTTTTCTTCACCGACACGATTGATACAACCCATGAAATATCCATTGGCAGCGGCATGTGCCGGTTGTTCTAATTTCCACAGGTATTGTGATAAACCTGCAACAGTTGCAGAAGGATTGTAAACGATTTCTGCACCATTCAATCCGAGGATTCGTGCACCATCAGGAAAATGGCGATCGTAACAAATATAAACTCCAACTTTTGCATACTTTGTTTGAAAAACAGGATATCCAAGGTTTCCCGGTTTGAAGAAAAATTTTTCCCAGAAACCTGAGGTGTGAGGAATGTGATTCTTCCTGTACTTACCTAAATATTTTCCATCAGCATCAATAACAGCGGCAGTGTTGTACAAAACTCCTGCTTGTTCCTTTTCATAAATCGGAACGATGATAACCATGTTGTATTTTTTTGCATACTGCTGCATGAGTTCTGTCGTAGGACCGGGAACGGTTTCAGCACTTTCATACCATTTCTTATCCTGACCCGGACAAAAATAAGGTGTATTAAAAATTTCTTGAAGACAAAGAATCTGAACACCTTTTTTACCGGCTTCGTCTATGTATGGCAAATGTTTTTTAAGCATTGCATCTTTTATTTCATCGACAGTTCCTTGTCCTTCTGTCATCGGAAGACTCATTTGTATGAGTCCGGATTTGATCATTCTACTCATTTTTTTATTTTAATTTATTTTTTAATTTATAATTCAGGAAATAAAAAATCTATTTATATAATTCTTTGTGAATCTTTGTGTTGCCTTTGTGCTCTTTGTGGTTAAAAATACAATGCTCGATTTTACCACAAAGGACACAAAGGCAACACAAAGATTCACAAAGGAGTTTTTTGCATTAAATGATGCCATTAACTTTATTCCGTTTCACAAACTTTCCATAACCCGGCTTCACCAACTTTATATTATTTTCAATTGCGATTTCTCCTCGCATAATAACTGTTTTCGTTTTTCCTTTTACTTTCCAGCCTTCGTAAGCCGAGTAATCCACATTCATGTGATGCGTTTTAGCCGAAAGAGTATGTTCTTCATTTGGGTCGAAGATAATGATATCTGCATCAGAACCCGGAGCAATACAACCTTTTTGAGGAAACATTCCAAAAATTTTCGCAGCATTGGTAGAACTCACTTCAACAAATTTATTCAATGATATTTTTCCTTTGTTTACTCCTTCAGAAAATAAGAGTTCCATACGGTGTTCAATAGCAGGATGACCGTTTGGTATTTTAGAAAAATCTTCTTTACCCATCAGCTTTTGCTCCCATTTAAACGGACAATGATCCGTTGCAACAACCTGCACACTTCCCTGATTGATCCCTGCCCAAAGCGAAGCCTGATCTTTTTTCTCACGAAGAGGAGGACTCATCACCCATTTGGCACCGTCAAAATTCTTTTCATAAAGGGAAGCATCAAGGATGAGATATTGAATACAGGTCTCTGCAAATACTTTTTGATTTCTTCCCGCTGCTCTACGAATTTGTTTGTGTGAACCTTCGCATGTCATGTGAACAATGTATCCTGTAACTCCCGTATTAAAAGCCATATCAGCAAATCGTCCGGTAGCCTCTTCTTCTGTTATTTCAGGTTGCGATAGATAATGATAAAGCGGTTCAAGTTTTCCTTCGGATCGATGTTTGGCAATAAGGTAATCAATCATGTCGCCGTTTGTGGCATGAACGGTAACCATGCCGCCCATTTTTTTTACTTCATTCATCAGTCCAACCATCTGACGGTCGTCGATCATGAGAGCACCTTTGTATGCCATGAAAGTTTTGAAGGAAGTAATTCCTTCAACATCGATCATGTTTTTAATTTCCTTCTTTGTATTTTCATTGAAGTCTGTTACTGCCATGTGAAAAGAATAATCACAACAAGCTTTACCGTTGGAACGTCCTTGCCATTCTTTCAATGCATGATCGAGAGATTTTCCCTGCGTCTGCAAAACGAAGTCGATAAGCATGGTTGTGCCACCGAACAAAGCTGCTGAAGTACCGCTGGTATAATCATCACTTGAAAATGTTCCCATAAAAGGCATATCAAGATGAACATGCGGATCGATGCCTCCCGGCATCACAAGTTTTCCTGCAGCATCAATAATACGGTCAGCTTTTAAATTAAGACTATTGCCGATAGTAATTATTTTTTCGCCTTCAATAAAAACATCTGCTTCAAAAGTTTCTGAAGCGGTAACTACTTTTCCGTTTTTAATTAATATTGACATAGGGGGGTGAATATAGGAAATTTTTAGCTTTGAATATTGAATACAGTATTATTGGTAGTGTGTGAGTTTAATTAATGAACAAATAGCACACGTTTTAACCGGGATTTTGAAATTGAAATGTTTTTAGCATTCCTATATGTTTCAGAATGATTGATCTTTAGTCCTAATCATTGGATTTTTCGAAGGTATTCTTCTGCGAAATCCTGACAATTAAATAAAATCTTTTAATAATTTGATTCGCAATTTTCGTTTAACTATAAATTCCGGGTTTAAAATAATATCCTGCGTGTATGAGGTTTGAATTATTTTTTTAAATAATGTCATTCGTGTATTTATTCGTGCTGTCCGCCAGCCGGCGGATAGTCTTGCAAGAGGGGAAAAGAAGGGGTCTCTTGCATGGCGTTAGCCTTATTTTTTAGTCCGTGACTCTATTGTTGTAAAAATGGAGTGTTAACATTTGTTGTAATAATGGAGTGTTAATATTGATTCTTCGATTTTTGATTTTTGTGCGAGAGTATTGATTCTTCGATTTTTGCCCCGGGGCAAGATATGCGTTCTTCAGAATTACATTCATCCAACATAAAAGGAGATGATATTTCTAATATTAATGAACTTCTATAATGTACCAATTTCGTTTGGGGTACTGACGCAGCGCATTTTTACAATTATATAAAATTAGAGAAAAAAAGTGTTACGACAATATCAATGTTATGCGTTCGCCAAACTTTGCACTCAAAGGATTACAATTTATAATAATATCCGAAGTTCAATCCAAAGTTCCATAAATGTGTTGACTTATGTGATTTCTCATCAATGTTTTTAATTGCGTATTGAAATGTTGGTTCTGCTTGAAGGTTCATTCGTTGGTTTAATTTATATTTAAGTCCTGCACTAATTGTCGGCGAGAGATTTATTTTTTCATAAGTATAATCAATAGAGGTATGAAAGTCGTCAATACTTTTATCTTCGGGAATAGTATGCAAATTTGTTTTCGAAAAGACATTTAAAGTTGCTCCAATACTTGTCATGAGCTGAATTCGTTTATCGAAAAAAGTAAAACTGGCTTTCAATGGAAAATCTAAATAACTAAAGTTTAAAATGTTTGTTGCTATAACACCTTCAGGGTCAATAGAAGAGGTAGTTAATATTGGTATTGTTTTATAACCTTTATTAGAATATTGAATTCCGAATTCAGCGTAAACTCGTTTGGTAATTTGATAGCAAAAGTTAATTCCAAATGTGTAACCAAATTTTGGTTTTTCGATTGAGTCCTCTAAATTCTTCGCAAATTTCCAAACAGAGTCTGATATACTTTTATCATTCTTTGTCAAGGTCCGATAACAATAATCGGGTGAGATATTTACACCAATTGAAAATCTTCTCTGCTTTGAAGAAAGAGTATCGTTTTTCTCTTGTCCATAAACAGAAAAAGATGAAAGCAAGAGAGAATAAATTAGTAACCTGTTCATTTCTTATTTAGTAAATTTCTTGCCCACATTATCATATCCACGTTGATGTTCTAATGGTAACGCATATCGTTGTAGCATTGACGCTTTACTTTTTATAATAATACAAAATAGGAAAGAAAAAAGTATTGCGGCAATGCTAATGTTTGCGGTTGCCAACTTTCTGATTAGTATTACTTTCATTTTACTTTTGATTCGTTCTTAAGATATTTTCTTTTGAATTTCGGGTTCGGCCAGAAGCCTACTGGGATAGCATAAACTACTTTGACCTTTTTCTCATTCTGATATCCTGGTTGCCAGCCATTTAGAAATGCAACAACACGCAGAGCTTCATTATCAATATCTTCTCTAATGCTTTTTAAAATTCTAATATTTTCTAAGTTGCCTGTTGTGTCAATTGTAAATTCCACACGGACTATTCCTCCAATATTATCTTTATTTGCAGCTGGTGGATATCTGACACTATCAGAAAGTATTTTCATTAAACCTTTTTCTCCTCCATTTAGAAATATTGGCATTCGCTCATTAATAACAAAATTTCCTTCTTTATTTTTCGAAGAATCTATTTGGCTATATAATTTAGTTGAAATAATTGAAAATAATATAAAAATAAATTGCCTCATATTAAATAATAATTTTTCCTAAATTAATTTCCTCGGTTAGTTGCTATTGGTCACCGCTAACGCCCTGCCTATTCTCGCAGAACTTTTTACCAAAATGCTAATATTGTGCGCCGTTTTATTTGGAGTTACATTCACTTTATCTTCTTTTGTTCCTTTTCATCCAATACATTAAACTTATTATTCTTCTCAATCTTGATTGAAATATTTTTTTGAAAATCTACCTTTCGACTATTCTGTTGAGCTGGCATCCAATTCATATTATTCACAATCACTCCAAGTATATTGTCTTGGAGTTTTTTGTCAACAGAACGAAAAAATTTGTAGTCGAATGCCTCCCCTTTGCAATTTATAGTAAAAGTCAAATAAATCATATCTCCTGGTGGTTTTTCAAATTCTTTTATGTTAATATTATTATTCAATAAGTTCTCGAGTTCTTCATATGTGATATTAGATTTTGGGGAAACTTCAGTAACTGTAAAAATCATATCAGTTCGCAAAGTGTCACAACGTTTTTGTCCGAAAAGATTGCAAAACAAACAAAATTGAATACAATTTAATAGGGAAATATATCTCATATATTTATTTTTAAGAATAGGTTGCTTCTAAAGTAGCTTCCGATAAATGACGCATTACGCCCAGCCTATTCTCGCAGAACTTTTTACCAAAGATAAAAATTATAAGAGAAAAAGTGTTGTTGCAATACGTTTGTCATTTGCCGCTTTCCTCATTATTATATTAAGGAAATTATTTTGTAAACAATTTTTCTGCAGTGATCAATATCACCACATAGCCCCATTCTTTTAGTTTCAAATTCAAACAATTTTTGAATAATATTATCTCAGTCTGAATAATTTATTTTAAGCTCAAATAATTCTGGTATAAAACCATAATACTCATTTCTTGGCGCTGAATCATTTATTCCAATCGGATTCCAATCATTCCAAAGGATTTCATTAATTGCTTTATAAATATTTATATGTTCGGGTGACCTTTTCATTATTTAATTGAAACAAAAAATTAGGTATACTTCCGTATTCTGATCTGGCTAAAGTAGTATATAACATATGAATAAAACAGTATCAAAATTATTCAAACGTACTCGCAAAATAAATGTTAGATATTATTTTCTTAATATTCAATATTCATTCTTTCAAAGTTCGCCAATATCTTCAAACCAAAGCTTCGGGTTTTCAGTAATAAATTTACGCATCATTTCTTTACATTCTTCTGAGTTTAAATTGATGACCTCAACGCCCATTGATTCCATAAATTCTTTGGCACCTGAAAAAGTTTCATTTTCTCCGGCATAAACTTTTTTAATTCCAAATTGTACAACAGCTCCGGCACAAAGATAGCATGGCATCAGTGTACTATATAAAACTGTGTTTTTGTAACTGCCTATTCGTCCGGCATGACGCAAGCAGTCTATTTCAGCATGGGTAATTGGATCTCCATCCTGAACTCTTTTATTATGACCTCTTCCTATTATTTTTCCGTCTTTAATAAGAACAGAACCTATCGGAATTCCTCCTTCTTTTAATCCTGTCCGTGCTTCTTCAATTGCTGCTTTTAAAAATTCATCCATAGTTTTAAGTCTTGAGTACAAGGTAATAAGAAGATTCTATATTAATACAAAGCTAATTCATCGAACTATTTTTGTCTTGTTTTTTCTTTTGCTTCTATGGCCGGCAAGTCTTTTTTATACTGTTCTATATCCCATTTAATTTGCCAGCGGATAACATAATTTGCCAGTGGTTCGAGTCCAACTTCTGCTCGCCTTTTGTCAACATTGTCAGGGTCATCCAAAGGAAGAACGTAATGGATTTGAGTTTCCGGATCTCGTGCGATTTGACTACCATAAATTTGTCTTTTCCCTTGACGTAAAGCAACTCTGTCTTCCAGCAAAGCGAGGCTGCTACTATTTGCTTTGCCAATTTTAACAGCATCACGCATCATCGGTAAATATTTTTCTTGTGTTGTTAATTCTGAATGTTGAATTACTAAAAACAAAGCATTATTGCCATTTTGTCCAATAACGTCAACGCCGAGCCAGCCGTATTTGTCAAGAATGGAACTGACTTTAATTAAATTTATAGAATCTTTCTCTTGAATTATTTTCCAATGGTTTTTCATTTCTTTTGAATCCCATCCATATTTATTTTCTATTTCGCTAATTTCTCTTCTGTATTTTTGGTCATCATTATAAATGCTGTCTAATTGTGCGGCTAGTGGTTTATTTAAATTGATTTCTGATTTTTTTTTATTTTGTTTTATAAGATCAATCAATAATTTCCAACGATTGTCATTATGTAATGATGTCAAATCCTGATCTTTTATAATATGATCCAGGTCTGAATAATTTGATTTTGTAGCTATACGGTTTAAATTAAAGAAGGCACTATCAGGATTATTTGATAAAGCCCAGGTACAAGCAGCATTAAACCGGTCATTTGGTAACCCTTTCCAGCCGATTGTTTTAAAGGCTTCTGAATATGATAATGCTGATTTTTCATACTCTTTAAGTTGATAAAGCGAGTCAGCTTTTTTGATGAGCATTGAATATTCAGGTGAAATGCTCTGACAAATAACAATTGTTGCATTCAATACGAATGCTAATAGCATGCAAGTCTTTTTCATTACTATCAATTTTAAATTCTTGGATGTTTAAAATCTATCCTGTCATACTTGTTTCTGCAACTCAATAATACTAACTTTACCGCAATAGTTTATACATAAATTCAAGTTATTTTGATAAAGTTCATACTTAATGATAAGGAAATTTGTACGGAATCGTCTTCCGGAATGACCTTGTTAGACTTTATCCGATACGAACGTCACTTGTCGGGTACTAAAATTGGTTGTCGTGAAGGAGATTGCGGTGCTTGTACTATTTTAGTTGGGCAAATAAAAAACGGCGAGATAGATTATCGATCGGCTACTTCTTGCCTCATGCCTTTAGGAAATGCCAATGGTAAACACATTGTTACAGTCGAAGGAATTAATTTTGCCGGATTAAATCCTGTTCAGCAATCAATGAGCGATGAAGGTGCCACACAATGTGGATTTTGTACACCTGGTTTTGTCGTTTCACTGACCGGTTTTTGTATACAGAATAAATACAATGATGTAATTTCATCAATTGACGGAAATATATGTCGTTGTACCGGCTACAAATCAATCGAACGTGCGGCAATTAAAATTTCGGAACTTCTGAAAGACAGAAAAGAAAACGATGTTATTGATTTTGCTATCAACAAGAAAATAATCCCGGAATATTTTTCAACCATTAAAAAGCGATTGATCGACCTGTCAATAAATGTAAATGGATCCGGTGAAATAAATAAAATTAATTCATCCGTTTTTGTAGGGGGAGGAACAGATTTGTATGTTCAAAAACATGAAGAGATGGTTTATTCCGATTCGCAATATCTTTCAGATATTTTGGGAATGAATTTAATAAAAGAAGAAAACGGTAAATGCATAATTGGAGGATCTGTTACTGTTACCGATCTGATTGAATCACCGATTATAAGAAAATTATTTCCCAGGTTTCTGAAATATTCTAAACTGGTATCTTCAACTCCCATCAGAAATATGGCCACTTTGGGAGGTAATTTTGTGAACGCATCACCGATTGGAGATTATACGGTTTTTTTTCTCGCCTTAAATGCGTCGGTTCTTTTGAATGACGGTAAAAAGAATCGCGAAGTTCTTCTTAAAGATTTTTATAAAGGTTATAAGTCTCTTGATAAATTACCCGAAGAATACATTGCAGAGATTCATTTTCCTATTCCCGATAAAGACACATTATTTAATTTTGAAAAAGTCAGCAAACGAACCAATCTCGATATTGCCAGCGTAAATTCTGCCATTCAGATATCCGTAAAAAATGAGATAATCGTTAAGGTCAATTTATCGGCAGGTGGCGTTGGGCCGATACCAATGTTTTTAAATAAGACATCTGACTTCTTAACCGGTAAGAAATTATTGGAATCAATTATTCAGGAAGCTTGTCTTGTCGCCGGCGAAGAAATATCACCGATCAGTGATGCAAGAGGTACTGCAACATACAAGCGATTTTTATTACAACAACTAATCAAAGCTCATTTTATTTCTTTGTTTCAAAGTATACATCCTCAAAAATTACAATCGGCTTATGAGGAATATTGATTCATTCACACATACGAAAGGTGAGTCAGTTTACCTGGATGATATTCCGCTGATAGCCGGAACTTTATTCGCTGCTGTCTATGATTCTCCTGTCGCTCATGGAGAAATTATTAATCTTGATTTATCCGAAGCTAAATCTTCAAAAGGTGTTGTTGGCGTATATACCTATAAAAATATTCCCGGTGAAAATCAGGTAGGTGGTATTATTGCTGATGAAGAATTACTGGCAGAAAAGCATGTACATTTTTGCGGAATGCCAATTGTCCTTGTTATCGCTGAGTCACCCGAATTAGCGCGTGCAGCAGCAAAAAAAGTAAAGGTTGAAATTCAGGCTTTGCATATAATCACGGATCCACGTGAAGCCAAAGAAAAAAATGAATTGATTGTACCACCACGTACTTTTAAATGTGGCGAAACTACTCAGGCATGGAAGGATTGTGAGTATATTTTTGAAGGCAGAGCCGACTCGAATGGCCAGGAACATTTGTATATAGAAACTCAGGGAGCTTATGCCGTACCCCAGGAAAATAATTCAATTAAAATATTTTCTTCTACTCAAGGTCCTACTGCTGTTCAACGCTGTTGTGCGCGTGTACTTGGATGTTCAATGCATCAGGTTGAAGTTGATGTGACACGTTTGGGTGGCGGTTTCGGCGGTAAAGAAGATCAGGCTAATGTTTGGGCTGCACTTTGTGCAATGGGCTCTTTCCTTTTAAAACGCCCTGTAAAATTTTCATTGGACCGCATGGAAGACATGCGCATGACCGGTAAACGTCATCCATATTCATCCGATTATAAAATTGGACTTGATAGCAATTTTAAAATTCTCGCCTATGAAGCGGATTTTTATCAGAATGCCGGTGCGGCTGCAGATCTTTCACCTGCTGTACTGGAAAGAACATTATTTCATTGTACCAATTCTTATTTTATACCGAATGTAAGAGCTACAGCCTGGAGTTGCCGGACGAATCTTCCACCGAATACTGCTTTTCGTGGCTTCGGCGGACCACAGGGAATGTTTGTTATCGAAAGTGCAATTGCACATGCTGCCGATGAACTTGGAATTTCAAGCAGTGAAATTCAAAAGAAAAATCTTTTAAAAACAGGAGATTCTTTTCCTTACGGTCAAATAGCAGAAAGCGAAGCATTGGAATGTTGGTCAAAGGCAGAAGAATTTTTTGAAATAGGAAAAATAAAATCAGGCATAGAAAAATATAACAATGAAAATTTCCAATCAAAAAAAGGAATGGCTTTAATGCCAATATGCTTTGGAATTTCATTCACGAAAACATTAATGAATCAGGCAAGGTCGCTTGTTCATATTTATACCGATGGTAGCATTAGTATAAGTACGGGAGCTGTTGAAATGGGGCAGGGGGTCAACACAAAAATTTTGCAAGTTGCTGCACAAACATTTTCTGTTTCAACAGATAAAATTAAAATAAATACTACAAACACATCAAGAATAGCGAATACATCACCTTCAGCTGCTTCTGCAACGGCTGATTTAAATGGCAGGGCGACTCAAATGGCTTGCGATGCTTTACTTCAAAGACTAATAAAGGTTGCAGCGGATGAATTAAAAGTTTCTCCCGATCAACTTGCCATAAAAAACGAAGTTGTTTGCATCAATGGAATAGAATCAGATATCGATTGGAAAAAACTTGTAATGCTCGCTTAT
>JANOVV010000052.1:0-34576 GCA_031417555.1 Bacteroidota bacterium
TGTTATTTTTTCTCTTGCTAGCATGACACAAATCTGCAAGGTTTTTCAATAATTATTCCTGTTTCTTGCAGAATTTTATCAACTGTTTTCCTCTTAAACTGTGGATAGTACTATGGTTAAAGACTTTTTGAGGATTGACTACTTAAATGCTTTAACAAAGTCTAAATGATTGTCATTTTAATTAAAATTTGTTTAGAATATTTTAATTATGATCTAAACATTTTTAAAAATTTTGTTTTATAAAATAATCAGTAAGTCCTTCGATTGGTTTTTGAATAATTTTTCCAATTTTAAAATTATTTTCGACTGCAACTTCATTTAATAATCCACCATTCAGAAAAGCAATACTTCCGACAAAATGGACAAGAACTTCTTTATATCCGGAATAGTTTTTTACGTATAAATCAACGAACTCATTGAAACCATTTTTAATAGTAGATCTTATCCAGGGTTCTTCTTTATGAATTTCGAAGAATTGAGCGAAAGAACCCAGCCATGCATTTGCTGTAGGGTTATTATATACATTAGTAATTACATCATTTCGAGAAAGCTTGTATTTTTCAGAGAATGCATCAGAAAGTTTCTTTGGTAATAATTGATAGAGATACTGCGTAATAAGCTTTTTTCCCAGATAAGTTCCTGCGCCTTCATCGGCAAGGATAAATCCGAGTCCATAATTATTTTCATGAATTCTTTTTCCATCGTAATAAACTGAATTACTTCCTGTACCTATAATACAAGCTATTCCTTCGTCATTTCCGCATGTTGCCAGAACGGCTCCGGTGATATCATGTTCAACTATTATCTGAGCATTGACAAATAACTTAGTAAGAGCATTTGAAATTATTTTCTTTTGTTCTACACTAGAGCATCCTGAGCCGAAAAAATAAATTTTTTGAACGTCCTTTGCAGAAATAAATTTTACGACACCGTCATTTATTATTCGAGTTGCTTCTTCTTCGTTAACGAAGTTTGGATTAATTCCAACAGTTGTAAGAGCATTCGTAGAGCGACCGTTTGTAAAAATCCAGTCTGCTTTGGTGGAACCACTATCAATTATGGCGATCATAGGAGGTGGTAATAAGAGTCAAGAATCAAGAAACAAGAGTCAAGAAACATGTATTCGTGATTGAGATATTATTAATTGGGGCAAAGTACGAAATAGATGGTCAATGGACAAAGGTTAAAATTGGTTATTGTTTAAAGATTGTTTGCAGATATAGAATCGTTTAAAATAATAAACATATATGCTTTATAACATTTTGATTTGGGATGTGAACATTTAGTTAAAAGCATTTATTTTTCCTTTCTGAAAAATTAATAACAAATGAATAAAATACAATCTACTGTCGGGCGTGGGGCATTACCAACGTTAATTTCTGTTTTTTTCTTTTGGGGTTTTGTTGCTGCCAGCAATGACATATTGATTCCTGTTTTTAAGGAAAAACTTCAATTGCAGCAATGGCAATCGCAGATGATATCATTTGCCTTTTATGTAGCTTATACTGTAGGTTCTTTAATTTATTATTTAATCTCCAAGTATTCGGGAGGTGATTTATTGAACAGAATTGGTTATAAAAATGGAATAGCAGGAGGACTTTGCATATCGGCATTAGGAACATTACTTTTTTATCCTGCAGCAGAAAGTTCTTCTTTTCCTTTAATGATAATGGGACTTTTCATTGTTGGATTAGGTTTTTCATTACAACAAACGGCAGCAAATCCGTTGGCAATTGTTCTGGGTGATCCTAAAAAAGGTTCACAAAGGTTGAGTCTGGCCGGAGGAATAAACAATATAGGTACTACTATTGGTCCGTTGATAGTTAGTTTGGCCATATTTGGTACAATCTCAGCCGGAACAACATCCATAAGCAGTATAGAAGGAGTAAAAGTTCCATATCTTATTCTTGGAGCTGCATTTTTAGTAGTTGCTGTAATCTTTAAATTTTCTTCTATACCGGATAAAATTGAACTTAAAATAACAGAGGGAGAAAAGGAGACCTTGGTGGAAGACAGGAAAAGTGTTTTTAATTATCCACAATTGGTTTTAGGAATGATAGGGATATTTGTTTATGTGGGTGTTGAAGTATCTACAGCAAGTAATTTACCGGAATATATGAAACAGCATTTGCATACAACTACTGATCAGGTTGCTCCTTTTATTAGTTTATTCTGGGCAAGTTTGATGATTGGAAGGTGGACATCATCGGTAGGAATATTTAATGTAAAATCTAATACCAAAATAATTCTGAATTTCCTTATGCCGTATTTGGCTTTTATTTTTTTCTTAGCAGTAAATGTAATAGCCGGGCACGATATAAAACCATTTTATTTATATGCATTTGTAATTGTTGCTTTGATTATTGGCGATTTGATGAGTAAAGGAAATCCTGCGCGGCAATTACTTATATTTTCATCTATGGGAATTACGGCTCTTTTTATTGGAATGCTAACAGAAGGAATGGTAAGTGTATATGCTTTTATAAGCGTTGGATTATTTTGCAGTACATTATGGCCCTGTATTTTCACTCTGGCCATAGCGGGATTGGGTAAACATACCAATGAAGGTTCAGGACTTTTGATTATGATGATTATGGGTGGAGGAATAATAAGTTTGTTGCAAGGATTTCTTGCCGGAGATCAATACTTAGGAATTCAATGGAGTTATTTGGTAGGTGTTGCTTGTTTTATATATATGGCATATTACGCAATCAAAGTAAAATCTATTTTAGTTAAACAAGGAATAGATTATGATAATTTATCTGAAGCAACCGGCAAATAATTTTAATACTATTGCATTTGAAATGCTGAGGTTTTATTATGGGTAATATATGGAGATACAGAATCTTAATGGCGGTATTACTAGTGCCTTTGTTTTTCATAAATGTAAAAGACACGCATGACTGGGGAGATGATTTTGCACAATATTTAATTCAGGCAAGAAATATTGTTGAAGGGCGACCGCAAACTGATAATGGACTTATAGTAAATGAAAAGGATCCGGTATATGCAATAGAAGCATACCCTGTTGGTTTGCCTTTACTACTTGCACCCATTTATTATTTTTCAAAATTAAGCATCAAGCCGTATAATATCTGTCTTTCTTTCATACTTTTTTTATCGGGTTTATTTTGTTTTGAATTATTTCGCAAAAGAACGACTTGGCCGGCAGCCATTATTATCTCATTACTTTTCTGTTATAATATAACAACGATTGATCTCAAAAAACAAATTCTATCTGAAATTCCATTCACTGCTTTTTTAATTTTTATTTTACTCTGGCCTGATTTAAATTATTACAGAAAAAAATATTCATGGATTATTACAGGTCTATTACTTGCTTTTCTTTCATCAATACGACTTGTTGGATTAGCGGGGATTATAGCATTTGTCCTTTTTGAACTTAACAATATCCGAAAAACTACAGATTTGGGTGAAAGAAGTAATGGTGTAATTAAATTATTATTTTCAATAATAACATTTGTTTTTATTTTTTTATTACTAAACCAAGTTTGGTTTCAAATAAATGCAGATGGCCTTTTAGGATTTTATTCAGGAGCTTTTTCAAGTCACGAAATTCAAGCTTCAAATAATTTAAATTTTTATTATGTTGTAACTGAATATGTATTTCCCTTCTATGGAAAATGGGTTTCTCATTTTTGGATTTTCATGGCTTTGCTGGGTTGGTTTATTTGTTTTATTAAAAAGGCATCCTTAAGTGAGTTCTTTTTACCAATTTATTCTGTTGTAATAATATTTTATCCATATTCAGATGCAGGATTAAGATTTCTTTTACCCGCACTTCCGCTTCTAATATATTATGGATGGTATTTTATTTTCCGGATATTCAGCTGGTCGGGTGAAACTGCAAAATGGATTTCAACTTCGGTATTAATAATAGTTTTATCAGCTTATATAGCTCCTTTAAAAGTAACTATTTCAGAAAAATTATTGATTGAAAAAGGACCGCAGCAAAAAGAATCGGCAGAACTTTTCGATTTTTTAAAAACAACACCTTCAAATGCGGCAATTGTATTTTGCAAAGCAAGGGCAATGGCATTGTATTCAGGCCGGCATTCGCTTTATATGGCAAAAAACCAAAATAGCTCGGAAGCATTTATTCAATTCCATCGGTATAAATTACTGTACGTAGTAGTTGCAAAGGCGGGAAAAAATATTGAAATTAATGATCCTAGACTTTTAGATTTTGTTTCTGCCTATAAAGAAAGTTATGAATGCGTCTGGGAGAATGAAAATTTTAATGTTTACAAGCAGAACTTATAAGGCTTGGTTTATTGTTACTTTCTAATAGAAAATGGTTTATAGTTAATTGAAGTATTATTGAATAAAAAGTTAATAGATGTCAATCAGTAAATAATTTGAGTAAATAATCTCTTAGCAAGTAAGCTTATTCGTTAATTATTTTTTGAATTATTTTTTGATCGTTACAAAGTAAATAAACAAAATAGATTCCTTTACCTAACACTTTTATGCTGCTAAACTGATAAGAATTCAATCCTTCATTTGTCTGAATTTTATCTTTAAAAATTGTTTGTCCCGACGAGTTTACCAACATAATTTCCGCTGTTACAATGTTTTTTGCTAAAAAATTTAAATTAAGATTATCGGTAAAAGGATTTGGAGCAACGGAAAGAATTTGCAATTCATCACCATCGCTTGGTTTAAGATTAAAATAAACAGTTTCAATTTTCGAATAGGAAAAATGTCCATCAAAATCTATTTGTTTCAAACGATAATAGCTATATCCTGTTAAGGGGTGTAAATCTTCATCAGAATAATATAATGTACTAGTGCTATTTCCTGCGCCATTTTGTCTAATTACTTCCTCAAAATTATTTCCATCAGAAGAACGTTCAACAATAAAATAGTCATTATTTAATTCTGATGCAGTGCTCCATGATAACTTAACTATTTCATTATTGAATTTTGCATTAAAATAAATTAATTCAATAGGAAGAGGGTTGGTCGTATTAGAGCCAATTCCATATTGGCCATGTACAGTTAAACCCGTACGATGTGCAACAGGAATTGAATTAGAACCGGTGCCTGCAGCATGTGTTCCGGAAACTGTCCAAACTGAACCACTATTTGCTCTTCTGAGCAAGTGTAATTGGGTATAATCTAAAACTCCTGGTAATGCAGTTGCGGTTATATCAACATCAAATATGCCACCCGTTAATCCATTTCCTGATGTGCTTGTCCATAAACTGTAACCAATTGTATTAATGGTATCAGAAGCATCATAAAGATTGAATCCGTTTTTACCGGGATCTGTGGCAGTATATAAAGCAGTTATTGATCCACCTACCGAAGGAGCAGTTGTATAGTTATAATTTATACCTTCGTAATATCCAACAGCACCTACAGGAATTAATATATTAAACGTTGTTGCGCCGACCCATCTTTTAAAATTTCCAACTACGTGTCCGTTTGTTCGCACTAAAGTTCCAAGAATAGAAGTACTCGTTCCAAGAATTAAAGTGTCATTTGTTGCAAGAACATAACCTGCTGAAAAAGTTAATGTACTACTTATAGAAGCAGTATTTGTCAATGTAATATTGCTGCTGTTATTGATTGTTAAATTTTTAACTGTAGAAGGCAAGCCATCGCCGGTAGCTTGAGCAACGGATCCATTGTAGGTATAACTACCGGAAGTACTGTACGTTCTCGAGCCCGTTACCTGAATGTTTCCACTAGCGCTTGATTGAGTGATTCCATTAGACGAGCCTATGATTAAACCGCCATTGGCTAATAATGTAAAATCACCGGTACTTGTTATAATACTTGTATTTAAATCTACTATAGAAGTGCTATTAACTGTAAAATATATCTTATTACTTATTGTACCACTTGTTTTCGAAATAATTTGTGTTCCTGTTTTGGTAAAATATACATCGCCGATTCCACCATTACTTGTTGTCACATTAATAGTTCCGCCTGTTTGTGTAAAATTTCCATTCAAATTTAGTGTAGTTACACCTTTGTTATTTCCATTGGCTGTATACTGATTAAAATCAAAAGTCCCGGCAGAAATATCAAAATTGCCTGTTAAATTAATAGTTGGGCTTCCTTGTCCCTGATCTGCTCTGGAATCTGAACCGGTAAAAGTTCCGCCTGTTTGAATAAAGTCACCGGAAATATTTATAATACAACTTGTAGATTTGCATGTAGCATAGAAATAACCGCCTTGAACATATACATTTCCCCCAATGTTCATAGTATAAGTTTCTGTTTGACTTAATCGTACACTTCCAGTACCAGTTGAAGTTAATGTTAAGTTTTCATTTACATCTATTAATTTACCTTGCAGATTTTCAATACTGGTTTGACTAGCACAATTCCATATAAAATTTTTAAATACTTGATTTAAGCCAGAAGGCAGAGTTGAAACGACGCCAGTCACTTCACAAGTTGAGCCGCTATTCCAGGTAGCAACAGGTAAAGCAGCGGCATCCAAATTGTGCTGATAAACACCGCCTGATTTAACAATCCAATGTCCTGATGAAACAGTCATAGATGCGTCCTCAGCTCTATATCGACCTCCGCTATTTATATTTATTGTTGCACTGGCTGCAAAAGTATTTGCACCACCATTTTTCAAGATTACTAAACCAGAGAGTTCCATATTTGTAGAAATCTGATTGGTGAGAGTACCATTAATTGTTATAGTGCCGTTTACAGTAAGGTCGTCGCCGGTTCCGTTAGCTATTGTAAGATTCTTACCGGAAAAAACAGTTAATGCACCTCCGGGATCAACGGTTACCTGATCAACAGTAATACTTACTGTTACAGTTACAGTATGACCACTTTGAATAGTAATTATTCCATCAGCACTTGTAGGAGTTCCTGTGGCTGCCACCCAGCTTGTACCATTATAAAACTCCCATGTAGATGTAGAGCTCCAATTTCCTGTAGCTTTTGAGCGGTAATCTCCGTTTGCAGCAGCAAAAAGAGCATTGCCATTAAATGAAATACTGATAATCATTAAACACAGAGATACGAAAATAGAGGAAGACGCAAGGACGAAATACATTCCTTTCATCTTAAATTTTGTCCTTGATTGCATTCGCATTTCTACTTCTCCTTGTATTTTTTATAGTATCCGGTAATCTGTTTTAAATTTAATCCTCGCATTAGGAAATAATTTGAAGAATTAGCTATTTACTTACTCAAATACTTCACTTTTCAATTTTTATAATGATTGTTCGAAAGATGAATTAATTTTAATGGCTAACTATTCTGTTTTGAATGCTAGTTGTTGAAGCGGTAGCACTATTTGTATCAGCAAAATTGATGCATAGAAATAGTCCCAAAAAAAGAAGGACAACTGCAGAAGAAGTGAGAAAGAGAACTCGTTTTAATACAATTCTTTGCTCCTGAGATGGCTTAATGTTCATTCTATTTACTTTAGATTTCATAAATTTGAGATCAATTAGTTTAAATAATAAGAGATTGGATGGTATTTTCCAATTACTTTTATTTACTCTTATATCTAAGTATTGTTTTTTGTAAAAGAATAAAATCAAACAACTGTAAGATTTGATCAAGAAACTTCCATTTAAAAAGAAAAAAATAAAGCTAAAATGAATTTAAAACCAGAAAAGCCGGATAATGCATTAATAATAAAATCCTATTCTTATAGCATTGAAAATATAATTGAAATAAATACAATCAATTAATTAAAGAAACAATCATAAGAAAGAAAAATTAATTTTTTCATACTATAATTATATGTACTATTCTATAATTATTATGCTGAAAGTTATTTGATAAAAAATACTAAGTGATTTTGATATTAGTTCTTAATTATTTTCTGAGTTATTTTTTGGCCATTATAAACAATATAGAGAAAATATACACCTTTATTAAGATTGTAATTGTCTGTAAATTCATACGTATTAAACCCTTCCGTTGATTGAATTTTATTCTGAGCAACCATTTGTCCATTAGAATTGATCAACATTATATCAATCTCCATTGCCTTTTTTGCAGCAAAATTAATATTGAAATTTTCACTGAATGGGTTAGGTGCCACTGAGATTATTTTTAAATCAGGTTCTTCTTCGGCTTTTACGTTAAACTTAATAGTTTCGACATCTGAATAAGTGAAATGTCCGTCATAATCTGTTTGTTTTAAGCGATAGTAATTATAACCATTCAATGGATTTACATCTTCAGCTGAATAATATAATGTAAAAGTATTATTACCAGCACCTTTTTGTCTTAAAATTTCTTCAAAATGTATTCCATCGGAGGAGCGTTCAATGGTAAAATAGTCGTTGTTTAATTCGGATGCTGTTGCCCAACTAAGTTTAACGATATTTTCATTAAGTTTTGCTTTAAAATAAATTAGTTCGATAGGAAGAGGATTCGCTGAACCTGAACCTATCCCAAATTGGCCATGCGAAGTTAATCCTACTCTATGAACAACTGGGATTGAGTTTGAGCCGGTACCAATAGAATGAACGCCGGCAACGGTCCAAGGTGCACTGCTATTTGCTCTTCTAAGAAGGTGTAGGTTAATATAGTCTAAAACGCTTGGTAAAGCAGTAGCAGTTATATCCACACTAAAAGTTCCTCCGCTTGTGCCATTACCCGGAGTGCTCGTCCATAAACCATAACCGACACTAGTGATACTATCAGTAAGATCAAAAAGATTTAATCCGTTTCTTCCCGGATCTGTTGAAGTATACGTTGAAGTAATACTTCCTGCTGCAGAAGGCGCAACAGTAAAAGTGTAATTAATTCCCTGGTAATAATTTGTTGTACCGACAGGGAATAAAATATTACTTGTAGCAGTAGCACCAATCCACCTTTTTAAATAACCGACTACATGTCCGGTTGTTCTGGAAATTGCACCCAATGTAGATGTACTTGTTCCTACAATAACAGTATCACCGGATGTGATTAAATTTCCGGATGTAAACGTTAATGTGTTACTGACAGATACAGTATTGGTAAGCGTAACATGGCTACTATTATTAATTGTTAATTTATTAACAGCCGAAGGCAATCCATCTCCTGAAACTTGCGCTGCTATTCCGTTATAAGTATAATAAGCACCTGAATTATACGAACGGCTTCCGGTGACTTGAACATTTCCGCTTGCACTTGAAAGCGTAATTCCACTTGTAGAACCGGAGTGTAATCCTCCGCCACTCGATAAAATAAAATCACCTGAACCGGTAATTACGCTTGTTCCCATATCTAAAACAGACCCACTGTAAACTGTAAAATCGACTGCATTTGTTATAGAACCTCCGGTTTTAGAAAACACCTGAGTACCCGACTTTTTAAAATTAATAATTCCGGTTCCGGAAAAAGCAGCCGTCTCGGTGAGTGTACCTCCGGTTTGAGTATAGTTTCCTTTAAGATTAACAGTAGTAATACCCTTAGTTGCTGAACTACCGGTATATTGATTTAAATCTATAGTTCCTGAAGAAAAAATAAAATTTCCCGTAACAGTAATCACCGGATCACCTTCACCGTTATTACTATTTAAATCTGTTCCTGCGAAAGTTCCTCCTGTGTGATTATAGTTTCCGGTAATATTAATATTTGCATTTTTTGATTTAGTGGTAGCATATAATGTACCTCCCTGCACATTAAAATTACCTCCGACATTTAATGTATAATTCTCGCCCTGGCTAAATCTTAATTTACCGGTTCCGGTAGAAATGAGAGTGAAATCTCCGGTAATATTTTCTAATTTACCGCTAAGATTTTCAGTGGTTGTTTGATTCGGGCAATTCCATAAAAAAGAAGAAAATGTTTGGTCGAGTTTTCCGGGTTTTGATCCTGTAATACCGGTGATTTCACAGACCGAACCTGAATTCCAGGTAGCTTCTATTATGTTTTGGCCATCAATATTGTGTTGGTAAATACCTCCTGAATTAACTACAAAAGTACCTGCGGAAGTAGTTAAATTTGAATCGTCCCGTTTGTATCTGCCACCGTTATTGATTATTATACTTGCCCCTCCGGAAAAATTATGGTTTCCACCGCTTTTCAATGTAATAGAGCCCGATAATAACATCGTTGTGCTTCCACTACTTGTAAGAGTTCCAAAAATGGTGAGAGTACCGTTGACGATAAAATCATCGCCACTGCCACTATTTAAAGTTAAATTTTTTCCGGAAGATATTGATACTTCACCTCCTGCATCAACAACAATTTGATCGGCGGTGACATTAGCAGAAACCGTTATTAAGTGTCCGCTAAGTATGGTAATTACCCCATCGCTATTTGAAGGAGCTGAAGTTGCAGCTGCCCAACTAGAGCCATTGTATTTTTCCCAAGAAGCATTTGAATTCCAATTACCGGAAGCTAAAGAACGATAGTCTCCGCTTGTGGCAGCTTCGGAGATATTTGAATTACCGAGGATAATCAATATAAATGAACAAAGAGAAATAAATATAAAAGAAGAAGTAAGAACAAAATAAACACCCCTGGCATATATTTTTACCCTGGGTCTCATTTGCATTCTACCTCCTCTCCGTGAATTATTTCTATTTGCTGCTGACATATATTAATTACTTGCAATTATTTTAGAAAAACCATTATATTTTTATCTTTTAACTTAATTTAGAACAATGAAATAAGATTCTTTATTTAATGCCACAAATATGTACTTAAAACTGATGGTGATGTTGACAGAATTATACTTCAAACAAACATATGAAAGTTCCATTTAAAAAAGCCGTCAAAATCTGTAATCATAAATCGCAAAAAATCACAAAAACAGTATTCTTGTATTAAAAGTTAAAATAATTAAGCCGTAAAGCCATAAAAAGATAGAAAATAAAATTATCTGATAATGTAAGGTACTAGAATAAAATACTTAATAATCATATTTAAATACCAATTGGTTAATAAATAATTTTAAAAATTAAAATATAAGGGTAAAAGTTTTGAAAAATAAAGAAATAAATTACAATCACCACAAAATATATTATCCAATTATTTAAAATTTTCAATTCCAAAACTTACACAATCTACCAAACAAGCATTTTTATTATTTAAAAATTACCGTTATTTTTAATTTTACCTTCGTTTAAATATTTTCTTAGTTCCCGCAAGGCATCAGAAGCAATCCAACGGGAAGATTTATCTTCCTTTTTTAATAAATCTTCTGAAAGTTTAATTGCTTTTTTACAAAGTCTTTGATTTCTTTTGCCGATTTGTCGTATAGCCCAATTAATTGCTTTTCGAACAAAATTTCTTTCATCGTGTGATTCTCGAAAAAGAAATGGAAAAAATTTTTCGAATTCGATATCCTTTGCATTTTTATCATGAACAGCAAGAGTGGCCATTAAAGCAAAGCCTGCGCGTTTTTCAAATTCGTTTTTTCGGCCACTCCACTCCACTGCTTTTTCATAAGCAAAAGGAGTTTTACAAAATAATTTTCCGCAACAATCGTCAACGATATCCCATGAATTAAAATCCTTAACCCATTTATTCATTAGCTTTTCAGTCACCATTTTTTTATCAGCAATTAAAACAGCAATATGACGAGCTTCATGAACGGAAGTCTCCCATAGTTCGAGAGCCAGAGAATGATCTTTACCTATATCCCTTGCAATAGCTTTTATTTGCGGGGCAGTTAATCCGAAATTACCAACTTCAGTTATACCAAAATATGCTTTTTTCTTAATGCCTTCGGGAGTTGATGCTTTTTTTATTGCAAACAAAACTTCTTCAACTGTTTTCATAATTTCAATAAACTATTAAATGAACAAAAAAAGATGAATTAATTTGTATTAACAAAAAATTTAATAACAGTTTAAAAACAACTATTAGAACGAAAATGCTTTAATGCGCAAAAATTACTGCTGAATCTCTGAAAGAATATTGTTTTCAATTTTTTCTTTCGGTATTTTATCTTCAGTAAGTCCTTTTACATATGGAATATAATATTGTTCTTCGAACTGTTTTTTGGAATCGTGAAATGAAGTAACTCCGCCGATTTTGTATAAAAGATAAATATAATAAAAAGCAAAATCGACTTGGTATTTTAAAAATCCAGCACGGGCGCTAGCAGGAAAAAGATGATGATTATTATGCCATTCGCCTGCAACGATGCCAGGCCAGTACTGGTTAATAGACATATCTTTTCGATTAAAGTCCATTCCGTCTGTACGTTTATCTTTTCCTTTACCATGCCCTTCGAAATTAAATGTACGAACGCCAATGGCCCAGAAAAAAGCTCCACCGAAAAGTGCGCAAAGTAATGCAGGTCCGCCTATTAGATAAAATACAGTGCCCCAGAAAGTCCAGTTAAGTATTATGAGAGCTATAGTAGAATATGGGTTAGCGACAGATCCCCACTTTTGGTATTGTGCATAGGTATTACTTTTAACACCGGTAGGTTCCAATAAAGCAGCCGCTTTTTTGTAATCGGCTTCACTTAGATTTCTGTTAATGAGTTGATGATTTACATCCGCAAGGAAGCAATAAAGAAATCCGCCGTAAGCGTTGTATGGATCACCGGGTTGATCAGATTTTGCATGATGAACATGATGCGACACGACATAAATTTCTTCAGGAATGATTTTTAGAACAAGGTTTTGAGTAAAGAAACGCCAAAAAGAATTTTTAAATTTATAAGCACCGTGTGTACTGTAACGGTGATACCAGATGGTACCATGTGTTCCCATGAGTATCATACTATAAACAAAAGCTGCAATTAATAAATACCAGCTGAAATAATTAAAAACAAAAAGAACAAAAAACGGAAATAGCAAGAGAATAGATAACCAATTAGTTAATGCAAGCCAGCTTTTTTTTGACTTAAAAATATTCATTCGCGAAAATAATTCGGAGAACAACTCTCGCGCAGAGGGTTTATAAAATTTTCCTTCTTTGTCTGTCCAGCCATACGATGGCTCTTCGAGGATATAATCAATAAATGCCATGAAATCTGATTATTATTTAACAGAAAAGCAATCGCTGAACAAGTTAAGGTAGGGAAAAGCCGATCTGATAATTTATTTAAACGTAGGCAAGGTAATGTTTTTTTTGAAACGATGAACACACATTCATCATTGGAATTAAAAAATGAAAACTATTGTTTTTATATATGAAAATCAACAATACTATTATAAATTCTTTATTAATTTAAAAAAAACAATTAAACAGGTAAACAAATAGTCATTTCTGTAAATTCATTTTGTTTACTTTTAAATTGTATTTCTCCTCCATGCGCTTTTACAATTTCGTATCCTGTACTTAATCCAAGTCCAGTACCTTGACCGGTAGGTTTTGTAGTAAAAAAGGGTTGAAATATTTTATCTTTATCAGAGTCGGGAATTCCGATTCCATTGTCGTATATTGATATATAAACGGATTTATAATTATTTTTTATTTCAATTTCAATTTCAGGAAGGAAAGTCATTTTTTCGATTTTCAATTTTTGATTGAGGGCATAAAAAGCATTATTGAATATATTAATTAATACTCGGGCTAAATCATGAGGAATTACATTTAGCCGTGGTATGTCATTGGCTACTTTCTTTTTGATATTACAATTTAAGTTAGGAAAATTTGTGCTGATGCTATTGTAAGCCAGATTTAAAGATTGTTCACATAAGGCACGAATATCTGTGTTTTGTTTCTCGCCTTTTGACGATTTACTATGCATGAGCATTCCTTTTACGATTCGATCGGCACGTTTTCCGTGATCTTCAATTTTAGAAAGGTTTATTTTAAGGTCAGCGATTATTTCCAGCTGTTCTTCACTACTTGTGGCAGAAGTTATTTCATCAGCCAGCTCTTTTGAAATAGAAGAGAAATTATTAATAAAATTTAAAGGGTTCTGAATTTCGTGTGCAATGCCGGCAGTAATTTGTCCGAGTGAGGCTAATTTAGCCTGTTGTACTAATTGTTCCTGAGTTCTTTTTAATTCATTAAGTGTGTTTTCAAGGTCTTCGTTTTTCAATCTCAGATCATTTGTCCTGAGGCGAACGAGTTCTTCTAATTCTTTTTGCTTTTCTCTCAGTTGGTTTATGATCTGCTGATTTTGGTTTCGCAGACGTTTTAACATTACCTTGATAATGTCTCTGGTAATTTCCGGATGTTTATTAAGAACAGCATAGAAATCTTCTTGTTTAATATTTCCGATATCGGAAATTGTGATAGTTGATACCGATAATGAACGGGGTTCATCGTCTAAAAGAGAGAACTCTCCGAAAAAATTACCAGAATTTAAGGTTGTAATTGTAAATTCCTTATCATGAACCTTAACTTCTCCTGAAAAGATAACATACATACTACTGCCCTTTTCGCCTTGTTTAATAATATTGGTATCTGGCTGAAAGTTACAAAAGATCATTTTTTTCACTAATTCCTCAATAATTGGATGAGGAAGGCTTTTAAAAATCTCCACTTTCTTTAATACATCTATAACAGCTTCAAAAGGAATACCCTGAGCATCCATGCCTTTATCAATTTACTATCATTTGTAAATGTATTAGAAAAAAATTTAATTTTGAATTATGGTATTAAAAAATGTGCTTTTAGAAGTTCAGGAAAAAATACTTGAAATATTAAAAGAGAAATTACCTTCCAATTTGTACTATCATAACTACGGTCATACCATAGATGTATTGGAAGCCGCTGAGCGAATTGCCAAGGCTGAAAACTCCAGTGAAGAAGAAATACTTTTAATAAAAACTGCAGCGGTGTTTCATGATGTTGGATATATTTTTTCGAGGGAAAATCATGAACAAAAAAGTTGCATGATGGCCAGTGAAATGCTTGCTGATGGAGGAGTTGATAAGGCTATTATTGAAAAAATATGTGAGTTAATTTTAGCTACTAAATTTCCGCATAAGCCAAAGAATAAGCTAGGTGAAATCATTTGCGATGCCGATCTGGATTATCTTGGAAGGGATGATTATTTTCCTATTTCAAGAAATTTATTTAAAGAGTTTATTGATTCAGGAATGATTAAAAACGAAGTTGACTGGAAGAAAATGCAGGTAAAATTTTTGGAGACACATCATTATTTTACTAAAACAGCAATAGAATCAAGGAAAAGCAAAAAGGAAGAACATTTAAGAAGCATAAAAGAGAGTTTTTGAGCTATTCTTAATTTGAAACATTCCTTTATTTCAAAATAAATTTTTTACTTTAAAAAAATTGTTTTTTTTAATCAACCATTTTTCCCTTCTACAAAATACATATCAATTTGTCCTTTATTTTTAGCTTCAATTTTACCTCGGTAATTACATTTGAATTTGTTTTTGATTAGTTCATACGTAGTCCCGCTGATGTTTACTTTACCGATTTCTCCACTACTCTCCATTCGGGAAGCGGTGTTAACGGTATCACCCCAAATATCGTATGCAAATTTTTTGATACCGACAATACCGGCAACAACAGGACCGGTATGTATGCCTAATCTTAAATCAAAAAACGGCTGATCTTTGGAAATTCTTTCCGATTTATTTTTTTCGATAAACTGTTGCATTTCAAGGCCGGCATTTACAACATCTTCCGGATGAGTCGAATTTGCTGCAGGCAATCCACCGGCGCACATATAACTGTCTCCGATGGTTTTTATTTTTTCGATTCCATAACGGGTAATGATATTATCAAAAGCGCTGTAACAATGATTAATTTCTTTTACCAATTCTTCCGGTGTTAGTTTTTCACTTGCTTGGGTAAAGTTTTTAAAATCTGTAAACATTACAGTTACAAGATCAAAGCTTTTTGTTTTTGCAGTACCCGTCGCTTTCAATTCTTCTGCTGTTTCTGAAGGAAGGATGTTCAGCAACAATTCATCGCTTCGTTTTTTCTCTTTCGAAATTTTATTACGCTGATTAAAAAATATCCCTGCAAAGAATAGTACGACTGCAAAACCGCCAACAAAACTATTTCTTACTAATTTTTGATGTTGAATTTCCTGTTGCTGAATTTGAGCATCTTTGGTCAGCAGGTTTATTTTTCCTTCTTTCTTTTCGATTTCAAAAATAAATTGTGTTCCTTGAAGTTTCTTATCTCCTTCGATATTATAAATTGTATCTTTTACTCCCAGCAACAAATACTGATATTTGTATGCGTTTGAATAATCGTGTAACCGGGCATAAGCTTGCGCCTGTCCTTCGTAAATTTCTTTAAGCTTATAAATTGCTTTTGTTTCATCGGCAGTCTTCTCTGCATCTTTAAAAGTTTGCAAAGCAAGCTTTGTATCACCCTTTTTTAAATATGTTTGGGCCAACCCGACCAATGAAATTGCAATATCATCAATCGCTTCAAATTTCTTAGCGATATCAATAGCTTCTTTTTGATAAGCAATTGCTTTATTAAAGTCTTTTTTAACTTTATAGATAAGTCCTAGTTGATTCAAAACATAGGGTTCATCCTGCGTTCCTTTACGCACCTCCAGCGATTTTTCTGTATACAACAAAGCAGTATCAAGCGCAGCAGGGTTGTTTTTGAAATCTCCTGAATCTTTTTCAAAAAAATACTGTCCCAAGCCGGCAGTGGTTGAGCCAATAAGATCGGCACGATCGAGGGGATCCTCAATCTTTTCTTCAAAGGCCAGGGCTTTAAGATAAAATTCTTTTGTTTTGTCCTGCGTTTTTCGCTTATGTTGATAGACGACTGCAATATTATTCAGAGTAGTTGCAATTCTTAATGTATCGTGTATCTCTTCTGCTATTTTTAAAGCGTTGAAGAAATACTCAATGGCCTTGGAATCTTCACCCTGAGTATCATAAATACCTGCGAGGTTATTTTGAATATTTGCCACTCCTTGCTTATCACCGATAGAATCGAAAATTGCTAAGGCTTGTTGGTAATAATTAATTGATTCGATAAAAATTCCTTTGTAGTAATACCCATTTCCAATTGACTTTAAAGCTTTAGCAGTTCCTTTGGCGTATTTTATTTTTTCAGAAAGGTTTTTGGCAATTCTAGCCATGAAGATGGCGCCGTCGGGTGATTTAATGGAATACTGCTTGCTTAATTCTATAAGCGTATCCACTTTGGTAGAGTCGTCTTTTGATTTTTCTATATACGCTTTCAGCCTCTCGATTTGAGCGTCTTGCGCAAAACAAATTGATGAAAATAAAATAAATGAAACAGCAATAAGTATTTTAAAAAATTTCATTAATCCGATGTTTTGGTGAAGGCAAATTACGAAGAAAGAAACAAGAAACAAGAGGTTAGATTCAAGAAACAAGAATCAAGAAACAAGATAAAAAATTCAAAAAATAATGATTTTGAAATCTCAACGGTTAATAATCGGTTTTTTATACTTAAAAACGATATGTAACCAGATTATCCGGGAATACCTGAAGGTCAGTGGCATAATAAGGATTGAAGACATAAGCAAAATACTAAGCAGAGTAAAAACGTGATTAAATAAATCACCAACTATAAGATAAAAGAAAAACGTTGTGATTAAATTAAACACTACCATCAAAGGGTAACTAACTACTGCACTTCCAAAATAAAATCCCGGCTCAGGTCTGAAATTTTGCTTGCAATTGGAGCACACGTTATAAATATCTCCGACATGCTTTATGTCGTAAGGATTTGAGTGAATAAAAACATCGCCTTTTCTACAGGTTGGACATCGCATTGAAAAAATTGAATAGAATAATCCTTTCATGATTCAGAGTATTCGTTAGAATTGGATGAAACAATAATATAACAAAAGTAAAAAATGTTGGGCAATTCACAAAAGAAATTTAAATGCCGATAGTTTGGTTTACAATTAATTTGAATAATTAATTTTCAATTATAACTTTCTTTATCGCATAATTATTTTCAGTATTAATCCTTAGCAAATATATACCGGGAATAAAATCATGGATATCTACTTCTAAAATTTGATTTGAGTTTAATATTGTTGTTTCATATACTTCTCTGCAGTTAATATCAAGCAATTGTATTGAGATATTTTCATCAGAATTAATATTTAAAATGTCGTTGGCCGGATTAGGAAAAACTTTTACTACGTTTACCATTTCATCAATATTTTCAATAAAAACCGGAAGAGAATTAATCACTTTAATACTACAAGAAGATCCATTCAAATAAGAGAATAAGCTATTTAAATCTTCTAAATTTATTTCGCCTGAAAAAGTAATAAATCGAATTGAAACCAAAGCTGTATCATTTCCATAATTTTGAAAACTACTTGATGTATATCTAATCGTAGAATCAGAAGGATTATAATATGATAGTGACTGTAAATAGGTAGCATTATCAATTATAGTAACATACTCTAATTTAGAATGATCAAACTTCAAAGAGAAATCAAGAGAAAATATTGAATCATCCGAAAGGATGTAAACAGGGATATCAATATAACTTCCATTCCGTATTGCCAGCGACAAATCGAAAACTACCGTATCATATTGATCAATTATAAATGACTTATTTATAAAGAAGTCATCCGAAATATTTTGGAAACGGGGAATTATTTCTCCATCCTTATTATATTCACTAACAGTATCCGCTGAAACATTAATTCGTCCAAGGAAAATAAATAATAAAATAATGTGGCTTACTTTCATTTTAGATAAAAATAATAAAGCCCCGGCAATGCCTGAGCTTTATTATGTGTACATGTTTTAATTTTGAATTATAATCTTTTTCATTGCAATATAATCTTTACTATAAACCTTCATAAGATAAATACCATTTGCTAAGTTGCCTGTATTTATTTCCAGTATTTGATTCGGGAAAATATCAGGTCGAAAATAAACTTGCCTATCATTAATATCCAACAATTGAATATCTGCATTTTCTGAAACAATAACATTTATTGTACCGATTGAAGGGTTAGGATAAACATTAATTTTAATACTATTTTTATTATTCTCAGTTATCATATTAAGATCTGAATTAACTACATCAATATTTACCCGATTACCATTTAAATATCCTTCTAATAAATTTAAATCGTCTATTGAAAATTTATTAGAATTTAAATTAAATCTAACAGAAATCAAAGGTTTATTTAATTCATAATTAGTAAAACTGTTTGAAGTAAATCTGAAAATTCTATCATTTGAATTAATATTTGATGTTGATAGAATATAATTATTAAGATTTACTATAGAATTAAAAGTTAATTCACTTTCATTAAAACTCAATGAAAAATCTAATGAATTAATATTTTGATTCCCTATAACAGAAACCGGTATATCTATATATCCATCATGAATTAATGATGGTGATAAATCAAAAACAATTTTTTCAGTTCCATTTTGTTTAAACAAGTTGTTGGGTGAAACAGTAGAGAAGTTACCATCGATATCACCTAATAGTATTCCTTTAAAAGTTTCTACGGTGATTTGAGGGCAACTGGAAAAATTTGAAATTGTTAATGGAAGGCAGAATGGTACAACAGGCACTCTTGCTTTTGAAAAACCTATTCCGTTATCCAATGGAAAAGTGGTTGAAATCCTGTATGCAAGATTAGTAGTAATTTTTGTAGAGTCAATAAATAGCCAATCTTTTGATAATTGTCCGTTAGAAACACCGGTGCTGTCATAATTCCATGCTTGTTTAAATTCAGGTATCATTAATACTGCTCTTTGATTTATTTGAGAAGCATCACCGGCACTAACTACTCCATCCATATTAACGTCCATTGCAATCATCTGGAAAACATTAGGAATAAAACTCAGATCATTGATTAGTGTCTTTCTTGTTAATAAAGCATCGAAACCATTAATGACAGGTTGAACGCTAGTGGTACCGAGAATATCCTTTTCTATATTAATATTTTGTCCGTTCAGAATACTATATTTGAATTTTCCGGTTGTATCAGGATGAACTGAAATAGCTGATTGATTTGAACACGAATTATTATTACCAAAAATATTTGTTATCAAATAAGTTCCAGGAGAAGCAGAATTATATTTTATCGGACTATTATTAAACCAAAATTTCAAAGAACCATTAAATGTGCTGTCTTTAAAAGAAATATATTTACCGGCATCAACCAATTTGGATATAACTCCATTTATATAGCTTTCTTGTATAAATGGAATAGTAAAAGATGCTGTATCAGTAGAATTAAAATTAATTGTTTTTGCAAATTCAACGCAAATCATATTTCCCAATCCTTTGAATACTGCATTTGCAGGAGCGTTGTTATTGAAATATAATGAAATATTTATCAAACCACCCACAGAATCAATATTGGATGCCACATCAACATAGGCAGGATTGATAAACATGTTATTAACTATTATTAATCCGGTAGGACGAGTTTTAATTTTGTTGTAATGCAAAACCATGTCAAAGCCTATAATATTATCTACTGTGTCAATCGCGATTATTGGTAAACAAAAACTATTTTCCAGGCAATTGTTAGTTGAAGAAAGAATTTTATATGGAATATTAGGATCTGCAATTATGATTGAAACACTCGTTGAAGTAGATTGAGCCCCTAAATTATCTGTTGCTTTAGCTGTTAAAACCGCTGTTCCAATTGTACTTGTCCAGTTGAACGAATAAGGAGCAGAAGCATCACTGCCAACAAGATTACCATTTACATAAAATTGTACTAAAGAAACCGTTCCATTAGGATCAGAAGCATCAGCATTAATTGTAACAGTTGAGGGAGCAATGAATAGTGAACCATTGGAAGGAGAAGTAATATTGATTATTGGTGGAGGATTAATTGATACATTTATTGTTATAGGTGAAGAGGTGTTTGAAGAACCCAGATTATCTGTCGCAACGGCAGTTATTGTATGAGAACCCGAGATTATTGTATAATTAGCATTGAAGGGAGCACTATTATCAATACCGACAGTATTACCATCGACAAAAAACTCAACCGAAGCAACAGATCCATCCGGATCAGAAGCAGTAGCAGTAATTCCAACAATTGTTCCTGTAGTGAATGAAGCACCCTCTAAAGGAGAAGTGATGTTTACTGTAGGAGGTATATTTGCTCCACCCAATGTACCTTTAAGTGCAGGAAATAAAATTTCATTTCCAGTTGGATTTATAGCTACATAATTTTCGGTACCACCGGTTGGTGTACCGATTTGAATATTTAACTCGTAATGGAATGCACCATTCGTTGTCATTTGTGCAATCAAAACTCGATTCGTAGCTGGTATAGGGCCTGTTGAACCGCTTAATGAGGCCCATGATCCATCGGTTATAGTTAATAAATTACCAAGTTGACTTGTTGCATTAAAAGGTGAAAGGGCTGTGGAATTAATACCCACAAAAGTTACCGCCATAGGTGCACCGGCAAATAATCCATCCTGAACAGTTAATGGAATTCCGGCAGCAGGATCTGCATTTTGTAAAATCGGAGGAACTGAATTATTAATTACTGTTGCTCCTCCGGTTGCCACATCGTCATCTGATTTAAGAATTCCAAAATTTCCGGTGCATGCTCCACCAACTGAAAACCATGAATCAAGCAACACTGTATTATTCTTTGCATTAGTTTTTGAATAAGTTGCTGTAGTACCTCCCCTATCTTCATTATTAAAAAAAGATGTAGTAGTTTCTAAACGAAGCTCATGTCCGGCAACACCATAAGCAGCTTGAAATTTATATCCGGGAAGCATGTCGACAAAAATTCTATATGTTACAGAACCTGAAGGTAAATTTCCTATGCTGCCTATAGAATCAGCAGCATTAGAAATATAGTACTTTTCAACAATAATATTTTCTAATCCATTCTGTGAAAAAGCAAATCCGGAATAGTATAAAAGCAAAATGCATAAATAAATATTTTTCATGGTACTATATTTTTTTATTTAATATTAAAATAGAATTTTATATTTCAATTGATGATACTTATTTTAAAAATATCATGGACGATAATTTGTCCATGATATTTTTTAACCATTTCTATTCTATTTACTTTTTTATGGAATTGAAGATCCAATGCCACCTTGATTATTGGGATCAAAAACCAAGAAGTCTGACCCATCTACAGCGCCATCACCATTTAGATCAGCGACTTCATAGCCACCGGCACCAGCTTGATTAGGTCCATCAAATTCAAGGAAATCAGATCCGTCAATTGCACCATCCTGATTTATATCTCCACTAAAAATTGTCCAACCTAATAAATCAAAGGCTTCAACTTCATTGTCTCCAAAAGCTTTAGATGCCGATGTAGTAAAATCATAATTTGTTATTTGCGAAAATAACACCGGATCTTTGCTCCATGTTTCAATACTGTTTCTGTGACGTATAGCTATATAATATGTATTTCCGAGTACTTCACCCGGAAAAAGTATTTGTGCATCGCCTGAAACACTAAGTGGTTTTGTTACTGAATAAGCCAGATCATGTGCACCTACAGAAGAATGTAATTCAATCTTTACTGTATCGCATAAGGAAGGAAAATTAGTTGGGTCAATAACAGGAATCATTGATCCACCACCTATATAAAACCCTTGAATAAAAGCTTTGAGGTTTAACAAAACAGGATTGAATGTAAGACTGGGAAGTTGAATTTCATTTCCAACCGGATTCTTTGCAACAAAATTCTGAACACCTCCTGATGGAGTTCCAATTTGAATATTTAATTCAAAACTCAGAAGACCATCTGTAGTTAATTGGGCAATCAATACCCTATTAGAAGCAGTTGGGCCAACAGAACCGTTAAGGGAAGCAATTGAGGCATCAAAGGTTGTAAATAAATTACCGACACTACTTGCAGAATCAAATAACTGCAGTGCAGTAAAATTCCCATCAAATCCAACTAATGCAACTTCCTCTTCAGGTATTCCACTCAATAAACCATCTTGTAAAGTAAGTGGGATACCCGCAGATGGATCGTTATTTTGTAAAATGCCATCGTTGTTAACTACGGTTAATACTCCATTGTCTTCTGATTTAAGAACTCCATAATTTCCAAGGCACCCTGCACCAATTGAAAGCCAGGAATCAAGCATAACAGTATTATCTCTTGCTCCGACTTTAGTATATGAAGGAATTTTTTTCCCTCTGTCTTCGTTATTGAAAAATGCCGTATTCGTTTCAATACGAAATTCATGTCCAACCACACCATAGATGGCCTGAAATTTATAACCGGGAAGCATGTCGGCGAAAATTCTATAAGTAACAGAACCCACAGGCAATACACCAATACTTGCTGTGGCATCTGCGGCGTCACTTACATAATATTTTTCGACAATTATTTTCTCCAGCCCATTTTGTGCACAGGTGTATTTTGATAATATCACCAGGCAAACGCCCATTATTATTTTTTTCATTGTTTCAGTTTTAAGTGTTTGGAAAATATCAATGGCACGTTTGTCCGAATTGACCTAACAATAACAGGAAGTCGCTATTATTTGTTATGCCATCACCATTTATATCCGTTGGACAAGGAACAAGTCCTGTAGTGACAAGTAATGTTGCGGCATAAGCCCAGTCAGATAGCCATGATTTTTGACCTGCTGCAAAAGCTCCTCTGTAATTAGTAGTAGAAAAGAAACCATCGACAGGCGGTATGCAAGTTGTAGACAAAGCAGGATTTGGAACAGCATCGTATTGATTGGAAACCGTGTTATTGGAAGTATTCATTACGTATTGAAAATCATAACCTGGAATACTAGCTGCAACTACATTACCATCTGTTGTAGTAAATTTTGTAACATCAGATCCTGAAGCTGCAATACCATCAGAAGTTTTAGACTTGTTTAGTTTAAGACTTTCAACATTGCCAACAAAAGAATTGCAATTCACTTTTAAAGTACCTGCAATCCAGTTTGTATAGGCTTCAACAGCCGGACGTGTTCCCGGAGCTTGTTGCATATTATAACCAGTTTCGAAATTTGAAAAAACTGAGTTATAAATTTCACCTTCAGTAAATTCCTTTGCATTGATTGCAGCATGAGCACTATTATCGGCAACATTTTGGTTTATTGCACCATTACTAATAAGAGTAGCATTGTAGATAACAGGATGAGATAATGGAGTTGCACCGGTCTTTTGATCATCTGCATCTGCTTCAAAACCATTATCAGAGGAAAATGTTGTTATACTATCAGCAGCTAAACCAAAAAGAAATTGTGCTTTACCGGTCCAACCCTGATCCCAGTCAAACATATCGTCCATACCAAACATTACAGCGCAATATTTTAGGTTTACTGTTCCACCAAATAATTCAATACCGTCATCGTTGCTTGAAATTATTTCAATATGTTCGAGAGTTGTTCCTCTGCCAACTGAACCCAGAGTAAGTCCATTCAACTCATTTCCATTTGCATTTATTATTGCTCCAGCATGTCTGATAGAAACATATTTTAAAACACCACTGTTATCGTTATCGTCTTCTGAACCGGGAGCAGCACCGTATTGATTTCTTGCATCCGCAGCAGTAAATCCCTCAACATAACCTGTTCCGATTCCAGTCCCAAAACAAGAAGCACCAGCAGGAGAACCTGCTGTACAAGTACCACCAAATGCAGATGTAGAATTAGCAAGAGTCAAGTTATTTTTTGCTTTTCCTAAAAGTACAACTCCTCCCCAATCACCATGGTGCGAAACACCATAAGTACCATCCAATGGATCAGCGGCTGCAGTAAAAACAATTTGACAATCGGGAGATCCTGAAGCAAATATTTTACCACCTCTCTCAATAATCAAAGCGCATGCTTGGGTTGGGTCTCCACCAGGATTAACATTTCCTTTAATTACTGTTCCCGGATTAATGGTAAGAGATTTGCCATTTGGAACATAAATTTTCTTGTCGAGAATATACGTTTTATCGCATGTAAAAACTGTGTTGGTGGCAATTAATTCTCCATCAGTTGCACCACCTGATACTGCTAATGTTGACAATAATACATTTGTCCGGGAAGCTACCGCGGGACATCCACATGCCGAGCCAAGATTCGATTGAGCACTGACCTGTGCAATAGAAATGAAAGCCAATGAGGCAGTCATCATTAATTTGGAAATTGTTAGTTTCATATTCATAGTTTTTAGATTTAAATTTCGAATTTTTCGTTGTTGATGTATTGTGCAAATATCATCTACCCATTTAAAACAAATAAAAATTTAACCTTATGAAATTGTTATTGATTGGTTATTCAAAAGTTACTTTAATATTAATTGAAAAAGTTCTAAATCCTTTTCGAGAAAATTGTAATACTATAAAAACATAAAACAAAAAAATACTAAATAAAAACAGAAATAATTTATTCTTAATAATCTTTTATGCAACGAATACTAAATCCATAACCTTTCGAAATTTTCGAACGAAATATTCTTGACTCTTTATAATCCAAGTAACGGTACCAAATTGAATTATCTGAAAATGAAGAAGAAGACCACCAAAATCCAGTAGCAAATAATCCGGGATCACCCCATGTTCCATTGGAAAGACGGCAACTTCCGGCGAGAGCAGTAAATCCGCTTTCATTAGTCGCCCAAACATTATTAAATGCTGACCAACCTTCTCTTCCTCCTATTTTTAATTTTTCACCTTCATTAGTTCCACGCCAGTTAAGTTTATTAGCATCTGCTTGGGTCATTCCCAGATGTATTTCCAATTCTTTCCATTCCTGATCAGTGGGTATGTGCCATCCTGCGGGAGCAATATTGCTTGAATCAATTACGGAGTTCCAGTTATAAAGTAATCCCGGGGCGTAGTCATTATCATCGTAAATACAATATGCTGCGGAAGCGTTTAACCATTCATTTTCGGATTGTGCATTAGGAATTGGAATGCCATTGCGATAAGTTTTTACTTTAAGATTTTCGGCCATCCACCATTGGTTACCTATCTTAACAGTTTTGTAAACATTGTTGTCAATGTCGCTTACAAATCCGGTTTCATTTAATACATATGTATCCGTCTCTTTTTTACAGGAAGAAACTATTAATAAATGAAAAAATAAAAGAATAAAAAAACAATATTTATTTTTTTGAAAATAAATCCACATCCTATTTTAGTTTTTAAAAAATATATATGTATTGCTTTTGTCATTGATTGACAACCGCAAAAAGTAAACAGCTTTTTCCAATTGAGAAACTTCTACTATTTGTGTAGACGTGACAGAAGTTGTCCTGATATTTTTTTCCAACATTAACCGACCCAGGGAATCAAAAATCTCATATTTAACAGTGCTGTTCTGCTTTGTTTCAATCTGAAAATTTATTTTATCATCTGTGGGATTTG
Source organism: Bacteroidota bacterium (assembly GCA_031417555.1). Classification (GTDB taxonomy): domain Bacteria; phylum Bacteroidota; class Bacteroidia; order AKYH767-A; family 2013-40CM-41-45; genus JADKIH01. The sequence goes on from JANOVV010000052.1 coordinate 26,156, forward strand.
GAAAGATTTCCGGAAAAGATGATTTATTACGTCCTGTTCCGAGTTCAGGACACACAATACTTAAATCCCGATCATTGCAAAAACCCGGATAACAACATAACTCAGGGACATTTAAGTTTGCTTCAGGATCAAAATTACAAGCTAACGAATCCATGCATCCTAAAATTATCCGTGTTTTGCATGAATCCAGAATTTCACATGCAAAACCGGCATTGTATTCAATAAAACCTGGGTCAGTGCATCCACACAATTGTGGATACTTAAGATACGGACTAATCCTATCCCCGGGTAATAGTGCATCATCCTTAGCTACATACTTAACAATTCTAGTATTTGATCCGACATTTTCTTCGACTTCCAAATTTAATTCAAAAGAAATTTCTCCTTTAGTTGTTAATTGAGCAATTAATACATGATTAATTTCCGGATTAACTCCCATAACAGCCGAGTTTTGAAGGCCTGCATCATTACTAATAAATTGCGATGCCAGTTTAGTTGATCCAAAAATAGTAGAATCCACATTTGTAGAAATATCTTTAATTCCATAATCAAACCAGGATGCCGGAAGTGCTGTCATTGTATCAATGCCATCGGAATTAAACAATGGCAAACCCATAGCGGAAGAGTTATTTATAAGAAGTCCACCTGCAATTCCGGCACTGCCACCATCGTTATTTATACCTCCGATAAAAGATCCATCATCATCAATTGTTTTCATCACACCAAAATACGTCTTTGATCCAATTCTTGTAACTTGTCCCAGCGTTAGCCATGTATCAAGAGCTACAGTATTTTCCCCGAGACGGTTCTTACTGAAATCTTTTCCAAAACTTTCACCGTCAACTTTATTATTGAAAAAATTATCTGTACTGGAAAATTTCAAAGCATGAAGAGAATCTCCATATATTTTTCTAAGCCGTGTGTTAGGCAAAAGATCGACATAAATTCTGTATGTTATAGAACCTTCTTCAAGAAATCCTCCTGTTGTATCCGTTGCATCATTAGAATCAGAAATGTAATATGTTTCAACGATTACATTTTCAATTTGTGCCTGAATATCATTCAGAAATAAAAGGCAATGAAATATGAAAACAAATAAAATCTTTTTCATCAATTTAAATTTTGTTTGAGCTTAAGAACTGTTTTTATAATTAGTTGAGTCCAATACTTATTCTCTTAATTTTTCAAATTACAATTTATATGAAATGCCCAGGTTGTAATTTGTTCCATATGAATAATTATCGTAATCCAATACCCATCCTTCGTTTCGATTAAATGATCTTCGTACAGCGGAATTTAAAATATTTCTAACTGTAATGCTTGCATTAAAATGCTTACTCAATTTTTTAGTGATCTTTGCATCTAACAAATGCCTGGGTAATTCGTAAACTTCAAATTCTTTATCAAAGGAAGAAATGAATAATCTTGGTCCCTGAACATTATAACTAACTGTTACTGTAATTCCCGGTTTATCGGATGAATAAGTAAGCATACCGTTTAAAACATATGGTGCTTGTCCAAACATTGTCCTTGTAACTTCACCAATAGGAATATACGTTTTAATTCCATTTGATATTAAAAGTGCTTTTTGAAGAAATGTAGTCCGCGAATCAACTAAAGTAAAATTGGCTCTTAAATCAAAATGCTTTGTTAAAACTTTTTTTCCTTCGAGCTCAACACCTACGACACGAGATTTGTCAACATTTATAAATGTATATCCAAATGGTGCATCTGATATTTCAATATGATTTTTAAAATTTTTATAAAATAAACTCAGAGATAAATTATCGCCAGACTTAAAATACGATTCAATTCTTACGTCATAATTATATATATTAACCATTTTAAGATCTGAGTTTCCATATACGTTGGCTCTTAATTCATAATCATAAACAACTACATCCGTTAGTTCTCTTATGCTTGGTCGGGCAACAGTCTGGCTGTAATTCAGTCGTATATTAACCGGGTTTAGTTCATCATTTTTCAGTTTGTAAATAAGATTAATACTTGGGAGGTAACTCACCTCATTTAATTTCCCTGGATGCAAAGTCAGAATTTCTCCTCCAAATTGTCTACGTCCGTCATTAGCAGAATATTTTAGTGAATCATACTTGAAAGCATCCGTAAATATTTCTGCTTTTTCCACTCTGATTCCCCCGGCTAATCTTAAAGATGGAAGTACCGAATAATCGAACATAACAAAACCTGCTTTAATAGTACTATTTCCTATAGTATTATTGGAGGGATTATCTGTTCTGATATAAAAAAGGTCAAGTGAACTGAATTCAACATTATTGAAAACTCCGGAGTGGATTCCAAATTTATCAAGGGAGAAGAAATCATCAATTCCAACATTTCCAAGAGAAGTGTTTGTTAAAGGCCCGTATCTAACTAAGTAATAAAATTGTTCACTATTCCTGTCGCTATACTGGTAATCTCCACCAAATTTTAATTTACGCACTAAGCCCGGGTTTTCTTTAATGGGGAACTCTGCAGAAAACCTTGAATCGAAAACGTTTTCTGATAAATATCGAAATGCTCTATTTGCATCCTGCCCAATACCATAGTTACCGGAATTTTTATCTCTGGTGAATTGCAATCTTTTAAAATCAGGAACTTCACTTTTTCCGTCCGTATAAGATGCGTTAAATTCCAGTTTCATTTTATGTGTGGGAATGAAATGCTGAGATTTAAACTGATACACCAATTGTTTGCGTGATTCATAAAACTGCTCTTTCGCCAGGAAGAGTTCAACAGGATCAGCATCATCAATAGAATAACGGACATTATTTACACCGGTAAAATTTGGCATAAATAAAAATGAAATACTGTTATTTGGATTCAGCTTATAGGCCAGGTTTGCCAAGGCACTCCAACCATTACTTTCCTGACTTGCTTCTCCGGTAATTTTATTAGGGACAGTAATAGTGAATCCATCCGGCTTTGCTTGTCTGTTAGCAGAACCACTATTATCATAGGCAGTATTACTTCCATATCGGAAACCGGTAATGAATCCCAATGGTTTTCCGAATAATTGTATTTGGTTACCAATGCTGAAATCCTGACTGAAATTAAGTGGGGCCTTTCTATATGTAGTATTCCAATTGTTTGGAAAAGATTTCCCGGAATTAGGTACGTCAGAATTTAAAACTTTAAAAGCATCGGAATGATAAGTTCCGGTTTCAAATAAATTCTTTGCATTCGTAACTGCGTTTGCGTCATCAAACTCTGCAGGTGCCAAAAGCTTTAATTCGACGAGTCCTAATTTATAATAAGTATCATTCCAAGGAGTATTACCTGTAACACCAATTGAATTATAAAAGTCTTTCAAGCCTAATGCAATGAACTCCTGATATTGCGTTGGCGACATGTTTGCTGAAACAAAATTATCATGATTGTGTTCACGAAAACCATTGTCAAATCCAAGCCAATCTGTTTTACTTCGTTGTGAAGATATTACATCTTTAAAGGTGGATTTAATATTATATCCGAAAGAAGTTTCTACATTAACAGAAAGTTGTTCAGGGTAGTCTTTAGTTTCAACAGACAAGTAAGCGCCTGCCCAATCACCTGGTAAATCAGGGCTTGCGGTTTTAGTAATAAAAATATTATCGACTAAACTGGCAGGAAAAAAATCAAATTTTATGTTATTGGTAAATGGATCCAAGGTGGGTATTCGCAATCCATTAATTGAATTTTTTACATAGCGATCTCCTATTCCCCGAACTGTAATAAAACTTCCATTCGTTGAAACTCCCGTAACCCGTGCTAATGCAGAAAGTACATTGTTGTCACCCGTTTTTTTTATGATCTCTGATGAAATGTAATCCAAGGTAATCGCTGAATTTTTTTTAATCAATTCCGTGTAATACTCTCTGGCCTTTACAGCTTTTGCAGTTATTTCCACCTCTTTGATTCCCAATGAAGCCGGTTCCAGAAAATAATTTTTGACTACTACTTCACCATTTACAGGATGTATGGATTCTTCAACTGATTTATAACTGATAAAAGAAACAACAATAACCTGTGTTGCGGAATCGGCTATTAACAATGAATAATTACCATCTAAATCTGTTGTTGTTCCATACGATCGGTTTGATTTTAAAACAACAGAAGCTCCTATTATGGGTTCACCATTTTCATCTTTCACCTTCCCACGAATGGTCCCTTGGCCCATCGAAAATAAAAATGAAAATATTCCAAATAATGTAATAAGTAATAGATGTTTCATTCGTGTGTTTCAAATATATTAAAATACGATTTTAAAAACAGACATACTGCATTTCGGAAATTCATTCTTCATTCAATAAAAACCTGAAAGATTTTAATTAATAATAATTTGTTTTCTGGATTTAATTCCATCCAATGATATTTCAAAAATATACATCCCCTTTGTTAAAAAAGAAATATCAATGTTCTCTTTATAATTTTGGTATATTTTTCCTATCGTTTTATAGGATACAATTCTTCCCATTACATCGTATATTACGTAATTTATAGAAGCTCCTTGATTGGAATTTTCAATTTCCATGTTTAAAAAATCATTTGCAGGATTAGGATAAACAAATAAGAATGGACGTACTGAATTTGTTTCCGTTACTTTATCTTTTAACGACGAGTATGTCAAGTTTGCCATTTGTATTTCATTTCCAACCGGATCTTTGGCAACATATTGTTCAACACCGCCATTAGGAGTTCCTATTTGAATATTTAATTCGAATGAGAATATGCCATCCGTTGTAATTTGCGCAATCAATACCTTATTATCTATTGAATCAGGTCCTACTGAACCATTCAAAGAAGCCCATGATCCATCCGAAGTGGTGAATATCGGCCCATTGCTTCCATCATTCTGATTATCGAACATTGCCAACTCCGTAGAAATACCCACTGTGGTAACCGGCTCAGGTGTTCCAGGAAACAAACCATCCTGCATAGTCAATGGAACACCCATCACCGGATCTGCGTTTTGCAATACCGGTGGGTTTTCTGAATTGACAACATTTAATGCGCCATCATCAAGTGATTTAAGGATTCCAAAATTACCATTACAAGCAGCACCAACGGATAACCATGAATCAAGCATTACAGTATTATTAGTCGCCTGTGATTTGGAATACGTTGGAGAAGTAGCGCCTCTGTCTTCATTATTAAAGAATAATGTAGATGTTTCTATTCGTAATTCGTGGCCCTGAATTCCAAAAGCTGCCTGAAATTTATAACCGGGAAGCATATCTGCATAGATTCTATAGGTGACAGAACCAATTGGCAAAACCCCTCCTACAGAATTAGCGGATGCATCATTTGCATCTGAAACATAATATTTTTCTATAATAATATTTTCTAAGCCCTGAGCATTAACGAATACAACATTCAATAAAAGATTTATTCCAAGTATAGTTTTTTTCATATTTTAGCTTTTGTTTGGATATTTTTAATTGGTTAGTCCTTTTTTTAACTTTTAGTATTATAAGAGGAAAGAATACCTCAACAGGAAGTATAACACATTTCATAGAAATTAATATCGAATCAAAAGTATATATAGAAAATATAAATAGGTTAAACTCAGTGTTATCATTCGGTTAATTTGTGGTTAATTATTATTAACAAAAAGATTATAAAAACGTAACATAAAAAACATAATCGTATCTTAAAAAGAAAAGTACGATTGTATGACAGTCATGGTTAATTTGTTGAGAATAGAAATTAAAACCCGAAATGAATTGCCATTCTTCCCCGGCATTTCTGCGGGCTTCCCATCTCCGGCTAATGATTACCTCGATACATGCATAGATCTCAATAAAGAACTTATTAAAAACCCTTGCTCAACTTTTTTCGGTCGTGTCAAAGGGTTGTCGATGAAAGATGCAGGAATTGATGATGAAGATATTCTCATCATTGATAAATCCATCATTCCAAAAAGCGGTATGACAGCCGTATGCTTTGTTGACGGTGAGTTTACGTTGAAAAAAATAAGTCTGGGAAATAATTGTATCACGCTATTGCCGGCCAATACAAATTATAAACCTATTGTTGTTACAGAGCAAAATGATTTTCTAATCTGGGGGATTGTAACGTATGTGATAAAGAAGGTGAGTTAGTGGGGATGCGGGGGACGAGAACACGAGGGGGTGGGGTGCTAAAGTTTGATCTGAATACAATAAACAAAAAACGCAAATGATTGGGTTGGTTGATTGTAATAATTTTTATGTTTCGTGTGAGCGGGCGTTTGATCCATCGCTCAATGGAATGCCTGTGATTGTGCTTTCGAATAACGATGGTTGTGCTATTTCGCGAAGCAATGAAGCGAAAGAACTCGGAATTAAGATGGGAAGTCCGGCATTTATGATTGAAAAATTAATCAAGGAAAATAATGTTAAAGTTTTTTCCTCTAACTACACATTATATGGAGATATGAGCCAAAGAGTAATGACATTGCTTTCGCGAATTGCTTCAGAAGTTGAAATATATTCAATCGATGAAGCATTTTTGTTTTTAGATGGGTTCGATCATTTGAATCTTTATGAGTACGGACAAACTATTATTAAAACAATAAAGAGAAGTACCGGTATTCCAGTGAGTATGGGAATTGCACCGACAAAAACACTGGCGAAAATGGCAAACAAGCTGGCCAAGAAAAATAAAAATACGAATGGAGTTTTCGTTATTGAGAAAGAAATGATAGAATCAGTATTAAAAGATTATCCGGTTGAGGATGTCTGGGGAATTGGCGGACAACATAGCAAATTATTAAAGAAGCATGGGGTACAAAGCGCTTACGATTTTATTCAATTTCCAAAAGAATGGATTCGTAAAAACCTAACCGTTGTTGGTTTGCGTTTGTGGGACGAATTGCATGGCTGGCCAAGAATTGATGCTGAACTCGAAGTACCTTCAAAAAAAAATATCTGTACTTCAAGAAGTTTTGGCATCATGCAAACTGAATATTCTACGATTGAAGAAGCGACTGCTACTTATGCTGCAAGTTGTGCAGAGAAATTAAGAAAACAGAAAAGTTGCGCCGGGGTGATGATGGTTTTTCTTCATACCAATCAATTTCGTGCCGACTTGCCTCAATATGCGAAGAACATTGTTATTAAATTACCCATTCCGACCAATAGCTCAATCGAACTTGTTCATTATGCAAAACAAGGACTAAAGAGAATTTACAAAAAAGGATTTTCATATAAGAAATCCGGAATCATTGTCAGCGATTTTGTGCCAGAGGCAAATGTCCAGCAAAATTTTTTCGACAACAACGATAGAGAAAAGCATTCAACAGTAATGAAAGTAATGGATAACCTGAACGAGAATTACGGCAAAGGGAAAGTACGCATTGCCACACAAGGATTTTCCGGAAAATGGTATTTGAAACAAGAAATGCTATCCAAACGATTTACTACTCAATGGTCAGAATTGATTACGATACAAATTTGAAATTTGCTATCTTGCAAAGCAAAATGAAAAGGATTGTTGATTGCTGATTTTTGATTTTTGATTAATTTAAAAAAAATAAAAAATTACCACTAACCACCCCCGATGTGCTTTCACAATTCAATGTCGAAAAAGGCTCAGGAAGTTGCCAACCGGTTTAATGCACAAATTGAAATTGGTTTTGAACCGGTATTTCATGCTTCTGGATTTTCATTTCCTGAATGGCCGGTGATTACCTCGGAGGAACCTGAAAAAATAAAATTATATAAGTGGGGATTAATTCCTCATTGGGTGAAAGGCATAGAGCAGGCGGAAATTATCAGGGGACAAACGCTGAATGCACGGTCAGAAACTGTTTTTGAAAAGCCATCTTTTCGGACCTCAATTCATAAGAGAAGATGCATGGTATTATCGACCGGATTTTTTGAGTGGCGCGACTTCAATAAAAAAAAGTATCCGTACTTCATCAGATTGAGGAAAACTGAAATTTTTGCATTTGCCGGAATCTATTCACAATGGGTGAATAAAACTACCGGAGAGATCGCAAATACATTTTCTATTATTACGACTCATGCGAATCCGCTAATGGCAAAAATTCATAATTCGAAGGAACGAATGCCGGTAATATTGCCTGAGGAAATTGAGCGTGACTGGTTAGATAATGATCTCACCGATGAACAAATTAAAAAGTTTTTTCCAGCAATCGATGAACGTAAAATGGAAGCGCATACGATAAGTAAATTGATTACATCGAGAAAAGAAAATTCGAATGTGGCTGAAGTGCAGGAGAGGTATGTTTATCCGGAGCTGGAAGCGATAAATTAAAAGTGAATTCGAAAAGCTGCCAACTCACAGGGTCGAGTAAGCAAGGGCATTGCAGCCCAAGCTTCTCACGGAACCGTACTTGAAAGTCTCCCTTCATACGGCTCTTATTATCCAATCAACTATTAATACCCATTCTCCAGTGATAGAATAATGTTGGCAAGT
>JANOVV010000053.1:0-5158 GCA_031417555.1 Bacteroidota bacterium
ACTTAAAACGATCTATGAAATTAGTATACGATCACCACATTCAGGATCAAGTAAATCCAAACTTTTAATTAAAAATGAAGAACAAGAAAACATCCTTAAATTCTTTGATTGTGCTTAGGGTGTCCTATTGTCGAAGACAGGAAAAATATTTCTTTACTAAATGCCCTCTACCATCATCTACCACCCGTCCGGAGCCTTTCAGTATTTTATTGTTCGGACAGATATATACATCTTTCTTTTCATCGTAAATAAAATTTTCACTTCCTCCTTTGGCTCCTCCCAATAATGGGATGTACGAGGTGATATGATTTTGTTCCAGATATTCATAATTCTCTCCGCTGCTGTATGCGCCATCGGCCAAACAATTATCCATCTTCAATCCATATTTATTCAAACGGATTTTTGTTTTCTGTACGATCTCTTTTAAAAAGGCACCATCTCTGTTATCAGCTAAAAAAGTTTGTGCATGGGTAATTACGTGTTTGGCGGTGTCGACAGCGATTTGTCCGGAATAATATAAGTCTCTTGGCTTACCCGGCTTCACAGCTATACGAGCATCGGGATCTGTGGGTGAATAATTAGTTTTATTTGAAAGAAATTTTCCTTTATAATCACCGGGCATGCCTTTGTATTTTTCCTTCTGCCGCTCATAGCGAGTATTTAATTCACTTAGGTCTTTTTTCTGATCATCATCATCGCCATCCATTTTCTGTTGGTCATCCTCTGCTCTGTTATTCTTGGCTGCACGACGGGCATCACCGTTAGCTTTGATGTTTTCAAGCAAATACGCATCGATGGATTCATTGACCTGTTTTGCTTCCAGAGAATCTTTGCTCGCATTGGCTTTTAAGAATGCTCCATCAATGGCCTGCGTGTGACCCAGAACCATACCTGATTCGGCACACAGAGAAAACACCTTTTCAAAAAGTATTTTAAATTCTTCTTCGCCATAAAGATGTCGAGTGCGGCTAATGGTCGAATGCCAGGGAAGTGATTCATCGATATCATATCCCAAAAACAATCGGATAGAAAATGAATCGCTGCAATAATCAACCAGTTTCCGGTCGCTGTGTATACCGTTTAAATATCCTACCAGGCAGATTTTAAAGAATACAACAGGGTCAATACTTTCCTGTCCTTCGCTGCCATAATATTTTTCAGTGGCCTTGTACAGCCAATGAAGATTCAGTGTCCGTTTTAATAGCCGATAAAAATTATCCTTAGCAACCAATTGATCGATATTCACCGAATAGATCAGTTTCGGTGTGAATTCCTTTTGTCCTTGCATGAATTAAAAATCGGAAATCATCTCTTTCACAATCCTATTTTATTCTAAAAGTTATTCATTAGTTTTGAGGAGTTGTGCAACAGGCACATTGGTATTGTCGCCATGCTTTTTTTCTCCATTTTTATAATATTATAATAAGGGGAAACGTTACGGTGCTAAACCTATCCATAAACATAAAACATTTATTATATGCCAAACAAAAGACTTTTTATAGTCATTCTCATTTCAGCAATCCTTTTGCTCATCCCATTAATAGCCATGCAATTCACAGATGAGGTAAACTGGACTTTGTCCGATTTTATTGTCGCAGGAGTTTTGTTACTCTGTACCGGAATTGCTTGTGATTTTGTAATCAGAAAAATAAATAATAAGAAATTCAGAGTCGCTGCCTGTATAACAATTCTGATTGTCTTCCTGCTTGTTTGGGCGGAACTTGCAGTCGGTATCTTCTGATCAGAGATTTAATGCTGTAATTAAAATTCCCTGCATCCATTTTCGAAAACCTTTGTAGAACATTACAATTAATAATGACGGATCAATAACGTTGGGTTTTTTTAGAAAATATTTCTATTGCTTTTAAATCATCGTATTCCCAATTCCTCTAATTCCTTCCTATAATCAAATTGCAAATCTTCATGAAATTTTGAAAGTTCGCTTTCAATTTTTTTAATTTGATTTGTAAATAAATTTGTCAACACTTGACTTTTAGCAATCTCTATCCCTGATGATTTTAGTTTAACGCAGTAGTAAATCCGTATCTCTACGTCCGTCTGCTTATTACCGGAATACCTTATAAATTTATTAATCGTTCTTAGAATTTTGCGCAAACTTTTTTTCGCCAGGTATAAATTACTCTTATTCATGTTTCCAAATTGTTCATCAACTTCTTCTTTGATGTTTTTTTTATAGGCTTCTTCATCATCCGCTTCAAATAAAAGATAAGTTAACAGCTCTTTATTTTCTTTTTTATATTTAATAAGCCGCGAACAAATCTCCAAAACCCTCTTTGGAGGAAGTGTCGATAATTCTTTTTGGAGTTCAATTAACGCAGCTGTTCTCATTTAGTAACAATTAGAATATTGGGGACCACCGGTAATAATTTATAAAAATATTTGTGTCTTCTCAAAAGATTTTGATTTAACAATAGAAAAAGGATAATTTGTATCGCCTTCATCTGTATATTACAAACAGGACTTTAATAAGAAAATTAAATCCGTGTAAAACAGTTCAATCAATTTAATCCGTGTTCTATTATCTCTGGACGCCCTGAGTAATTTTAAAAATACATCTCTCGGAAATTGGTATCAGAATAAATTAATAATTCTATTAAAGTTTGTTAGAAGGAAAAACCAATCCTCGCATACAGCCTCAATCCATTCCCACCCATCTGCACTGCATCCCATGGGCCGGATGGCTCATTATTAAATGCCCACGATTTTGCGTCTCTCACAACTGCTAAATCAGGATGAACTCCAAAAATATTATCTGCTCCAATACTAATCCTTATAGTTTTGTGAATCGAATATGTTAGATACAAATCTGTAACTGTTTTGCCGCTATAATTATATTCATCTTTTAATGCATGACCATCCACATCTGATGGAACGACTGCATGTAAATCACCACGAACGTACTGTGGAGAAAAATCTGTTGAATCTCCCCAACCATAACCAAGTAGTTTAACATTTCCAAAATAAGTAAGTCGTGCACCTATGCTAATTTTTTTTATTCCGTATTCAAGACTCAAAGCAAATTTTGATGAGGGTGCAGATGCAAGAATAAATGCTTTCTCTCTTTCATTAAGAAATGTAAGTTGATGTATTTCTGTATCATTTAATTTTTCCGGAACATTTATCTTATCAATTTTCATTTTTTGAATACTCCCTGCTATTGTAGCGCGAAAAGAATTATTCTCCATTACCTTTTTATATTCAACCACAATGTCAATTCCTGAATTTGTTGTATTCACCGCATTTGCAAAAAATTGTGCAGATCCTGCATTCAATGCATTCAATGCGGATATTAATTCCGGGTCAAGAGTTGTATCACCAGCACTAAACTGGCCCGATAGTACAACTCTGTCTTTAACTTTAACAAGATAGCCATCAACTGTAATATTAAAATTCTTTATCGGACTGTATGCAAATCCAGCACCTGCATTGAAAGATTTCTCTTGTTTTAATTCAGGTATTCCGGCAGCTTTTGTAATGGCGTTGTCATTTGGAGCTATCTTAACTTCTTCAACTACTCCTCCTTGAACTGTTGTAAATGTAGAACTGAAATTAATTTGTTGTAGTGATGGTGCTCTGAAACCCGTACTAACCGATCCTCTCAAATTAAAATTGTCTGTTACTTTTAGTCGTGTACTCATTTTATAATTGCTTGTGAAGCCAAAGTCGCTGTAGTTCTCTGCACGAATGGCTGCTGTTAGCAAAAAACTTTTTGTCACATCCATCTCAGCATCCACATATACTCCAATAGTAGATCGGGTTGCGGAAACCACATCAGAAGGTTGATAGCCTGGGAAACCTTGTGATCCACCAGCAACTGTACTCGTATCTCCATCTTCATTTACCAACAATTTTGTAGGATTATAGTTCTTATAAGAGGCCTCTTCTCCAGCATACAATTTATATTGCTCCATTCTGTATTCTGCTCCGGCTGCAAAATTGAATCCTTCTCCGATACCTGCAAGTTCCCTGCTGAAGTTTAGGTTTGTCGTATTCTGCAAAAATGAAAATCCTCCATCATCAAAATGAGTCTGACCGGAGCCCAGTGAAGCGTTAAATGTTTTATCCCCATAAAAATGAAAATCATTTCTTCCCGTGTTATTACTGATATCCCAAAGCCATGAAGTGTGCGTTCTTCCTTTTACTCCGGCTGCAAATGAGCCATCACTGATTTGTGATTGAATATGAGGATCAAAATAAGTTTTACCAACAGAGGTGGTTTGCATAATTCCATCAACGAAAATTAAATTGCCGCTTGCATCTGTAGGAAAACGATCCGGTTTGGCAGAAAAATTTCTTGTAAATGCAAAGGCATCACTCGAGCTGTAATTATATCCCCCGAAAGAATAAATTGTAGTGGTTCCATTACTTAACGGTAACTCCAGATTATAAAATCCGCCGCCCGCTTTTACAGAACCATCGCCATTGGCTCTGCGGTAAATATTAATAGGTAGCGATTCATCATTCGTAAATAAATTAGTAGTGTCGAGTACCTGACGAAAAGTTTTTCCCTGTGTTAAATAATTAGCTGAGAAATTTATGAAGCCTTCTTTTTTACCAAGCGGCACTCCATAATTTCCATTGAATGTAAAAGTGCGACCATCAAATTTATCTCCCGTTTGGTATTGGCGGAAATCTTTTTCAAAAGACGTGTTAAAGTTTTTATCATAGTAACCGCCATAACCGACATCTCCTGTAAACTCTTTTACGTTTTTCTTGAGCACAATATTTATTACGCCTGCAATAGCATCAGATCCATATTGTGCCGAAGCTCCATCTCTTAATATTTCCACCCGCTTAATGGCATCTACTGGAATTGCAGAAAGATCGGCACCGGTTTCGCCACGGCCAGGTGCAAATTGCACATAAAGCAATGAGCTCAGGTTTTTTCTTTTACCATTAATAAGCACCAAAGTTCTGCTGGGGCCCAGGTTACGTATTTCATAAGGATCAAGCAAAGTGGTTGCATCATTTACCGGGGTGTTAATTGTATTGAAAGAAGGTACCCTGTACTGAAGTTGCTTATCAAAAGTTGTTTGTGCTGTTAATTTTAAATCTGCACTGGAAAGAACATCAATAGGTAAAGGGGTATTGATAGAACTACGGGGCATAGAACGTGTACCTGTTGTTAAAATTATCT
>JANOVV010000054.1:0-30457 GCA_031417555.1 Bacteroidota bacterium
GCAGTACTGGATAATCTTACCACTACTATTGTAATGGTTTCACTGGTCCGCAAATTAGTAGCAGATAAAAAAGACAGGTGGATGCTGGCCGGTCTTATCGTAATTGCTGCCAATGCCGGTGGCGCCTGGTCACCTATCGGCGATGTTACTACCACCATGCTGTGGATAGGCAATCAGATAACGGCAGGAAATATTATGCTCAAGCTGATCGTTCCCAGCATGGTTTGTCTGCTGGTTCCTCTTTTATTAATGCGGTTTGTATTTAAGGGTGAAGTGAAACGACCGGATGAAAAATTTGATCATGTATCCATAAGACCATCTACTGCCAAAGAAAGGAATATCATTTTTATTTCTGGCGTTACTATTTTACTGATGGTGCCTGTCTTTAAAACGATTACACATCTTCCTCCGTTTATGGGCATACTTATCGGCTTGGGAATACTTTGGATTATTACAGAAATTATTCACGGAAAAAAGGATGAAGAGGACAAACACATTCTTTCAGTAGTACATGCATTGAGAAAAATTGATTCGCCTAGTATCTTATTTTTTCTTGGCATATTGGTTAGTATTTCTGCACTTCAATCAACCGGTATTCTTACACAACTTGCGCAATGGCTGACTACAAGTTTGAAAAATGATAGTACTATCGTTATTTCAATTGGATTATTATCTGCCATAGTTGATAATGTTCCATTAATTGCAGCAACACAAGGAATGTTTGACCTTAATCAATATCCTACTGACCATTACTTTTGGGAGTTTCTTGCTTATTGCACCGGAACCGGCGGAAGCGTTTTAATCATAGGTTCAGCCGCAGGAGTCGCAGCAATGGGAATGGAAAAAATTTCTTTTTTCTGGTATCTAAAAAAAATAAGTTTACTCGCATTGCTCGGATACTTCGCCGGAGCAATAACTTATATGTTGCAACATAAAATATTTGGATTATAAACGACTTATAAAAAATTGGATAAATATTTTTTTTAAGAGACTTTAAATCTATTGTAAAAAAGTAAAAACTTAATTGTTAGTTTTGCAACTATGGACGATCAAGAGCCTAAACATGTCCGTCGAATTCGATATAAGGGCAAGCATCCAAAGACTTTTAAAGAAAAATACAAGGAACTTAATCCTGATCAATATGCAGAAGATGTTGCTAAGGTTATAAAGCAGGGACGTACTCCTGCCGGTATGCATCGTTCAATTTGTATAAATGAAATAATTGAAATCCTGAAAATATCTCCCGGGCAAATTGGACTGGATGCTACCTTGGGCTACGGAGGTCACAGTTTAGAAATGATTAAATATTTACTTCCGGGAGGAAGATTGTATGCAATTGATGTAGATCCATTAGAACTAAGCCGGACAAAAGATCGTTTATTATCTATGGGATATGGTCCGGATGTTTTAACAATTAGAAGAATGAATTTTTCCCGAATCGATGAAATTATTTCTGAGGCGGGCCTATTGAATTTTGTAATTGCCGATTTAGGAGTTTCATCTATGCAAATTGACAATCCTGAAAGAGGGTTTTCTTTTAAAGTCGAGGGGCCATTAGACTTGAGACTCAACCCTAAAAGGGGTAAAACTGCCTCTGAACTTTTAAAAAATATTACACAAGAAAAACTGGAAGAAATATTTCAGAATAATGCTGATGAACCTTATGCTGAACTTATTTCAAAAACGATAATATCTAAAATTGAGAGTGGAAATGTAATTGAGACAACGACTCAATTACAAGAGATCATTAGAGATACTTTAGAATTTCTTCCACCTTTAAATCGTAAAGATGAAATTAAAAAATCATGTCAGCGATGTTTTCAGGCATTAAGGATTGAAGTGAATGATGAATTTGGAGCATTGGATAAATTTCTGGAAAAACTCCCATATGCACTTTCTTCGGGTGGGCGAGTAGCTATTCTTTCATTTCATTCGGGGGAAGACAGGCGAGTAAAAAAATCTTTTCAGAGTTTATTCCGGGAAGGAATTTACAGTGAAGTTGCACCGGGGCCAATACGGCCATCTGCAGAAGAGTGTAATACAAATCCCCGCGCCCGATCCGCGAAATTAAGGTGGGCGGTAAAGGAATAGGTTGGTATTCTTAAACCGTTTTCAATTTTAATAAGCAATTATTCAATCTGAATTTGAAAAATTAGTTAATTATTATATTTCTAATTGGTGTTTTATTTCTTCTTTCCCAAATAGAAATAATATTAAAAAAATGCTATATTTGTGTTCTCAATATATTATTAATAAAGGCTTGTTGTATTATCAGCTATAACAAACAATTTATTGATTATTTTTACCTTTAAAATTTACAGCTCTAAAAAATCAAAGTTATACTTACAAGATTATATAGTTAAATCTTACAAGTATTAATAGAATTTACACTAAAAAATAATAAATATGAAAAAGACTATCATCCTTACCTTTGCGTTTTCATTATTAACAATAATTGCTTTTACCGGCACTAAATTCCATACGGATGTTTTCAAATTGGATTCCAAGCAAAGTTCTCTTGAATGGTATGCAGAGAAAGTAACAGGAAAGCACAATGGGACTATAATGTTTTTAAGCGGAGAATTAAAAAATGATCATGGAAAATTAACCGGATCATTTGAAATTGATATGAGCACAATAGAAAACAAAGACATGACGGGTGAATATAAAGCCAAGTTGGAAAGACACCTAAAGTCTGATGATTTTTTTAGTGTAGAAAAGTTTCCAAAATCTAAATTTGTTATAACTTCTGTTACTCCACTTACGGCAGTAAAAGATTTAGGATATACTCACAATGTAAAAGGGTTACTCACAATAAAAGATAAAACTAATGAAGTTTCTTTTGATTCGAAGATCAGTATAGAAGAAAGTAAAATTTCATGTAACGGTTCAATTATTATTGACCGCTCTAAATATGATGTGAAGTATGGGTCAAAAACTTTTTTCGCTGATATCGGTGATAAAATGATCAACGATGATTTCACAATGAAGTTTAATTTTATTGCAGTAAAATAGGATGAATTTTCGTCTTCTTAGTGTGAAAGAAATATACTAAACCGAAAGTTTATTAATACTGATTCTATACTCCTGATATTGGCCATGCTGCTTTGCATTATTGGCTTAATGGGTTGCATAGTGCCCGGACTTCCCGGACCGCCGCTAAATTTTGTCGGCTTGCTTCTCGTGCAATATGTTCACAAGCCTTATGAAACGTATACATTAATTATTTTCGGAATACTTACTATTGCCGTTTTAGTCATTGATTACTTATTGCCGGTATGGTTTGCTAAAAAATTCGGTGCAACTAAAAAGGGAATATGGGGAAGCATAATCGGAATGTTTGTTGGAGTATTCTTTACCCCTGTGGGAATGATTTTAGGCCTTTTAATTGGAGCTATAATTGGAGATTTACTAGCAGGCAGGTCAGCACCACAAGCCAGCCGTTCAGGAATTGCAATTTTTTTGGGAACTCTCTTATCCGTTGGTTTGAAATTGGGAGTCAGCGGTTTTATTTCTGTTTTTGTTTTTTATGAAAGTGTTTTTATGTTTATTTAATTTTTTTGTAGACTTTTAAATTGAAAAATTATGTATAACCATTTATTATTTATGTTTAAATAGAAGTATATTTAAAACAAATTGCATTCAGATGACTATGAAGAAAGCAAATATTTTTCTTACTGCTGAGTGGCGAAAATTAGCAATTGCAAATTATCCTGTAGACCCGATACTTCTCAGACCGTTTTTACCTCATAATACAGAATTGGATATTTGGAAAAATAAATGTTATGTAAGTCTTATAGGTTTTATGTTTTTAAATACCCGATTAAAATCATTTCGAATACCATTTCATAGTAATTTTGAAGAAGTTAATTTGAGATTTTATGTTCGATATAAGGAAAATGGAATTTGGAAGAGAGGGGTAACTTTTATTAAAGAGATAGTCCCCAAACCTGCAATTACTTTTTTTGCAAATACTCTTTACAATGAAAAGTATGAAACATTGCCTATGTCTCACTCATGGAATATAGATGAAAAGTATCTTAATATAGAGTACAAATGGAAAAACAGGAATTGGAATTCTTTTAAATTAAAAGCTGAGAATGTTTCATTGCCAATAAAAATTAATAGCGAAGAAGATTTTATTACCGAACATTATTGGGGTTATTCAAAGATCAATAATAGCCAAACAACAGAATATGGTGTTGAACATCCGCGCTGGAATTCTTATCAATTAATTGACTATAGTATTAATGTAGATTTTGGCGATTTATATGGAAAGCAATTTGCTTTTTTATCGGAAGTAAAACCATATTCAGTTATGCTTGCCGAAGGTTCCGAAATACTCATTCGATCGGGCAACAAAATATAATAAATTTTTTTAATAATTTTATTCTATGTAGATTGAATAAATTAAAATAATTTTATATTATTCATTCCGCCATCCACTGCTAATATTTGTCCTGTAATCCATTCAGATTTACTGCTTAATAAAAATTCAATAGCATTTGCCAAATCATTTGGAGTTCCCAATTTTTTAAGTGGATTTCTTTTTTGAGATAAATCTAATTTTTCCGGAGTGTTTATGAATTTTTCGGCCAGTGGTGTATTAGTAAGTGATGGAGCAATACAATTTACTCGTATGTCAGGAGCAAATTCTGCAGCAAGTGCTTTTGTTAGTCCTTCTAACGCACCTTTAGCCATTGCAATTGAGGAATGATAAGGCATACCCAATGATGCAGCGACAGAGCTTATTAATACAATGCTTGGATTCGTTCCAGTTTTTAAATTTGGAAGGTACGCTTGAATAAAAGCAACAGCTCCTAAACTGTTTATTTGGTAATCGGTTAAAAAATCATTAATTGTTAACCTATTAAAGGGCTTTAAGTTTATTGTTCCAGGAAAATAAACAAGCCCATCTATCGATTCATTAATTACAGGAAAAGTGGCCGTTTCATATTTATCAATGGTAAAAAAACTATTGTAAACAACATTTTCTTTTTTAGTGGAAATTCCAATTACATTATTACCTAATCCTTGTAAAATTTTAGCGGTTTCAATTGCAGACTTACTCGAAGCTCCGGCAAAGACGTATGTTTTTGTCATTGAATTGATAAAAATATCTGCAAAAGCTAAATTATTTTTTATGTGTTAAAAATTATTTTTATTTTTTTCTTCACCTTTAAATTTACCTTTACTCATGATTGAAAATTCATTAAAAGTGGAAATTCCAAATACAATAAATGAAATTACAACTATCAATGTTAATATTATTAAATCTAAATTTTCCATATCACTATAATTTTTTTATGTTAATGTAAATTAATAACAACAACATTGTGGGAGGCCATAATCCAATAAAAATTGCTCTTAACGGATTGTCTAATACCATATAATAATATTCTGAAACAAATATCAGTATCACCGATAAGAGCAAAATTACCAGTTCTGATTTTTTGAATTTATTAAACATGTTTTTTATTTTATTTTGATCAATTTAATGATGCGGTTTGTATTAATTTTTTAAAAATATGGAAATGAAATTCATTAAAGTTAACTAAATCGAAATATTTAAGTGTTGATATTCATATAATTAACTCGATCTAATATCAATTAAAAAATTTATTATTCTGTTTTGTAATTTTATTTTAATAAAAGAAAGAGATATTATTGATTAGGGCGAAGAAACTATATACATTACTTTCAAAAAGACCTAAATGATAGTTGGGGAAGTACGAAAATTCAACTTGGTTTGTATATAGATTTCAGAATTGGTTTATGCTAAATAAAAATAATCTGAATTGTCGTGTAATTGATTTTTAATAGGTAAAAATTTATTTTAGAAATGAAACAAAGGATCGCCCAATTGTCGCTTTTAGTAAGAGATTATGATGAAGCAATAAATTTTTATACGGAAAAGCTTAATTTTGAAATTATCGAAGACTCTGTTTTGAGTCCTGCCAAAAGATGGGTATTGATTGCTCCTAAGAATTCGGATGGCCCTTTCCTCTTATTGGCTAAAGCGGCAAACGATGAACAAATAAGCCGGATAGGAAATCAAGCCGGTGGACGTGTATTTTTATTTTTGCATACGGATGATTTCCAGCGCGACTATAAAAACATGCTTTCTAATAACATAATTTTTATTCGTGAGCCGGTAATTGAAAAATGGGGAACTGTTGCTGTCTTTAAGGATTTGTATGGAAACCTTTGGGATTTAATTGAACCAAATAAAATTTAAAAAATTTATTGAAAAAATAAAATATACTAAGTGCAAAGTTCAAAGTGTTTTTATTTTGGCTTTTGTCCTTTGACTTAGTATATTTTAAAAATAATTATTTATTTTTTAATTTCTTCTTCTACCGGAACTTCTACCGGAACAACTTCTGTTGCTGATTTAGTGTTTGTTTCAATTTCTTTAACTTGTACTCCATAATCAGGGGCTTTCTTTACTTTCTGTTTTCCATATATAAGATTGAAGCCAAATTGGAAATGAGCGGTATTATTTGAAAGTGGATTAATTGTTCCTATCCAATTATCAGATAATAAATAAAATTGTAATGCTCCCAGATTTAAGGCTATTCCGGCACCGACATTGGTGAAATGATGATTTATCATCGAATAACTTATAGAGCCTGATAAATGATCAGTAAACCTTCTATTTAAAGCAGCAGTAAAAGTGGGTTGAACGGTTTGACGGAAAATTTGTGCATGTAGTAAGCCCGTAACATTCATTTTCTCACTCAATATGTAGCATGAATTTAAATAAACATGAGATGAAAGATTTGTTTTATATGGATCAGAATTTTCGATTGGTTTAAATGAATTGCTTAATGAATCCGTTACTGATTCACTTCCCGATGATGAGTCATTTACAAATTGATTTACATCGAGACCATCAAATGAATAACTTCCGGAAGCGGTAACTAAATTTTTCACATTACTTTTCCAATTTATATAGCCTAAATCAACGATACTTGCATTAAATTTCCATCGATCAGTATAGAAATAAGTAGCGCTAATATCAGCTGCAAACCCTGTATTTTTTAATCCAAATAAATAATTTCCCGAGTTCCCACTTTTATTGTTTGAAGTGGATGAAGTATTAATGACGTAATCGGAAGTAAGGTCAATTCTATAATCATCCGGAGCTGTATAGAAACTCAGGTTCGATTTAGCTGAAGAATAATTTTCCATACCATAAAGGTATTTTAACCTCGTTCCTACTGTAACTTTTTTATTTAAAGCCCGCACCCATCCGATGGCATATTCACGATAATGTGTTGCATCAAATGACATTCTTTGTAAATCTATTTCTTGTCCAATGAATGCTCCATTACCATTAAAAATTAATTCGAATAATTCTTTTGGAAAGGTGAAGTTTAGATTCATTTTTTCGGAAACATTCATAGAAAAATAATTATTTTTAATCCTAAATCCTGTTTCCAAAATGTTTGTTCGGAAAGACATTGAAATAAAATTTTTCTCGGAAAGTTTACTAATTGCATTGGCAATATCAATATTTACAGAATCATCCGGACGAATCCAATGAAGGTCTCTCCAGGTAAATCCGCTATTTGTAAATAGAAATGTTGTCGAACTAAGCATCGGAATTCCAATATACATTCCATTCTCAGGCATTAACGAAGGGTTTACCTGATTGGACTGTCCTATGACATCCATGTTATAGAGAGTAAGAGCTTGTTGCGCTTTTATCAGCGAAACAGATGTTACTAAGAGTAGAGTAATTATTATTTTTTTCATGTCGGTCTTAATTAAAATGTGATTTTCAATTTAGTTCGTACTCCAAGTTTGAAATCTAATTTATAAGTATCTAATATCTGTACCATAGTCCCTGGTGCATCTTTGGTGTCAATTACACCTTTTACTAAAATCTTCTTCGCATCAAAAAGATGTTGTAAACGGACACCATCAAATACTTCATCGGCAGATCGTACAGTTGGAGTCGTCACTATTCCATCAGAATCGATTTCGGCTGATTCGATTATTCTGTCTTGGGAATTGGTAAACAAGGAATCAAGGATATTATAATTATTATCCGTAAAATATAATTGAGCTCGGGCATGAATAGGGAAGCCGTTGGAAATATTCAACCGGAAGGTGGCTGCTGCTATTTCTTTTATTTCGCCAATACCAAAATCAACAGTATCCTGAATAGTGAAACCGGTTGTATAACCTTTCAAAGGGAATTCTATTTTCATATCTGCTTTAAAAATACTTGAATCACTCATGAAGTTGTATGTAGGAAGAGGAGAATTAGTTCCTGCTCCTATATCATATGAAAAATAATGTGCGTTTGAATTAATAGCTTGTCTAATATTACTGTTCGTATTATCAAATACAAAACTATTTGTTGCTGTCTCCCCAAAAATAATTGGATAGTCTATTAATGGAGAAGGATAAGGGCCAACAATTGGTACAACTGTTCCATTGGTTTGTATCGCAGAAAGTGTGTTAATGCTTGCATCAATTGGCATTCCAAATGAATTGGTTAATGAAATAGTCATCTTTGGATCATCCAGATAAATTCCACCACCCTGAAAATTATTTAATATACTTATCTCTGATGAATCCGGAGGAATTATAAATTCTCTTTGTCCAAAAAAACCGAACAAGCTCGATGGTGTGATTGAATCAAATGATGTTGTTATATCAAAGTTCTTATTTAATGTATTTAGGGTTGTTTGTGATTTCAAAAATGTAAGTGAATAATTTACTCGCAATTGATTTGACATTCCCAGATTTTTTGTACCCATATTATATCCAGACATATCGAAAATGTCTTGAGTATAAACAGCAGAACCGGTAGATGCACTGATGGGTACGCTTTTACTAAATTGTTGTCCTCCCAAAGTAGCCGATGGAATAGTTATTTTAAGAATTCCATCATGAGGAATGTAAGAAGCCAGATTTATTCTCAATTGTCCTTTTCGGAAATTCAATGAATCAATTTGTTCACCATTTGGGAATGTTAATGGTAAAACAAGATTGATTGATCTTGAAACGGAATCATTTTGATATAAGTCAACACTATCCGGCTGTATGAGTTGTAATGTCTGCCAACTCGATTGATTGACAGGAGTAAAAAATTCATAACCATATATCTTGTATATGTTTGTATTATATACAAGAGAAATCTGGTGGTTACTATTGGTTGTAAACATTCCAGAATCCGACATTCCTGTAAGGTCTTTAATAGATAGTCCTGAGTGAATCAAAGGAACTGCCCATTCAGGAGACCATTCATTGGTAGTGACCTTATCAAAGCTCAGGTCTTCTTCCTTTATGCATCCATAAAGGGTAAATGCTAATAAAGCAGTAGCAAAAAAAATCTTGTGTTTAAGTAAAATTTTCATGTAAGTAATTTTTAACGGATAAAATTTATCCTTTCACGACTCATTACGATATCAGATAGCCGTTGTTTAAAAAAAATGAATCATTTATTACAACAGAATGAATAGAATTAGTAAAATTCTAAGCTGTTTTTTCAACTAATCGAATAGAAAATGAATAAATAAGGAGGGATTTCTTTCAAAAAAGGGTGAATTGAAATGAGTATCAAGTATCAAGTATCAAGTATCATGATACTATATTAATATTTCCAACTGAGGATTTACAACATTAAAAGTTTTTCTGTGAAAAGGAGAAAAGCCATTTTCGATAATTGCATTTCTGTGTTTTAAAGTTCCATAACCTTTATTTTTATTCCAGCAATATTGGGGAAATTCATTATGAAGCCTGAGCATAAAGTCATCTCTGTATGTTTTTGCAAGAATAGAAGCAGCAGCAATTGACATATAAATTCCATCGCCTTTGATAATGCATTTGTGTTCTGTGTTTGGGTACTTTTTAAAACGATTACCGTCGATGAGTAATAGCTCAGGATTGATAGTAAGTTTGCCGATAGCCCTATGCATGGCAAGAAAAGATGCATTCAGTATATTAATAGAATCAATTTCTATATTCGATGCAGTGGCTACAGCCCAGCAAATAGCTTCTTTCTCAATAATCGGCCGAAGCATATTTCGTTCTTGTTCTGTTAATTTTTTAGAATCGTTTAATAATTCATTGTGAAAATTATGAGGAAGAATGACAGCGGCTGCATAAACAGGTCCGGCCAAGCAACCTCTACCGGCCTCATCACAACCAGCTTCTAAAAGGTGTTTCTGAAAATATTTTTTAAGCATTGATATGCTAAGGTAAAAGTAGAATAATAGGTTTTAGCATTTACTTCAGAAAATTATCCACATTTTTTAACAAACAGAATCATAAATTCAGAACAGGTTTCATTTTATTTAATAACATTTTCAATACATTTCCATAGATCATCGGCTGATTTTTGCCAGGAGAAATGTGATTGTCGTTCTTTTCCCTTTTCGATAAGAGAATTACGTAAATTTTTATCTGAAAAAATGATTGACATAGCATTACTGATAGATGAAACTGAAAATGGATCACAAAGGAGGGCGCTTCCTCCTGCGATTTCAGGCATTGAAGTTACATTGGAAGTGATTACAGGGACATTACACCGCATGGCTTCTACAATTGGAATTCCAAAACCTTCAAATGTGGAAACATAAGTTGTTGCAAAAGCTGCAGCTGTTATTTTTTGTAAATCATCTTCAGAAACCCGGCCGGTAAATATCACCTCGCTCTTATAGGTCATTGCATTATGAACTTCTTCCATTTCACTCGTCCACCAGCGCTTTTGTCCTGCAAGAATCAATTGTATTGGCGATGAAATTGTTTTTTTAAAATCATCAAATGCACGTAAAAGATTAGCAATATTTTTTCGTTGGTGTAATGACCCAACAAATAGAAAATAGGGTTTTCCATTTGAAAAGGTTTCTCTTATTTTATTGGATGTTTCTTCGTTAATCGGTTTAAAATTTTCACCGACTCCATTGTAAACAACATCAATTTTATCCGGGCTTACATGATAGGTATCTACTATATCATTTTTAGTAAACTGCGACACGGCTGCAATTCGTTTAGCATTTTTAACATAACGTGGAAAATAGTGTCTATAAAATTTTGAATTAAAAAACGGAAGATCTTTTGGATAATGTTCAAAATTTAAATCGTGAATGACAGCAATTGAAGGGATATTGGCGGACAGAGAAAGATAGCCATCCGTACCAATAAAAAGGTCCGGTTTTATTTTTTTAAAAAGATTGGGCAGACTCCACTCATACCATAAATACCATAACAACGGATGCCTTGCTTGCGGAGGAATAGAATACGGAATGATGTTCTCAGAAAAAATATAATCGGTATTAAACGTACGATCAAAAATAAAAAGGAATTCATGTTCGGGATGCTGATTGGTAATCCTTTTCATTGTTTCAAAAGTGAAATTACCAATACCTTCCATTTTTCCGGGAAGTAACATTCTTGTATTTACTGCAATCCGCATATGGCGAAAGTAACAATAAGCACTTGAATCATTTATCTAAAATTGTAATTAATTGTACTTGTTTTTTAAAACCTGCATTTTCAAATGTAATTTTCCATGGTTATTTCAATGTATTAGTGCCCTAAGTAATTACTAATAACAAAAAATCAATAGCTAATTGTTAGCCTCGTTGTTGATAATTACTTATAGATCGCCTGATATATGAATGTAGGCTCTTTAAAAAACGTATTTTTGTAATCAATGAAATTCCCATCACCCGTATCTATTAATGAATTGGCAAAGCTGACCGGTTCAATTTTGATTAGCCGTACAGAGTCAATGGCAATTGGTATTAATGAAATCCACATGGTTGAAAATGGGGATATTACTTTTGTGGATCATCCTAAATATTATGATAAGGCGTTATCTTCGGCAGCTACATTCATAATAATAAATAAAAAAATAGAAGCACCTGAAGGGAAAGCGTTATTGATAAATGATGATCCGTTTTCTGCTTATATAGCTATTGTTAAAAAATTCCGTTCGTTTACTCCATCAGCAATTAACATTAGCTCAACTGCGCAAATAGGTGAGGGAACTATCGTTCAACCGGGTAGCTTTATCGGCAATCATGTACGAATAGGTAAAAACTGTATTATACATTCGAATGTTTCTGTTTATGATTATACAGAAATTGGCGACAATGTTATTATTCATGCTAACACTGTTATAGGTTCGGATGCTTTTTACTTTAAGAGGCGACCGGAAGGATATGATAAAATGTTGTCATGTGGCCGTGTACTTATTCATGATAAAGTTGAAATAGGGGCATCTTGTACGATAGATAAAGGAGTTTCCGGAGATACTGTTATAGGCGAAGGGACAAAGATTGATAACCAGGTTCACATTGGACATGATACAGTAATTGGGAAAAATTGTTTATTTGCTGCACAAGTAGGAATTGCCGGTGTGGTTATCATTGAAGACGATGTTATACTTTGGGGTCAGGTTGGAGTGCAAAAGGACTTGACTATTGGAAAAGGAGCAGTTGTTTTAGGGCAATCCGGAATACCAAAATCACTCGAAGGAGGAAAAACCTATTTTGGCAGTCCAGTGCAGGAGGCACGGGAAAAAATGCGGGAGCTGGCTTTTGTCAAGCAACTTCCGGATATCATTGAAAAATTGAAACGCAACAAATAAATTGGCAATACAAAAAAAGTCTCTTTCACCGGGCCCACAGATTACTGAATTGCAAGGCGAATTGCAAGCGAAGAATACTCAATTGCATTGGTTATTGCAGATAACCAAAGCGATCAACTATAATTTTTCGACCAAGCAGCTTCTTGATGTTTATGAACATGTACTTCACAGCCAGCTTAAAGTAGAGAAGTTCGCACTTTTAATAAATGATGAGCAGTGGAAATGTGCGTTGCTTTCCGGAACTGATAAGGGGTTGAATAATTTCGATATAGATAAAATTATTGAAGAGTTAAATAAACTTCATAACCTGGAAACGGAACATAAATTATGGATTAATAATTTTGAGACAATACTGCCGGTTTATCATAAAGAGCAATTGCTGGCTTATGCACTTATTGGTGGATTATCAAATTCTGTTATCCCCAAAAAAAATGAATTATGTTCTTTCATACATACCATTACAAACCTGATAGTTGTTGCAATAGAAAATAATCATATAGCATCGGAAAAGATCAGACAAGCTGGAATACGCAAGGAATTGGATCTGGCTGCTCAAATGCAGACTATGCTTTTCCCTGTTAAACTTCCGATGAGTAATTTATATGAGATACATGCTACGTATTTGCCTCACCAGGAAGTTGGGGGTGATTATTATGATTTTATTCAGGTGAATGAAAATGAATTTGTTTTTTGTATGGCAGATGTATCAGGTAAAGGTATTCCTGCAGCATTACTGATGTCGAACTTTCAAGCAAATTTGCATGCACTGGTATTACATACGCCTTCATTGTCGGAACTTATTAAATTACTTAATGATAAAGTTTATCAAAGTGCCAAGGGTGAAAAATTTATTACTTTTTTCCTGGGGCGATATAATATACTAACTCGTCAATTGCATTATATAAATGCAGGCCATAATCCACCTTTTCTTATACATGAAAAAGTTGTTTATATGCTTAACGATGGAAGTACCGGTTTGGGGATGTTTGAGGAATTACCATTTATTAATCAGGGAAAAGTTTTTATTCCGCCGAATGCAATGCTGCATTGTTATACAGATGGTGTTACAGATGTTGAAAATGAAAGTGGCAGTGAATTTGGAATGCAACGTCTGCAGGAATTTCTGACAGAGAGGAAACAATTGTTTAATATGAAACATTTACATCAACAATTAATAGATACATTATCATCGTTTAAAGAAAACAAAAATTATACGGATGATATTACATTATTGAGTTGCTGGTTTAAATGATCTTTTAAATTTTACGGTTATATTTTTTTTATTTAACTTATTTTTTTATTGTGATAAACATCCAATGAAACTAGCATGGCAATAAAAGCCCAGAAGGGGACAGATAATTTATCGGTATCGAGGAAATTATTTAAAGTACCATGAACAAAATAGGTAACAAGACCGAGCAAGATTCCTAGAGTGAGTAAACGAATATTTGGATCTTTAGCTGTTGAATATAAAATCGAAGAACGATAAATAACGGTTATAACTATTAATACCATGGCAAGCATTCCGAATACACCCTCCTCAGAAAGTGGTCCGATGAATTCGCTGTGTGCATTACCGCTATCGCCTGCGTTGGTACTAATGATTGTGGTTTCGCTTGATTTCTGAAAAGGCGCATAATTGAATTGGTAAGTACCCGGACCCCAACCCAAAAAAGGTTTTTGTTTCCACATTCGGAGGGCACTATTCCAGCGATTGATTCTTTCCAGATTAGAAGCATCTGTTGAGATGTTGGAAATTGATTTAATATGTTTATTGAAATCTGTAGCGGAATCTTGTCTGTTTTTTTCAAGCTTCATGAAAATATCGGAACTGAAAATCATAAATAGAGTAACTAATCCTGCACCGATTAGGAGGACATTATAAAATTTAATTCGAAAAGAATAAATGAAATATACGATAAGAGTAACAATTAAACTTAACCAGGCAGCACGGGTATAAGAAAGTATTATAGCAATGATGAGCATGATTGACATAAAACCGGCAAGAAATCGTTCCCTGAACGATGAGTACCGGTCACGCATAAATGCTATCATTGGTGGAATGAAAAGAGCCAGAACAGCTGCATATGCTGTATGGTCATTATAAAAAGGAATCATTACCCAATGCGCTGCTTTTTGAGTCCAGCTGTTTTGGGCATGTTGAAAGAGTGTATAGAAAATGACAATCAATAATGTAGAACAGTACAGCCAGACGAATTTTTTAATATTCTTTTTTTCTCTGAATAATTGTGTACCTAATAGATAGAAAGGAATAATAAACCAAAGTTGTGAAAGCAAGTGTTTAAAAGAAACAACTGGGTATGTACTTGTGACGGAGGTGATAAACATCCAGGTAATATGAAAAGCAATAGCAAGAGTAACGGGATGATAAAGTATTTTACGATCGAATTTCCCTTCGAAAATAAATTTAAAAACAAAGAGTAATAGAACGCCAAACATTAACGGTTCTCCCGGAATACTTAAAGCAGGGCCGCTTGATTTGTCATTTAAAACTACAGCCAAAGGAGTGCAAAAAGCGATTATCAATAAAATTTTATCAAGAGAATAAATGGCAAGATAAATAATGACAATAAATAATGGAATTGCTGCAATCCAATAATTTTCCCTGGCCATCATAAAAATACTGATGGAAATAAAAACAAACATGATTCCGTAAAACCAGAGTAACTTTATTTTATTAGAAATAAACTTTTCCAATCAGGTAGTTTTTTTCTTTGGATCAAAAATCAATAGTATCATAAAAGCGAGAAGGAGGGAGGAGCCAACAGAAATCAATACAATAAGCCATCGAACAGGATATGCTTTCTTATCTGAAGGAAATGGTCGCGTTACGACGTTGGCATAGGTTAATTCTTTATAAACATCACGGTAAGCGTTTTCATAAATTAATTTTAAATCGTTATAGGTACCGCGAAGTCGCCAAAGGTGTTCGTTGATGGAATTAAATTCAGTTCCTTTATCCATAAGGCCCTGCATAATTCTATTTGATTCTTTTATAACTTTTGTATCGTTTGAAGTAAGTCCACGCATATAAGCACGAGTAACCTCTTTTGATTGTGATTTATAATCTAGTAGTCCATACTTAGTGCTGTAGTCATGTAAAAGATTTTCCATTGAATCTAATTGATTCTTTTTGTTTTTCAATTGATCCAAAGCGATAACCATTACTTCATGCGATTTTTCAATTTGTAATGAACGGGCTTTCAAATCAAAATAATGTACGATTGAATCAGCAATTTGAGACGCGATTAATGGGTCTGTATCATACACAGTTATCTCCATAGACTCGTATTCCGTTTTTTTAATTATTATATTCTCGTCGTACTTTTTATATACTTCGCTTTTAAAAGTTTTATTTTTTAATGTATCAATATTATAATGTTCGAAAAGGTGAAATGTGTTAATTATTTTATCTCTAATATCATACGATTGTGTTAATTGCAACATTTGTTCTGTTGAACTTTCTGT
The DNA here is from genome assembly GCA_031417555.1 of Bacteroidota bacterium. Taxonomy (GTDB): domain Bacteria; phylum Bacteroidota; class Bacteroidia; order AKYH767-A; family 2013-40CM-41-45; genus JADKIH01. The sequence goes on from JANOVV010000054.1 coordinate 16,103, forward strand.
GGAGTATGCAATTAAATTAGACGGATAAATTAATGCAAATGATTTATATTTTGGTTTGATGAAAAAGGGTGATGAAAACAAAATTGAGCCGACAAGACTTATTAAACCAACGATGATTAGATGTTTTTTCCATCTTAAAATCAATTGCATTAGGTCTGCTGAATTAAAAAATATATTGTCCATTTAATTTATTTACTATTATTAACTGTATAAATTATGTTTCTCTGATTCTATAAAATTGGTAAAAGAGTAATTATCTAAATTATATTTTCTTTAAAATTTTTGTATAATCGTGTAAAATTGGGATAGTAGAATGGATGGTAGCTTTTAAGTTAGTTAGGTGTTGATTCGAAAAATGAATGAGATAACCAAAATATTTATTATCAATGGTTTATATCCAAATAATGTATAGATTATTGGATTGTTTGATTCCAAATATGCTGATTCCCTGTTTTTTTGAAACATTAGTATTTGGGTGAAAATCTGCAAGAGGGGCATCAAAGGTAAAAAAGGAAATTGAAATTAAAAGAGAAACAAAAATGGCCATCTTTGGATATTAAGCAAGTTGATTTAATCAAAAATATATATTCGCTCTACCCAAAATTGTCTATTGACTCTTGTAGCTTTTTTCTTAACTCTAAACTCTTGATTCTTTATTCTTGTCTCTTGATTCATTCCTCATATTTCAAAATTCTGTAAATATTCCTGATACTAATAAGTTTAGTAAGAAATGCAAGAGTAAAACAAGCTAAAACTGAAATTAATAATCTGCTAATCCAATGTATGTTCAGATGAGAGATTAATATATTTATTGTAATTACACTTATTATAAATCCTAATATCGTAAAGAGCAGTTTAAAATCCTTTTTAAAGTTAAAAGTTTTCTGAGCCATAAAAATTTGTGCGCCGGCAGTGATAATTTGAGTAGTGATAGAGGAAAAAGCGGCTCCGGCTGCAGAATATTTTGGAATTAAAATAAAATTCAAAAATATATTTATACACATTCCAATACTTGCCATAATATTTAACTGGCGTAAATTTCCATTTGCTGTTAACAATGTTCCGAATATGTAGGTAGATGAAATTGGAATAAAGCAGCACATTAATATTTTGAAAACAATAGAAGATTCTTCGATATGATTTCCCTTATAGAGAAGATTCATAATATCATAGCTGAAAAAGAAACTGACAGTCGCAACAACAATGGCCGGTATTACTAATAGTGAAAAAGATAATCTAACCATTTCTATTATATTTTGCTTTAGCTTAATCATGCGTGAAAATATAGGAAGAAGTAATCCTGAAAATAAGAATGCTATCATATTGGAAGCATCGAGTAAACGGTAAGCAGATGCATATACTCCGGCTTCATGAGCACCTGTACGAAAGGGTAGTAGCCGTTCAAGCATAACTCCATCTATTCGGTTATAAAACGTCATTAATAAAACAAGAACAGCATAAGGATAACTCTTCTTAAGGATCATTACAAAGAACGGCCAACGCCAACTTAGTTTTTTGATTTTTGCTTTTTTCATAACGATTGCCAGTGTGATAAGGGATGTTATAAGATAAGCAGTCGTTTGTGCATAAATAAACCAACGAATATCGAAATGACCTGTAGTATGATAATTATACAATAGAATAAGGCAAAGCAGAATCATTATGAGCCTGTCGAGAATTGAAATAAAACTATCTGTCTTGAATAGATGCAATCCTGCCAAATTTGATCTCAGGTACATGATGAAGGAAATTAAAACCTGATTGAAAATAACTGCAATTAGCATTTTCATCATATCGGTTGTATAACCGATAATAATTCCACCTATGATAGTAATTATCACAAATATTCCGGCAAGCAATAGTCTTAAAAGAATTATGCTTGATAAATGTTTACTTAATAAATGATTGTTTTGAGAAATGTTTTTATTATTAAAATTTGTAATCCCTAAATCAAGAAAAATGTTAAGTAAGAATGAAAAATTAAAAATGGCATAATAAAATCCATATTGCTCAAGTCCCACAGCATTCTGCACTGCAACTTCAATTCCTAATATCCAGAATGGTTTTATCAGGAGATTGAGTAAAAGGACTAAAGCAAGGTTGGTTACGAACTTTCTTTGCATTCTTTTTATTAAGGGTGCAAATGTAGTTTAAATAGTATCAAAAAAGATTATCGGGAAATGGGAATCTAGTATCGAGTATCGGGTATCGAGTACCAAGATTTTGGTATTGGTATTTAGTATTAATTGTTTGGTATAGAGATTTAAAATTGTGGTTTTTAAATTAAGGAAATTTGCAGATTATTAAAAAATATTAATTTATGAAATATAAAAAACAAAATATTCCAATTGTCAATTTCACAAATTACCCGATACCCGATACTTGATACATGCCTCTTAACACCCAATTCCTTTTAACCTAAAAAAGTTTTATAGGGAAAGATAATAGAAAAAAGAATAAATCGTCAATTATTTGCGTAGTTTATACCTGCACAAACCTTCTTCCAGGAAAGAGTCATAATCTTTAACGCTAATCAAACCGCCTTTGGGTTGGGCGAGAATTTTGGCCTGATTATCAATTAAAACGTAGTAAGGTTGTGAATTAGTCCCGTAAATACTCGCTTGAAAATCACTCCATTTATTGCCCGTTGTACGGATTAATTTGCCGCTAGTAGAAGAGGTAAATTGTTTATCAGATGGTAATACCATTTTATCATCCACATAAAGAGATATGATTACATAATCGTTGGTCAGTTTTTTTAAAATTTCAGGATTACTCCATACATTATCTTCCATCCTGCGGCAATTGACACATGACCAGCCAGTAAAATCGAGCATGACAGGTTTACCTTGTGATTTTGCATACGCCATTCCTTCTTCATAATCATGGAAACAATTAAGGTTGTGGGGACATTCACTTTCTTTCCCCGTTTTCCATTCTTTATAAAATTCGGGTGGAGGAAAACCGCTAATTAATTTTAATGGCGCACCCCAGATTCCGGGAATCAGATATATTGTAAAAGTAAATACGAGCAAAGCAAACATTAATCGTCCGGTAGATATATACTTTACTTCTGTATCATGAGAGAGTTTTATTTTCCCCAATAAATATAAACCGAGTAAAAGGAAAATAATCACCCAGATGCTAATGAATAATTCTCTTTGAAGAAATCCCCAATGATAAGCCAGATCTACATTCGATAAAAACTTCAAAGCGAGAGCAAGCTCCAAAAATCCGAGTGATACTTTTACAGTATTTAACCAGCCGCCGGATTTAGGAAGCGAATTCAGCCATCCGGGAAATAATGAAAATAGGGCAAACGGAACTGCAAGCGCAAATGAAAAACCAAACATACCCGCTAAAGGTCCGATATAACTTTGTCCCTGAGCTGCTTCTACCAGCAATGTACCTATAATCGGCCCTGTACAGGAAAAGGATACAAGTGAAAGTGTAAAAGCCATAAAAAATATTCCGATGAGTCCGCCTCTGTCACTGGCCGAATCAGCTTTATTGATAATCCAACTTGGTAATGTGATTTCAAAAGCGCCAAAAAATGATATAGCGAAAATTACGAAGATGATAAAGAAAGAAAGGTTGAAGAATGCATTGCTTGATAAGGCATTTAAAGCATCCGATCCGAAACTGATTGTTACAATTAAACCCAGCGTCACATAAATTAATATGATGGATGCCGCATATATCAACGCATTAGTAATTCCTTTCCGGCGGCTACCACTGCGTTTGGTAAAGAAACTTACAGTCATGGGTATCATAGGAAATACACATGGCGTGAGCAAAGCAAGTAATCCACCCAGCATACCGGCAATGAAAATTGCAAGGAAAGTTCGGCTGGTTTTGGGACTTTCACCAGAGCCATCATTGCAAGCTTCTTCCAGTTGAATATTGGATTCGGGCTTGAAATCGTCATTGGTAGGTGCAGGATCAATTACAACAGCCTTAGCCGTGTCTATAGTTGTTAATGGCGAAACTTCTTCTTTTTCAATTTTACCATTTCCTACAACAAAGACGAAAGATGTATCTAATTGAATGCATGATTCTTTGCAAGCCTGATAATCGATTCTCCCTTTAATTGTACAGCCATTTCCATTTAATTTTATTTCTTGCCTGAATATAACCTCTCCCGCAAACATAAATACCTTACCGCCGAAGGAAGAATCAAATTCACTTATAGGTTTTGGTTCTTTTACCTTTCCTAAACGACTATAGCAATCCGAAGGCTCGAAAGTAACTTCCATTGGCAAAGGGCCAATCGGAGGTGTAAATTGAGAATAGATATGCCATTCATCATCAAGCTCTAACTTTAATTGTAATTCGATCTTATTATCTTTTTTTACTTCTGAAGTAAATGTCCATTTGGCTGGATGAAGCATTTGGCCCCGGGAAACCAAAGTGATAAAAAGAAAGAGAAAAAGTATTATTTTTTTCATTGAATATTGATACCGAAGTACAACGAGATTTTTCCTAAGATGTTGGCTAATTTTGCAAATTTATAAAAGATTTAACAGGAATTTGTTCTGTTACTGTTTTCACCGGATTATCTTGATTATAAAGGAACTGAACGGGAAAGGGTATCCATTTCCGTTTGTCTTTTTAATAGATTTTATTGAATTAATAATTAGCAGGATCAGACTTATATTTTAATAAAATCAAAAGGTTGTTAAAACTGTATCCATAATTTTTTGAGATGTTAAAATAAATAATTTGCTAATTAAACCATTCATAGATATCAGCTATGCTTAACTTTTCTTTTTCTATTTTTTTCAGGTCACGAATAATTTTCCCCTCTTTCATCTGTAAAGCACGGTTTCCAAAACCTACTACATCTTTAATCTGATGAGTTACAAGCAAAGCAGTAAGGCTATATTCTTTGATGACTTTGTCGGCCAAGTTCATGATTAGCTCTGATGTTCGGGGATCTAAAGCCGCTGTAGGCTCATCAAGCAACAATAGCCGGGTTTCATCCATAATAGCCATTAACAATGTTAAGGCTTGTCTTTGCCCCCCCGATAAACTTCCCATTTCCCGGTCTAATTTATTTTCTAATCCGAGATTTAGAACGGCAATTCTATCCCTGACTTTTGCTCTGAATTTTTTATCTGTTCCAATTCTAAATCCTTTACTACTTGTTCGAATGGATGCAAGACGAAAATTTTCGAGTATAGATAAATCAGGAGCTGTGCCTGCCAATGGATTTTGAAAAATACGTGCAAGCCATCGACTGCGTTTATAGTCTTTTGTTTGTGAAATATCTTTATCATCCAAAATGATAGAACCTTCATTGATCCGAACAACTCCTGCGAGGATATTTAACAAAGTTGATTTTCCTGAACCATTACTGCCGACTACAATTATGAAATCATTTTTTTTAATTTCAAGATTGAAATTATTTAAAAGATTGATCTCATTAGGACTTCCTTTTGAAAACGTTTTTGATATTCCTTTCAGTGAAATCATTCGCTTCTTTGGAGGTTAGGGATACTGACAACAATTAAAACAAATAAAGCGACGACTAATTTAAGATATAAAGCATCAATGCCAATCGATAAAGCAAAGGCAAGTATTAAACGAAAAATAATTGTTCCTGCTAATACTCCGAGTATGTGAATGGTTATGTTTTGAATTTTTAACAGGCGCATAAATATTTCACCGATCATTACAGAACCCAATCCGAGAATAACAATACCAATTCCCATTCCTATATCAGAAAATCCTTGAATCTGCACAATAAGAAATCCGCTCACCGCTGTTAAACCGTTTGCAAGAGCGAGACCGGCAATTTTCATTCTGCTTGTATTTACACCCAAGGCACGGATCATTGTTTCATTGTTCCCGGTTGCACGCATGGCCAAACCGAAATCTGTTTTTAATAGTAAAGATAATCCCCAAAATAATATTCCTGAAAAAACCAGAAGGATTATTATCTGAGATTGGATTTCTGTTAATCCATTCATATGAAAAAAAATGGAAGAAGTTCCTATTAATGGAATGTTTGATCGTCCCATGATTGCAAGGTTAACTGAATAAAGAGCAGTCATTACAAGAATTCCCGATAGAAGAGCATTTACTTTTAACCGGGTATGAATAAGGGCTGTTAATGTTCCTGCCAATGCTCCGGCAAAAAAAGCACAAACTAATACCAATAATACAGGTTGATTTGAACTTAACATCAAAGCCGTAACTGCTCCGCCTAAGGTAAAAGATCCATCCGTAGTAATATCCGGAATATTAAATATCCGCATCGATATGAAAATGCCCATAGCCAGCGAAGAAAATCCTAATCCAAGAAGAATAGCTGTCAAATAAAAATTCATTTAAGCAAATTTAGGCTTTTAGGATGAAACTCAAATTGAAAGATTGAATAGTAAAATAATCTTTTAGAGAATTTTTCTTATTAATTGTAGTTTCGACGATGAATAACTATATCAATAATCAATTCAATACACCTCTACAAAATCACTTTCGAAATGTATATTAAAAGTCTTTGCTTTTTCAGCATTGTAAACTCTGCGCCTGATTTTAACAATCTCCGGTTGAAGTCCGTTTGTTGATTTTTGTTTTAGAAAAGAAGCGGCTTGTTTGCCACTTTGAAATCCCCATTGATACATATCAGCACCGAAAGCAGCTACAGCTCCCCGTTTTACCAGCCCTTCTTCACTCGTAAAAACAGGGACTTTTGCTTCATCACAGCTTTTTACAATTATCTCCATGGAAGAAAAAACAACATTGTCTGGCAAAGCGAAAAATGCTTCTATATTTTTACTGAGCAGGGATTGAACAACGAGTTGAGTTTCATTGGAACTATTTACGGGAAGGCTTACCAATTCTATTCCTTCTTTTTCACAGGTTTTTTTTATTTCATTGAGCGCATCCACCGATTGTGGTTCGCTTTGATTATAGATGGTCCCTATTTTTTTGATCGATGGAAAGATGTTCTTGATTAACATTAAAGATGTATCGATATAATCAAGCGTCTCAAATACGCCAAACAGGTTTTCGGGAGCATTACCATTTTTATTTGTAAGTCCTGCCAAATCTGCTCGTGGAGAAACCATCATGAAAACGGGAATAGTTTTTGTTTTTTGAATTGCAGTAATAGTAGAAAGAGTAGGGTTGGTTGCAATTAAATCTACTTTTTGGGAAATCAGATAATCACAAGCCTGCAACAAAGCAGGTTGGTCGCTTTGTGCGTTTCGATAAATTATTTCAATCGTTTTTTTAGATTCATCAAAACCTTCATTTTTCAAAGCATCAAAAAATCCATTCTTGGCTTGGGCAAGGGTTTCGTCTTGAAGAAGATCAAGAAATCCAATAACAGGAACAGTTTTTTTTTCAGGGGGCGAACAAGAAAGAGCACAGAAAAATAATAAAATTAAGAAAAGTGATTTTTGAATCATGTATCAAGTATCATGATAAGGGGTGTGAATTTTATTTGAGAGGGAAAATAATTTTTAAAATAACTAATTCACCAATTTCTTTCACCAGCTTCCGCCTGCACCGCCGCCGCCTGAACTTCCGCCGCCAAATCCACCGAATCCGCCACCTCCAAAACCTCCACCACCAAAACCTCCGCCTCCTGAAAAATCTCCCCAGGAACCACGACTTCTGTTTGAAGCTGCATTCAACAATGCCCATGCTGCCCAAAAGGCAAGATTGTTTTTACGGGCATATCTTCTCGCCCGGCCAAACCGGGAGAGGATGACAATAAAAATTACAAATAAGAACATCAGAAATGGAAAGAATACCGGTTTCTTCTTTTTCGTTTTCAGGTAATCTTCAGCGGTAAATTCTCCTTTAACTACTGACATTATAGAATTAGTGCCTTCTTCTAATCCCGCATAGTAATCGCCTCGTCGAAATGCGGGTACAATATCCTGTTCAATGATTCTTCTGCAAAGAGCATCGGGCAATACACCTTCAATTCCATAGCCGGTGGTTATCCAGACTTTATGATCATCGACAGCTACTAGAATCAGTATTCCATTATTTTTGGAGGCTTGTCCGATTTTCCATTGATTAAAAAGCTGAACGGAATAATCGGCAATTTCATAATTTCCTGTGGAGCGCATTAAAACAACAGCAATTTGAGTCGATGTTGAATCATTAAAAGCAACAAGTTTTCTTTCCAGAGATGATTTTTCTCCCTCACCGAGAGTCCCGGTGAAATCCGTAACAAGTGTTGATGCTCGTTGAGGAAAATCTTCAGCATACAGAGTGTGCGAAAAAATAATAAATAATCCCAGAAAAAATAAACTGAAGGCATTGACGCTTTTCATAATCCGTTTGATAGGGAAATATTTACTTTTTTTTACCAAAAACAATATCATCTGAAAGCTCATTTTTATCGTTTTTGTGGTATGGAAAATGTTTTTTTAATGCATCGCCCGACATTTTAATTCCAATCGTAAGTCCTTTCAAAAAATTACCTTCAGTAAAATAATTCTGCATTTCATGTTTGATAGCATGCCAGAAATCTTTTTCAACTTTTGAATGAATACCCTGATCGCCAAGAATGGCAAATTGTCTTGAATCGGTAGCCAGATAAAAGAGCACACCATTGCGCTCTTTTGTTTTATGCATTTCTAATTCCTTAAAAATAAAAGCAGCCCGATCCAGAACATTTTCTCCGCAATCGTCTTCGATAAAAAGACGGATTTCTCCGGAGGTGTTTTTTTCAGCCTCTTTTATTTCCGCTAGAATTTGCAGGCGGTCACTTTCATCAAATCTATCGGAAGCAGTCATTAGAATTTTACACTCGGAGCTTTTTCACTTCCTTTGTCAGCTTGAAAGTACGGACGTTCTTTAAATCCGAATAAGTTTGCAAGTATAACACGTGGAAATTTTTGGCGTGAAGTGTTATAAACCTGAGCAACTTCATTAAATTTCCGTCGCTCTTCGTTGATACGGTTTTCTGTTCCTTCCAATTGCGACTGAAGTTCTTTAAAACTTTCAGTAGCTCTAAGTTGAGGATAATTTTCTGCAACAACGAGTAATCTGCTTAATGCGCTTCCAACCTGTGACTGAGCAGCCTGGTATTCCTGAAGCTTTTCAGGAGTCATATTAGTAGGGTCGATTCGAACACTTGTTGCTTTCGCTCTTGCTTCTATAACAGCAGTTAATGTCGATTTTTCAAAATCAGCAACACCTTTTACAGTGCTAACCAAATTAGGAATCAGGTCGGCACGGCGTTGGTAAGCGCCTTCGACATTCGCCCAGGCTTTGTTGACAGTTTCACGGGAGCCGACAAGACCGTTATATCCTCCGACACCGATTAAAATCAGAACTCCAAGGACAATCCAAATTGCGTATTTTCTCATTTGTGTTTATGGTTATTTGTTTGTTTAATGACGAATATTAATAAAAACTATTTTAAACTGTTGTTAATTCTCGTAATAATTTTTCGAGTTCTCCTGGTTTTTGTGTGCCAATACGGTAAGGATCACCTTCTTTTGGCGTTATTTCAACGGCTTCTGTTCCTCCAGTATAAAAACGAACGAGTCCTTTGAAATGAAGATTAAAAACGGGATTATTAAAATGATAATGACTGTATCGTTTCCGTTCGATCTTGACGATATTTTTCAAATCAATATTCACTTTGCGGGAGGTCCATAAACCATCAAGTTCTATATAAGTTTTATAGACACGAATTTTAATATGTAAAACAAATAAAAGCAGAATACTGATTACTATTACAACCATTCCCATCAGGAAAAAGAGATTTCCATTTTGTCCGTTGTGAATTTTCCACCAGTAAAGAGAAAAACAGAACAAAGCCAATGAAAGCCGCAACAGCATGCTCGGCTGATTATAACCGAGATACTGTTTTTCCTCATACAATGGTTGTTCGTGGCTCATAATACTGCAAGTCTTATTGTAAGAACTTCTTTTGTGGATGATGTTATTTTAAACCGGTCGTCAATGCGATGCCCCAAGATACATACAATGTCTTTACCTGACAAGAGGAGGTAAATTTTTTCTTTGTGGAATCTGTCGATTTTTTCATCGGTATAAAAGTCGCTAATTTTTTTCTTTCCTTTCATGCCGAGCGGAAAAAAATAATCTCCCTGTTTCCAGGGTCGTAAGGTTAATGGCAAGGTAATTTTTTCTTTGTCAACCTGCATTAAATTATTATTATCTGAAAATGAATCTATTCCCAATTTAACTTCTTTGCTGATTGAAATTACCATATTTTCAGCTTGGATTTTTGCCGGGAGCTCTGAAATGCTGAAAGTTTCCATTTCAGTATTATCCTTTTTTTGAAGAATGAGAAATTCTCTATCACGTAGAATAGAATAATGTTTACTATGAAAAATTTTTCCTGCAGTTTCGGCAAATAGTATTTTTTTACATTCGATTCCGGTTATTCCGAATGAATAGAGAAGCAAGGATAAAAAAGACGATGGATGTTTTTCTTGTAAAATTTTATCTAATGAAATCCTGAAGTTTCCTCTCTCATTGAGTGTCACATTTTTTTGCTTCCATGCGTCTAATTGATTATTGACTATTTCATGAATGAGCGAAAAATCTTCCATGAGATTTTCCATTATACCCTCAAATCTTTCGGCATTTTGTTTTAAAACAGGAATAATATGATGGCGAATTCTATTTCTCAGATAGTCATCGGAAGCATTTGAAGAATCTTCCCTGAAATTTATTTTATTTTCTTGAGCAAATTCTTCTATTTCATTGCGTGAAGCAAAAAGCAATGGACGAATAACTTTTCCATTCATTACGGTTATTCCCCGTAAGCCGGCGGTTCCTGTTCCCCGAAGGAGATTAATAAAAAAAGTCTCAATAGAATCATCTAAATGATGAGCAGTAGCAATTTTATTGTAATCATATTCTATTGAAATTTCATCAAACCATTTATAACGTAGAATACGTGCGGCTTCCTGAATTGAATATTTATTTTTGTCGGCAAAATTTTGGGTGTCAAAACTTTTTTTGTGAAAGGGTTTATTTAATTTCTCCGCAATCTTTTCAACAAAATCTGCTTCACTATCCGATTCTTTTCCTCGCAATAAAAAATTGCAATGAGCAATTCCAAAATTATAATCAGTCTCAGAAAAAAGATGAGTCATTACTGAAGAATCCATGCCGCCACTTACAGTCAATAGGATTTTTTCCGTAGGAAGGATCAGTTTATTTTCATCGATATAATCAATAAAGCGTTTAAACAATATTTTATTTTCTTTTGACATTCCCTTTTTTCTGTAATCAACAAATTACGAATTTCACTCAAAGAAATGAAATTAATCCGCCCTTTGTTGAGCTTTTCAAAAAACTTTAGGTCTTTGATTATAAAAATTGTAGGGTAAGAGAATCCAATGTTGAATTAATCGATATAAATTCAATATTTAGTATCCAATACTTTAATAATAGCTGCCATCTTCAATAAACATTCATCATATTCTCTTTCAGCGTTTGAACCATCTGTAATTGCACTCCCGGCCATAAAAGAAAGATAATGCTTTTCAGAGTTGTATATAATACTTCGAATGACAACATTAAAATCAAAGTCGCCATCAGGTGTAATATATCCGACAGTACCTGAGTAAATTCCTCTTTTTGTTTTTTCAAATTCTTCAATGAGCTCCATAGCCCGTATTTTAGGAGCTCCTGTCATCGAACCCATTGGAAAAGCATATTTAATTGCTTCCGTAAACGGTATACCTTTTTTTAATTCCGAAGATATGGTTGATTGCATTTGATGAAGTTGATGAAAAGATTTTATGGCGAATAATTCTTCTACAATTACACTTCGTCTGGCAGCGGTAAGTGACAAATCATTTCTAACCAAGTCTACGATCATCACATTTTCAGCTTGTTCTTTCTGATCGTTTTTAAGTAAATCAATAATTAACATATCTTCTTTTTCGTTTTGTCCTCGTTTGGCTGTTCCTTTAATAGGTTGTGAAATAATTTTATTTTTTCGTTTGGCAAGGAAACGCTCGGGACTGGCGCACATCAGGAAAAGATTGTTTATATGAAAGTATGTGCTGAATGGCATCGGTGAAAGAGTATTCAATCTGCTGTATACAGATGGCGGGTCAATCAAAGCATTCTCAGAATAAAATTCGATACAATAATTCATTTCATAAATATCGCCACGCCGAATATGTTTTTTAATAGCATTTACATTCTCGATATAATCCACTTTATTAACTCTTGATACAATATTTATTTCATTCGCGGGTTGATTTTTAACCGGAGCATGATTCATTAATGAATTTATTAGCGAATGAATATCTGATTCACTGTCAAATTCGGGCAAGTAATGAACTTTTAAATCTCTACCTGTGAATTCAATTACATATCTCGGACGAAAAAAGAAATTATCCGGAGCTAAAAGCCCATCGTTATTCTTAGAATGTAAATTTTCAATTTGATTTTTTACATCATAAGAAATATAGCCCACTAACCAATCATTTAATTTTGAATGTGAATCATTTAACTTATTAAACAGATTATTTTCTTCAAAGAAATGTAATACTTCTCCTATAGCCAGCAAAAAATCAAAAGTATGGTACTTGTCATTTTGTAATTGCTTGTCGTTATTACTATTTAAAATAACTGCAGGATTAAATGATTGAATCCATGGTAATATTTTTTCTAATGTAATTTCAATATCAAAAGTTTGTGTTATTGTTAAACGAGGGTTTTTCATTTAATAGTTATGGAAATTAATTTATAAGTATACGAAAAATTTTAAAAATGATGATGGACTGGCGCAAGTAAACAAATATTGCCGCTCGGCGTAGTCTAGCGCAAGTAATAAAATATTTAATTTGCACCAACTCATCTATGCGTGACTACGCCGCAATATTACTACTTTCGAAATCGCCGAGTGTTAGTTGAGGAAAGGTTCGCGGCGTAGTCAAGCAAAGGGGAGTTTGTGATATTGACCCAATTGTGTTGCTTGCTTTAGACTACGCCGAGCGGAGGGACTTCGCAGTATTCCGCTCGGCGTAGTCTAGCGCAAGTAATAAATATTTATTTTGTACCAACGGATATTTGCGTGACTACGCCGTAATATGTACAACAATTTCATAAAACCCACATTTAATATACTGCATTTTAGGATTGCCTTAAGCATATTGAAAGCCTAAATTTGTTAAATGCCTTCTGCATACCAAATCGACAAACAAGACGGAGCTTATTTTCTGACTTCTACCACAATTGGTTGGGTCGATTTATTTATTCGTGATAGTTACAAACAATTAATTGCAGACAATTTGAATTTTTGTATCGAAAATTTGGGACTTCAGATTTTTGCATATGTTATCATGCCAAGTCATTTACATATGATTGTCAATGCAAAAAATGACGATTTAAGTAAGGTTATTGGAAGCTTCAAAAAATTTACAAGTCGTGAATTAATGAAAAAAATTATATCTTCTCAAGAAAGCAGACGTAATTGGATGTTACCCATTTTTAAAAAGGCAGGGGAAGAGAATCCCCGGAATAAAAATTACCAGATTTGGCAACAGAATAATCATGCCGAAGAAGTTTATTCACCAAAATTTACTTTATCGAAGATTAAATATATACACAATAATCCAGTCGAAGAAGGCTTTGTTGAAAGGCCTGAAGACTATTTATATAGTAGTGCAAAAGATTATAGCGGAAAAAAGAGTCCGGTAAATGTTTCTTTGATTGAATTACATTCGCTATTTTGAAGTTGCTGACTCGCCCCTCGGCGTAGTCTAGCGCAAGTAATAAATATTTATTTTGTACCAACGGATATTTGCGTGACTACGCCGTATTATTGCTCCCTTCAGAAATCGCCGAGCGTTAGTTGAGGTGAGGTTCCCGGCGTAGTCAAGCAAAGGGGAGTTTGTGATATTAACCCAATTGTGTTGCTTGCTTTAGACTACGCCGAGCGGAGGAGAAATCGCCGAGTGGAAGTTGAGGAAAGGTTCGCGGCGTAGTCAAGCAATGGTGAGTTTGCGGTATTAACCCAATTGTGTTGCTTGCTTTAGACTACGCCGAGGGACCGCTCGGCGTAGTCTAAAGCAAGTAATAAAATATTTAATTTTCACCAACGGATATTTGCGTGACTACGCCGCATTATTGCTCCCTTCAGAAATCGCCGCTCGGAAGTTGAGGTAAGGTTCGCGACGTAGTCAAGCAAAGGTGAGTTTGTGATATTAACCCAATTGTGTTGCTTGCTTTAGACTACGCCGAGCGGAGGGACTTCGCAGTATTCCGCTCGGCGTAGTCTAGCGCAAGTAATAAAAAATTTAATTTGCACTAACGGATATTTGCGTGACTACGCCGCATTATTGCTCCCTTCAGAAATCGCCGATCGGAAGTTGAGGAAAGGTTCGCAGCGTA
>JANOVV010000055.1:0-32829 GCA_031417555.1 Bacteroidota bacterium
ATTTTGATGTCATAGGCCCGGTAACCTGTATTTCATCTACAGTGACAACTACACCATTTATTGTCACCCGTATACGGTTAACAAATAGTGCAGACTTTACCTGTTTATCATCCCCGGATATAAAATTCAATTACGTTTCTACTGTAAGTCCCTTACGATTAAGGACCACTTTTTCATGGCGCGAAGTAACCTGTACAACCAATTATGAAATGTTTTATCCCGGACGTACCTATTCAGGCACGGCTCAGTTTCATGGAGAAGACTATTCATTGGGAGATGGCGATGGACGATCACCGGCAAGTGTCACCAACAATACAGGATTTTGTTTAACGGAATTAGCCATTACAGCCTTTTTGGAAGGTCCTTACATAGGAGGCGGACAAATGCGTCCCACTTTATTGAATGCAGGTGTCGTTCATGCACAACCCGATCAGACCGATACGATAACGGTTGAATTACGCTCAGCAGGCAATCCTGCAGTATTTGTAGTGCCAGCAATTAAAACCGTAGTAAGTACTACCGGTAAGGCATATTGTATTCTTTCCAATTCGCTTATTGGAACCTCTTGCTGGATTGTAATAAGACATCAGAATGGAATAGAAACATGGAGCGCGAATCCTGTTACTTTAACTTCAAGGACATCATTTAATTTTACAAAATAATTTTTTTGTAATAGTTTAAAATAATTTGTTCAGGAATAAAATCGTTGATTAATATCAGGACTTGGAATCATGCAAGATTCTTTTTTACCGAATATCCGATAGCGTGATTTAGCAATTAAATCATAAATAATATCACGAATAAATTTTGGAATTATTATAAGAGCATAAAATAATTTCCAATACCCGCCAAGATCTTTAACTATATTAAGAATAGCAGTTGATTTTAAAAAATATCTTTCTCCTTTTATATAAACAACTGTGTTTAAATTGTTAGAATCTAAAATATATTTTTTCAATAATAATTTCCCCATTTCTGATTGCAATGCTGCGAATTTAAATTGAGATTTAGGATCTTTTTTAATAATAAAAAGTACTAGATTATTACACAAATGACAAACCCCATCAAATAATAAAATATTTTCATTGTTGTTCATTTGTTTTATTTTTCAATTTCAGGAGCGGTCATTTATATTTATTCAGGTGAGTTGGATTTATTTGTTACCTGAATTTCATCCAATCTTTCGTTTAGCGGTGTGTTAAGATCTGCAATCTAATTGCTATGGTTGAATGTATTGCAAGATACGGATGTTAAATCAATAGTTGAATCAATGAGCAGTTGATATTTCAGGCCAAATTAAGACGCTTAAATCTTTGCATAAAAAGCAATTTCAAGTTCTCATTTTCTAAATTAATTTTTTAAGAGATGACAAAATTGCCAAATTAGATTGATTAAATGAGTCTCTTGTCGAATGAAAAAGGTACAATATCCTGCAAGATTATTAAGTTAATATCTTTATGTAAAGGATTAATCAGATAATTAAATTCTCGGGAATTTATTGCTGAAGGTACTTTTAAAATTAATGAGTTTTTATTGTTAATCCACTTTTTAATGAATTGTTGAGTTTTGGGATTTGGGAGATTTTCGTTCCAGGAATTAGGAAGTTTTCCAAATGATTTTATATCCACTGAAGATTCGAAAATATTATCTGGTATATAAATAGTTGCAATTGACATATCAGGAGGTGCCATGTTAAAAGAAAAATGTACAAGACTTTCAAGAATAGCTAAAGAAATGGAGCTGCTAGTATAAACTAAGGGAATACCTTTTTCATTCCATCTTCCACCATATAATTTTGCACCTGTCCCTGAGAGATCATTAATATATTTAGTTTTCGAAATTCTATAGACGAACATAGATATCAGGCGAAGATTCCGTATTCAATTTTGCCCAGTTCATCGTTTATTATATCGAAGCCTATGCTTGTATCAAGAAGTTCTATGGGTTTTTTGTTTTCTAAAGCTGAATTATTTAGCCGAAGCCACTTTGTAAAAGCATCAATAGATCCGAATACAGAAGCGCCTTTACTGAATAGCGATGCTAACTCAATTGTTTTAGCAGAAGTTTCTTTATCCAATATTTTATTTTTAGTTTCTTTAGTCCATCTCTGCAAACTTCTGGATGAGATATGAATGATTTTAGAAATTTCTTCTTCAGAAAATGAAATATTTTTAGCTAATATATTGATTACAGAACCGGGTAGTCCATTTCTTATAAGAGCAATCCAATCAAAATTATTTTTAATTGGATGTTTTAGTAAAGCTTGCCCACCAATTAAATTAATAATACCGGAAAAAAAATCCATGTTTTCATATCTGAGTAAAGGTTCTGAAACAATTTTTAAATCACCTTTACTTTTTTTGTTTTTTTTTGCTGTCATAAAATTATTATACTTTTAACAAATGTCGTATATTATCTGACAATTGTCAAATATTAATAATACGAAAAAATATAAGCAATTGAATATGAAATAGATAAATATTAATTTAATTTCATTTTTTAAGTATTAAATAAGAGGATTGACTAGTTAAAAAGCGAAGGACAAAATTCTGAAAATGAAAAAAACGGAAATTATTATTTGCAAGTGAAATTACTTCTCCATACAAGAAGTAGATACCTGTGCAAATGCTTATAATTAAAGAGGGTTAACATCTTTTTTACAAAAGGAATTCAAAAGTTTGCAAAATTAGTTTGATAAAAATAAAATATTCTATTAAATAAAAACTATCTGGCAATTTCACGGTTAAATAACCTCTAATTTTAAATGTTCGTATTATAAATCAGGTAGAAGTGTTTCTTAAGGATGATTTATAAATTTGGGAAAGCAAAAGACCTCATAAAAGCAAAAGTAATTTTACACCCAATCAAAATCATCCATCACCATCTAAAATCCAAATAGAAAGATTTGGGATTTATTATTGATGTAAAATGCTACTATTGTAAACAGAGAATAGGACTAATTAAGAAAGAGATTATAATTGAATCAAATACGTTTGAGATTTTAATCTCACCTTTAGATAAATAGGAGAAATGTAAATTGGGTCTTGAAAACATTAAAAGTGATTTCTCAGATTTATATAAGCTATTGCAAAATAATTTTTTTTCTTTTATATAATTCGATTAAGAATATCTCAAAGTGTATAGTCTGTAAGCGTGTGAATGTAACAAGTTGGATTCGAAATATCTTTTTTTCATGAATGATTTATAAATAATCCTTAAGGTGAATTGAATATTTTTACTTAATTTTCGCACATGACCCAAACCCGTCAACTCGCAGCCATCATGTTTACCGATATTGTCGGATATACAGCAATGATGGGAAATAATGAACAAAAAGCGTTTGAACTTTTACGCTTAAACCGGGCGTTGCAAAAACCGATCATTGAAGAATTCGGTGGCCGGTGTATCAAAGAATTAGGGGATGGTATTTTAGCATGTTTTCCTGCTGTTAGCAATGCAGTATATGCGGCAATAAAAATTCAGGAAGCATGTAACAATTCCAAAGCATTTGAATTGCGTATTGGCATACACCAGGGGGAAGTAGTATTTGAAAATGAAGATATTTTTGGCGATGCTGTAAATATAGCTTCACGCCTGCAGGCTTTAGCTCCGCCTGCAGGAATTTATGTTTCAGAATCCGTTCAAAGGGATTTATCCAATAAAAATGATATCAGATCAGTATTTGTGAGGGTAGAAAATCTCAAAAATGTAAAAGAACCTGTTCGGGTTTACAAAATATTTTCATCATTAGAAGAAACAAATGAGACAAAAAACCAAAGGCCTGCCAAGTCTTCTATTATGCCTGATTATGATTACGATATTCATATTAGCTATAGATATAACGACAACAAATATGATGGATGGGTTACGGAATTTGTAGAAAAGCTCAACCAAGAATTGGGCGCCACATTAAAAGATAAGCTATCGATTTTTTTTGACAAAAACCCAGAGGATAATCGGGAAGATAGAACGACTTCGCAAAAAATAAATTCCCTGATTTTTATTCCCGTTATCTCTCAAACTTATTGCGATATCAATTCTTCGGTATGGAAGAATGAGTTCAGCGTATTTCAGAATCAGATAAAAAATGACAGCGTTGGCAGTACTATTAAATTAACCAATGGTAATATAGTCTCCCGTGTAATACCAGTAAAGATTCATGATATAGATAGTGAAGATGTCAAATTACTGGAGTCGGAGCTTTCTGGGGGCTTGAGGTCAATTGATTTTATCTATCGTGAAGAAGGGGTCAATCGTCCTTTACTTTCAGCAGATGATGAGAAACATGCCGACCCGTTAAGGCCTTTGTATCGTAACCAGATCAATAAACTGGCTAATGCTATAAAAGAAATAATTAACGGGATAAAATTTAATCAGAAAGGCAGCATTGTTGAAACTCCTTCTGCGCAATTCGCAGCCCATCAAATTGTACCTCATGCTATTTCTACTTCTTTATCATCTTCAATTAAAGTTTCAGTAATAGACAGGCACCGCCCCAATATTTATCTTGCCTGGACATCTGTTGATCTTAAAGAAAAACGGGAGGAAATGGCCCTTATACTTCAAAAGGCAGGCTTTAATGTTGTTCCCTCAGTTGACTGTCCGGCTGATGATGAAACGTTCAAAGCAAAAACCGCTGAAGCATTACAAAAATGTGTCTGTTCCCTGCACATGCTGAGTGGTGAATTCGGGAGGCGTTTCGAATCGAATGATGATGTTTCTTTTCCACAATACCAGTTTATAGAAGCAAAGAAAAGAATTGATGTTTCTTCCTACGCATTTAATTTATTTGTCTGGCTGGCTCCTGAAAACAGCAGAGTAATAAAACCTTCACAGCAGGAGTTCATCAAATACATTCGTAACAATATTACACGAAACATGATGTTTACAAACAGCCAGGGAGCAATGCAATTGGTAGACGATATGCGGGTGGTAATGATGAAACAGGACGCAAAGGTTTATGATTCCAAAGACACAGAAATTTATTTTATTTTCAATCAGCAGGATGAACAGGAAGCCAGACAAATCGTTGATGAATTGAGTCTTGAGTATTCTGTTGAGACCTTGAATATTCATCCTGAAGGAGAAGAATCTTACCGGGAGATGTCTTCTCAACAGATACCAAAAAGTAAATTAGCCGTAGTTTATTTTAAATATGCAGCTGATTGGGCACTTCCATTTATTAAACAGATATGGAAACAGGTAGGCGGCGCTTCTTCTCCTACTCCTATGTTCCTCGTAGGCGATGACAATCCCCAAACTAACCTGGCCCGTAATTTTAAAGCGCCTCGTGTATCATCTTCAATAGTTCCTAAAGAAACTATTCCCATGGAAGTGAAAAAGGAGTTTAGTAAATTAAATTAAAAAAAGAGTTAGTCACTACCATGTCCGAAGCAGAACAGATTTGTCCTTATACAGGCTTGAGAGCCTTTACAGAAGAGGAGTCTTTGTATTTTAAAGGAAGGGAGGAAGATATTGACAAGGCAACAGAGCAACTGCAGCGAAATAAATTCTTAATGCTCACCGGGGCATCAGGGGATGGAAAGTCTTCATTGATATATGCAGGAATAATTCCTAACGCAAGGGCAGGTTTTTTAAAATCAAAATATACACAATGGTGTGTTGCAGATTTCAGACCTGAAAGAACACCTTTTCATAATTTATGTAAATCAATTGCCGGTCAGCTGAATATCGCTAATACTTATACGGTTCAGTCTGAATTGAATCATGGCTTCTCTGCAATTATAGATTTATACAAAAATTCAAAAAGATATTTAGATACCAATTCAGTGGCCTGGCAGTTGGCCGATGATAATGGAAAAGCCGCCCTTAAAAGAGAGGCTGCTAACCTCATTATTCTTGTCGATCAGTTTGAGGAGTTTTTCACCAATCCGGAAAACTATAATAAAGGTGTACCTTCTGTTGATGCCAATCTTGTTCTTAATTTATTATTGGAGACTGCCCGGATTGCACTCGAAGAAGACCTGCCTATTTATATTGTCTTCACCATGCGTTCGGATTATATCGGGCAATGTGCTGCTTTTCGCGGACTACCAGAATATATCGGGTTTTCACAGTTTTTTGTTCCTCGTCTTAACCGTACGCAATTACAACAGGTGATTGAAGAGCCTGCTATTTTAAGCGGCAATCGTATTACGAGGCGGCTAACGGAAAGACTAATTCATGATTTAACAGAAGGAGTAGATCAGCTACCCATCGTGCAACATGCCCTTAATCAGGTATGGCATGCTGCTGATAATGCCCGCCTGAATGACAAAGTCGGGCAGGGAAAAGAAGAAATGGATTTGCTCCATTATGCCATGGTGGGAGGAATGCCGGTAAATGAATTGCCGGAAGAACATGTTGACAGATTTAATAAATGGTTTGAAAGCCTCACTCCTGATATCAAATCATGTTATCATAAGCCCAATCTGCAGAATGTTCTCGATACGCATACGAATAAACTCTATGAACAAGCCGATTTGTATTACGCAAATAAATCAGGAAAACCTGCCCGACTGAGTCCCCTTCCGACCGGGTCATCGGGGCAGGATTCAGGCGGGAATATTTCAGATGAAGATGCAAAAGCTATAATTAAAACAACTTTCATCTGTCTTACAAAAATTGACCAAAGTCGTGCCGTTCGAAACCGGATGACGCTGAAAGAAATTACTAATATTATTGGCAGGCCTGAATTCGGAACAAAAGAAGTTGGTGCGGTACTGGATATTTTCAGGGAACCTGGTAATACTTTTATCCGTCCCTTTATTTTGGAGGATCACGGAAGCCAGACACTTACCGAAAATGATGTACTTGATATCACCCACGAAAGTTTAATACGTAACTGGGAATACCTGGAGCAATGGGCCAAGGAGGAATTTGATAACTATACTATTTCGCTTGACTTTGAGCAACAGCTGAACCGGTGGTTGGAAAGTGGAAAGTCAAATGATTTTTTATTACCCATTGGTCCGCTTACATATTTTGAGAATTGGTTCAAGACCGCCAAGCCCAATGCACATTGGATTGCTCGGTATTTACCGGAAGAAATTGACGAGGATAAGAAGCTGTCAAATGCGAAACATGTATTAATTAATGCGCAGGAATTCTTAAGGCGAAGTGCAGGTAAACATAGGATAACCCGCACGATCATACGCTACGGCCCGAAGCGAATAGCTATTGTATTGGGCCTGGTTGCAATCATTATAGTTAGCTCATTCGCCATCATGAATTATTTCGGGAGGAGGAATGATTCTGTGTTGAAGAATATAAAGACGCAAACGTTTGAACTGGCCAATATACCCAAACTCAGTCCGGAGTTTCCTATTCCCGTAATTACTGAACAACTCATACTAGGTAATCTGACCATTCCCGAAGTACTAGATGGCATTTCAGATTTACGGCAAAAAATAAAAATAGGAATAGGCATTGCCACGCAACTAGCAACACAGGGACGCTATGAACCACAAAAGGAGATCCTGCAAAGCCTGAAGATCACTGATAGCCTGATGGAGATGCTTCCAAAAACAGGAAGCAGCGATGAACTTTCCCAGAACCTGAAACTGATCAATGATTATAAAGTGACTACCGGATTTGCCAGTTATTTTAACCGGGATCAGAAATTGTATTCATTGGCTACTAGTAATGCAAAGCGTTCGGCACATCATGTCATGCGAATTCTAAAAGAGCAGCCGAAAGACTTTACCGATATTCAGAGTCTTAGTCTTGTTCTGGATAATGCTATTAATTATAAAATATTCTCACAGGAAGAGATCAGTCAGCTCCTAAAAATACTTTCTCCTTTTGAAGATGGATTAAAAACTTCCTGGCTTGAAAAGAATTACAACCGTGACAATTTGCTGATGCGTGGAGGAAGGTCATATGGACAGAAGTTTAATGGACTCTACCAGGACCTTGCTTATTTGTATGCAGCCGAGGGTAAACCGGAAAGGGTCCTGCAATGCATGGATACTATTCTTCGATATCAGGAAAACTTTTATCAAAATGATTACGCTTCTCATATTGAAAATGCTGCCAATATAGCTGCGGTATTTTATACTTATGGAACGACTAATCAGCTCGAATCTTTTATACAGGGATATTGCAAGCGAAAAAGCATTACTTCAACAGAATTTTATAGTAGGCTAGTTTCAAGGGCATTGATTGACGTTGAGACATATAGAAATGTCACTTTTTTTTCCTTTGAACGACAGTATTTTTCAAACCTGAATATTAAATTCTCAAGTGATCAAATGCTTTCCTTCTTTTTTGCAAAACTAAAAGAAGAGATATTAAAAATTAAAGATAGCAATGAACGGAATCTAAGTTTAGCAGTGATGCTCAAAAACGAGGGTGTCTTATTTGCTTACAGGGGAGTTATGAGTGGCAGGACTGAGTCAGGAAATGATCAATTGTTCCGGGACGCAATAAGATATTATCAGTTCGTTTCAAAAGAATATTTAGAACAGCCTGTTACCATTGAAGGCAGTTCCATCGGCGCAAAAACGCTCAACATGCCGAGAAAATTCATGTTTCTATATCCCGACTATCGTGTGCCCTTCCATCCATTTGAACCGCGTGCTATTAACAATTGTTTCCACTCTTATGCCTTCATTAATTATTTGTTGGAACAGGATTTATTTGATAAAGCCTATCAAACTGTTGATGAACTGAAATATTTCGGACTTTGGCTATTGGAATACCAACAGATTATGTTTGCCCGGGATCTTTATTTGCACGACGCGATGCCGGATAACTTGATGGAAAAATTGGCGGCGAAACTCGAAGCTCGCCAAGCTGATCAATCAACAGATCTGAATCTACTTTATTTGCACTTATGCAACAATGCATTTGAAGATAAGAATCCGGATAAAGCCATTGGCTTTTTCCGACACATACAGCTTGATAAATTGCACAATTCATTTCTATACAATGATTTTTTTCTTAACAATAGTTCTTTCGAAATGATTGCACGATTGATACCGGAATTAACGGTTAATAATCATTTCGACTATGCGTATTCGTTGGTCAACACATTTAAAAAAGAAGTAAACCGATCATCGCTATACGGATTTGGCAGCCAGATGATATCGTTGCATAAGCAATCACCGGAGGCCGCACAACGATTGGTTGATTCTGCCCTTGTGGAAATGAAAAAGCTTGATAAGTCTGAAGTATTTCAACCCAACAGGCACGATGTGGCCATTGCACTGATGTGGATGAATCCGGAAAAAAATTCAAAGGAAGCATATGCAACGATAAAAAATTCATTTGATAAGTTTGCTGCTATCCAGAGGTTTATAAAGGCTTATGCTTTTAATGGTAATCTTTATGCTGCACTACAGCAAGTCCCTCCTCTAATTTCAAACGCTGATAAGAGCATTTTTCTTCGTGAAACTATTAAAGGATTTAATTTGACAAAAACTCAAAAAAATGAATGGAGGAATTTCAGAATGAATGAAAGACCCTATTTCCGTCGGGGTTATCTTATTTACGTAAATGAAAATTAATAAATGACCGACGACAAATTGATATGTCCTTATACAGGCCTCCGGTCATTTACCGAAGAGGAAAGCCTTTATTTCAAAGGGCGTGACCAGCAGGTTGATCAGATCACGGTGCTATTGGAACAAAACAAATTCCTGATGGTCACCGGTGCTTCCGGTGAAGGGAAGTCATCGCTTATATATGCCGGACTTTTACCAAATGCGAAGGCCGGATTTTTCAAAGCGAAATATACGAATTGGGTGGTTGCAGATTTTCGACCCGAACGGAGCCCGGTGAATAATATGGCTGAAGCATTGGCGGAAACCTTCGACAGCAAACCTTCGACTATTGAAACGGAACTGAGACGCGGTTATTCCTCATTGATCGATTTGTATACCAATTCTGATTTTTATATAGATGAAACAGATGACCATTGGCAAAATCTGAGCGAACCGGAAAAAAATGAAAGAGAAAGAAAAGCGGCTAACCTGATGGTCATTGTTGATCAGTTTGAAGAATTTTTTACTAACCCGGAAAATTTTTATAAAGAAGCTCCTTCACAGGATTCACAGATCGTTGTGAACCTTGTTCTGGAAACTGCCCGCATTGCTATCAAGAAAAATATCCCTGTATATATTGTCTGCACGATGAGGTCCGACTATATCGGTCAATGTTCTGCATTCCGGGGCTTGCCGGAGTATATTGGTTTCTCCCAGTTTTTTGTTCCACGTTTAAAACGCAAGGACCTGAAACAAGTTATTGAAGAACCTGCCATACTTAGCGGCAACAGGATCTCACAGAGACTTATCGAACGCCTGGTCTATGATATTGCTGATGGAGTAGATCAATTACCGATACTGCAACATGCGCTCAGCCAGATCTGGCTCGTGGCAGACCAAGGCAGGCAGGAGATGGATCTGATTCATTATGCAAAAGTGGGTGGAATGCCTGTTAATGAATTACCCGATGAAGAGCAGGCTGAATTCAAGCAATGGTTTGACGCATTACCCCAGATCCGCCAGAAATATTACAAAGATACCGGGTTAAGTAAAGTCATTGAAATTCACGCCAGCGTTTTATATGAAAATGCATGGGAGTATTACAATGCCAAACATCATGATACACCCATCAGCCAGCAGGATGCGAAGCGAATCATTGCGCTTACTTTTAGTTGCCTGACAAAGATTGATAACAGTCGTGCAGTCCGCAACCGTATGTCACTGGGTGAAATTACAAGCATAATTAATTCGCCTGTTATTACAACAGAAGTAGTTAGTGAAGTACTAAGTATTTACCGGGAGGAAGGAAACTCATTTATCAGACCGTTTAAGACGGAAGATCCGGCTACACAAAAAATTTCACCTGAAACTGTACTGGATATTACTCATGAAAGTCTTATTCGGAATTGGGATAAGCTGAATACATGGGCCAACCAGGAGTTTGAGTTTTATACTACGTTTCTGGATTTCAAAAAACAATTAGACCGTTGGAAGAAAAGCGGAAAGAGCCGGGGTTTCCTTTTACCGATAGGACCGCTTACCTATTTTGAAACATGGTATAACAAGTGCAAACCGAATGTGGGGTGGATCAAAAGATATTCTGAGATTCAGGATGATCAGGCGAAAGCTAACATAGAGGCAGAAAGAGTATTATCCGATATCCGATCATTCATCAAACGAAGCGCAAACAAAGTGGCCGTCTCCAGGGCTTTCATGAAATATGGAGCTAAACGCATAGCAATCGTACTGGTGATTGCTGTCATGATTGTATTAAGCGGATTTTATTTTTATGATGCAGTGCAGAAGCAAAATAGCAGTGTTATAAAGAATGTCGTGGCCGAAACTTACGACCTGATGAAAAGCAAGGATGTGGGGTCTGATATAAAAGCTTATCCGCTATTATTCGGCAATCGATATGACCCGGGATCCATGATGAAATACTTTTCAGGCTTGGAACCCAAAGAAAAATTTAGCCTCGGGATTGAAACTTATAAGCGGTTATTATTTATTAATAAGCATGACCAAAGTGCCATCAAAGCTGAATTGACCAACATTGTGAAAGTTGGTTATAAAGAATTTACTGCTAAAGAAACGGATTACCTTTTCGCACTGACACAACTGAACAAGTTCCGTTCTATTTTAGCTTATGACCAATATTATGATCCTTCTGATGAAACAGAAGAAATAATCCGGGATTTCGCTGACGAAGGGTATCGTTTGACATTGATCTTTTTCAAATCGAAAGCCTTGTACAAGGCTTTTTTACCTGCTGAACTAAATTATGGAATACAACAATGGCTTACGTTTGGAAATGTTACCCGGGAAAAAATAGACACTATATTAAATTTGATCTCTCCGTTTGAAAGCGAAGAAGGGCGTGACATTTTTGACATATATTATTCCAAAGGCAAGTTTGAGTCCAACGGTAGAGCAACTAATGATTATAACGGGGGAGAACATACCCTGGCTTCCTTATATGCGGCAAAGGGTGATACTGCTAAAGTTGTTCAATGTTTTGAAGCGATCTGGCAGTCTGGTCAGAACGATTATTTTACCGCTGAATTGTTTAATGATTATACAAATATTCTGGCCATATTTTATCAGTTTGGATATGGCGATAGAACGGCTAACATGGTGAAATGGGTTGCTACTCATTACGCCGCCGTTACACCACAGATCATATATAAGAATGCTATCCTACGTTCCGGATATATCGGTCAATTCTACAGAATGAATATTGATAAAGGATCAAGCGATCTCAGCGGCTATTACTTTCCGAATCTTTGTATGGCCAAGCGCCAAGTGTTTAATGACCTGAACAATGATTATGAGAAATTAATCAATGCAATCAATGATCCTTCTGAGCGAAATTTTTTATTGGCCATGAATGAAAAGCGCCGTGCCATGCTTATTAGCAAGTACGAATTTGACCGGAACTTAAAACCCGATATTAATTCATTAAATAAGATCCTTCAACAAGCTGTCGATCATTACAGGCTGATCGATAAAAAATATCTTGAGGAAACAGTTTCTGTTAACCTTCTCTACTGGTTAGCCGGGATGCGCAACCAAAAATATACACGAAAAGAGCTATTCATTTATCCTGATTACATGGATGGAATTTATAACCTGCCCTATCATACTGATCTTTTTTTCAATTTCATTGACAAAAATAAGTTGTTCGAAGAGTTATACAAGACAACAGCAGACCTTGGAACTATTCATCTTTGGATTGCAACAGCATACAGACTTGAACCTTATTTTAATCAAATTGCATATTCCAATAATTATCCGATCAGTGATGAAATATTGAAGTGTATATTGAAACTGGCAGAAACACATCCACAGGGTAAGAGCCTTGATTTAAACATGGTTTATCTCTTGTTGGCCAACAGGGCTTTTGAACGTGGAGATACGGCGAGCGGGTGGAAATATTATTTGCAGTTTGACAAAATGAAACTTGTAGCTTCACGTGAGAGATATGAATTCCTGGAGAAGACCTGGTTTTTGAACCAACTGAAAGATCTTTGTTCCAACTTAGCGATGGCGGGTAAATATGCCGAGGCAGTAGAGCTGGCTGAAAAATTTGAACAAAATTTTGAAAAAGCATTTGCCTATATTTTTATGGCTGAAAAAATTTATATAAATAAGACCGACCCAACTGCATTTGTTTACCTCGATTCTGCTTTATCCAAATCAAAAGACATTGATTTTTCTCAATATAATTTTGGGAATAACAACCGATCGAGAGATTTAAGATATCATTTAATTCTGCTGCTGTCCCGCATTGGCGGCCGGCAATTAAATTCCATATCTGATAAATTCCTGGCTGAAATTATTGAGTCGAATAAGTTGTGGGCTATTTTCAACCGCGTGCAGGGACTGGCTGAGGATGGCAATTTGTACCTTGCCAAAATCGCTATTCCTTACACCTTTACTGAAACGGAAGATCTGATTGCAAGGACTGTGATCATTTGGCAGGCATCTCTTAAAAAAGAGTTGGCAGCAGAAAAGCAAAAATGGGCAGCGATGGATGAATTTTTCAACCACAATAACAATTATATATTTTACCGTTCGAATTAATGAAGAGAAATAACCCTATATACTATTTACTTTTTATTCTTCTTATTACGGGCACCTTCGCTTCCATGGCCAGGAATAGCTATGGAATAAAGATTATAGGAGGAGTTGCAATTGCATTTGGCCTGGTCTTCCTGTTGGAATTTATCTCGATTCTGGTAAAGAAAGAAAAGAAAGACAGTTATTCATTGGCAGAACTGGCAGCTATGATTTTGTTCTCCATGATATTCGGGTGCAGGATTTTTAATATTCATTTTCCTTATATAGAAATTCTTTTTGTTGCAGCAGGTGCCTGGCTGGTGCTTTTCTATATCCGTAAATTGTTTATCCGCTACAAACGACTTGTGGACTTGAATAGAAGGTTAGCCTGGCTAGGTCTCTTCTTTCATTTGAGCATTATTCTTTTCCTTGTCTCATTAATAATCATGCCCTTTGCCGTTCAAAAAGCGGAATGGGTCGGCATTGCTGCGTTTACTTTTTTTCTAGTGTTTATCATCGGAGCATTTGTGAAAAGAGATGAACTGGTGGAGGGAAATAAGGTCACTACAATTCAAATGGTCACGGGATACAAGGATCATTCGATAGTTCTTTCAATACTTTTTTTGTTATTCTTTCTCTTTGCTGCATTTAATAAGGCAGGCATGCTTCCTACTATTTATTCTGATGAAATGCCACAAGCATATTTTAAGCTGGTGAATGATGCTGCATCGGGGAAAGAAAAACCAGTCGATGGCAAATACAAATACAAGGAGTTTATGGAGAAGTATGAACAATTCCTGAAGCATAATATGAACGATTATTAATATACTTGGTTGATGTATTTTTTCAGGTTATATGTAGTCTGAATCACAAATGGGGAAAATCGAATGGTAAAATTGACTTAAATGATTTAAGAAGATCTTCGATGTGTTTTGAAATATTCATAAAATGATTTCGTTTTTAATTAAGAAGGAAGATAGAAAATTAAATAAATTTCAAAACTAATAACTAAGTGATAAAAATGTGGATCATGTTTATTATTCTGTTAATACTTCCGGGTTTTTGTACTGCGGAAAAAATAACCTGTAACAATTTTCGTGAAGGGATATACAAAGTCCATGGACTTTATGGCAGCCTGAATGTAATAGTAAGAACAAATGAGAAGCAGATTGAAACCTCGGGCAAGTCCGGTATAATAGTCGAATATAATATTCGATGGACCTCAGAATGTACTTACCAGTTATTTAACCGACATGTAATAAGTGGAAATGAAATAATAACAACTATATCGAACAAGGATACTCTTTACAACGAAATTGTCGAGTTAAATAAAGATTGGCATAAAATAGTTTTTACTTTGAACGGCTGGGAGCCGAAAGTTGAAGAAAATTATTTCAATGTAGATACTTCTTTTGCTTACAAAGATTTGAATGAGTTGGAAAAACTTAAAGAGTATAATGGCCCAACGATTGGTGCGACATTTTTGAGTTATAACTACGCAGTAACATATAAACAGCATCCCACCGTAATAAATGAACATGTAATTGCTTTTTTGGAATGCTTGATGTTCGGTGAAAAGTCGAAGTTTAAAATTATCGATACTATCAACTGTACTTTAGTTACCAATCAAAAAATTTCAATATCGAATTGCAGATATAATGACAAATATGACAATGAAATAATTGCGGTCTACAGTTCAACAAATCCGAATGAAGAAGCCATAATACTAAAGGCCTGGCGTTTCAATACAGTAAGATTGAAAATTGAAGAAATTGATATCAATAATGTGAAATATAAGGAAGCAGACAAAAATCACATTTTCTCGGGAAATTAATAAAATAAGTGATGTTAGATAGTTGAAGTTTTTTCAAACACAGATCTCGACAAATTTGTTTTTATAAAGAAAAATATTTTGAATTTTGAAAGTCTTGAAAAATTCCCCTCTCGGCAGGATCTTTGTGTAATGGAAAACGTGCATCTGTATTTTGCCGCATACAGTGCGCTAATTAGGGTTACTTCCCGATACAAAACCTCGAAAAAATATTCTCCAACAAATCTTCAGTCGATATCTCACCTGTTATTTCTCCAAGTGCATTGAGAGCATGTCTTAAATCGGCAGTGAGAAAATCATTGCTTAGTTTGCCGGAGAGTCCTTTGTAGACGCTGGTAAGCGAGTCCTGTGTTTTTAATAATGCTTCGACGTGTCGTGCGCTGGTGACGATGGAATTGTTTGCAACAATTTTCCCGCTTCCATAAAGTGATACTAGATAGGAGCGGAGCTGATCGATGTTTGTTTTTTCTTTGGCGGAGATAAAAAATAAATTGTCGATGCCTTTGAATTCATTATTGAGATTGTATTCGCTTACTGTGTCCATCTTATTTCCGACGGGAATAATTTTTACCGCATCATTTAAATCTTTCCGAAGCTGGCTCAATTCATTTCTCAATTCATTTCCGGTCGCAATCAACACATCAAACAAGTATATAATCACCGGACTCTCATTCATTCGCTCAAATGTCTTCAACACACCCATCTTTTCTATGGCATCTTCAGTCATGCGAAGTCCGGCAGTATCGATGAAGCGGAATTTTATTCCATCCATCGTGAGTTCTTCTTCGATCGTATCACGTGTTGTTCCTGCTATCTCGCTTACGATGGCACGATCTTCATTCAGTAAGGCATTCAGCAATGTTGATTTCCCTGCATTCGGTTTCCCTGCAATCACGATGGGAATTCCTTTTTTAATTACGTTGCCAAGCTCGAACGATTTTACTAAATCGGAAATTGCATCGAGCATTTGTTGAATCGTTTCTTTCAATTCATTCCTGCTCGCGAATTCGACATCCTCTTCCGAGAAATCGAGTTCGAGCTCCATCAGCGATGCAAAATGAATGAGCTTTTGTCGTAGAGTTTTTATTTCATTCGAGAATCCTCCGCGCATTTGTTTCAATGCCAGCTGATGTGAGGCGCCGGAGTCAGAGGCAATAAGATCTGCCACTGCCTCAGCCTGCGACAAATCCATTTTTCCGTTTAAAAAGGCTCGCAATGTAAATTCACCCGGACCTGCCATCCGGGCTCCTTCGTTTTGACACAATTGAAGTATTCTTTGTTGAATATACGGAGAGCCGTGGCAAGAAATTTCTACTGTATCTTCTCCTGTATAACTGTGTGGCCCTTTCATCAATGAAACCAATACTTCATCTACCAATTTTCCCTTTTCCTGAATTGTACCGAAATGTAGAGTATGTGTTTTGGATAAGCGAAGCGAACGTTTTTCTCCTTTTTTAGGATTGAAAAGTTGGTCAGCAATAGAAATTGCTTTCGGGCCGCTAAGTCGAATGACAGCAATTGCAGCCGTTCCTGAAGCAGTTGCCAAAGCAACAATCGTATCGTCTCCGTTTATTTGTTTCATTAGAATGTGTAAAATTGACCTGGATTAATCTGATTTAAATGATTTTTCTGAAATGTTTTGGATAATAATTCTAATTTCGCCACAGAATAATTACTGTCATTAAATTTAACCACAAAGATCACAAAGATTTTCACAAAGATTCACAAAGAATATTATTGACACATTTAATGATAAATACATTGCTGCGACACAATTAGAAACTAATAAAGTACCACACAAACGCTAACCAAGTCCTTAAAACTAAAAACATAAAACATTCTGCCAATGAGCATTCTAGTCAATAAAAACAGTAAAATACTTGTACAGGGTTTCACGGGTAGTGAAGGAACTTTTCATACCGGACAAATGATAGAGTACGGTACATTGGTAGTGGGCGGTGTAACTCCTGGAAAAGGAGGAACGAAGCATTTGGATCGCCCTGTTTTTAATACAGTCAGCGAAGCGGTAAAGCATACAGGCGCTGATGTTTCTATCGTTTTTGTACCGCCGGCATTTGCTGCAGATGCAATCATGGAAGCTGCAGAGGCTGGCATTAAACTTATTATTGCAATTACAGAAGGGATACCGGTAAAAGATATGATTACTGTAAAAGAATATTTGTTAACGCATCCTTCACGATTAATAGGTCCCAATTGTCCGGGAATAATTACTGCGGAAGAATGTAAAGTTGGTATTATGCCGGGTTTTGTATTTAAGAAAGGCAGAATTGGTATTGTTTCCAAATCAGGTACGCTTACATACGAAGCTGCTGATCAGGTTGTAAAAGCGGGTATGGGAATATCTACTGCAATTGGAATAGGCGGCGATCCAATTATTGGTACAACCACCAAAGAAGCTATTGAACTTTTTATGAATGATAAAGACACAGATGGAATTGTTATGATAGGCGAAATTGGAGGAAGTCTTGAAGCCGAAGCCGCACGTTGGATTAAAGCGAATGGAACAAAACCTGTAGTAGGATTTATTGCCGGCCAAACCGCACCTCCGGGTCGACGAATGGGACATGCCGGTGCAATTGTTGGCGGTGCCGATGATACTGCCATAGCCAAAATGAAAATTATGCGTGAATGTGGAATTACAGTAGTAGAATCTCCAGCCGTAATTGGAACAACAATGGCTAGTGTATTAGGTAAAGTTATTGCATAAAAAAATTAGTTGATTCGTTAAATACTAATTAACGAATCAACTAATTAAAGAATAAATTAATTTTTTTTCTTTTCAAAATCACCTGCTTGAACCATTACAATTTTTTCAGGGTGAATCCATTTTTTAATAGTAGAATTTATTTGGGCAACGGTTAAATTTTCAATTGTTTTTTCCTGACTTTCTTCCCATTTAAATGAACGATCAAGTACTAAATATCTTGAAAGTTTATTAATGAGATTCTTATCGTCTGAGCGGTTACGACTTTGACT
Source organism: Bacteroidota bacterium (assembly GCA_031417555.1). Classification (GTDB taxonomy): domain Bacteria; phylum Bacteroidota; class Bacteroidia; order AKYH767-A; family 2013-40CM-41-45; genus JADKIH01. The sequence continues at coordinate 18,373 of JANOVV010000055.1, forward strand.
TTGTAAGTAACCGGATTTTGCATCTTTTAATTCACTTTCTGTTAAGCCATCTTTAACAAACCTGTCGATTTCTTCTTTATAAGCTGCGATTAATTTATCGGAGTTTTCAGGATTATAAATTGCAAAAGATCCAAAACTGCCATCATTATCCAGATCACCTGCTCTTAAAAATGAACCAACACCATAGCTGATTCCTTCCTTCTGACGAATGCGGGTTGCAAGACGAGAATTTAAAAATCCACCGCCTAGAATAAAATTTCCCATTATTAATGAAGGAAAATCATTGTTGTCATATTTTAAATCAAGGTTTAATCCAGCAACAAACATTGCATTTGTTTTGTCAGGTGTATTTATTTTTTCACTTTTAACAGCAGCATCGTAGTAGTGGCCGGCAGCATAAGTATATTTTTCAGGAGAATTCCAATTTGCAAGAATTGAATTGATATCTTCTGTGATAGCTTTGTTATCAAAATCTCCTACAGCTGCTGCAGTTGCATTTGTACTATTAAAGAAATCGGAATAAAATTTCTTTACATTTTCGTATGTAACTTTATTTACCTCTGCACTTAATTCATCAAATGTTTTAGAATATCTGAAATCAGAAGGATCGTAATTTTTAACTAACCTTTGAAGAGTATTAAAAGCAATTGATTGAGGTTCGCTTTTTTGTTGATCGATATCGGCTAATTCTTTTTGTTTAAGTTTTTCGAATTCATTGACAGGAAAAGAAGGCTCACGTAATATTTCGCGTAGCAGGGCAAGGGCTTGTCGGCTATTTTCCTTAATTGTTTCGACATCAATCGTAATTTTTTGTCCATCGCCGGAAATATTAATTTCAGTCTTAAGTTTTGCCAATTCATCATTTATTTGTTCGCGCGTTTTATTTTTTGTTCCGTTTAAAAGCATATCTGCAGTCATGCTTACATAGGCAGCTTTATTTTTAAGGCTACTTTCTGAACCGATACGAAGTATGACACGCATTTTTACTGAACTTCCTCGAGTCGATTTTGAAAGTAAAGCATATTTTCCTCCGCCTTGAATATTGCCTTTAATTGTTCGGCTATCAATATTTGCCGGAGAAGGATCGAAAGCTTCAGCAGCAGCTAATGCTTGTTTTCCTTTATAATCTTTAAGCATTACAGCAAGATCGGGGGACGGAGGTATTACTGCACGATCCGGATTTTTATCAGGAATGAAAAGTCCGGTTGTACGATTTGATGGTTTATAATATGCAGCGATGACACGATTTACATCTTCAGGAGTTACCTTTTCAACATTATCTCTGTAATTAAATAACAGCCGCCAGTCTCCTTGTGCGATATATTCACTTAAAAATGTTCCGATGTAATTGGTGTTATTATACATCAGGTTAAAGTTTTTAAGAATGTTATCTTTTGCACGCTGTGTTTCTTCTTTAGTAACAGGATTATATTTGAGACTATCAAGAAGATTAAGCATTGTTTTCTGAGCTTCGTCGAGTGATTTTTCTTTTGGAACATTGGCACTGAAAGTCATGAATCCCGGATCTTTCATGGCAAGTGAAAATGCTGATACATCAGCAGCTTTTTTAGTATCAACAAGCACTTTATATAGTCTGCCTGACGGTGCATTGGAAAGGATTTCCTGCAAAACATCTGTCGCGGCAAAATCGGAGTGAGATCCTGAACAGATATGATAACCACAAGCGACAACCTGTACATCGCCAACACGGCGAAGAATGACAGACCGTTCACCATCCTGAACAGGTTCAATGGTGTAAGGTTGCTGAAGAATGCGTGTTGGACGTGGGATAGATCCAAAATATTTATTGATGAGATCAAGTGTTTTCTGTTCGTCGATTTTACCTGCAACAGTCAGAACTGCGCAATCGGGTTGATAATATTTCTGGTAAAAAGCTTTGAGGTTTTCTATCGGAACTTTTTCTATATCCTCTTTGGATCCAATCGTTGATTTACCGTAATTGTGCCAGAGGTAAGCGGTAGAATAAATACGCTCAATTAAAACACCGGCAGGATCATTTTCTCCACTTTCAAATTCATTTCTTACCACGGAGAATTCCGTTTCCAAATCTTTTTTATTGATGAATGAATTAATCATTCGGTCGCTTTCCAGATCAAGTGCCCAATTCAGGTTTTCATCAGAAGCGGCGACGGTTTCAAAATAATTGGTACGATCATACCATGTACTTCCATTGGGACTTGCTCCATGAGAGGTAAGTTCCTGTGGAATATTTGTATGATTTTTAGAACCTTTAAAAACCATATGTTCTAAAAGGTGAGCCATTCCTGTTTCTCCATAACCTTCCATTCGCGATCCAACGAGGTAAGTAATATTAACAGTGATAGTAGCTTTGGCAGGATCAGGAAATAAGAGTACACGCATTCCGTTTCCCAGTTTATATTCTGTAATTCCTTCTACAGAAGTAATTTTTTCAGGCTTGGTAGTAGCCTTTGTTTGTGCATTTGCATTTGATAAACAGAATATCAAAGCGAGAGATAAGATTAAATTATTTTTTTTCATGTTAGTTTGGCTATGGGAGTAAATGTATAAAATGATAATGATTTTCCAAGAGGTTTTTGTTATCCAAAATGAAATTCAGATAAAACGGCAATAAATTGAATTTTCATTTAATTTGTTGATTAAATTAAATTTTTATAGTGCATAATTATTTTTTCTATTTTGCAGAAAATCTTAAATTTTGGAAAAACTACTTGAAGGAAAAACTGCACTCGTAACAGGTGCATCCAAAGGAATCGGTCGCGGTATAGCGATAAAACTGGCTCAACATGGATCGAATGTGGCATTCACTTATTTATCTTCCGTTGAAAAAGGTCAATCTTTAGAAAAAGAACTGGAGACATTTGGAATTAAAGCAAAGGGATATCAATCGGATGCCTCAGATTTCAAAGCTGCGGAAGAATTAATTAATAGTATTCTCACAGATTTTGGTCGTTTAGATATTGTTGTTAATAATGCCGGTATTACGAAAGATAATCTACTCATGCGCATGACTGAAGAAAATTTTAACGATGTTATTAAAACAAACCTGAATTCTGTTTTCAATATAACGAAGGCTTGTCAAAGACCAATGTTAAAACAGCGTAGTGGAAGTATTATAAATATTAGTAGTGTGGTAGGAGTGAAGGGCAATGCAGGTCAGGCAAATTATGCTGCATCAAAAGCTGGGATAATAGGTTTTACGAAATCAATAGCTTTAGAATTAGGAAGCAGAAACATACGTAGTAATGCCATTGCACCGGGATTTATTGAAACTGAAATGACAGAAGCTTTACCACCTGAGACAGTAAAACAATGGCGCGAAACAATTCCTCTTAAACGAGGCGGCACTCCGGAAGATGTTGCAAATGCTGTACTTTTTTTAGGATCAGATCTTTCTTCATATATAACCGGTCAGGTTTTAGGTGTAGATGGGGGGATGTAATTTATTGAAAATTGAAAATTGAATTTTTTGTATCAGGTATCAGGTATCAGGTATCATGAATCAAGAAAGGAATAAAGGGTGTAATTTATTTTTTAAAAATTACAATGAAAATAATTTTGATTCTTGGTTCTTTTTTTACTTTTGCAACCCTTGCCCAGGTGGCGAAATTGGCAGACGCACCACTTTGAGGGGGTGGCGGGTAACCGTGCTGGTTCGAATCCAGTCCTGGGCACTAAATTCAGTCCGAGTCTGAAGTCCGAGTCTGGAATTTTTATTTAACAATTTTCAGACCCGGACTTCAGACTCGGACTCCGACTTCAAACTCGGACTCCGAACTCGGACTTCAGACTCGGACTTCAGACTCGGACTTCAAACTCGGACTTCAGACTCTGTTCACTCACTCTGTTACTCAAACTTAAACTCAGGCTCAGACTGCGACTTACACTAAATAATCCATCAATTTCTCAAGTTTATACCATCTGAAACTTTTCAGAAATTATCAGAGGGAATTCAAAACCAATTAATTCTTATAATACAATTACAAAAGTTATTTGAATCAGAATTGGAAATAGTTTGAGTTAAAATGAGCGAACAGGACTTACTGTTCTACCAAAGCTACTACCACAAAATCCTTTATTATCATCTTCTATGCTGCCATTTCCAAAACCTCTAATCCATGGACAGGGTCTTTTTCTTTATGTCGTTTTAAATTATAACTCAATACCTTAATTATCAACCCTTCACTATTAAATGTAAGATTCCGGGTAATTTAAAGAAACGGGTAGTTGACGATTTTGCTATAAGGCAGCATAAACGATTTTCTTATTTTATCCGAAAAGTAATACCATGGCCGCTTACGGAAGATTTGAATTGTTTTAAAAATCGTAATACAGGGATTAAATAGAAATGAATTTTTCAAAAAGAGATAAGTCAAATTATTACTGAAAGAAAGTTTTGTAATAATTCAAGAAAATAAGTTTTTTGGTTAGACAAGAGACCCCGTTTGGCTTAGGCTTGCGGGGTTCTTTTTTATTTTTTTCAAAGTAACCTACCTTGAACTGTGGAAAATTAAACCCTATATAATTAGCATTGACCATTCTTTCCGGTGGTTTTTCCCAAGAATATGCTTCAATTACCAAAGTTTATTGTTTCAGCCTTGTTGCAGAATTAGATTTGAGATTCACAATTCAATTAGAAAAAACTATGAGTACACACGAAATTCAACATTTAATATGCCACAAGGGTCAGTTTACTTTCGTTGACGGCAAACAAGATGAAGGAATGATCATAAGTCGCTATAATATAAGTGCTGCGCAGATCGAATATTATTTTATTCCGTCTATGAATGTAATAGCCTATCAGGCGGCACGATCGCATTCTCAAAATGATGCGCATAAAAAATTGGGAATGATGATAGATATCGGAAATATTTCACATGCTAAACTTATCAACTGATGGCGAAACTAAGTATTTACAATAAGTTGTTCATTTTATTTGTTGCGCTTCTTTTAATGATAATTATCTGGAAAGTGCCACACGAGAAAAATGAAATAAAGGATAAGCAATCTAACATCTCTAAAGGAATGTAGATTTATTTAATAAGAATAATTTATTCTTTAAAGACTAAAGAATTTATAAAAAAAGGGAATAAAAATTCATAAGCAAGAATTTCCATTTCCTTTTTTTGTTATTGCTTATTTGCAAAATATTTTCCGATTCTGTCAGAAATTGATAATGCTTTTTTGTCAACTAGTTTCATAAAAAAGAAGGAGAGTACTATAGTGACAACGGTTAATATTAAAAAGACGATTAATACCTTGTAAGGTGATGCAATACCGGCGTACATGAAAAGGTATATTCCGAAACTAAACATTAGTGGAATATGAATCAGGTAAAATGAAAACGAAATTTTACCCATAAATATCAGAGGTTTTATTGAAAAAAGTTTTTTGAATGATTCAAAATTGTTAATTAATAGGGTAAATCCGATTGCTTTGACAGGGAAAGTAAAGAAGAAATATAAATTTTTGTGAATCGGGTAAAGAGTATCTGATAAAATAGTTGCTCCAAATCCGGCAAGCAACAGCAAAACAGGAGTTGCTCTGGAATTGAATATTTTTTTAATTATTTCTTTTAAATAAATTCCATCATCTGTAGAATTAATAGAGTCGCACCACATAATACCAATCACAAAAACGATATAATAAAAATAAGTTGTATCTCTGATTCCCGCTATCATTAAAAACGCACATAACGTAAGATAAAGAGAAAATCTCAGTTTGTTTTTTCCGATAACTGCAAAAAGTCCAAAGCATAAAAATGAACCAAGTAATTCCGGATTCATTGTCCATAAAGCTATGTTGTAATTTGAATTCCCCGGAATAAAAACTTCTACTATTGTGGTTTTTAAAAAATGTATTGTTCCAGGAACGAAGTTATACCATAGGTTAAGCCAGCCATCCTGATAACCTTTCCCTAAATAATTTGCTAATTCGTTGTTGTAAATTAAATTTGTTTTTAAAAGAATAAAACAAAGCAATGAAGAAAAGAAAACTGGAATAGCCAGACGAAAATATCTTTTTGTTGAAGCTTCAATGAGATATTTGTTATTTAAATTTCTGTTAACATCGAACAGCTTTATTAAAATAACATAAGCACTCATTAGCCAAAAAATAAATACAGGCAGTGTTCCTTCATAAAACAGACTTAAGAAATTTTCTAAAAATGCCTGCTCTTTTACACTTTCAGCTCCAATAGTATTGAAAAAATTTTTATTAATATCAATGCAAAAAGTAGGTTTGAAATGTGACATAAATACTATAAAAGCTGCAATGCCTCTTAGTCCTTCAAAATGCATGTATTTTTTCATAGTATACTTAAAAGATGAAAATCAATAATAGTTTTTAAAGTAATGTGCCTTTCAAAAAAAGAAAGGCAAGTGTGAAGTAAATAATTAGTCCTGTTACGTCAACCAGCGTTGCGATAAAAGGAGCGGAAGAGACTGCAGGATCTTGTCCAATTTTTTTTAACATCATTGGTATCATTGATCCCATTAGAGTACCCCAGATTACAACACCAATCAAGGTAATTGACACGGTAAGTGCTAATAAAAACCAATGTGGTCCATATATGGTCGTGAATTGAGACCATGCTGCTATTCTCATGAAGCCAATAAAACCAAGTATACTTCCAAGTGTAAGACCTGCGATAACTTCTCTTCTGATCACACGCCACCAGTCTGCCCAGGTTACTTCTCCCAAGGCCATGGCACGAATAATTAATGTTGCAGCTTGTGAACCACTATTTCCGCCACTCGAAATAATTAATGGTACAAACAGTGTAAGTACAACGGCTTTGTTGAGTTCGTCATTAAAAAAACCCATTGCACTGGCAGTAAGCATTTCTCCAAAAAACAAAACTACAAGCCATCCAGCACGTTTTTGAATCATTTTACCTAATGCAATTTTCAGATAAGGCTCGTCAAAAGCCTGTGTACCACCAATCTTTTGAATATCTTCCGTGTCTTCTGCTTCGATTACATCCACCACATCATCGATTGTAATAATACCCAGAAGAAGTCCTTGAAAATCGGTAACCGGTAATGCGGTCCGATTGGTTTGTTTAAAAACTTCAATTGCATTTTCCTGATCGTCGCGTGCATTCAGAAAAACAAATTGCTTGTCCATTAGATCACTAACTTTTTTATCTAAAGGTGCAATTAAGAATTCTCTGACTTTAATGTCATCTATTAAAAAACCATTAGAATCTGTTACATAAACATTGCTGATTGTTTCTGTATTTTTTCCATATTGGCGTATATAATCTAATACTTGTTGTACAGTCCAATCTTCTTTAGCAGCAAGAAAATCGGGAGTCATTAAACGACCAATACTATCTTCAGGATATTGAAGAAGGTGGTTGGCCGTTTTTCTTTCTTCGTCACTTAAAAGTGATAGATATTGTTGCAGGGTTTCCTGCGGCAATTTTTCGAAAAGAGCTGTACGATCATCCGGCGAGATTTGATTTAAAGTTGCCGTTAATTGTTCAACACTGAAGGAATGTAATAAGTTCTTTTGTTTGTCGAAGTCAAGGTTTTCGAAAGTCTTTATTGCTTTTTCAGCATCAAGAACCTGGAATATTTTAATGTAATTAATATTCTTCGAATCGTTGATTAATTCAGCCAATTCTTCCGGCTGGATCTTGGAAGTTAGATGTTTTAACTTATAAAGATTTCCGGTAATGAGTCTTTCTGCAAGCAATTCTCTTTCTTCAACGTTTGCCATGAATGATCGTCCATTTTATAGAGAAAAAATTTTCGAAGCGAAGATAATAGGAAAATTAGTTAATTAGTTGATTCGTTAATATGTTAATCAACTAAAGAATTAACATTTATTAACCGTCAGATAATTAGGATTTGATTTATTTAAATGTACCTCGCTGGTTAGTATTTTGTAAAGAAAAGAATTTTTAAAAGATTTACCAATCAGCTTATTTTTTTTATGAAGTATTGATAATCGATATAATACAAAAATTTTATAGAGATAGAGTTTGTTTGAGGATCGGAAAAGGTTTTTGATAAGTTGGAAATATAGCTCGAATGATACCTGTTCGATTCTGAATTAATTGCGTTTTTATACGTGATAATAAATGAACTACCCGGAGCAAATTGCCAATTATAAACCAAGTCAATAGTCAGATAATTTGAATTAAAATCATAGTCATTATTATTATTTACAGCGAAAGGTAAGAGTTCGCCTTTCTGATTTAAAAGAAAGAAACGGTCATAAGTTCCGTTTGACCAGTAATGACGGGCAGAAAGGGATAATGACATATCGTTTTTGAAAATATATCTTGAAGTGATTGAGTTTTCAATAGTCATTATATTTCTCCTTCCGAAAAAAGAAGAATCATTTCTATCTGATGTGTAAGCAAAACCATGATCATTGGTATATAAGTCAAGATTATTTCTTAAAGTAATGCTGAAGTGATCATTTATACGAAATTTAGGAATTAAATAATACCCCAGACTAGAATTTTTTTGTGAAGAAAAGCGATAATACCTGCTTCCAAAATCGAAAGAAAGTCTTCTGTTATAATTTGTTGAAACATTTATACTTCCATAATGACCTTTTTGTGTTTTATAAAATGTATTTTCTATTCGTGGCTCATAATAATCACGGCCATTTAATGGTTGGATTCCCCAGTCGGCAAAGATGGACCAATTGTTTAGGAAAAGTGTGAAAAATGAAGTACCTATTTCAAAGTTATTGAGTTGGTTGTTTTTACTTAATTGTCCTCTTCGATTAGAGTATATAGTTACATTTCCCTGTTTAAAATATTTCCAGAATGGATTGAATTTATTGTATTTGTAATAACCACTTATTTCGGTGTAGTCATTGGTAAAATTAAATCCCAAATCATTTTTATCATAATTTTTTGTAGAAATTCTATAACTTCCTCCATAATACGAATTGCCAATTATTTTATCTGCTTCAAGAGAAAAATATTCTCCTTTTGTATTTTCTTTTTTTGATATTCCACTTTCATCATCATCCCAATGATGTATTTGACTCATCGAATAATTAGCATTTAATTGGTATTGATGTTTTTTATTTTCAAACCGTCCTTCAATAGTCGTGACGTTTGCATCCCTGGCTTTTCCTTCTCTCATTACATTTGTATTCAACAATAATAAGTTGCAATTGTTTTTTAATTGTTGATCAAAAATGAATAAGTTATAATTAGTTAAAGGTTCTGTCAAAATTTTTCTTCTATTTCCGTTTGAGTTTTTAATTTCCGCATAGGTATTTGTGGTAACGGCGTTTAGAAGGCCAATTCCCAGTCCTGCATCCGTGCGTCCGGAAAGTTTGGTTGCATTCAACAGTTTTGCTTTATCAGGATTTTTTTCAATTACTTCACCTTCCGACAACATATCTGGTACGTCAAAATATAATGAAGGAGTTTGCCCAATTCGTCGGGTATATAAGAGATTTCCTTTCGAAAATAATGCAGTTCCTTCTTTAAAAAAGGGTCGTTGTTCATCGTAAATGGTTTCAAAGGCAGAAAGATTTTTTACTTTATTATCACTTTGAACCTGGCTAAAATCAGGAAGGAGTGTCATGTCAAGTGTAAATCGTTCATCAATTCCGTATTTAATATCCGCTCCGCCATTGTATGAATAAGAATTTTCATAATCAGAATTAGTGGAATTAGATTCTACCGGCGATCTTAAAGCGAAAAAGGATAAATAGGGTGTAAGACTTAATCGTAAAGGCGGATTAATATTTCTGATACCTTCCATTGTTCCCCAAAAAAGTTTTCTGTTTTGAACATTTTTAGGAGTAAGTGTCCATTGGTCATACTCCCGATTGCGTCTTATTAATCGGGCAAATTGTACACCCCAGTGTTGTTCTGGTGTAGAGGGGAATCGCAATGCAGAATAGGGGATTTTTATTTCTAAGGTCCAGCCGGAGTCACTTAAAATAACTGCACTTTGCCATACAGCATCAAAGGTAATATCATCATCAAAAGATTCGGTTTGAACTCCTGAAGCAGAGACTTCAAAAACATAACCATTCTGTCTTTTATTATATGGATCTATTCCAAACCGGAAGGCATCGCTGTTGAGTTTATAACCTTCGTCACGGTTTCCTAATTCATGAAGAATGCTGTCGGCATGGGTATCATACATAATTGCCATTAGATAAACAGCTGTATTGTCGTAAAGAACTCTTACTTCAGTTTTCTGAGTTATTAGTCCGCCCTCATTGGGTTCTAATTGAATAAAGCTATCAGCCAAGGAGGCAGATTTCCAGGCAATATCATCAGGAATGCCATCAATTTTTAATTCAGAAGTCAGAACATTAGCGGTATATTGTTTAGGCTTAATCTCAGAGAATAAAAACGAGGGTATAAAAAGAATAAATACCATTATATATTTCGAAAATGTAAACACGTAAATCTGGGATTTAAATAAATTAATTTCAGGAATCAGAACATTCTGTGGTTTAAGCAAACATAATTATCCTGAAGATATAGAGCGGTTAATAAAAAGTTAAGGTAGACCTTTTAAAACGGCACTAATATATTTGATTATTTTAAATAATTGCCAAAATATTCCTTATTTTCGAAATGCCAATTAGAGTTACTTCTATTTAATTTAGATTTTTATTAAACAAATTCGTAATAATTAAAAATTAAAACCATGATAAATAAACTTATTTTCATATTCTTATTTGCAAGTCTTTCTGTAAACGCTCAGCCTTGCGATGGTTATTTTCCTATGAACAAAGGTTCAATTATGGAGACTACCACTTTTACTGAGAAAGGTAAACCTCAAACAATAAGTACTATTACAATTCACGATATTGTTAAAACCGATGAAGGAGCAAATCTTTCTATTCATGCAGATATTGTTGATGAAAAAGGGAAGTCGGTTTCTTCGGCGGATTATGATGCTAAATGTTCTAAAGGTTCATTCTCTATAAACATGAAGAGTATGTTAACTCCGGAGCAGTTAAAATCATCCAAAGACATGACCGTTACAATAGAAGCCGACGACATAGTTTATCCGCTCGATTTTACAATTGGTGAAATGCTCAAAGATGCACATCTTAAAATGAATGTGTCGATGAATAATATGAATATGCCGGGTACTACAATCGATATTACCAATCGAAAAATAGTAGGAAAGGAAACGATAACTACTCCTGCCGGTTCTTTTGAATGTATAAAAATCAGTTCCACCATTAAGTTTAAAAATATTATTGGTTATGAAATGCAAAGTATTGAATGGATTTCAAAGGGAAATGGGGTGGTTAGAACGGAATCTTATAGAGGCGATAAAATGAAGGGATATTCTTTACTTACAAAACTTTCTAAGTAAGAATTGAATATTTACATAATTTATTATAAGTATTTGAATATAAGTATTTAAAGACACTCAGATCAATGTTTTGTTTGTGATTGTCGATTTACTTTACCTTATCGTTCCATAACTTGGTGTTCATTGCTTTAAAAATTAGGCGGTCAAATAAAACGCAAAGAGCGCGAAGATTCGCAATGTTTCGCTACGATTAATAATTAGTTTTGGTTAATGTATTCTTACTTAAAAGTTCCGAAGAGGAGTGCTTAATAATCTGAAAAATACGATATGAAATTTACTCCTCCATCTTTTGAAAGCTTAAATGATTATTATAAATCTTATTGGAAATATTTAAAGGAAGATGACATGCTCGACGCTTTAAAAAAGCAAGGGGATAATACAATGGATTGGCTATCATCAATTGGTGCTGATAAAGAGAATTATGCCTATTCGGAAGGTAAATGGATGGTAAAAGAAGTAATAGGCCATCTTTGCGATACGGAGAGAATTCTAGCCTACAGGGCTTTGCGTTTTAGCAGAAATGATAAGACCCTTTTGGCTGGATTCGATGAAAACAGTTTTATAGTGGAAAGCAATTTTAGAAACCGCAGTCTTAAGAATATAAGTGATGAATGGAAAACAATTCGAGCTGCAACGTTGAGCTTATTTAATTCTATGACAGATGAATTAGCAGACCGTATAGGTAATGCTAACGGTGTTCCGGTATCGCCCCGAATAATACTATACTTTATTTTAGTCCACGAAAGGCATCATTTGCAAGTTATAAAAGACAAATATTTTTGATAAAATCATTATTCAATATAATTTTAAAGAGATATACCGTTGCCGTTTTTTCTGTCTTAAAAATTTTACTTTTGCGGTTCGTAAATTGATCAAAGCTTTACGATTCTAATCCCCATCGTCTATGAATATTCATGAATATCAAGGTAAATCAATTCTTAAATCTTTCGGTGTAAATATTCAGGAAGGTATTGTAGCAGAAACTGCTTTAGCTGCCGTAGATGCTGCTAAGGAGTTAAGTAAACAAACAGGAACAAAATGGTGGGTAGTAAAGGCTCAGATTCATGCAGGCGGCAGGGGTAAAGGCGGTGGAGTTAAACTTGCAAAAACATTGGATGAAGTTAAGGAAAGAGCTGAGGCTATCATTGGAATGAATCTGGTCACCCCGCAAACAGGCCCACAGGGTAAGCTTGTACGTAAGGTTCTAATTGCTCAGGACGTATATTATCCCGGAGCTTCTGAAACCAAAGAATTTTATATGAGTGTATTGCTTAACAGGCAAAAAGGTAGGAATATAATAATGTATTCTACTGAAGGAGGAATGAATATTGAAGAAGTAGCTGAAAAGACGCCTCATTTAATATTCAGTGAAGAAATTGATCCATCAACCGGACTTCAGGCATTTCAAGCAAGGAAGATTGCATTTAATCTTGGTTTAAGCGGAGAAGCATTTAAGCAAATGACACGTTTTGTTGCATCCCTTTATAAGGCATATGATTCTATTGATGCTTCTTTGTTCGAGATAAATCCGGTATTAAAAACTTCGGATGATAAAATAATTGCTGTTGATGCCAAAGTGAACTTTGATGATAATGGATTGTTTCGTCATCCTGACTATTTAGCAATGCGTGATGTTAATGAAGAAGATGCTACAGAAGTAGAAGCAGGAGAGCATAATTTGAATTACGTTAAACTGGATGGGAATGTCGGATGTATGGTGAATGGCGCCGGACTTGCAATGGCGACCATGGATATAATTAAACTGGCAGGAGGAGAGCCTGCTAATTTTCTGGATGTAGGTGGAACAGCTAATGCAGCCAGAGTAGAAGAGGCGTTTCGTATTATCTTAAAGGATCCGAATGTAAAAGCAATTTTAGTAAATATTTTTGGCGGCATAGTTCGATGTGACAGAGTTGCTCAGGGAATTGTAGATGCATATAAAAATATAGGATCCATTCCTGTACCAATAATTGTCAGATTGCAGGGTACAAATTCGGTTGAAGCAAAAAAAATCATCGATGAAAGTGGTTTAAAAGTTTATTCTGCCATTCAATTAAAAGAGGCAGCTGATTTGGTTACTACATTATTGAAATAGAATTTCTTTTTTTATTATGAAAACACTTCCCAACGATAAAGCATTTTTGGCGATTCCTGAACCTGAATTATGTTCGTATGAAAAATCAAAGTTTGTAATTCAGCAGGTACCTTACGAGCATACATCTTCTTATATAGCCGGTTCGGCAAAAGGGCCGGAGGCAATCATAAATGCTTCTCATTTTGTGGAATTTTATGATGAAGAGCTGGAAGTTGAAACCTATAAGAAATGCGGTATAGCAACACTCGAAGCTATTGATTTCAGAGGGAAAGTTGATGAAGAAGCAATAAAACTGATAGAGAAAGAAACAGATTCTTTATTGAACGATGGTAAATTTGTAATATCAATAGGAGCAGAGCATACGGTAACAAATGGTTTTGTTCGCTCGCACCGGAAAAAATATCCGGAACTTGCGGTTTTACAAATTGATGCACACTCCGATTTAAGGGAATCCTATAATAATAATATTTATTCTCATGCATCCGTTATGAAAAGGATTCATGATTTAGGAATACCCTTGGTGCAGATTGGAATACGTGCACAGTGCAGTGAGGAAGCGGCGCTAATCCGTTCATCAAAACATATAAATACATTTTATGCTCACCAAATTCGAAAAAATCCCTCCTGGATGAAAGAGGCTTTGGATAAATTACCGGAATATGTTTATTTAACCATAGATGCTGATGGCTTTGATCCTTCCGTAATTCCCGCTGTTGGAACTGCTGAACCTAATGGTTTATTCTGGAATGAAACGCTGGAGTTTTTAAAATTGGTATGCAGTAAAAGAAAAGTAATTGGATTCGATATTGTGGAATGCGCTCCTGTGGAAGGATCAATACTTTCAGAATTTACGTTAGCTAAACTTCTTTATAGACTTATTGGATATATTTTACCAACGTATCCGTCCGACCAACAGCATATAGCAAGCTAGAAAAAAATAGTTTATAAATCGCGGTTGATTAATTTGGAGGTAGCAGTTCTTTCAGTCGGTTAAACTTCCAATCCGGTAAAACTTCAAAAATATTTTTCAACCAT
>JANOVV010000056.1:0-42657 GCA_031417555.1 Bacteroidota bacterium
TACCGCTGATGGTTGAGTTTGTTATTATTAATGAGGAGCAAAAGGTTCCGTCAGAGCCTGCGAAAATTCCACCGCCAACGGTGGTTGCAGAATTGCCGGAGATTGTGGAGTTGGTAATCGTTGCCGATCCACCTAAAAAATTAGGTAGAATACAAATTCCCGCACCAGCATTAGCCGAATTATTTGAAACAACAGAATTGCTTAAATTCAAAATACTGCCGGCAACATAAATGCCGGCACCATTGCTGGCATCATAACCAGCGGTGATCGTAAGATTGTTGATGTTAACTGTGACTCCGCCTGTAATAAAAAAAACACGGTAAGTGTTATTACCAGAAACAGAAAGGACATCGGCACCCGGTCCGGTAATAGTTAAAGGATCTATAATATCAGGCAGTGCTGAAACCAATATAATGGTTCCTATAACTCCGGCATTAAAATTAATTATATCTGTCCCTGGAAGATTATTGGCATCCTGAATCGCCTGCCGAATAGAGCCCGGACCATTATCGTTGAGGTTTAAAACCGTGAAAGTGTCTGCATTCGCTTTGTTTAAAGAGCAAATTAAAATTACAATAGCAAATTTTATAAAAAAAATTCTGCTTATCTTTTCAGCAAATAATTTATTGTAGTTAATTATTTTTGATCTGAGTGTTGAATTTTTGCTTTGTGTAATGTTTTTCATAGTGGGTTTAGTTTGTAAATCACTCTTAATTTTTTATTGATAAATAATAATACCGCAAATCCAGTTCGCATAATTATTTAAAGTAAATTGTGTACCGGGGATTAAATGATGACCAATTAAAGAACCCCTGTGGTAAGGCCTTTGAATCAAGTCATTCAGCCAAATATAAAATTTTTATCTCTTTAAAAAAACATTTACAAAAAATATATGCCAGTCTTTATAAATTTGACAAAACGATCCCTGATCTTGGTGGCGGAAATAATTTATTCCTTATTAAATAAGATTCAAATAGTTATACGTTCACCAGTTTTTGGTTTTGTATAATAAAGTCAATGAGCTCTTCCACAGCAATACCGGCCCTTTCACAGGCATCGGCGATTTCTTCGCGCGAAACGCCGGCGGCAAATGTTTTATCTTTCAATCTTTTCTTCACTCCCTTCGATTCCATTCCTTCGTAACCTCCGGGTCGCATCAATGAGTATGCATGAATAAAACCCGACAATTCATCGATGGCATATAACATCTTATCCATCTTCGTTTCCGGTTGCACACCGAAATGATTCGGCCCGTGAGAAGCGATTGCATGAATGATTTCCGGATCTACATTTCTCTTTTCAAGTTCTTCAATAATTAATCTGCAATGCTCATCGGGCCACTGATCCCAATCTGCATCGTGCAACAATCCGGCGATGTACCATCGATGTTGATCCTTCTCATCCAGATTTTCCTTTTTAGAAGCCCAGCTTTTCATTACAAATCCCACTTGCCTCATGTGAAGTTTTAACCTTTCATTTTTTACCCAATCATTCAAAAGGTTGTTTGCTTCCTCTATTGTCGGTGCATTTCCTTTGTTGATTTCATTTCCGAAAACGGAGCGGTTTAATTTGAGAGACATATTACTTTTTTAGTTATTGTGAAAAGTTTCGCGCAGAGTTCGCAAAGAACGCAAAGAAAAAATAGGAAGAATCTCTTTGGGTAATTAGCAATCTATTTGCGAACTATTTTTTTATATTAATTCCTATTCATAAAATATCTTCTCCCCAATAATTTTAACTTCATTCCCAACTTCAATCCATTTACCTATTTCAGTTTCCGGCACGTAACAATTTACTGTTAAGTGATAATGATGCCCGTATTCATTTAAAGTCGACCATTCAGGTTGTGCTGCTGCACGATGTCTTGCAAAAGTCTTTGCAAAGGCATGAACAATTTCTCCAGTCTCCGGGTTATGTGTTGGAACAATGCATCTGGCACGGGGGCTCATGCCAAACATGGTAACATCTCCAATCTTAAATTCAATTCCTTTTCCCGCTGATGAAAATAAATGATCTTCCCAAAAAGCAGAAACGCCATCTACTTCTATCGTTGCTCTGAATCGTTTTCTTGTTTGGTCTAAATTTATATTATCATACCATTCGGTGATCGATTGCAAACTTGATTTAGAAAGTACAGTTACTCCGCTGATGTCAGGAATATCCATGAAACGCCCCGTTTTATTCTGATGTAAAATTACTTTTTTCCCAAAATTGTCTGAAAGAAAAGATTGTATAGCCGGGATTTCATTTTCAAGATTAAATTTGTGCCATGAATTTTCATTCTGCTGCTTAAAAGAAATGATCTTATTTTCAAAATTAACTTCACATCGTAAAGTATAAACTAGTGAATTCGTTTTTCCAATAATAAAATTACCTTCCTCATCACTCATTGCAAATTCTCTGTCATGCAAAAGGCAACCTCCTTCTGTTATCATCGCTTTTTGCAATTCCATTCCGTCGAGTGATTTTACCGGATAAATGGTTATCTTATTTACGAAGGGATCATTTTTCATACATCTACTATAAAGATTTAATAAATGAAAATTCCAGAAAATAAAATATTTAAATAATCAATTCCGTTATTTATTCCACAATCAATTTCAGATTACCAATAAATTTATCACTGGCGAAAAGTGAAATAAAATAAATACCAGGAAATAGATTTTCCCTTTTGATAATAATTGTCCCACCATGAGTAATATTTGTTCGAACAACTTGTCCCTTCATATCATAAATCACGTAGATAACCTCAGAAATTCGTTCATCGAATTTTATCGTTGTTTCAAATGAAAATGGATTCGGAAATAAATTAAAATTATATTCACTTGAATTCAATTCATCCACAAGAGTTGTAAGGCAAGGCACATGCAATGTTAATGAATCAATTTGTGTTAACCCGGCCGAATCTATAACCTTGAATAAATATAGTTTCGTTGTGTCGGCAACTATGCGAGGCACGCCTGTCGATGCATCAAGAATGTCACCCGAAGGAAACCACTGATAATTATACGGTGGCTGTCCGCCCTCAACGGTTATCATCGGATAAATGGTATCGCCCTGGCAAACATTGAAAGGGTAATATGCTCTCACCAGCATTGAATCATTGTCGAGACTGAAATAGTAACAGTCTGTGAAGTAAGCATCGCATGTATATCGCTCGCGATGCATGTAAATAAGTTGTTTCTGATTATTATATGTGTAGTAAAAATGATCTGAATAATCACAGCCTTGTTCCACTACTTCCCAATAACCTTCTGAGAAAATCAAGTCATCTGAGTTTCTATAGGTATATGTATAGCCACCCCAAATGTATCTTGTCCCCTGGTAAATTGAATCGTTTCTTTCCATCAGTCGACCAAGCGAATCATATGTATAAACAGACTTGCTTTCAATCTCACTACATAGTGAATCAAAATCACATGAATAAAAATATGTTGTAAATAACAAACCCGCAGAATTATAATTAAAGGTCTGATGATTAATGTTTATCCACACTTGTTGTAAGGTATCCCATTGTTGAGTAAACAACTCAATCTTATAATGAAGCGAATCATACAAATTCACTACTCTATTCGAATCGAATACACCAAACGAACGACTCGAATTAATCTGGTAGATTAGATTTGAATCGTTATCATAAATATTATAATGATGTATTTCGTAATTCTGTTGGATGTTATAAAGATCTGTTTGAATTTTTCTGTTCAGAGAATCGTAAGTATTATATTCCAGATTCAATGTATCCCAGGATGACGTAGTATCATTCCATAAAAAAAACATTTCAAAGATTTTATTTTCCGAAGAATCAAATCCAATAGAATCGCAAGAAGAGTTGATTAAATTTCCTGGAGTTCCAAACTGGTTGAGAGTACTGGTGATTTTTCCGGAAGAATTATGAGTATAAATTGACTTAGCCTCATTTGTATCGGGTCCTTGGTAATTTAAAGTAGATATTTCAATAAAAAGATTATTGGAATCATAGCTATAATAGGTATCAGCAACATGTGCGAGAATAGAATCAAGGGTCCTCTCGCACCCGGAAAAATAATAATTATTGATTTCTGTTTTGTTTCCTACAGAATCGAAATGCTCTACTGTTTTTGAATAGTATGCGTAGCCTAAACAAAAGGATGAATTTTCTTCGCATATTGAAATATAAAGGCTATCCGGGCTTGAAAAGGATTTAAAATAAGACAGAAACAATATTAAAATGACAATAATTCGTAAATACTTTTTCATTGTATAATATATTTATAATTAAAGATACACAATTTAGTTTTGTAATCGGTACTCATCTTTATTTGTGGAATTGATTCATGGGCTTGAGGAAACTGATGTTTACAATTTCTTAATATAAATTTTTTATTAAAACATCTTGCAAGAATAAATTAATATATATTTTTGTCACCAGAAATGAAAACAACTCTACTCCATATTTACCCGTTAAAGGGCGGCCTGCACATGTTCTTTATGTGTTATAGTGAAGGGCTGTTATTGGAGTATTGCATCAAACGAAATTGATTAACATGAAACAATAGCATTAAAGCCCTTCCGATTATCGAAGGGCTTTTTTGTTTTCTATAAATAATCAAACCCAATCACAAAAGAATTATTAAAATCTAGTACACTTATCAATATAATAGTTAAATTAAAAATCAATTCGCAATGAAACTACTGACTAAAAGAATTGTAATGACGAGAGACATCGGAATACACGGAAACCTTTTCGGCGGCACTCTTATGTCGTGGATTGACGAAGCGGCTGCTGCCTATGCAACCGAATATTGCTATACTCCCAATATGGTAACCGTACATGTCGGAGAATTAATTTTCAAGAAGCCGTTAAAGGCAGGACAACACGTTCGAATCTATGGCGAAGTTTATAAGTTAGGGGAAACTTCAATTACATTAAAGATAGAAGCAAAAAAATTTAATGTTTACAGCAGTGAAGAAACAATTGTATGCACAACTACCATCACTTTTGTAAGAATCGATGATGATGGAACACCAACACCTATTGGTGAAACGATTAAAAGAAACCACAATGAAAAAAATCTATTACAATTTAATAAGATTATAGCATCCTAAACCTAAAGTATTAGTAATAATCTTTGAAAATTTATTAAGATAATTAGCGTTGATGCTTTTTTCATTTATTCCAACCTCTTCAAATCAATTCTTCCGACAGGGTTAAGAATCAATGGAACTTTCTCAATTGTTACAAGGCTTGTATCGAGGCCGAAGGCTTTTCCTTCGTTCAATGCAAATAGTTTAAGAAATGAATAGCTTCCTAAAACCATTCGTTGATAGAAGTTGAAAACATTTTCATTAGAAATATATTTTTCAATTACAATAAAACGAAAATCTCCTATAACATTATTTTTACTCAAAGAATAATACCGACTGCTAATATCTACTTCTTTTTTCATAACCAAATCTTCAACAACCTGACGAAATAAAATATTTACACGAGGTTCAATACGAAAACCGAGTTTAAAATTTATACGGATAACTTTATCGTTTATTATTTCATGTACTTTATAAGCCATCGTATAAGGTTCATCAATTACATCCACGTGAATAAACCAATATATGTCAGCTCGCTTAGGCTGCTTTTGAAGAATAGAATAAATTATTTTAGACTCGATTTCATCCCTGGTATTTGCGCTTGACATATACACAAGATGAGTTGCATATTTAGGTATTGAAATATCATTACTTAATTCTGTAAGTATTTTAAGATAGTCGCCTACTTTAATAAATTCAACCAATTTGTTTCTGATTTTTCTGGCTTGACTCCAGCTGTACATACCCCATATTAAAAAACAAGTAACCAATAAAGTTACCCAACCACCGTGGATTAGCTTATGAAGATTGGCAATAAGAAAAGAATTTTCTATTCCAAAAAATGTAACCAAAAATAATCCTACTAAAAATATGGGCGTGCGTTTCATATAGAGGAAAAAAGAAAACAATAATGTATCCATCATCATTGCGAGTATGATTGATAATCCGTAAGCATTTTCCATCCCGGAAGATTCCTTGAAAAATAAAACAATGCCAATACAACCAAAACACAATACCCAATTTACAGTCGGAATAAAAATTTGTCCGCGGATTTCTGTAGGAAATATAATTCTCAGTTTAGGTCCGAAATCTAAACGAACTGCCTCGTTTACTAATGTAAATGAAGCACTGATTAATGCTTGACTAGCGACAATAGCAGCAATAGTAGCAATTATAACACCTATAAATAAAAACCAGGGCGGCATGATAGAATAAAAAGGATTATGTCCTTCAAGATTTGTACCTGTCCTGTTAAGTAGCCATGCTCCTTGTCCGAAATAATTAAGCACAAGACATATCTTTACCAATATCCAACTTGCCCGTATATTCTTGCGACCGCAATGGCCCAGGTCTGTATATAGTGCTTCTGCTCCGGTAGTGCATAAGAAAACAGCGCCCAATAAAACAAAACCATATTCATAATTCACTAACAGATTATAAGCATAATACGGATTTAATGCTTTTAGTATTTCAAGGTTTGTAAATAACATATTTAAACCTAAAACACTCAACATTAAAAACCAAACAAGCATGAAGGGCCCGAAGAACTTTCCGATATAAGATGTGCCGAATTGCTGAATAAAAAATAAACCAAAAAGAATTCCTATTACAATCGGAATTGTAGGAATGTCAGGATTAAAATACCTTAATCCTTCAATGGCAGAGGAAACAGAAATTGAAGGTGTAATAAGTCCATCCGCCAATAATGCACTTCCGCCGATGATTGCAGGAAATGCAAGCCACTTTAATTTAGACTTCCTTACAAGAGCAAATAAAGAGAAAATGCCTCCTTCTCCTTTATTATCGGCTTTTAATACCAGGATAACATATTTGAATGTTGTAATTAATGTCAAAGTCCAAAATACACACGAAACACCGCCAATAATTAAATCACTGGTAATTATTTTATTGCCAACGATGGCCTTCATTACATAAAGCGGTGAAGTTCCTATATCACCGTAAATAATTCCTAGCGTAACTAACAGTCCGGTTGCTGTAAGTTTGCTTTGACTGTTCGTATGTGCCAAGGCTAATGAAATCGAATGGCAAATCTATTTAAAGTTTTCAGAATAAAACATCAAAATATTAAATAAATAATATTTGCCATCAAAAGAATACAAATAATACAACAGCTTTAATCCATTAAAAAATTTCGATTCGAAATAAATAATGGCTTACATTAAAACCTATACCCGACCTGAAGAACAACACTTATCTCCATTCTGGCTTCAGTGAAAAAGTGTGGTGAATTATTTTTATCTATACTCCGAAAACGGTAGCGATTAGAAATACCTGCATATGCTTCAGGATTTATTACCCAACGATCATTTATTAAAACTTTATAACCTCCCGAAAAACCGGTTTCAAAAATTGATTCTTTGTAATCGAGATGTGAATTTAATGTGCTGTTTTTTCTATATGAAACCTCTGCTTCTTCAAAACTACAATAAGCACCAATATGAAAAGCAGAGCAGTCTTCATTTAAATAATATAGTCTGAACTCCGGTTTTACTATAAAATCTGATCGAATGTAATTATCAAAATATTCGGTCCCGAGATTAAGGTTCAATTGAAAACCATACATATGATCAAAACAAACTTCTCCGGATAGTGTTGCTTTTTTATTTTCATTAGAAATTACATAATTTAAAAAAGATAATACATCGGTTGAAATATAATAACTAGTATAATGTAAAACTCCATTTCTATTTTTTATAGCTGCATTTCCTAAACCTGCTTGAGCAGAAATCCAAAAGGGACATACAAGAAAAAAAAATAAAGTTGCGTTTCGCAAAAAAATGCTTTTTAACATAACTACATTTAGGTGATTTTATTGTTTTGACTTGTAATACAACATTTAAATTCTATTTCCTTATCCTTTTTTCCTTTTAAACCTCAATTTCAATCAAAAAAAGTACAACTGGATCTTTAAATCGTGTGATAAATGATTTGGAAAGAATCAGCAGGATGATTAATATTGAATTAGAATTAAACACAAGTGAATAATCTCCGATTTTCTTATTCAACTTTGGGGTTATTACTATTTTTCGTAGTGATTGGAAATTGTTTATCCGCTACTCAACCACATCGCGAGTTTCCTTCCAACGTTCATTTTGTAGAAAATAAAAAACAATGGGAAAATTTTATTAAATATCAAGCTGAATTTCGCGGTGGAAAATTATTTCTAGAAGAAAACAAGTTTACCTATGTATTTTATAATCCTGAAGACTTTGCATCGTTGCATCCACACGAAGGAAAGCAAATTGACAATGTTCGATTACATGCTATTAAAATAAATCCCGTTAATGCTAACCCGCATCCGGTCATAGCTTCATACGACACCGCTTCTTTTTATAATAATTATTTTATTGGAAAAGATACTTCCAAATGGGCCTCCAATGTGAGTTCATATTCATCTGTAGTGTACTCTAATTTATATCCGAATATCGATATGAAATTTTACAGTAGCTTGTCGGATATCAAATACGATTTTATTTTAAAGCCGGGTTCAAATTTAAAAGATATTCAACTTGCATACGAAGGCGTCGACAAGCTTTACTTAAAAAATGGCAGCCTTATTATTCATCTCTCTGTCGGCGATATCATCGAGGAAAAACCTTATGCATACCAAATTATTAATGATGAAAAAAAAGAGGTTTCTTGTAAATTTATTTTAGAAAATAATAAAGTTTCTTTTCGTTTTCCCCGTGGTTATGATGAATCAAAACCTGTTATAATTGATCCCATCCTGATTTTTTCAAGTTATACCGGTTCATTTGCCGACAATTGGGGATTTACAGCAACATATGATGGCGCGGGTGATTTGTACTCCGGTGGAAATGTAAATGCTGTTGGTTATCCCGCTACTGTCGGTGCTTATCAGCAAACTTACAGAGGTGGCGGCGCTTCCGGTAACGGATGGCAATGCGATATGGCCATTGCAAAATTTAATCCTACCGGTACCAGATTACTTTATGCAACATATCTGGGAGGATCAGATAATGAAACGCCTCAAAGTTTAATCGTTGATGGAAATGACAATCTCGTAATTTTCGGTACAAGTTATTCTTCCAATTATCCTACTACTTTAGGTTGCTTCGATAGTACCTTAAATGGTTCCGGCGATATCGTAATTACTAAATTGAGCCCGAATGGAAATATACTTCTGGGATCAACATATGTTGGCGGTACAGGTGACGACGGAAAAAATACTGATCCTAAATTTAATGTAAAAGGTCCTATAAAATACAATTACAGTGATGAAGCGCGTGGAGAAATTATCGCCGACAACAATAACGATTATATCATAGGAAGCTGTTCAAAATCTGCAAACTTTCCGGTCACCCGTGGATCTGTTCAACAAACTTTTGGAGGCATTCAGGATGGCGTTGTTTTTAAAATCAACTCATCACTTACAGGAATGGTGTGGAATACATTCATCGGCGGAAGTAAATACGATGCTGTATATGATTGCGTAATTGATAAGAATGGCGATTTATATGTAACCGGCGGTACCAATAGCAACGATTTTATTACTACACCCGGATCTTTCCATCCAACTTTCCAGGGTGGAGCTTCGGATGGATTTATTTTTCATATGACCTCTGATGGATCTGCAATTTCTGCTTCAACATATATTGGAACCAATAGTTATGATCAATCTTTTTTTGTTGAACTTGATTTCAATGGAAATGTTTATTGTACCGGACAAACAGAAGGCCTGTATCCTGTTTCTTCAGGCGTTTATTCAAATACTAACGGCCGGCAATTTATTCATAAACTGGATCCGACTTTAAGTACAACTATTTATTCAACGGTGTTTGGTAATGGAAGTGTTTATCCAAACATCTCTCCTACTGCTTTTCTGGTGGACACCTGTGAAAATGTTTATGTTGCCGGATGGGGACGTTGTTTGAGTCTTGGTTCGTTTACATCAGGCAATGTTACAGGCATGCCAATAACTCCCAATGCGTATCAGACGACAACCGATGGTTGTGATTTTTATTTTTTCGTATTGCAACGTGATGCATTGTCATTGTATTATTCAACTTACTTCGGCGGAACAAGTGCTGATCATGTGGATGGAGGCACCAGTCGTTTTGATAAAAATGGAGTTATCTATGAATCCGTTTGTGCAGGATGTGGTGGCAATTCTAATTTTCCGACTACACCGGGAGTTGTTTCTAACAGAAATAACAGCCTTAATTGTAACAATGGTGTAATTAAACTTGCGTTCAATCTTTACAAAACAATATCCGGAATAACTACTTCAAACACTAACGGCTGTGCACCTTTTAATGTTACATTCATTAATAAAAGTATCAACAGTGTTACCTATTTAATGGATTTTGGTGACGGCAGTCCACGCAGTACTTCTCCTGCTGCTACACATACCTATACAACTCCCGGAATATATAAAGCCATGTTGATTGCCTATAACAATAAAAGCTGCAATCAAAATGATACTTCTTATGTTGATATTACAGTAATCGCTCCTTTGCCGCTTCCTGCGGCATTTGCAGCAACTCAAGCTGATCCGTGTGATTCATTTTTTGTAAACACATTGTTCACCTCTAATAACGGATTACTTTATAATTGGAATTTTGGAGATGGATTTAGTACAAATGTTTTCAATCCATCCCATTTATATTCGGATAGCGGTACGTATCAAATTACATTAACAGTAACCGATACTGCATGCCCGGCGAATACAATTACCATTTCAGATACCGTACGCTTTTTATCTCCGGCAGTGGCTGCTGCAATTACACCTGATAATGCAACAAGTGGCTGTGCCCCTCTCAGTGTTTCATTCACAAATTCAAGCTCTACATCAGGAAATCATTTCTGGGATTTTAAGGATGGCAGTGCTTTAGATGCGGCATATAATACAAACCACTTATTTACAGTTCCCGGGAATTATAATGTAATGTTTGTTGTTAACGATAGCCTCAGTTGTAATAATGGAGACTCTGCTTTTGTAAATGTAAATGTGTTTCCATTTATTCCTGTAGTTCCCAATTTTAATACAACGCTTCATTCATTATGTTTAAATCCATCCGCTGATTTTTCATCTACCGGTTCCGGCGGGAATTTATATACCTGGAGTTTTGGTGATGGATTTATTTCAAACGGAGTAAATGCTACACATGCTTATTCAGATGCCGGTGATTATATCGTAACCCTGAGTGTTGATGATACGATTTGTGGAACAACAGGAAGTGTTAGTCAGGTTGTTTCTTTTTATCCGCCAATAACAGCATCTATTGCTCCAACAAGCGCAAGCATTGGTTGTACACCATTGAATGTTTCCTTTTCAAATAGCAGCAGCACAACAGGAAATCATTTCTGGAATTTTATGGATGGCAGCGCTATTGATACATCTTTGAATACTACTCACTTGTTTACTGTTCCGGGAAATTATAAAGTAATGTTTGTCGTAAACGATTCGCGCAGTTGCAATAGAACCGATACTTCGTTTGTAAACATAGTTGTTTATCCGTCTGTTCCTGTGGTTGCTGCTTTTAGTAAAATTCTACATCCTAACTGTTTTGCACCATCGGCCGATTTTTCTTTTACAGGTTCCGGTGGAAATATTTATTCTTGGAATTTTGGTGATGGTAATTCTGCTACAGGAATTAATGTTTCACATACTTACTCCGGTGGAGGTGATTATACTGTAACATTAACTGTAATCGATACTCTTTGCGGCATGAATGGAACCACAAGTCAGGTCGTTTCTTTTTATCCGCCTGCAAATGCTTCTGTTAATGTTAGCGCAAACAAAGGATGCTCCCCTTTCACTCCATCTTTTTTAAATAACAGCAGCACCAATGGAAATTTTTACTGGAATTTTATGGATGGTAGTGCTATTGACACTTCTTTCAATACCAATCACACATTTGCAACTCCGGGAAATTATAATGTAATGTTTATTGTAAACGATTCCCGCAGCTGCAACCTTGCAGATACCGCTTTTATAAATATTACTGTACTGCCTTCCATTCCCGTCATTGCTTCTTTTAATTCAATCCTGCATCCGCTTTGTTTTTCTCCATCGGCTGATTTTTCTTTTACGGGTTCCGGTGGTAATTTATACTCCTGGGATTTTGGAGACAGTACCGGCTCAACCGGAACAAATGTTTCACACTCCTATTCCAATGCCGGTGATTATATTGTTACGCTTAATGTAAAAGATACAATTTGCGGTTCAATTGGAAGTGTAAGTCAGGTCGTCTCTTTTTATCCTCCTGCAACTGCTTCCGTTTCAGTTGATGCAAACAAAGGTTGCTCTCCATTCACCGCTTCTTTTATAAATAACAGCAGCACCAATGGAAATTTTTCCTGGAATTTTATGGATGGCAGTGCCATTGATACTTCCTTCAATACGAATCACACATTTGCTTCCCCCGGCAATTACAACGTAATGTTTATCATTAACGATTCTCGAAGCTGCAACACTGCCGATACAGCTTATGTAAATATTACTGTTCTTCCTTCGGTTCCTGTTGTTGCAGCATTTAATTCGATACTTCATCAGAATTGTAATTCTCCCTCTGCCGATTTTTCTTTTACAGGTTCAGGGGGACATCTATACACCTGGGATTTTGGCGATGGGAATTATTCTGAAGGCACCGATGTATCGCATCTTTATTCTAATCCCGGTGATTATATTGTAAAACTTGCCGTTAGTGATACGGTTTGTGGTGCAAATGAAATTGTCAGTAAAACGATTTCATTTTATCCGGCCATCGTTGCGTCTGTTGAAATAACGGGATCGGATTCTGGTTGTCCGCCATTCACTCCATCTTTTTTAAACAACAGCAGTATAAATGGAAATTATACATGGAATTTTATGGATGGCAGTTCTATTGATACTTCGTTTAACGCTACTCACACATTCACTTCACCCGGTATCTATCAAGTGAGATTGATTGTTTCTAATCTGAATAGTTGTAATATTTCAGATACAGATTTTGTGCAGGTAAATATTATTTCTTCTATCCCTACTCAAGCTTCATTTAATTTTATTACCACCTCCGATTGTGATTCAACGGATGCAACATTTACTTTTAATGGAATTGGCGGAGATGCTTATTTATGGAACTTCGGCGATGGTACTTTTGGATCCGGAGTTTCAAACAACCATCATTATTCTCAAACGGGAAATTATATAATTACATTGATCGTTACTGACTCCGTCTGCAATCTCAATGATTCTGTCTCTCATTCAGTAGTTGTAAAGCCTTCGATTAAAACAGAAATAAATACGAACCAGGTTTTGTTCGGTTGTGCGCCTCAGACAATTACTTTTTCAAATACATTTAATTCGTTCGGAAATTATTTATGGGATTTAGGCGATAATAGTTTTTCTTCGGAGCATGAAGTAAGCCATGATTACAATGTGCCAGGGCGTTATACTATTGTTCTTACTGTTACAGATTCATCTTCGTGTAATCTTCAGGATAAAGCAGTATACAGCCTTAAGGTTTTCGAAATGCCAAAAGCAGATTTTACTTTTACACAAAAAAATCAACCGCTCTATTCGGAGATTAACTTCTTTGATAACAGCAGCACCAATTCTGTTTATTATCGATGGGATTTCGCAGACTCAACTTTTGAAAACGGTAAAGGTCCCTTTAGTCACAAATATAATAAAAGAGGGTCTTATAATGTTTGTCTGCATGTTACTACAATTGATGGATGCGTAGACAGTACCTGTGAAGATATTTTTATTGAGAATGAAGAAACAATTTATATTCCATCATCCTTCACACCTAATGGAGATGGGAAAAATGATTTTTTTAAAATTTATTTTACAGGACTTACAGAAATCAATGTTTTAATTTATGACCGTTGGGGAAAGAAAATCTACGAATATAATTCACTTGATGGAAGTTGGGATGGAACATATAATGGGAATCGTGCTTTGGAAGATGTTTATGTATATAAATTAACAGGAAAAGGCATCATCAATGAGCATATTGAAAAAACAGGGAGAGTTACTTTGATTTATTAGGCAACATTTTGATTTATTTTTAATCTTTTGAAATCCAAAACCATTATTTAATTCAAGAATTCATTTTCTGCTTTCCGTTGCGCATCGTTGCGTTTCATTGCGATCTTAGCGTTAAAAAACTACCTCTCCCATTAATAATTAAATATGAATTGAAATACTAAAAACAATTTCAGATTACATTTTTGAATGAGAAGTCTGGGTACATTTCAAATTCGGATAATCAACGCAACGAACGCCGAGGTGCGCAGAGTTTCGCAACGAAATCTGAAATAGCTTGGGAAAAAATTGGGTTGATCTATCCTAAAAAAAATAATTTATAAGGATTGCATACTTAACCTGGGTAACATTGGTCAAAATAAATGAGGAATAAATTTAACTTTATTCCAAAACAATTCTCCTTACATCAAACCCTTCATTTGATGAAACTCTTAACAAGTAGAGTCCTTTCGAAAGTGCAGAAAGATCAATCGATTTTCTTAAATTAGCTGTATTGTTAATTGAAAAACTCTCAACTACATCTCCGGTTATATTAATCAATTCGATTTTGGTTTTGGAATAGGATTCGTTAAAATCGATTACTAAAATTCCATTCGATGGGTTTGGGTAAATGGAATATCCCAGTTGTGCTTGAAGATCTTCAATACCCGTGCAAGCAGACAGTGTGACTGCTTTTGTAAATGTATTTCGCAACGGGTAAACATCATTTGAAATACCGGTGAAACATTTAAATGTATACGTTCCGCCGGAAATAGTATTAATTAAAGGCGTAAAAGATATTGTTGTTAAATCTTGAGCAGCTAATGGTCCGGCGAAAGTTGCAAAAAGTGTTTGTGTAATGCTTCCTGTTATTTCAACGGTAACAGGAATATTTGAAACAGCCTCGTTTCCAAAATTTCTTATTGTTACTCTTACCTGTGTTGACGCTCCTGAACAGGTTGGAGAATTTAATGAATATGCTGTGATGTATTTTAGTTTATTGCTGCCTGTTCCATCAGGTCCAATTTTAACAACATAACCATCTTCATTATTAAATCCAAAACTACTGGTGTGCCCTGCAATGATATAACCACCATCAGAAGTTTGTACGGCACTGTATCCATGATCATGATTGTCTCCACCAAATGTCCTTGCCCATGTTGAATCTCCTGATGAATTTGTTTTCAATAGCCACATATTAGGATTTGCAGGACCATAACTGCTTGTAGTACCCGAAAGAATAAATCCACCATCGGTAGTTTTTTCTACTCTGTGTAAATCGTCCTGATCTGAACCGCCAAAAGTTTTAGACCAAATCAACGTACCGTTTAAATCTGTCTTTACCAGATAGCCATCATCGCCCGTTAATGGAGTACTGGTATTACCGGTTAATACAAAACCGTCGGATAAAAGAACCAGTGATTCTATATTATCATTCCCATCAGTTCCAAAACGTTTTGTCCAAAGAGTATCACCGGAAACATTTAAACGTATTAAGTATTGATCAAGTCCTTTGTTTCCATTTGTACTTTGCCCTCCTATAATATATCCTCCATCCGTTAATTTTTTAATGGTATTGGCATCATCGTAATTTGTATCACCGATAATTTTAGTCCAAAGTACATTCCCATTGAGACTCGTATGAATTACTAAAGCATCATAGTATTGTGCAGGAGGTGTTGTGGAATAACCTGCTATGGTAAAGCCATCGGAAGTTTCAACAATATCCTGTCCGCGCTCTTTTCCAGAACCTCCATACGTTTTGGACCATAACATTTGTCCGGATGAATTAAGTTTGACATAAAGAAAATCATCCGAAGTTCCGGTCAAACTATTGGTATAACCACAAGCGATAAATCCACCATCAGAAGTGGAAATGATTTTATAAAAAAGATCTTTTTTACTTAACGGTCCATTGTAAGTATAAGTCCAGATGGTATCGCCGATCGTATTAATTCGAACAACATAAGCATCTGTATCATTGGCCGATGAATCAGCCGTGTAACCCGCAGCAATATAGCCACCTCCTGAAGAAACCTCCTGAACACATCTGAATACATCTGTACTTTGTTTACTGAAGAGTTTTTCAAATGAATTTTGAGCAAAGGTTGAATAGACATTAAAAAATGATAAAACCAGAATAAGTATATTTTTTTTCATTGTTGATTGATGATGAATTATTAAAAACGAAATGGCTGAAATCAGCCACTGACAATGGATTGAGAGGTAGTTTAGAGACTGCAAATTTGCAATAAAAAATCAACTCCTCCGAACTTTCCTTTAAAAACATGACGATCGGCACGTGAAATGAAAATAAAACAACATCTAAAACACACATAATTATTCAATTTCATTGCATTTCATCAAATAGCGGGCTTGTTATTTTATCATCCATAATAAATCTGTAAAATCGAAGCATTTACTTGCCTTTTCTGCCTGATTTTCTTTTCTTTGCGTCCCCAAATTCACAGGGTCACTTATGGAGCGGAATGTTAAATTATTTGCCGGTACTGCAACACGATATTTAGCGGAAAATATAGCTACTGCTTATGGACAACAACTTGGAAAAGTGAATGTTGTGCGTTTTAGCGATGGTGAGTTTTCTCCTTCTTTTGATGAATCAGTGCGTGGATGCGATGTTTTTATCATTCAATCGACATTTTCCCCGTCAGATAACCTGATGGAGCTATTGCTTTTGATTGACGCTGCCAAAAGAGCCTCAGCTCATTATATAACGGCCGTTATCCCTTATTTTGGCTTTGCCCGGTCCGACAGAAAAGACAAACCCAGAGTTGCAATTGCTTCAAAGTTAGTAGCTAACCTATTGAGTGCGGCAGGAATTACAAGAATTATGACAATGGATCTTCATGCTCCACAAATTCAGGGCTTTTTTGATATTCCGGTGGATCATCTTGAACCTTCTTCTCTTTTTGTACCTTACCTTGAAACACTTAATCTTCCTCATCTTACTGTGGCAGCACCTGATATGGGAGGAGTCAATCGCGCCAGAGGATATGCTAAATATTTTAATGCCGAAATGGTTATCTGCGACAAGCAACGCAAAAAAGCAAATGAAGTTGAATCGATGACGGTTATTGGTGAAGTGGAAGGCAGAGATATTATTCTTGTCGATGATATTGTAGATACTGCAGGTACATTAACAAAAGCTGCAGAAATGCTTTTCGATAAAGGCGCTTCCAGTGTTCGTGCTGTTTGTACACATGCTGTTCTTTCCGGAAATGCTTATCAACGCATTCGGAAGTCAAGATTAACTGAACTTGTCGTTACCGATACAATTCCTTTACGCGAAGAATGTGATAAAATAAAAGTAATACCAACGGCAGAATTATTTGCCAGGATAATCCGTAGAGTTTATGTTTATGAGAGTATTAGTCAGTTGTTTTTGGTGTAAATCAAGCAAGTATCAAGTATCAAGTATCAAGTATCAAGTATCAAGTATCAAGTATCAAGTATCAAGTATCAAGTATCAAGTATCAAGTATCAAGTATCAAGTATCAAGTAAAAAATTTAAATTATCAATTTGGGAATGACAATAAAAAATAAATAAATAATTATAAATAACAATCATAATCTAACAATTAATAACAAAAAAAATGAAATCATTTTCAATTATCGGAACAAAAAGAGCAGCCCAGGAAAAGCATGAAGCTAGAAATCTGCGGGCAGAGGGTAAGGTTCCATGTGTGCTTTATGGTGGAAAAGAACAAATCCATTTCAGTACGCCTACGATCTCCCTTAAAGGATTGGTGTACACACCCGAAGTACATACGGTTGAATTAAGTATTGATGGTGTTAATTACAAAGCCATCATGAAAGATATTCAATTTCACGCTGTGAGTGACAAAATCCAACACATCGATTTTCTTGAACTCAGCGATGCTAAAAAAGTAACCATTGAAATTCCGGTAAAGATAACCGGTAATGCGGTTGGTGTTCGCGCAGGTGGACAACTGATTACGAAACTTAGAAAGCTAAAAATTTCGGCACTTTCTAAAGATCTTCCTGATTCTGTTGAAGTAAAAATTGATGCTATGAATATCGGAGATACTGTTCGTGTTAAAGATATTAAGATTAAAGGCGTAGAATTTCTCGACTCTCCTAATAATGTTATTACAGCTGTGAAGACAACACGTCTAGTTGTTGAAGATGTAAAAGCTGAAACTCCGGCAGCGGGTGCAGCAGCAGCTCCGGCAGCGGGTGCAGCGGCAGCTCCGGCGGCAGGTGCAGCAGCAGCAAAAGCCCCGGCAAAAGCTCCTGCCAAAGACGAGAAAAAGAAGTAAAAATTTATTCTCTATATTTAAAGCCCTGTACTTTTGTGCAGGGCTTTTTTATTATGTACTGGGTAAAAATTGAATAAAATCGTTTCTATCTTGTTTGACTCTTTGAACACAAAACTAAAATACCTAACTTAACTTCGAGTACACGTGTACACGAAGTTACGTGTACTCGTAAAACCCAAACGACATTGAGCAAATTCCTAATATCAGGCCTTGGAAATATAGGCGATGAATACAGCTTTACCAGGCATAATGTTGGTTTTGAAATTGCTGATGCTTTAGCTAAGTCTTTGCTAGGTGAAGAAGATAAAACAAATGCAAAACTTTTTACTAACGATAAACTGGCATTCGTAAACCATTCCAGATATAGAGGAAAACAAATCGTAATTATTAAACCTACTACTTATATGAATCTCAGTGGGAAGTCTGTAAATTATTGGCTGCAATCAGAAAAAATTCCTCTTGCGAACCTTTTAGTAATTACCGACGATCTTGCTTTACCATTTGGAACATTAAGAATGAAAAAAAAAGGCAGCGATGGCGGACATAATGGTCTTGCCGATATTGCTTTAACACTAAATTCAACTGAATACATCCGTCTTCGCTTTGGAATTGGAAGTAATTTCTCCAAAGGACATCAGGTAAATTATGTTTTGAACCGTTGGGATAAAGAGGAACAAAAAGTACTTCCCGAAAGAATAGACATGGCCGTTGAAATGATTAAAAGTTTTATGATAAATGGCGTCGACCGCACAATGACGCTTTTTAATAATAAATAAATCGGGCTTAAATTCATTCATTTATTCAATTTATCTGCTGAAATACGTAAGATACAATGATTTGAACAAGTAGGCGTATTCCTTAATGGCTTTTGAAGAAGCAGAAACATTTCAATTGCACAATCCCCGTTTAATTCGTTCCTTTGAATAAGTATAATCAATTAAACAACATCTAATATGAGAAAAATCTTTACTCTGATTTCAATTTTATTTGCCTTGTCAGCTCCTTCTATTGCTCAAACAAATGTTTTGTGCGAAGACTTTACAGACTACGATACATCAACCGCATCACCGACTTATCATAATTGGGCATTTACTTATTCTTCGCAATTCAGTTTTTATACCAGTGCTGCAAGTACCGGTATTGCTCCTAATTCTTATAAATTTGGCGTAGACAGTGCAACTGTTATAACTCCAAATATCAGTGGAGCAACTTATTTCAATTTCTGGATGAAAGGAAATGCATCAAGCGGTGGATCATTGGCTAACGGCAAGTTTTACATTTATGAATCTGCCGATAGCATTAATTATACGCTGGTAGATATGATTAGCCCAATCCCTGCTTTTGTTGAAATGGTTAAAGAATATCCATTATCGGTTGGAACATCATTTGTAAAATTCTTCTATGACAAAGATTCGGGCAATGTGGCCTTCGATGATTTTTGTGCAACAATAGGAGCTGTTGGAGTTGGAATTAATGAACCTTCTCAAAACAAATCTTTTTCTATTTACCCGAATCCTTCAAGAGGTTTATCGACTATCGATGTAACCAATTTACATTCAAAAAATGAAACTATTATTGTCAATAATGTACTAGGTAAAGAAATTAAAAAAGTAGAATTAAAAAATACTGAAACTAATTACCTGTTAGACCTTTCAAATTATCCGGATGGTGTTTATTTCATCAAAGTAAAATCAGATGCCGGAGATAAAATACAAAGAATTGTTTTACGTAAATAAATAAAAATAATATTTTGAAATCCCATCAGCCAGCAGGCTGATGGGATTTTTTGTTTTAGTTTAAATTTTGTTTTATAATTAATGAGTGAGATTTGTTTTCTTGAAATTTAGATTTAGATTCAGGAGTATAATTGTTATTCATAACACTATTTGCACCCCGCGAACTTAAAATTTTGGAGCTTTGAACAAACTCTTAGACTTAATACCGACGACAACCAATAATACTTCTAACGGCAAACCTTGAAAAAGAGGAGCTTCAATTTCCAAAATATTACTGTGGGGCATTAACTAACATCATAAAAAAAAGAATGTTTTTGCCAACGTTTTGTTCCGTTACGTAGCAGGTTTTGTCTCTTAATTTTACTTACATTTGCCCCGTTGAAAAAGTTAGCTGCAATAACACTTCTCTTTGTTTTTCTGTCTGCAAACACAGAACTTCACCAACTTTTGAAGTTGCCGGTTCTTATTCATCACTACATAACACACCATCAAGACGAACAGAACAAGTCTTTTTCCCATTTCCTTAGCGACCATTACAGCAGCAACCCTGAACATACCGACAACGACCATCACGAACACGACAACTTACCTTTCAAAACAAACGATTGTGCAACCATGCACACTAATGTTGCTTTCAATCAACAAAACAATTTTTCTTTTTGTGAACCACACATTATCTCCGAAATAATTTCGGTTACTTCCAATGTGATTATTTATTCTTCTGCCGTTCTCAATAAGATTTGGCAGCCTCCTCAAATCAGTTAATGAATTTTTGTGTGTCTGAAAACTGACACAATAAATATTGATTGTGCTAACCCACCACCAATCTTCATTCATTTCATTAATTGCAAAATCATGCTCAATAAAATAATTGCGTTCTCTATAAAAAACAAACTCATCATTGGGCTTTTCACTTTTGTCCTAATTGGTTATGGCAGTTACCAGTTTACAAAATTACCAATTGATGCGGTACCTGACATCACCGATAATCAGGTGCAAGTCATAACTGTTGCACCTTCGCTGGGGGCACCCGACATTGAACGGCTCATAACTTTTCCTATAGAGCTAGCCAACAGCAACATTCCCGGACTGAAAGAAATCCGTAGTTTTTCACGATTTGGTCTTTCACTTATCACCATTGTTTTTGATGATGATGTAGATGTGTATTGGGCACGACAACAAGTAACGGAACGATTAAAATTAGCCGAAGCACAAATTCCGAAAGGACTTGGATCACCGGAGTTAGCACCCGTTACAACAGGCTTGGGAGAAATTTATCAGTATGTGTTGAGGGCAAAGCACGGTTACGAAACAAAATATGATGCAACCGAATTACGGACAATACAAGATTGGATTGTTCGCAGACAGTTGTTAGGTGTGAAAGGTGTTGCAGATGTGAGCAGCTTTGGCGGAAAGTTGAAGCAATATGAAATTGCTATTGATGCCAACAAATTAAAATCCTACAATATCAACATTAACGATGTGTTTACCGCTTTAGAGAACAACAACGAAAATACAGGCGGTGCTTACATTGAAAAAAAATCAACCGTGCTTTATATTCGAAGCGAAGGATTAATCGGAAGTATTGATGATATAAAAAGTATTGTGGTAAAAAACACAAGCAACGGAACACCACTATTGATAAACGATGTAGCAGAAGTTAAAATAGGAAATGCCATTCGCTACGGTGCAATGACATACAACGATGAAGGTGAAGTGGCAGGAGCTGTAGTGATGATGTTGAAAGGCGGAAACAGTAGTGAGGTAATTAAGAATGTAAAAGAACGCATCATCCAAATTGAAAAAACCTTGCCGGAAGGCGTCGAGATAGAACCATTCCTTGACAGAACAAAAATGGTGAACAATGCCATCGGCACTGTTTCAAAAAATTTATTGGAAGGTGCATTGATTGTGATTTTTGTTTTGGTTTTGTTTCTGGGAAATTTCCGGGCAGGAATTTTAGTTGCATCTGTAATTCCCTTATCGATGATGTTTGCAGTAATTATGATGAATTTATTTGGTGTTAGCGGAAACCTTATGAGTTTAGGTGCAATTGATTTCGGCTTAATTGTGGACGGAGCAGTAATTATTGTAGAAGCTGTAATGCACGGATTAACACACAATAAAAAATTAGGAATTAATCATAGTGTTACCCAAAACGAAATGGACAGTGCGGTTAATTCATCTGCAAGCAGAATGATGAACAGTGCAGTTTTCGGACAAATAATTATTCTCATTGTATATCTTCCAATTTTTACCCTTGAAGGAATTGAAGGAAAAATGTTTAAGCCAATGGCACAAACCGTTGCTTTTGCTTTGTTGGGTGCATTTATTCTTTCACTTACATACATCCCAATGATGAGTGCACTGTTTCTAAACAAAAACATTTCTCACAAAAAAAATATCTCTGATAGAATGATGGACTTCTTTATCCATTTCCATCAAAAATATTTGAAGAGAGTTTTGAATTTTCCGAAAACAGTAATTGGAATTTCTGTTTCTCTTTTATTAATTGCATTTTTTGTTTTCTCAAAAATGGGTGGAGAATTTATTCCCGAATTACCTGAAGGAGATTTTGCTATTGAAACAAGAGTGCTTACAGGAAGCAACATCACTACTACAACTGATGCTTGTTTGAAAGCAGCACACATTTTAAAAAAGAGATTTCCCGAAGTAGAAAAAGTAATTGGTAAAGTAGGAAGTGGTGAAATCCCAACCGACCCTATGCCAATGGAAGCAGCCGACTTGATGATTATTTTAAAAGACAAGTCAGCATGGACTTCGGCAAATTCATGGGACGAACTTTCAGAAAAAATGAGTGAAGCATTGCAAGATGTTCCAGGTGTAACTTACAGTTTTCAGTATCCCGTTGCCATGCGTTTCAATGAATTGATGACAGGCGCAAAGCAAGATGTGGTTTGTAAAATTTTTGGCGAGAATTTAGACACCCTTTCAAAATATTCAAAACTTTTAGGTGCTGTAGCAGATAATATTGACGGTGCAGAAAATATTTATGTAGAACCGATTGATGGTTTGCCCCAACTCATTATTCATTACAAACGCAACATTATTGCTCAATATGGTTTGAATATTTCCGCCATCAACAAAGTGGTGAATACCGCATTTGCCGGGCAAAGTAGCGGTCAAGTTTTTGAAGATGAAAAGCGTTTTGATTTGGTGGTTCGCCTTGCAGGTGACAAACGACAAGAGTTAGAAGATGTGCAAAATCTTTTAATCCCAACAATAAATGGAACGCAAATTCCTTTGTATCAAGTTGCCGATGTTGCTATTGAAGAAAGCGTAAATCAAATTCAAAGAGATGATGCCAAACGTAGAATTATTGTTGGCTTCAATGTGAAAGGCAGAGATGTGCAGAGTATTGTAAAAGATTTACAAACAGAAATTGAAAAGCAAATAAAATTTCCTAGCGGCTATTATGTAACTTATGGTGGAGCTTTTGAAAATTTAGTAGCAGCAAAAAAAAGATTAAGCTTTGCAGTGCCACTTTCATTGCTTTTAATTTTTCTTCTACTTTATTTTGCTTTCGGTTCAGTAAAGCAAGGTTTGCTTATTTATTCTGCAATTCCACTTTCTGCTATCGGAGGAATTTTATTTCTAAGTATGAGAGGAATGCCTTTCAGCATCAGTGCAGGAATTGGTTTCATTGCCTTGTTTGGTGTTGCAGTATTAAACGGAATTGTCTTATTGGCTGAGTTCAACCGAATAAAAAGTACAGGCGAAACCGACACAAAGAAAATTGTTTTAGAAGGAACAAAAATTCGTTTACGGCCAGTGCTAATGACTTCCTTTGTTGCCTCACTTGGTTTTTTACCCATGGCAATTAGTAACGGTGCAGGTGCAGAAGTGCAAAGACCATTAGCAACAGTAGTAATCGGCGGGCTTTTATTAGCTACCCTTCTTACACTTTTTGTTTTGCCGGTTCTTTATATTTTATTTGAAAAAATCACAATAAAAAAATCTGCAACCGGAAAAGCAATAATTACTCCAACTATTTTACTGTTCATGATTTTTACTCTTCAAAATACAAATGCTCAAACAAATATTTCATTGCGTGCAGCAGTTGACACTGCTTTGAAAAATAATTTGCAGGTAAAAAATGAAAGACTAAACGCAGAATATCAGAAGAAACTGAAAGCCGCAGCAGTTGACATTTCGCAAACAAGTCTAACAGGCGAATACGGACAAATCAATTCGTTTTACAATGATACCAAATTTGGAATTTCGCAATCAATAAGTTTTCCAACTGTTTATG
Organism: Bacteroidota bacterium; assembly: GCA_031417555.1. GTDB lineage: Bacteria > Bacteroidota > Bacteroidia > AKYH767-A > 2013-40CM-41-45 > JADKIH01. Next base: position 24,373 of record JANOVV010000056.1, read on the forward strand.
CAAAGCAAAAATCACTGCAAAACGAAGTTTTTAAAAGCAGTGTGCTGAACATTGCCGTGAAAGAATCAGAATTAAAAAAGCGAGTGTGTGAGGTTTTTTATTTGTTTGTTTACTTACAGCAAAAGCAAATAATCCTATTGCAAAACGATAGTTTGTTTGCTTCGTTTTTAGAAAAAGCTAACCTGCGTTTCACTACAGGCGAAAGCAACATCTTAGAAAAAACCACTGCTGAAACACAACGGGGACAAATTTCAATTCAGCTCAATCAATTGAAGAATGATATTGAAATTTTGCAACTACAGTTTCAGCTGTTGCTGAACACAACAACTGTTCTCATTCCTTCCAATGAAACTCCAAAACTTGTTTTCTCTGAAATGGTTGACACATCAGCAGTAAACAATCACCCGCTAATAAAGGTTTTGCAACAGCAAAAAAACATTTCGTTGGTGAACACACAATTGCAAAAACAAAAACTGTTACCCGAATTAAATTTGGGTTACAGCAACCAAAGCATTCAAGGCACCGGTCCAGACAATATATTGTACACAAAAAGTTATCGGTTTAATTCGGTTCAGTTTGGCATAGGCGTGCCTTTGTTTTTTGGTTCCCAAAAAGGAAAAATAAATTCCGCAAAAACTTTAGAATTGATTTCAGAAAATAATTATCAAATCGGCATGCAGAGTTTGAAAACAGAATATGAAACGGCTTATAAAAATTATCAAACACAAATGCAAATCGTAAAATATTTTGAAGAATCCGCTTTGCAAAATGCAAACACCATTACCAAAACAGCCAATCTTCAATTTGCAAATGGAAACATAAATTTTCTGGAATGGACATTGCTAATTAACAACGCAGTATCTATACAATCAAATTATACTGATGAAGTGAAAGCACTAAATCAAACAATCATTCAACTCAATTTCTTAACTTCTAAATAAATTTCTATAATGGTAAAGTATAATTTCATAGCAATAGCATTTCTATTTCTAATGTCATGTGGAAATAAGAAAACGGAAACAATTACATCAGAAGAAACACCCAACGAAACAAATGTTGAACTTACTGATGCCCAACTAAAGAATTCTGAAATTACAACAGGAAAAATTGAGCTGCGTAATATTTCATCACTCTTAAAAGTTAGCGGAAAAATTGAAGTACCACCACAAAACATGGTTTCAGTATGTGTTCCAATGGGCGGTTATCTCAAATCAACAAAATTGCTGGCTGGTATGCATATCAGCAAAGGTGAAATAATTGCAACAATTGAAGACCAACAATATATTCAATTACAACAGGATTTTCTCACAGCTAAAGCACACTTCACTTCTATTGAAGCGGAATACATCCGTCAAAAAGAATTGAACCAAAGCAAAGCCAGCAGCGACAAAGTTTTTCAAACAGCACAAACCGAATATCTCTCTCAAAAAATTCTCATAAAAGCCTTGTCGGAGAAATTAAAACTGATTGAAGTAAATCCAGATAAACTCAACGAAAACAATATTTCAAAAAGCATCAACATTCTTTCACCTATTGATGGTTTTGTTTCACAGGTAAAAATGAACATTGGGAAATATGCTACACCAACAGATGTCTTGTTTGAATTAGTGAATCCCACTGACATTCATTTAACACTTACTATCTTTGAAAAAGATTTATATAAATTTTCTATCGGACAAAAAGTATTTGCTTACAACAATATCAACCCAAATAAAAAATATATTTGCGAAATTATTTTGATTGGCAAAGATGTAACACCAGAAAGAACTGTTCAGGTTCAAAGTCACTTTGAGTCATACGACAAAAGTTTGATTCCAGGAATGTATATGAATGCAGAGGTTGAGGTCAGCACAAATAATGCCTTTATAATTTCTAACGATGGCATAGTTCGCTTTGAAGGCAAGCAATATGTTTTTACACAAACTGATAAAAACAAATTTGAAATGCTCGCCATAACTACACAAAACACCGAAATGGGCTACACCCAAATCACCTTTTCCGATACCACTGATATAAGAAATAAAACTTTTGTTACCAAAGGAGCTTACACTTTGCTTATGAAAATGAAAAACCAAGAAGAGGAATAATAATCTTCTTTATTATTGAAATCAATATTTATAACAAAAATGAAAAAATAACAGTATTCTGAGGTTCAAGTTCAGGCAATGAGATCATTTATAAATCGCAAGCAACCTTACCTGGACAAACTTTAGCAAAACAAAACATTGAATTAGTTGATTAAAGAAAAACGAACCACAAACAGCTATCGGTATTGTTTCCGCTAACATATGCCAGCATTCAAATACCAGGAATTGTTTTGAAGATTTGTATTTGGCTTAATTATTAATCACTATTTTTAACACACAATCTTATAGAAAATGGAGAATAATATCAAAACACACATCGTAAAAGATTTTAAAGAAAAATCGATTCTTGTATCAAGAGAATTTAAAACAACACTTAAAAATATCTGGAATGCATTTACCGATAGTAAAATTTTAGATCAATGGTGGGGTCCATCACCCTGGCATGCTGAAACAAAATCAATAAATTTTACAGTGGGTGGTTTCTGGCTTTATGCAATGGTAGGCCCCGAAGGTGAAAAGCACTGGGGACGCATGAATTATTCTGCAATAGATCTTCATAAAAACTTTCATATAGAAGATGTATTCTGTGATGAGGACGGAAAAGTAAACCCGGCATTGCCTGCATCTAAAGGACAAATTTCATTTACTGAAACAAATAAGGGAATCAGAGTCGATTTTAAAATGTTTTATCCAACAGAAGATGATTTGCGAAAATTAATTGAAATGGGGTTTGAGGAAGGTATTGCTATTGGACTGGATCAATTAGAGTCTTTAATTGATCAGAACAAAATTTAAATCTAAAAATTTTAGTAGCTGAAAATTTTATGTTTTACCTCTAAAGAAAGTGACGCGGGATTTGTGTACTTTTCTAAAATGCAAAATGTTTAGCCAAACAATGAACCATAAAAAAGAAATCAAGAAACCATTGCCCTGTAATCAAAAATGGGATGATATGCTTCCAGCGTCTAATGGGAGAATTTGCCTTGGTTGTGGCAAACTTGTTTCTGATTTTAGAACGTATTCCTGGAATGATATTGCGAAAGTTCACAACAGTTCTCCGATTCCAGTTTGCGGTATTTATTCTGAGGAGCAACTCAATTCGTGGGGAAAAGAAGTTTCTTCTCATCAATCATCCTGTTCTAAATTAATGGCAATCTCCGCAGCTTTACTTGCATTAACTCAACTTTCTTTAACAACTGCTCAATCACAAACAACTGTTAAGCAACAACAAATTCAAACGGGTAAACAATCAGTTCAAAATAAACCCACCATTAAAAAACCAACAAGTAAATTTATTAGCGGTACAATTGTAGTTCTTCAACCTGATTCTTCAAAGAATCCTTTAGAAGATGTTTCTGTTTTTGTTTTGCAGGACTCGCTTCATCTTAAAACAACTACTGATTCAGTCGGCAGATTTGTAATAGATATAACAAAAAGGATTGGCAAACTTCCAAAAATATTTACATTAATCCTTTCTCACCCTGACTTTCCTAACAAATCAATTACCATTAATAAAAATAATCTTAAAACACTTGACATTACTCTTCATCAGGTTTCAATCGTCGGAAACCAAATTCCCCTCGAAACAAGGATATCAGTTTCCTATTTTTATGCTGCCCCGCCAGCGAAAATAAATACAGTCGATAAACAAAGTAAACTAAAGAAAAATTGGTGGCCGTGGAAAAGAAAAACGAAATGAAACTACTTCAAATAAAGTTTATTGCGAATTTTGGCAGCAACAAGAAAAAAAAATTACAGCCCCTTTAACACCATTCTCATATCAACCTTTTCATTTAATATTCCGTCTATTTTTTCTATGGTGATGCGTTCTTGCTTCATTGTATCGCGGTCGCGGATGGTAACGGTATTATCCTCCAAAGTCTGATGATCGATGGTAATGCAATAAGGAGTACCTATTGCATCCTGGCGACGGTAGCGTTTGCCGATAGAATCTTTTTCTTCCGAAATGCAAAGGTGATCCAATTTAAGGCGGTCAAATATTTCCGCCGCTTTTTCTCCGAGACCATCTTTTTTAATTAATGGCAATACCGCACATTTTATCGGAGCGAGGAATGGTGGAATTCTCAATACGACACGGTCGCTTCCATCTTCAAGTTTTTCTTCTGCATAACTTTGTGAAAGAACAGCTAGAAACATCCGATCAAGTCCAATGGAGGTTTCGAGAACGTATGGAATATAACTTTCATTCAATTCGGGATCGAAATATTGGAGCTTCTTTCCGGAAAATTGTTCGTGGTTTCTTAAATCAAAATCGGTACGGGAATGAATACCTTCCAGTTCTTTAAATCCAAATGGAAATTCAAATTCAATATCACATGCAGCATTTGCATAGTGAGCCAATTTCAGGTGATCGTGAAAGCGATGTTTGTTTTTTGAAAAGCCGAGAGAATGATGCCATTTCATTCTTTTCTCCTTCCAGTATGCATACCATTCCATTTCTGTTCCCGGGCGAATAAAAAACTGCATTTCCATTTGCTCGAATTCCCTCATGCGGAAGATAAACTGCCGCGCTACAATTTCATTTCGAAATGCTTTACCGGTTTGTGCTATGCCAAAAGGAATTTTCATCCTGCCGGTTTTCTGTACGTTGAGGAAGTTTACAAAAATTCCCTGGGCCGTTTCCGGTCGGAGATAAATTGTATTTGACTCTTCTGTTACAGAACCAAGCTGCGTATTAAACATCAGATTGAACTGACGAACATCTGTCCAGTTTCGTGTGCCGGAGATAGGACAAACAATTTCAAGGTCAATAATTATTTGCTTAACATCAGCAAGGTCATTGGCTTCGAGAGCTGTCTTAAATCGTGCATTGATAGAATCTATCTTCTGCTGATTTTCCAAAGCCCGTGGATTTGTAGTTCTAAATTGTTCTTCAATAAAAGCATCGCCAAATCGTGTGCGTGCTTTTTCAACTTCCTTATTTATTTTGCCTTCGATTTTTGCAATATGTTCTTCGATGAGGACATCGGCACGGTAGCGTTTTTTAGAGTCTTTATTGTCGATGAGAGGATCGTTAAAAGCATCAACATGTCCGGAGGCTTTCCAGGTGGTCGGATGCATGAAGATTGCGGCATCGATGCCGACTATATTTTCATTCATCTGTACCATAGACTTCCACCAGAATTCGCGGATGTTCTTTTTTAATTCGACGCCGTTTTGTCCGTAGTCATATACAGCACTTAGTCCATCATAAATTTCGCTCGACTGAAAAATAAAGCCGTATTCTTTGGAATGAGATATGATCTTTTTAAAAAGGTCTTCGGGGGGGAGGGGCATGGGGGTAAAAGTACTAGGTTTTTTTGTATCATGTATCAAGTATCAAGTATCATGATTTTTTAATTTGCTTTTTTTAAGGCCAAAAATCATTTTTTGGATTATTTCGACTTCTTTAAGTAATGGATCAATTTCACTTTTCTTGTTTGGTTGAATTTCTTTTAATATTATTAAATGAGTTTCTAATTCAAATGAAGATCCTGCTGATATACTTAAGTATCTACAGAAATCTTTGGGAGAATCTTTTCCTGCTCCTTCAGCAATATTCGATGGAATAGAAAACACACATCGAGATAATTGTGTTGAAAATATATATTGATCTTGTAAAGACAACGTTTTCGAAAAATTATATGTTTTTATAGCTAATTGAATAGACTTTTGCCAAACAATAAGTTCTTTAAAATTATGCATAGTAATAATTTTTATGCAAAAATAAATTGAAAATATAAGATTCTAACAAAACCTCAATTTTCCCCTCTTAATCTCACCAACATATATAGTTCTTGATACAAGATATTTAATACAAAATACATGATACTTGATACTTGATACATGATACTTGATACATGATACTTGATACATTATTATTATCTTTACCCCATGCTAGCCATTGGAAACACTTTAATCTCTGAAGACGTAATTGAAAAGCAATTTGTATGCGATTTGAATGCTTGTAAAGGAGCTTGTTGTGTCAAGGGTGATTATGGTGCGCCACTTGAAGATGATGAATTGCCTATAATGGATGCTATCTATGAAACGGTAAAGCCATACTTGCGTGAAGAAGGAATTGCAGCAATAGAGAAGCAAGGGAAATATTTATTGTATGAAAAGAAAGAATGGGTAACTCCGCTTGCTAAAGGAAAAGAATGTGCTTACACTGTTTTTGAAAACAATGTGGCTAAGTGCGGAATAGAAAAAGCTTTTTATGATGGAAAGATTGATTTTAAAAAACCTGTTTCATGTCATTTATATCCTATTCGTATAACACGTCAGCGAAACGGATTGGATGCACTTAATTATGACCGATGGAGTGTTTGTAAACCTGCCTGTAAACTGGGCGCTAGTTTGCAGGTTCCTGTTTTTAAATTTTTAAAAGAATCTCTGATCCGTAAATACGGTGAAGACTGGTACAAGCAATTGGAGATTGCTGCGGAATTGCTTGAGGAATCAAAGGCCGAAAAAAAATCTAAGTCCAGATAATTATTACAAAAATTTTAGTTTATTAAAGATTGATTTTGGCAAATGTCACCAACTTGAAGATGACCATTGTTACAAATTTAATTTTTCATTGAATTTGCCTTCGTTAATTTCTGATTTCGTTGCGAAACTCTGCGCACCTTAGCGCTCGTTGCGTTAAAATTCCAGAGTGAATATTAGTACTTACTTCTTGTTTTAAGTAAATAAAATACAAGTGTAAAAATTGTGTGTAACTGCATTGAAATAAGTATGACAAAAAATTTAGGTTTTTAAATAATAACAACATTACTACTTAGCCCCGACTGAAGCGGAAAGCCCGGAGCGCAATTGGTAATTCATTATTGATTTATCAAAACCCTTTGCGAGGACTTGCAGCGTAAGGCGGGAAGAACTTAACCCTCCCCTCCCCCTCCCAAGCCCAATTGATTTCTGCAAGTACTAGTTTTAAACAATTATTGTTCAAAACGCCTGAAGCCCCTATGCAGTAAAGCTTTAGGAGGTATAAACTGAATTGTAAACATTTGACGGTGTATAATTGTCGAAAAAAAATTTACTTATTGCTTGCATATCAGTTTTGAAAAAGGAATTTTTGTTCACGCTGTTTGATTTACTTTAAACAGTTAATTCAAAATAAATTTAAAGAAAAGAATACTTTTTCTTTTCGCTTTAGTGCAAAGCCTTGTCTTTGCCCAAAACGGAGAGCTGAGGAATCGTCACCCCTTTTCAAAAAAAAACATTAAAAAAACACCTATTTTCAAATGAAGACAGAAATACTTTTAGAAGAAAACAAGGACCGCTTTGTACTTTTTCCTATTAAATACCCAAAAATCTGGGAAATGTATAAAAGAGCTGAGCAGAGTTTCTGGACGGCAGAGGAAATTGATTTACATGCAGACCAAAAAGACTGGGAACGATTAAGTAATGATGAAAGACATTTTATCAAACATGTACTTGCTTTTTTTGCAGCAAGTGATGGTATTGTAAATGAGAATCTTGCCATTAACTTCATGAGTGAAGTTCAACTTCCGGAGGCAAGATGCTTTTATGGTTTCCAGATTATGATGGAAAATATTCATTCTGAGATGTATTCTCTTTTGATTGATTCTTATATAAAGGATCCGATTGAAAAGAATTATCTTTTAAAAGCCATAGATACAGTTCCTTGTGTGACTAAAAAAGCTGAATGGGCGCTTCGTTGGATAGGTCAGGGCTCTTTTGCTGAAAGGCTAATTGCTTTTGCTGCCGTTGAAGGAATTTTCTTTAGCGGATCTTTTTGCTCTATTTTCTGGCTAAAAAAACGCGGACTGATGCCCGGTTTGAGTACATCGAATGAATTTATTTCTCGTGATGAGGGAATGCATTGCGATTTTGCTTGTCTACTTTATGGTATGTTAGAAAATCAGTTACCAAAAGATCGTGTAACAACCATTATCCGTGATGCCGTTGCTTATGAGCATGAATTTGTAACAGATGCTTTACCGGTTTCTCTTATTGGAATGAATGCAAAGATGATGTGTCAGTATATAGAATTTGTTGCGGACAGATTACTGGTTTCTTTAGGCTGCGAAAAAACATATCACAGCACAAATCCGTTTGATTTTATGGAGATGATTTCTTTACAAGGAAAAACTAATTTCTTTGAAAAGCGAGTTAGCGAATATAAAAAAGCATCTGTTGGACAACAGCAGGTTGATAATGTGTTTAAAATGGATGAGGATTTTTAAATAGTATCAAGTATCATTTATCAAGTATCATGATATGATTTTAGGGAAAATAAATGAAAATGAAATACCAAAACTATTTATTCTATAAAATATATTACTGTCCAAAATATTAATTAACAAAAAATAAAAAAATGCATCATGATACTTGATACATAATTCATAATCCTCCACCACAAACCCCCTTTCCATATGTATGTAGTTAAAAGAGACGGTCGAAAAGAGCCAGTAAAGTTTGATAAGGTTACAGCAAGAATTCAAAAACTTGCTTACGGCTTGTCTGAACATGTAGATACATTCTCTGTCGCTCAAAAGGTGATTGAGGGTATCTTTGATGGGGTAACTTCATCGCAGTTGGATAACCTTGCTGCTGAAATTGCTGCGTCAATGACAACGCGTCATCCTGATTTTGCTTTACTTGCTGCACGAATTGCCGTGAGTAACCTTCATAAAAATACTAAGAAGTCGTTTAGCCAAACCATAAAGGATCTTTACGATTATGTTGATCACCATACCGGAAAAAAAGCGCCACTTATTGCTGAGGATGTTTACAATATAGTTTGGAAAAACCGTGACCTTCTTGATTCTACGATTATCTATGATCGTGATTTTGGATATGATTATTTTGGTTTTAAAACTCTCGAGAAATCGTATCTCCTTAAGACAAACGGAAATGTAGCTGAACGCCCTCAACACATGATTATGCGCGTGGCTGTGGGTATACATAAAGAAAATATTGATGATGTAATTGAGACGTACAATCTCATGAGTGAGCGTTGGTTTACACATGCAACACCAACTTTATTCAATGCAGGCACTCCGAAACCACAGCTAAGTTCTTGTTTCCTTTTGCAAATGGAGGATGACAGCATCGATGGTATTTATAATACTCTTAAAAACTGTGCTAAAATATCTCAATCTGCAGGAGGTATCGGCCTTAGCATGCATAACATTCGTGCAACCGGATCTTACATTCGCGGTACCAATGGAACATCCAATGGAATTGTTCCGATGCTCAGAGTTTTTAATGATACGGCTCGTTATGTAGACCAGGGTGGTGGAAAGAGAAAAGGTTCTTTTGCAATTTATCTTGAACCATGGCATGCCGACATATTTGATTTTCTTCAATTGAAAAAAAATCACGGCAAAGAAGAACTTCGTGCCAGAGATTTATTTTATGCTCTGTGGATTCCTGATTTATTTATGGAGAGAGTTGAAGCTGATGGAGACTGGAGTTTGTTTTGTCCGAATGAATCACCTGGTTTGAGTGATTGTTATGGAGAAAAATTCCGTGAACTATATCTACAATATGAAAGTGACGGACGTCAGCGCAGAACAGTAAAAGCTCAGGAATTGTGGTTTGCTATTATGGAATCACAAATTGAAACCGGAACTCCTTACATGTTATATAAAGATGCATGCAATGAAAAAAGCAATCAAAAAAATCTCGGTACGATAAAGAGTTCGAATTTGTGTACAGAAATTGTTGAATATACTGCACCGGATGAAATCGCTGTTTGCAATCTTGCATCCATTGCGCTTCCGCGTTTTGTTATTAACGGTAAATTTGATCATCAGCGATTATTCGAAATCACATACGTAATTACCAAAAACCTCAACAAGGTTATTGATATCAATTATTATCCTGTTGAAGAAGCTCGCAATAGCAACATCCGCCACCGCCCGATCGGCATTGGTGTACAGGGATTGGCAGATGCATTTATTTTAATGCGCATGCCGTTCGACAGCAATGAAGCGCGTGAGCTGAATCGTGAAATTCACGAGACTATTTATTATGCGGCAATGACGGCTTCTAAAGATCTTTCAAAAGTTGACGGTCCGTATGAAACCTATAAGGGTTCTCCGGTATCTCAGGGAATATTTCAGTACGACATGTGGAATGTTAAACCGGGCTCTCGCTGGGAATGGGATGTATTGAAAGAAGAAGTGTTGAAATACGGAGTGAGAAATTCTCTTCTGATTGCACCAATGCCAACGGCAAGTACATCACAAATACTTGGAAATAATGAATGCTTCGAACCATATACTTCGAACATTTATACCCGTCGTGTATTAAGCGGAGAATTTCCAATTGTAAACAAACACCTGCTGAAAGACCTTGTTAAACTGGGACTTTGGAATGAGTCGATGAAAAATCAGATAATCGCTGCGAATGGATCTGTTCAAAACATTGATGAAATTCCTCAGGATCTGAAAGATATTTATAAAACTGTCTGGGAAATAAAACAACGTTCAATAATTGATATGGCTGCTGACCGTGGTGCTTACATTTGCCAGAGTCAATCATTAAACTTATTTATTCAGGACGCCAATTTTGCTAAACTTACTTCGATGCATTTCTATGCCTGGAAGAAAGGATTGAAAACAGGTATGTATTACCTGCGTACTAAATCTGCTGCTGACGCCATTAAATTTACTGTAGATCAAAGCTACATGAAACAAGCAATAGACAATGTTACGTCTGCAGCAAACAACACTTTAATTGGTGTAACAAAAGAAGAAGCCTTTGCACAAATGGCTTGTTCATTGGACGATCCTGAATCGTGTGTAGCTTGTGGAAGTTGATATTTGCTTTTATAATTACAAAACCCTCTTGTCGTTGACAAGGGGGTTTTTTGTTTTTGGGAATTTATAATGCTGAATACGACTGACACTTAAAATTTATATTATTTTTTCCGGTTATGGTCGAATTCGTATTTGCTGTTTTTATTGCCACAACTATTGTCACCGAAATCGCCAATTATAATTCCTCTTGGAAATTTGGAAATTACTAAAAGCAAGATGTTAATTGATGAATATATATTTTGAAAATAGTTGAAATAAGACAGAACATCCTTAAAGCAACAATTATTATAGTTTAGTGTCGTTATAAAAATAGAAATGTGTGAATAATGTAACATTTTTCAAAATATGTGTAATTCTTTTCTTGTTTAACTTATTCATCTTTATATAATGTAAAACTATGTTTGGTGAGATCTTTATCGGTTTGTCAGATTGGCAAAACGGACATCGGGAACATGGATATTTCCCAATCTTCTATTCATGACCAACGAAATGGTAGACGAGCCTGTTCTCCGTTAACTGAATTTTTAAAAATGGGATCTCCCAAACATTTTTTTACTTAAATCAGAATAATATGAATAGTTCTACAGTTCAGGTAATTGAAATTCAAAAAAGCAGTTTGGCAAAAGTAGCTGACGATCCTGTCAAAAGTGCAAAATTGTTCAAGCTCATTTATATAACTAATGCAGAGCCCGGAATTATAAGGAAAAAATCTGGAAGTAAATTTTCATACTTTATGAATAATAAAGAAATTAAAGACGAAGGAATTTTAACGCGCATTAAAAAATTAGTTATCCCACCAGCATGGAAAGATGTGTGGATTTGTATAAAGGAAAATGGCCATTTACAAGCGACTGGAATAGATGTGAAGCAGCGAAAGCAATATCGCTACCATTCTCTGTGGAATAAAATGAGAACTGAGACAAAATATTTTCGTCTTTTTGATTTTGGAAAAAATCTTCCGGTTCTTCGTAAACAATTGGAAAAGGATATTGCAATTCAGGGCTTGCATCTGAATAAAATTCTTGCAACTATTGTTTTGCTAATGGAACAAACTTCGATACGCATTGGAAATTCCTTTTATGAAAAACTTTATGGCTCATTCGGACTAACAACTTTAAAGAACAGGCATGTGAATGTACAAGGTAACAACATCCGATTTACCTTTAAGGGAAAGAAGGGTGTTCAGCATAACATTTCGCTACGAAGTAAACGACTGGCGGGTATAGTGAAGAAGTGCTATGATATACCAGGTAAAGAATTGTTTCAATATTATGATGAAAGCGGAAACATAAACCCGATTGATTCCGGAATGGTGAATGAGTACATTCAGCAAATAAGTGGTGATGAATTCTCCTCTAAAGATTTTAGAACCTGGTCAGGAACAATTTTTGCTCTTACAACATGCAAGGAAACAGGTGATTGTAAGGAGGAAAAGGAAATGAAACAAAAAATAGTTGAAATCTTGGATAAAGTTGCAAAACACCTTGGCAACACACGCGCCGTTTGCAAAAAATATTATATTCACCCATTGGTTCTGGAATTATTTGAAACACACAAACTCGGAAAATATTTGGAGGAGCTCGAAAAGCCAAATAAAAACCACGATGAATCAGGGTATACTCCGGAAGAAAAAGTTTTGATGAATATTCTGGAAGCAAACGCAAAAACAATCAAGAAGATCGAGGTACAAGCTGCATAATCAGTTCATTTGATTTCCAATTCTTTTCCTAATTCATTTAAAATCATTTTGCCATTTTCAAAATTAAATTGATTTAAAAATTTTCCCAATCTTTAAATGCAGGATCTTTATTGAAGATATATATAAAACAGATATTAGTTAACCGATTTCAAGCCATACTTTAATGAATTAAATAGGTCTTGAATGTTCTGGTTTTATGAATAAAAATTGACCTTGTAATTAACTGGTCTAATGACAATTAACATCTCCATATTCTTAAATAAAAACTTTCTGCTTAATGCTTTGTACTTTGTACTCCCTCTCCTACATTTGCACTGAAATTGTGAAACTATGATTGCTGCATTTAAAATGTTTTATACATCGGTAGGAAGAAAGCTGGTTATGGCGCTTACCGGACTTTTTCTGTTTTTATTTCTTATCGAGCATCTTTATGGGAATCTTCTTCTCTATAAAATCGATGAAGGAAGGTCGTTTAATGATTATGGTGAAGCCCTTACCGGTAATATAATCATACGGACGATTGAATATGCTCTTTTTGCCGGTTTTATCATTCATATTCTTGATGCACTTTATTTGACTTACAGCAATCGTAAAGCCCGAAAAGTAGGATATGCAATGAATCACAGGGCTCAAAACAGCAGTTGGTTTTCAAGGAATATGGGCTTAACAGGAACAATCATTCTTATTTTTCTTGTAATTCATCTTCGTAGCTTCTTTTTCCCACATCGATTTGGTGCTCCCGAAACAACGATGGCTTATGATGTTGCAGCAGCCTTTCAATCTAATTGGTATTCTGCGCTTTACCTGATCTCCATGGTTATTCTTGGTGCCCACCTCAATCATGGTATTCAGTCTGCCTTACAAACAATCGGCATAAATAATCATAAATACAGAAAACCAATAAAATCTGCCGGATCAATTTTAGCCCTTGTTCTAATGACCGGTTTTGCTTCCTTCCCTATTATCTTTTACTTCGATCTCTTTGGCATTGCTTCTAATATCCTCAACTATTAATATACGCCGAACTTTCACAGCGAGAAAAAATAAATATGAATAAATTAAATTCCAATATTCCTGAAGGTGAACTTGAGAGTAAATGGAGCAAGTATAAGTCAAGTGTAAAACTTGTTAATCCGTCTAACAAGAGAAAAATTGAAATTATTGTTGTTGGTTCCGGTCTAGCCGGTGGCGCTGCAGCAGCTAGTCTTGCAGAGTTAGGTTATTCAGTTAAATGTTTTTGTTTCCAGGATAGCCCCAGAAGAGCCCATAGTATTGCCGCTCAGGGTGGAATTAATGCAGCAAAAAATTACTCTAATGATGGAGATAGTGTATACCGGCTTTTTTATGATACTGTAAAAGGTGGCGATTATCGTGCTCGTGAAGCGAATGTATACCGACTGGCAGAGATCAGTACTGCTATTATCGATCAATGTGTTGCTCAGGGTGTACCCTTTGCACGTGAATACGGCGGACTATTAGACAATCGATCTTTCGGTGGTGTTCAGGTGTCACGAACATTTTATGCTCGCGGACAAACCGGACAACAACTATTACTTGGTGCTTACAGTGCTATGTCGAGACAAATTGCAAAAGGTAATTTGAAAATGTACACACGCCATGAGATGGTTGAGCTTGTTAAGATCGACGGTAAAGCACGTGGAATAATTGCACGAGACATTATCACAGGACAACTTGAACGTCATTTTGGCCATGCTGTCATTCTTGCAACCGGTGGTTATGGAAACGTTTTTTATCTTTCTACCAATGCAATGGGTTGTAATGTTACTGCTATCTGGAAAGCATACAAGCAAGGAGCATTTTTCGGAAACCCATGCTTCACACAAATTCATCCAACTTGTATTCCTGTTTCGGGCGACTATCAATCGAAGCTAACATTGATGAGTGAAAGTCTTCGTAACGATGGACGTGTATGGGTTCCAAAAGCAAAGGCAGACAAACGGAAACCAGAAGAAATACCTGATGAAGAACGCGACTATTATTTAGAAAGAAGATATCCTGCTTTCGGAAATCTTGTACCCCGCGATGTTGCATCAAGAGCGGCGAAACAAGCTTGTGACGAAGGACAAGGAGTTGGTCCGAGCGGCTTGGCAGTTTATCTCGACTTCCGTGATGCAATCAACAGATTAGGCCGGCATGTAATTACGGAACGTTACGGAAATCTTTTTGAAATGTACGCGAAAATTACCGGCGACGATCCTTACAAAACACCAATGAGAATTTATCCTGCTGTTCATTATACTATGGGCGGACTTTGGGTTGATTATAATCTGATGACGACTATACCCGGATTGTATGCATTAGGTGAATGTAATTTCAGTGATCATGGTGCAAATCGATTAGGAGCTTCTGCATTAATGCAAGGACTGGCAGATGGATATTTTGTAATCCCATATACAATCGGTGATTACCTGGCAGATGAAATAAGAGTGCCTGCAATTCCTACTTCTCATGTTGCTTTTGAAGATGCTGAAAAATCCGTAAAAGATAGAATGCATAAATTAAAAAATATCAACGGTAAACAAACGGTAGAAAATTTCCATAAAAAGCTTGGACTTATTATTTGGGATTATTGTGGAATGGCAAGAAATGAAAAAGGACTTACCAAAGCTTTGCAATTAATAAGTGATCTTAAAAAAGAATTTTGGAGTGATGTAAAAATTCCGGGAGATATAAATGAATTTAATTCGGAACTGGATAAAGCAGGAAGAGTTGCTGATTTTATTGAGCTGGGTGAATTAATGATAACCGATGCATTGATGCGACGAGAATCGTGTGGCGGACATTTCAGAGAAGAATCACAGACAGAAGATGGAGAAGCAAAACGTGATGATGGAAATTTCAGTTTTGTTGCTGCGTGGGAATATACAGGAGAAGGAAATCCTGCACAATTAAATAAAGAACCGCTGGAGTTTGATGTAGTGCATCCAACTCAGCGATCTTATAAATAATTAACGAATTGAAATAATGTCCGAAACTATCAACCTTAAATTAAAAATCTGGCGTCAAAAGAATGCGGGAGCGAATGGACGATTCGAAGTGTATGATATGCCAAATGTAAGTACACACATGTCATTCCTCGAAATGCTTGATGTTCTCAATGAACGACTGATCAAAGAAGGAAAAGAACCTGTTGCTTTCGACCATGATTGCCGGGAAGGGATTTGCGGAATGTGCAGTATGTTTATCAACGGTCGTGCACATGGACCTTTAAAAGGTACTACTACTTGTCAGCTGCACATGCGACATTTTAAGAATGGCGAAACTGTTACCATTGAACCATGGCGTGCTACTGCATTTCCTGTAATCAAAGATCTTGTAGTTAACCGCAGCGCATTTGATCGTATCATTCAGGCAGGCGGATACATTTCCGTTAATACCGGTAATGCTCCGGATGCAAACAGTATCCCTATAGAAAAAGTAAAATCGGATGAGGCTTTTGATGCTGCTGCATGTATTGGTTGTGGCGCTTGCGTCGCCGCTTGTAAAAATGCTTCGGCAATGTTATTTCTTTCTGCTAAAGTTTCCCAATTTGCATTATTACCTCAAGGCGAACCTGAACGCAAAAATCGTGTAATGAAAATGGTAATGACACACGATGAAGCAGGTTTTGGTAATTGCACAAATACCGGCGCTTGTGAAGCTGAGTGTCCTAAAGAAATTTCGATTTCTCATATAGCCCGTTTGAATCGCGAGTATTTGAGGGCAGGGTTGAGTGATGAGAGTTGATTTGATTTAGATAACTATAGCATAGGGTTTAAGCTCACTCATTGACTGAAAAAGAAACCCACAAGGTCGAGTAAGCAAGGGCATTGCAGCCCAAGCTTCTCACGGAACCGTACTTGAAAGTCTCCCTTCATACGGCTCTTATTATCCAATCAACTATTAATACCCATTCTCCAGTGATAGAATAATGTTGGCAAGTCAGATTGTAATAGTAGATATTTTTCATGTACCTTCTTTTTACTCCTAATTTTATATTTGTTTTCAATCCATTTACGGATCAGATAATTCAAATGATAAAATACGTCCAACGTTTCTGATTTGTTGAATTTAGTGTAGTAATTAATCCAGCCTCTGATTTTCGGATTCAGTTGAGACGCAAACCAGATTAATGGTCTGGTTGTTTGTCGAGGAATCAGTATTTCTCTGATACGTGTTCTAATGTGAGTCTTTGCCGCCGTACTAATGGCGGGACTAAACACAATCATTAGTTTTCTTCTGCCAAACTTATCCGTAATCGTTCGTGGTTGAAAACTGTAGCTGAGAAAAGTGAAACTCTCTTTGTCGTGTTTTTCCCCACGTCGAAAGTTTTTACAATACACAATCTTTGTCTTATCAGGATGTAACTCTAAAGAGTATTGCTGCATCCTTTCTCTTAATTGCGTAAGTATTCGTTCAGCTCCTTCTCTACTCTGACAATGAATAATGATATCATCTGCATAACGTTCAAATGGGTTACGCGGATTTATTTCGTCCATCCATTTATCAAAGGCATGGTGCAGATAAAGATTCGCTAGCAGAGGACTTATTACACCTCCTTGCGGAGTGCCTTTTGTCCTTGTTATTATACTTCCATCTTCTTGTTCCACACCTGCTTTCAACCATCTGTTTACATACAACAACACCCACTTTTCTTGGGTGTGCTGTTGTAAAAGCTGAATCATCAATTCCTGATTGATGTTGTCAAAGAATCCTTTAATGTCTACATCTATCACCCATGAATATTTGTTACAGTTCTCATGACATTGTTTTAACGCATCATGTGCACTTCTGCCTGGTCTGTAACCAAATGAATTTTTGTGAAAGATGGTTTCCATCTCTGGCTCTAAGAAATCTTTTACTACCCCTTGTCCAATGCGGTCACCTACCGTGGGAATACCCAACGGTCTTTTTCCGCCTTGCTTTTTAGGAATCAATACCGTGCGAACGGGTGGCGGCATATAACTTCCTGAGGCCATGCGATTCCAAAGCTTGTACAAGTTCTTCGACAAATCCTGATTAAACATTTCAATCGTTTCTTTATCTATACCTGCACTCCCCTTTTTCTCGCACACCTTCAGATAGCTGTTATAAACCATCCGTTTGCTGATCGCAAATGATTTTGTAATTTCTTGTGTCATCATTCCATTCTTAATGGTTGTTTCACTTTACTTTTACTTAGATAATCGAAGTCCTTCGCTCCATTTCCATTACAGAAACTTCTTCACTACTATGACTTCGTCCGACACTACATGTTGCTTCTTCTGACTGTGTCAGAATTGAGCTGCCGTCTGAACTATAGAGCTTATCTCAAATAGTCATCTTGTTTTCTTCTCCAAGATTTCCAGCAAAGCATTCCGCGCATCAACAGCGTAGTTTCTCACGTTCCGAATAAAAGCCTATGTAAAGCTCCTGTCGCCTCAAGACCGGTTGCCCTGTAACCAGTAAACAGCCTTCCGTTACAGTAATCCCATGATCAAGGAAAATTCATGGTTTTGACAACGAGGTATCCTTTCGACCCGTCAACAGCGATTCAAGTTTGTTCAGCTTCTTTACACGCACCTGATGTTATTGTCTAACACCTTTTCCTTGCACGCTCAGCACCATATCTTTTGAACACAGCACCTGCAAGGCAGTTTGCATACTCCGTCTGTACAGCGTATACGATAGACCTACTATCATCTTTTATTCAGCATTGAAA
>JANOVV010000057.1:0-32716 GCA_031417555.1 Bacteroidota bacterium
ATTTTGATGTCATAGGCCCGGTAACCTGTATTTCATCTACAGTGACAACTACACCATTTATTGTCACCCGTATACGGTTAACAAATAGTGCAGACTTTACCTGTTTATCATCCCCGGATATAAAATTCAATTACGTTTCTAATGTAAGTCCCTTACGATTAAGAACTACTTTTTCATGGCGCGAAGTAGCCTGTACAACCAATTATGAAATGTTTTATCCCGGACGTACCTATTCAGGCACGGCTCAGTTTCATGGCGAAGCCTATTCATTGGGCGATGCTGACGGACGATCACCGGCGAGCGTTACCAACAATACAGGATTTTGTTTAACTGAATTAGCCATCACAGCTTTTTTTGAAGGTTATTATATGGGAGGCGGACAAATGCGACCAACCTTACTGAATGCAGGCATCGTTCATGCACAACCTGATCAGACTGATACGATAACGGTTGAATTACGTACAGCAGGCAATCCGGCAGTATTTGTAATACCACCTATTAAAACCATAGTAAGTACCACAGGTAAGGCTTATTGTATTCTTTCCAATTCGCTTATTGGAACCTCTTGCTGGATTGTAATAAGACATCAGAGTGGAATAGAAACATGGAGCGCGAATCCTGTTACTTTAACTTCAAGGACATCATTTAATTTTACCCAATAATAAAATAAGACATTCGATGATTGAATTTTTGAATTCAATTAAAAAATAAATTTTAAAAATGGAATTTGATTCATCAAATTCCATTTTTTTTTTAACATTTTGAAAAATATAATAACTCATTTGGCTTGAGAAATAATAATTTCAAAAGGGAAAGTTTGTTTTTTGTTATTTTTGCTTCATATCGAATTCATTTGTCCTTAATCCACTTTCACTATTTTTATCCAATTAAAAAAAACTAATATCTATTCAATGAGAAGAATTTCAAATTTAAAAATGGGTCTAATTGGTGTTTTTTTGTTAAACCTAGTTGTAATACATGTAAATGCAGAAGATAGTTTAAAGTCAGGGATGAATTTCCGTAAAATTTCTTTTAAACAAGGATTGGAAGCTGCAAAGGCTGAAAAAAAACCTTTATATATACATTGTTATGCCGATTGGTGTCATTACTGTAAATATATGGTTGATAGTGTATATACTGATAAAGAAGTAGGTGAATTTTTTAATGCCAATTTCATTTCAATTAAAGTGAATATGGAGAAAGAGGGAATTGATCTTGCAAAATCCATAAAAGGCCATACTTGGCCAACAATGCTTTTTTATGATACAACAGGTGAGATGATGCATCGTGCAGCCGGACGTCGTTATAAGCAACCATTTTTAGAATTAGGTAGAGAAGCACTGGACCCACGTCGTCAAATGCGATATTTTAAAAATAAATACAATGACAGTACCGCTACCCCCAATGAAGTACAACTTTATTTCAGAATGCAGGAAATTGCCGGCATGGATGCTCAACTTATGATTGATGATTATTTAAGAAAACAATCGGATTCAGATTTTACCAATCAAAACAATTGGAGAATAATGTATGATATAATTAAAGATCCTACATTGTTAGTGATGAAGAGAGTTATCGATAATAAAAAAATTCTTGAAGCAAAATATACCACCGATAGTATAAATAACAAACTTATTACATTGCATAATTCCTACTTAATGCAATATGTACAACAATTGGATTCTGTCGGATATGAAAGGGCTAAAAGAAAAATCCGGGAGAATAAAAAACTTGATATTTCAGATAAGATTTGTGCTTTTGCAGATTTAAACAAATATAAAATGAAATCACAGTGGGATATTTACAAAGTAGAAGGAAGAAAATTTGTTGAGAAGTATGCAATGGATGATTTCAAAAGACTTGTTGATGTTGCAAGTGTTTATTATGAGCACTTTGCCGGAGATAAAGAACTTATGCTTCTTTCCGAACAATGGGTAAAACGTTCTATCAGCATTGCAGATCTATATAAAGGCAATAATTTATTAGCTTCTATCTCATTTGTTTTAGGAAAAAAAGAGCAAGCCTTAAATGCGGCAAATCATGCAATTGAATTGGCAAAGCAATATAAAAACGATTACAGCCAAACAACGCAGTTGCTTAATGTTATACAAAAAATGCCTTAAAGAATATAAGGCATTTTTTGTTACAGTAAATATATTTTCTTTAAAACTTTTATCCCTCAACCATTTCTGAAAGATCAACAGGTACAACCTGAGTTACGCCTTGTTCGATCATTGTTATTCCATACATGATATCTGTTGATGCCATCGTACGTTTATTGTGGGTGATAATTATAAACTGCGAATCAGCAGAAAATTTTCGGATGATATTATTGAACTTGTCAATATTCATATCATCCAATGGAGCATCGACTTCATCGAAGATGCAGAACGGCGCTGGTTTTAACAGGTAAATCCCAAATAGCAATGCTGTTGCTGTAAGTGTTTTTTCACCTCCCGAAAGTTGAGAAATTGATAACGGACGTTTACCCTTAGGTTTTGCTATTATCTGTACATCGCTTTCTGTGGGATTGGAAGGATCCATTAAAACAAGATCACAATCATCATCTTGTGTAAATAATGAACGGAATACAAGAATAAAGTTTTCTCGGATTCTTGTAAATGCATTCATGAAGTTTTCTTTTGCCGTTAATTCAATTTCCTCAATGGTTTTAAGCAATGATTCTTTTGCGCTGGCTAAATCTTCTTTCTGGGATATTATGAAAGAATGTCTTTCATTTATTTCAGTATAAGCTTCAATAGCCATTGGATTAATAGGGCCATAATTGTCAAGCTGTGACTTTTGTTTATTTACTTTTTCACGCAGCTCCTCTTCGTTTAGATCCGGTGATGGATCCTTTTCAAGAATTAAATTGATATCGATATTGAATTCTACATTTAAACGTTCTTTTAATGAATTCAACTGTATTTTAAGTTCTGTAGTTTTTTCACGGATGGCAAGAGCAATTTGATCAGATTGCTCGCGATGATGACGTACATTTCTGATTCTGCTTTCAAGTTCATCAATAAATCCGCGGGTTTTAAAATATTCTGTTTCAACAGAATTTACGGCAGCATCAAGTGTTTCTTTTTCCGAATACAACTGAATAAGCTGTGAATCAAAGTCTGTAGATGATTCTAGTAATTCCCGTATTCTTAGATTTATCTGTTCAACTTCTGCGGAATTGTTCAAGATATTTTTATTAAGCGTTTCCTGCAGTGTTGTTTTATAAGCATGATCGCGGATAATAGTAGAAATCTTATTTTGTTGCTGAATACAATTTATATTATGCTGGTTGTATTCAGTACTCTGGTGGTTCATCGCCTCAATAAGCGTGTTAAATTCTTGCTGTCGCCCGCTTAATTGTCCGGAGATGATTTCAAATTCAGATCGCAATTGAACAAAATGTTCCTGAAAACTCAGGTTGTTTTGTTGTAAGGTGTCATCGATGTTATGTAATTGTTCGTACAATCCTTCGATGATTTTTTTATTGTTTTCAATAGAAGAGAAGAGATGTTCAGCTTTATTTTTTACAGACGAAAATTCATGTGTGAGTTTATTAACTTCCAGTTGCAAACGGTTTTTATCGAAGGTGAGTTTTTCTTTATTTTGTTTTGCATCCTGAAGTTGGTTTTGAATCTGATCACGGTGTGATTTTGTTTGTTCAAGTTTAGAAGACAATGAACCTATTTCTGTACTGAGATTTTCTAAATGTTTCGCTCTGCCAATTCGTTTACCATCAAATAAGCCAACAGAACCGCCGGATAATGAATTGCGCGTCCGGCAGTACTTACCATTTTTAGAAATAAATATAACGGATGAGCTGTCTTTTTGAAGGTAAGGTGTTGTATCCTGATTTTCTGTAACGATGTAAACATTCTTTAATAAAAAATTACATAAATCTTTATACTTACTTTCAATATCAATAATATTTAATGCGGGTATACAGTTTTCTATACTATCGAATACAGGATTGGGAGTGTTTTCAAAATTTTTAAGAATGAAAAAATTAGCACGGCCTTTGGCAGCTTCGGAGAGTAAATTTACGGCGCGACTTGCTTCTTCGATATTATCGATTACAAAATAATTCATGTAAGGGTCGAGGAAATTTTCGATGGCCGATTTATATTCAGGCTGACAGTTTAAGATTTCAGAGAAAAGCGGAGCACGGCCGGCAGAAGGTGAATTTTTTCTTAAGTAACGTAAAGATTCCGGATAGCCTTCAAGATTTTCAACCAGGCTTTTCGTCAGATTATATTCATTTTGTTTAGCATCAAGTTTCCGTCCTTCGGTAATAACTTCTTCGGTATATTTTTTTAATTCCTCATCGAGGCGAATAATTTCATGTGATAAATTTTCTTCGTTTTGTAAGAGAATGGTTTGTTCATTTTCTTTGTCCTCTTTTAATTTCCGGCTGGATTCGGAATTTGAATTTAACTCTTCGTGTTCAATGCTTCTGTCGCCTGTATCTTTTGTAAGCCTGTCAATTTCTTTCTGAAGCGATTCTTTTCTGGCTTGAGTAACGGCAAGGCTTTTTTCAGATTCATGCATAGAAAGCTGGATGTTCTGTGCCTGAGAGGATAGTAGATGAATATCACTCTTCATCTGATCATGTCTGTTTCGTGTTTCTTCGAGAGTTATTTTTAAATCTGCAAGTTGGTTTTCGAGTTGAACAAATAAATTTTCTTCGTTGAATTTGTCTTCTTCAATAGTTTTTAATTGTTCCTGTGTGGCAATGAGATTGCTTTTATCCTGTGTAAGCTGAACAGAAAGAGTAGTTTCTTTGTCTTTTAGGTGAGTAAGTTTTTCATTGCTGACTTTCTTGTCATTTTCATATTGACGGATAAGAGTTACTTTTTCGTTGAGTTGTTTTTGAGCTTCGGCAAGACCTTTTTCTTTATCGAGGGAATTCAGTTTAAGCACTTGCAATTCAGCTTCAGCAGTATCAAGCTGAGTATCTAATCCAATTTTTTCTTCCTGTTGTTTTTCTTCCTGCAGTTTTAAATCTTCAAAAGTTTGTTTACTTCCTGCAATAGTGAAGAGAGCAAGTTCGGTGCTTAACTCTTTGTATTGTTCTTTAATTTTATAGTATCGTTCCGTTTTTTTTGCTTGCGATTCGAGTTGTTTCATATTACGCTCGATTTCAAAAAGCAAATCATCTACACGGCTAAGATCTTTCGCAGTGTCTTCCAGTTTTTGAAGTGTTTGTCTTTTGCGGATTTTATATTTTGAAATACCGGCAGCTTCTTCCAGAAGATTTTTAATTGCATTGTTTTTATCGTTAAGAATTTCATCGACCATTTTTAATTCGATGATGGCATAGCTGTCTGCGCCGATACCTGTGTCGAGAAAAAGATCTGTAATATCTTTTAATCGGCAGGAAACGTTGTTGAGAAGATATTCACTTTCACCCGAACGGTAAAGCCGGCGTGTAACCGTAACATTGTTGTATTCGGTAGGAAGAATATTTTTAGTATTATCGAAAGCAAGAGAAACTTCGGCAAGGTTAGCGGGTTTCCGATTTTTATTACCATTGAAAATAATATTTTCCATTTTCTCAGAGCGCAGCATTCGCGTCTTCTGTTCCCCCAATACCCAACGGATAGCATCTACAACATTGGATTTACCGCTCCCATTGGGGCCTACAATAGATGTTACTCCTTTATCAAAGTGAATAACAACTTTATCTCCGAAGCTTTTAAAGCCTTTAATTTCTAAACTGGTCAGACGCATAATTTATAAATTCTTGTTATTGCGCAAATTTAAATTAATTCGACAGTTTCTCTCAATTTGTTAATAACTCAGGAAAACTTTCGATTGATGTAAATTTTTATCATAATTAGTATTTACGTTTTTCTGACAATAGTTATTGATGCGATGTTCAACTTAGCATTTTATTGAAAAAGGTAATGAATTGATCGATATAATATCTCCAAAACCCTAAATAATAGATCTACTTGGTTTTGAAAATTATCCTCTTCCTTTGTAAAGCCGCCATGGTGGCTGTTTTTCAGGGGTCAAAAATTAGTTTTGGTTTTTATCTTTCAATTTATACTTTTACCACCCGCTTAACTTATTATTAACAAAATCACATAATCTAACAATATGGGACGAAAGTTTTACCTGCCACTCGTAGTATTAGTATTTTCTTTCTTCATTTCTGAAGCACAAACCGGTGAAATACGCGGAAAAATAACAGAAAAAGGTGGGGCTGAAATACCATTCGCAAGTATAGCCGCTTTAGTTAACGGAACTCAGGTTCAGGCAACTGTTGCTGATTTCGAAGGTAATTATACCATTAAACCGTTAAGCCCCGGTAAATATGATGTAAAGGCCACATCCATTGGGTATTCTCCGGTTTTGAAATCAGGTGTTATCGTTACTGTAGATAAAATATCTTTTGTAGATATCGAATTAAATAAAGGTATTGAGATAAAAGAAGTTGAAATTGTTGAATATCAGGTGCCTTTAATAGATAAAGGAAGTCCATCGCAACAAAAAACTCTGACATTTGAAGAAATTCAGGCACTTCCAACACGTGACGTTAATTCTGCTGCTGTTCAGTCTGCCGGTGTTTATCAGAAAGAAGAAGGCGGAGCATTAAATATACGCGGTTCTCGTTCTGATGCGACGTCTTATTATATAGATGGAATTAAAGTAACCGGATCACCCGGCGTTTCTCAAAGAGGAACAGAACAAATAACTGTTATCACCGGAGGTATTCCTGCTCAATACGGTGACGCAACAGGTGGAATTATAAGTGTAACTACTCGTGGTCCGGCCAATGAATTTGGTGGAAGTGCCGAATTAGCTACATCAGAAGTATTGGATGCTTTTGGATATAATCTGGCTTCTGCAAACTTAACGGGACCGATCTATAGGGAAAAAGACGAAAACGGGAAAAAAACAGGTCAATCAATTGCAGGCTTTTTTATCAATGGAGAATATCAATATGATAAAGATGCTGATCCTTCAGTAATTCCAAGTCATGTAGTAAAGAGTGACATTTTAAGTGATGTATTAAAATACCCTTTAATTGCGGCGCCATCCGGAAATGGTTTTATTCATCGTTCCTCTTTTTTTACTAACGATAGTTTTTCTGAACAAAAATATCGTGAGAATGTAGCAGTTTCAGTGTATCGTTTCAATGGCAAAATAGATATTCGTCCTGTAAAAAACTTTGTAGTTACTCTAGGTGGATCTTTTGAAAGAACAAAAGACAATGAATTTACCGCCAGCTATGGTTTAATGAATTCAGATAATAATCCTGAGAAAATTGAAACTAAGTGGAGGGCTTATGCAAAAATTACTCAACGATTTAATTCAGAAGAAAATGAAAAATCTTCGTCAGCCATAAAAAATGCTTTCTATTCTATTCAGGTTGATTATACAAACTATGAGAGAATTGATCAGAGTCAATATCATAAGAAAAATATATTTGATTATGGGTTTGTAGGAAAGTTCAAATCATATTCAATTCCTGATTATACTCGTTCCCGGATTGTTAATCCATTAGGCGATACTCTGGTAGCAGAGCAATCAGGAAATATTGATACATCTTATACGTTTGATCCCGGATATCAGAATCCTAATACTACTAATTATACAAGTCAATATTATGAATTAACCGATCCACTTGGAACATTCGGCTATCAGGATAATTTAAATAATGTTTTACAAGGTGGAGCTTTGGTTAATGGAGATAACAGGAATGGTTTAAATGTATATGGTCTTTGGTCAACTACAGGTCGTATTCCAAACCAGTACAGAGTACAAAACAAAGTTCAGGGTCGAATCTCAGCTTCAGGATCTGCAGATATTAAAAATCATACTATTGTATTAGGCCTTGAATATGAACAAAGAACGGAACGGGGGTACAATGTTTCTCCAAATGGACTTTGGACACTCATGCGTCAGCTAGGAAATCAGAATCTGAGTGGTGTTGATTCACTTTCTGCTTCTGTATTGTATGGAAATTTTAACGGTTTACCGGCTAAGCAAATAACTTATAGTAAGGGTTTTTACAGGCCTTCTATTAATAAAGACAATGACACCACAAGTGGTTTCTATGAAAAATTTCGTGATAAACTCAATATAAATATTAAAGATACAATTCAGACAGATAATTATGATCCCTCTGTATTTAGTTTAGATCTGTTTACACCAGATGAATTATTAAATAGCGGTAACTCATTGGTAAATTATTATGGCTATGATTATACCGGTGAAAATCAAACAAGCGGCAGCTGGGATCTGAAAGATTTTTATGTTAAAAAAGATGATGATAATAATTACTTAAGAAAAATTGATGCTTTCAAACCTGTATATATGGCCGGTTATATTCAGGACAGGTTTACTTATAATGATATCATATTTAATATCGGTGTTCGTGTGGATCGATTTGATGCTAATCAGAAAGTGTTAAGAGATCCGTACTCATTGTATGAAACATATAAAGCAGGAGATGCAGCAGTAAGCAATATTCCGGGTACAACTGTTCCTTCGAATATTGGTAATGATTATGTTGTTTATGTAAATAATTCCGAAGCTCCTACAGAGGTAGTGGGATACAGAAATGGAACTGTTTGGTATGACAAATATGGGACTGTAATCACGGATTTGGATCCATTAACTCAAAATGGAAACATTCAACCTTTCCTGACTAATTATGATGATTATAAAAATACGCGTGTAATTCCAAATGCTTTTGAGGATTATACTCCGCAGGTGACGGTAATGCCACGAATTGCTTTTTCATTTCCTATTTCTGATGAGGCGAATTTTTCTGCTAATTACGATGTGCTTACACAGCGTCCGCAAAATTCAGAAAGACTTCGTTTCGATCCGATCGAATATTTATCATGGTCTCAGGGTGTGTCCGGCGATTTCAATAATCCAAATCTAAAGCCTGAGAGAACAACTGTATATGAAGTTAAATTTCAGCAGCGGCTTTCACGTAGTTCTGCTTTTGCAATCTCTGCATTTTACAAAGAAAGTCAGAATAATATTCAGTCGATAAATGTTGATTATGCTTTTCCGATTAAGTATACTACCTATGGAAACGTAGATTTTGGAACTGTCAAAGGATTAACGTTTAATTACGATTTGAGACGTACAAGTAATTTTAAAATGAATCTTAGTTATACATTGTCATTTGCTGATGGAACAGGTTCCGGTGAAAGAACCAATTCAGGAATACTTTCTCAGGCAGGACAAACCAATCTTCGTGAAATAAAACCGCTTGATTTTGATCAGCGACATACATTAGTAACATCGATTGATTTTCATTATGCTCAAGGGAAAGATTATAACGGACCGGTTTGGTTTAATAGACAATTTTTCGCAAACAGCGGATTAAATTTAGCATTCCATACAGGTTCAGGTTCACCATATACCCGTAAAGCGAATATAACACCGACTGCAGATTTTACTACCTCTGATAATTCACGTTCTGTTATTGCAGGTTCACTCAATGGTTCCAGATATCCTTGGAATTTCAGAATAGACGCTAAAGTCGACAAAGAGTTTACCATAAAAACACGAACCAGCAATGAAGGTGTATCGAGCAAGGCGGTTTCTGTAAATGTTTATTTACAGGTATTAAATGTATTAGACACTAAAAATGTAACAACTGTTTATGCTGCTACGGGAAGCCCGAGTGATGATGGTTATATCAGTTCTCCAAATGCACAATCGATTATTGACCGTCAGCCTAGTCCACAAGCTTATACTGATTTGTATCGCCTTAAGGTAAATAATCCTGCTAATTACGATCTTCCGCGTCGTATTCGTTTAGGTATACAAGTTAATTTCTAATAGTTTATTATTCTCAAAAAAAATAATTTCATTCATATGAAGCATTATATAAAGACAGCATTGTTTTTTTTCAGCCTGGTATCACTTTCGTATGCTAAGGAAGATGTAAATGTATTTCGAAGTGCGGCTCCGGTTCGTACTCTAAAAACATTAGCAGGATGTGAACCGTCTAAATCAAGAGCTGATTTGGATATAAACAATGTTCGTTGTCCGATTTGGATAAACGGAGATATGTGGTGGGATCTAACAGGTACAGCTTTGTATGAAGTTCCTTTTGGATCCGGTAAGCATTCATTATTTGCAGGAGCAATTTGGATTGGTGGAAAAGACGGTGCGGGTAACCTTAAAGTTGCTGCACAAACCTATCGTCAGTCAGGCAGTGATTTTTGGCCGGGTCCGATGGATACAACATCTACTTCCATTAGTTCATCTGAATGTTTAAAATATGATAAGCATTATAAAATCACATTTTCTGAAGTAAAAAATTTCCATGAAGAATTTCAGGTAAAGGGCGATGGTAATTATCCGGTTCCTGATATAATTAAAAACTGGCCAACTACAGGAGATCCGGCATTTAATGAGGGGCATTTTTTAGCACCGTTTTATGATCGTACAGGTGATGGAATTTATGATTATTTTGATGGTGACTATCCTAAATACAATGTGGATGGTAGTTTAGATCCATGTGATAAAAATTTACTTCTTGGTGATCAGACGATATGGTGGGTATTTAATGATGTAGGAAATATTCACGGAGAAACTAAAAGTCTTTTACCGGTTGGTGTAGAAATTCAAGCACAGGCGTTTGGATTTAATACCAATGATGAGATTAACAATATGACTTTTTATCGTTATAAGATTATCAATTGGTCATCAGCCATTTTGAAAGAAACTTATTTTGGTTCATGGGTAGATCCTGATCTGGGAAATTATCTTGATGATTTTGTAGGTTGTGATGTAGCTCGTGGTTTAGGTATTTGTTATAATGGTGATGCCGATGACGATGGCGCATTGGGATATGGATTAAATCCACCTGCTGTAGGAATGGACTTTTTTGAAGGACCTTTAGCAGATTTGAATGACACAATAGATAATAACAGGAATGGAATAATAGATGAATTTGGCGAACAAATTATCATGTCGAAATTTGTTTATTACAATAACGATGCTTCTACAACAGGTAACCCAAGTACTCCGCAACACTATTATAATTATCTGGATGGAAAATGGAAAAATGATTCTCCGATAGTTTATGGGGGAACAGGATATCAAACAGTCGGTGCTCCGGAATGTAACTTTATGTTTCCCGGAGATTCTGATCCATTAAATATTGGTACCAATGGAACTGATCCGGGCTTTGACTGGTCGGAAGATTTTCCTTGTATAAGTTGTACACCGAATGAGCCAAGTGACAGACGATTTTTGCAGTCTGCAGGTAAGTTTACTCTAGTTCCAGGTGCAATTAATTATATTACCACAGGAGTTGTTTGGGCACGTACTTCATCAGGTGGACCGACCGCTTCTATTAAATTATTAAAGTCAGCCGATGATAAAGCACAAAACCTTTTCGAATCATGTTTTAAAATTCTGGATGGCCCCGATGCGCCGGAACTTAAATTACGTGAGCTTGATAAGGAAGTAATTATATCATTGGGTAATCCAGACAATTCAAATAATGCGAATGAATTATACCGCGAAAAAAACAGCAACATTCCTGTAAACCCGAATTCTTATTTTATTTTTGAAGGGTATAAAGTTTATCAGGTAAAAGATCCTTCTGTATCAATCAATGATCTTCACAATGCTGATAAGGCACGATTAATTAAACAAGGTCAATCTGATATTCAAAACGGACTTAGCCAAATTGTAAATAAGAATCTGGATGCAGACTTGAACGCTTACGTTCCTGTGGAAGAAGTTGTAGGAGAAGATAAAGGACTTAAACATTCATTTCGTGTTACTACAGATTTGTTTGCAACCGGAGATCCGGGTTTAGTTAACCATAAAACATATTATTTCCTTGCAGTAGCTTATGGTTATGATTCGGTAGCGGATGTTTTAGATCCGTTCCAGCCGCCGGCACCGGGATTATATGGCAGACCTTATATTCAAAGCAGAAAAAATGCGGATGGATCTGCAGTAAGTGTATATACAGCGATTCCACATATTTCTGATCCTGAGGCGCAAGGTTTATCCCTTACTTCATCGTTTGGTGATGGACCGGAAATTACCCGAATTACAGGAATCGGAAATGGTTATATAATTGGATCTGACCGTCCGACACTGGATTTAAAACAAGATCAAATCGATAATATTCTTTTTAATACTTCTAATCCTACGAACCGAATTCTAAATCCAACCTATGAAAAAGGCCGGGGGCCTGTTGATATTCGTATTTACGATCCAATGAAAGTTACACCGGGAGAATTCGAACTTTGGCTTGATGATACAATTACAAAAGCAAGTTTTACAGGAACATTATTTGTAGATGCAGCCGGTGTGGGAAGTGATACAATTACAAACATACCCGGACCAATAGATGTTCTAAGACCGGGTCTTACAATTACATCAACCTTTGCAGGATTTCCAAAGATTGCAAGAATTGCACAAATTCTTGGAAGCGGTCCTTATTCGATAGTTATGACATCAAGGATAAATAAAATTGAACCTGCAGATGGATCAACGTCACATACATATCCGAATCAAAAATTTAATGTCGGCGGTAATTGGATATTGAAAAATTTAACAACAGGTAAAGTTGATACTTCAACTAAAACACTTGAGTTTCCATACGATCAATTATTTCCTGATTATGGTTTTTATATAAGTCTTAATCAAGTAAAATCACCCGGAGAATACAGATCAGGTGGAAATGGAGCAATAGGCGGAACATTAGAGTTTCAGCAACCTAACAACAGATGGTTAACATTTATACCTGATATTGATAATTTTCCTCCTATTAACTGGATAAAAGCAGGATCTTCCACAACCGATTACACAGATAATCAGGGTGCAGTTGATGGGTCAGCTTTTTATGAAAAAATTATTGGTGGAACATGGGCGCCTTTTATTCTAACAAACAGAAATGAAATCGGTACGGATTATGTTGCCCCAGCTCCATTTGTTGGCGGTGGTCAGCAGCCGCAGGATTTTGATTCTCTTTTTTATCTGGGAAGCGTTAATGTTGTATTCACTCCTGATAAAAGTAAATGGTCACGTTGCGTTGTATTCGAAATGGGAGATGTTGTGGCCGAAACAGAAGGAGGCCAGGGTAAAAATCTTATTCGTAAACACCCATCCATGAATATTGATGGTTCATACAGCTCAACAGATTCAGGATATAGTTATTTTCCGGGTTATGCAATTAACGTAGAAACCGGTGAACGTTTGAATATTGCTTTCGGTGAAGATAGCCGACTGACTCTGGACAATGGAAATGACATGAAATGGAATCCAACATCATCTTCGTTTGATCAAAGTCTAAAATTATTTGCCGGTGGAAAACATTACGTCTATGTTTTCAGTCATAAAATTCCTGAGACACAAAATCCAACACAGGATACCGGATACTATGGACCAGCCTATGACAGCTGCCATTATATATTCAGTAAACTCTGGGGATTGCCGCCTTTAGTAAATACTTCTCAATCCAGAAATAAAGTTAAATTTTTATGGAAAGAGTGTATGTGGGTGGGTTGTCCTGTTCTAACACCCGGACAAACATTGTTGAGTAATGAGGCAGTTGTACGTTTACGCGTTTCGAAACCATATAGACCTTACGATACAGGTGTTCAGAATTCTGTTAATAGTAATTTTCCATTCTATAGATTCGGAACAGCCGATCAGACTCCTAAAGTCAAACAAACGGATGTTGCAAAAAATGCATTGGGACTTATCAATGTAGTTCCGAATCCTTATTATGCTTATTCCAATTATGAAAATAATCAGCTTGATAACAGGATTAAAATTGTTAATCTTCCTCCGAAATGCGTCATTTCCATTTACACAACTTCTGGAACTTTGATTCGTCGGATCAAACGTGATGCAGGCGGTGGTGTTGATTACAATAATTCGGGCGGACAAGCTTATCCTGAAGTAAACCTTGAGAGTTCTGTTGATTGGGATTTAAAGAATTCAGTAGGAGTTCCTGTAGCCAGTGGAATATATTTAATTCATATATCTGTAGATGGAATAGGAGAGCGTACAATCAAATGGTTTGGTGTTATTCGTCCGATTGATTTAGATACTTTCTGATTTTATTATTACTATCCAAAGAAAAATTACTACCATGAAATTCAACTATAGAAACATAATAATCGGAACTGTTATAGCGTTGCTGATTACACCTGTTGGTTTATTAAAAGCAGGAAATCCTGACCGTGCCGGACAAGCGGGAGCGACTGAATTATTAATTAATCCATGGGCCCGTTCATCGGGATGGGCTGGTGCTAACAGCGGAGGCGTTCGTGGATTGGAAGCTCAGTTTTTAAACGTTGCAGGTACAGCACATACAAAAAAAACAGAAGCATTATTTTCACATACCAATTATTTTCAGGGAAGTGGAATGAGTATAAATGCTTTTGGACTCACACAGAAAGTAGGTGAAGCAGGTGTTTTAGGAATTAGTATTATGTCATTGTCTTTTGGCGACATCGACGTTACAACAACTGAATTACCAGAGGGAGGTTTAGGAACTTATACACCACAGTTTATTAATCTTGGTATTTCCTATAGTAAAGTATTCTCAAATTCAATTTATGGTGGATTTAATCTTAAAATAATCAGTGAAAGTATATCGAATGTAACAGCCAGCGGAATAGCGATTGATGCGGGTATTCAGTATATAACAGGCGGTAATGAGGATCGTAATAATGTTAAATTTGGTATAGCATTAAAGAATGTCGGAACATCATTGAAATTCGGAGGTGATGGACTTTCAACAAGGGTAAGTGCACCGGCGACAAGCAATTCTTACCAGTTAACGGTTGAACAAAGAGCTTCAGGCTTTGAAATGCCATCACTTTTAAATATTGGGGCTTCCTATGATTTTGATTTAGCATTAGACCATAAATTAACACTTGCGGGTACATTTACTTCAAATTCGTTTTCCAACGATTTGTATGTTGTTGGATTAGAATATAGATTTCGCAATTTATTTATGCTCAGAGGCGGTTTAGCATATGAAGATAATATTTTTGACGATGTCATAAGTACTACTGCACTTACAGGCCCTTGTGCCGGTGTTACCATTGATCTTCCAATGGGAAAAGGCGGAAAATCGTTTGGAATTGATTATTCTTTCCGGGCTACCAACCCTTGGGACGGTACTCATAGTTTTGGACTACGTTTAACTTTGTAAAAAAAGCTTATATTTGCATTAATAACAAGACTCCGGCAACGGACTCTTGTTTTTTTAATTTAGTTACATTGAGAAAATAAATAAAGATGTCATTACAGTATTTTACACCACAAGGATTAAAAAAATTGCATGATGAGCTTAACCAGCTTAAGAATGTTGAACGCCCGCATATTTCCAGACAGATAGCTGAAGCCCGCGATAAAGGCGATCTTTCAGAAAATGCAGAATATGATGCCGCTAAAGATGCTCAAGGATTACTTGAGTTAAAAATTTCAAAGCTTGAAGAAGTTGTTGCGAGTGCAAGGCTAATTGATGAAACAAAATTGGATTCATCAAAAGCATTGGTTTTATCAAAAGTCAAGATTAAAAACAAAGGAAATGGCTCTGTCATGACCTATTTATTAGTCGCCGAAAATGAGGCAGATTTGAAACTTGGAAAAATATCAGTTACCTCACCTATTGGAAAAGGATTGCTTGGAAAAAAGGTAGGCGAAGTGGCAGAGATTGTGGTTCCTTCCGGTAAAATGGAATTCGAGATTCTTGAAATATCCAGATAATGGCCTCCATCTTTACCCGCATTATCAATGGCGAAATACCATGTTATAAGATTGCGGAGGATGAAAAATGTTTTGCTTTTCTTGATATCAGTCCGTTAGCAAAAGGCCACACACTTGTTGTTCCTAAAAAAGAAACCGATTATATTTTTGATATTGCCGACGATGAGCATAAGTATCTTTGGAACTATGCGAAGTACGTTGCGCA
This sequence comes from Bacteroidota bacterium, assembly GCA_031417555.1. Taxonomy (GTDB): domain Bacteria; phylum Bacteroidota; class Bacteroidia; order AKYH767-A; family 2013-40CM-41-45; genus JADKIH01. Next base: position 15,938 of record JANOVV010000057.1, read on the forward strand.
TGCTGTTAAAGCCGCTATTCCATGTAAGCGGATTGGCATAGCGGTAATCGGTTTAGAAGTTCCGCATGCTCATATCCATCTAATACCAATGAATAAGGTTAGTGATATGAATTTTGCAAATCCGAAACTTAAGATTGCGGATAATGAAATGCAGGAAATAGCCGAACGTATCCGGTCGGCATTTCAGAAAGGATGATTAAGATTTTATAAAGCCGGGTTGGGTATCTTAGATTTCTTTGCGATTATTAACTACCGTCGGATTTTTAACGCGAAGAGCGCGACGATGCGCAAAGGTTCGCAGCGTTTATTTGCGCAAAGGTTTCCAACTCTATTGAATTCAAATGCAAAATCCCGGTCTATTGGTTAACCCTTTTTGGATTTGAAGCAATAAAAGATTTCCAACCGGAATGTTTGCCGGTATTTTCTCCGGTATTGCCTCTTTGAAAATGATGGCATAAAGCAGCAGCAAGGCCGTCTGTTGCATCAAGATATTCTGAAGTTTCTTTGTAGTTTAAAATAGTTTGAAGCATGGCTGCGACCTGTTCTTTAGAAGCATTTCCATTGCCTGTAATACTTTGTTTTATTTTTTTTGGAGAATACTCAAAAATAGGAATGGTACGATAGAGAGCTGCTGCCATTGCTACTCCCTGAGCACGGCCAAGCTTAAGCATAGATTGAATATTTTTTCCGAAAAATGGAGCTTCAATGGCAAAATCATCTGGGTGATATTGATCGATGAGCGAAATCGTTTTTTCAAAAATCGTTTTTAATTTCAAAGCATGACCATCAAGTTTTTCAAGATGAATAACACCTAAAGCTATTAATTCCATCCGGGATGTATCAGTTAGTATTATTCCATAGCCCATTATATTTGTGCCTGGATCAATGCCTAAGATTATTTTTTCAGCCATGGAATAGGTTATAGATTAATAGATATTAGAAATTAGATTTTAGAAATTAGTTATTGGTTTTTATTCTTAATATTTATACTAATAACTATCAACCAATAACAAACATCTTAAGTATATTCGTACGCTTCGATTGTTACTATGATACAAAGAAAGTTAAATAAATCCGGAAAGTGGTGGCTTGCAATTAAAATTGTGATAGCTGTTTGTGCTTTATGGTTTATTTATCAAAAAGCCTTTACTCACGAAAGTTCAAAAGATTATTTAACACAGCTAAAAACAACTTTACAAAACCCGCAATCAGCAATACTTTTTTTAATTGTATTTATTTTAATGATTCTTAACTGGACGACAGAATCATTAAAATGGAAATTTATGATTAATAAAATTGAAGAAATAAGCACAGGCAGGGCTCTGGAGGCAGTATTTTCCGGTCTTACGGTTTCCTTTTTTACTCCAAACAGAATAGGTGAATATGCAGGACGAGTGTTTCATCTGAAAGAAGGAAAAAGAATGCAAGCCACTTTCATAACAATGATTGAAAACAGCAGCCAACTTTTGATAACACTGCTTGCCGGAAGTATTGCTTGTATGTTTTATATGAGCGATTATATGGAAATGAATTCCTGGATTTTTATGTTGATGCGTTTTTTATTATTGATTTTTTCTGCTTTTTGTATAATCCTTTATTTCAATCTCGATCTTTTTGAAAATTTTTTCAACAAGTTTAAAATGTCTGAATATTGGAGGCAAATTTTCCATGTTTTTTCGCTTTACTCAACAAAAGAATTAATGAAAGTTTTAATTCTATCACTGGTAAGATATATAATATTTTCAATACAGTTTTATATTCTACTGCGAATTTACGGAAGTCCCATTCATCTTTTTCCCAGTTTGTTAATGATTGCGATGACTTTTTTTGTGATGGCAGTTGTACCAACATTTACAATCGCTGAAATAGGAATAAGAGGAGCTGTCGCTGCTTATTTTTTCGGCAAGTTAACCATTGATGTTTTACCGATTTTGAATGCTACTTTTTCTTTATGGCTGATTAACCTTGCTATTCCCGCTTTGGCAGGAGCATTTTTTATTTTTCATTTCAGGTTAGAAAAAAACGTGCGATGATAATTTATCTAATTACATTCAGTTTAACATTATTTTTTGTTGTCTTTCTTTTTTGGAGTTTGAACAATTGGTTTAAGATCAAAGATAAGTCGTTGGATGATTTAAAGGTTACAAATATCAAAGTAGCCGTTATAATTCCTGCCAGAAATGAAGAAACGAATCTGCCAATATTACTACAATCGTTAATTACTCAATCGTATCCTAAAGAGAATTTTCAGATAATAGTTTCTGATGATCACTCAACTGACAATTCAATAAAAATTACAGAAAATTTTTTCAAAGAGAATAACATAAAAAACGGGAAATGTTTGAGCAGTCCAAAAGAATCGAAGAAAGAAGCATTAACACACGCTATTAGAAATACAGAAGCAGAATTAATTATTACAACAGATGCTGATACAACAATGGATAAAGATTGGCTATCATCGATGGTTCAAGAATATGAAAGCACAGGTGCTTATTTGATTTGCGGACCAGTTAAACTAATCGGGCAAAATAATATTTTTGAAAAATTGCAATCAATAGAATTTACAGGGCTTTCAGGAATTGGTGCATCGGGTATCATTTCGAACCTTCCAATATTTTGTAATGGAGCAAACCTTGCTTTTTCAAAAAAAATATTTGATGAGGTGGAAGGGTATAAACATTCATTGAGTTATTCGGGAGATGATACTCAATTAATGTTGAAAATACATAAATTATATCGCGGTAAAATTTCTTTTCTGAAGGATTCACGTGCCATAGTTCAAACAAGTGTAATAAAACGAAATTCTGATTTTCTGGAACAAAGGAAAAGGTGGGCATCAAAAATTCCGAACACACTATCAGGGTTTACAATTTTTATTTCTGTTTTGACTTGGTTTGTACACTTTTTTTTGTTGATCTATTTTGTAAAAGCACTGAATGATTTCAAGTTTTTACTTTTACTATTACCGTTCATCCTGATAGCTGTTTCCGAAATAGTATTCCTCAAATCAATCGGAAAATTTTTTAATGAAAATATTTCTTCATGGTTGGTATTAATAGCTCTGCCGTTTTATTGTTTATATATTGTTAGTGTAGGTTTATTAGCACCTTTTTCAACCTATCAATGGAAGGGAAGAAAGGTGAAATGAAATCATAAATAGGAAAGCCTATTCATCCAATTAAAAGAAGTTTTCTATGAAATGAAATGGCAAATTGTAATCAATTGCCTGGATTCAAAATTGGTTACTTTTATAATTTTGCTTGTTACAGTTTAATTTTTGGTTTTAAAGACAGATTAAATTGAAAATATGTCTTCTTTTTACCTTCATTTTCAAAAAGAAACTTTTCATTTTGTTAATAAAATAAGAAAGTTCAACCCTTGCTATTACTTATCTTTACACTCCCATGGCTAAATTTTCTCATTTGCATGTACATACGCAATTTTCATTGCTGGATGGAGCTGCAGACATATCCAATCTTTATAAAAAGGCAGTAAAAGATCAGATGCCCGCTATTGCAATTACTGATCATGGTAACATGTTTGGTGCATTCAAATTTGTTGCAGAATCTTATAAACATAATAAAGAGAGTGAAGTCATAAAACCAATTGTAGGTTGTGAATTTTATCTGGTAGAAAACAGGCATAAACAACAATTTACGAAAGATGATAAAGACAAACGTTACCATCAGCTTTTTCTTGCTAAAAACTCTGAAGGTTATAAGAATCTGGTAAAGCTTAGTTCTTTGGGATATATCGAAGGATTATATGGAAAATATCCCCGCATCGATAAGGAACTTGTTCTCAAATATCACAAAGGATTAATAGCAACTACATGTTGCCTGGGAGCTTCAGTTCCAAAAACAATCCTTCGTTTTGGTGAAGCCGAAGGAGAAAAAGAATTCAAATGGTGGCTTGATCTATTTGGTGAAGATTATTATATTGAAATACAACGTCACGATATTCCCGATCAAAATAAAGTCAATGACGTTTTACTTAAATGGGCTGTAAAGTACAATGTTAAAGTAATTGCTTCGAATGATTCTCATTATGTCGATCAGCAAGATTACAATGCACATGATATTCTTTTATGCATCAATACAGGAGAGAAACAAAGTACACCTACGATGAAAGAATTTGCAGATGATGATGCATCTGTAAAAGGAAAACGATTTGCTTTTTATAATGATCAGTTTTATTTTAAAACGACAGAAGAGATGAGTCATCTCTTCAAAGATTTACCGGAAGCCATCGATAATACAAACGATATCGTTGGAAAAATTCAGCCGTTAAAATTAAAGCAGGATATTTTACTTCCGCATTTCAAGCTGCCGGAAGGGTTTACAAGCCAGGATGAATATCTCCATCATCTTACAATGATAGGAGCGAAGGGTAGATACAAAGAACTTACACCGGAAATCGAAGAGCGTATCAATTTCGAATTGTTTACGATTAAGACAATGTGCTTTGCTGGTTATTTTCTAATCGTATCCGATTTCATTCGTGCAGGAAGAGATCTCGGTGTTTTTGTTGGCCCTGGAAGAGGTTCTGCGGCCGGTTCTGCTGTTGCTTATTGTATTGGTATCACTAACATCGATCCGATTAAATACAATCTACTTTTTGAAAGATTCCTGAATCCTGACCGAAAAAGTATGCCGGATATTGATACTGATTTTGATGATGTAGGCAGACAAAAAGTAATTGATTACGTTGTTGAAACGTACGGTAAAAATCAGGTTGCGCAAATTATTACCTACGGTACGATGGCTGCTAAAATGAGTATTAAAGATGTAGCCCGTGTAATGGATTTACCCTTGGCCGAATCTCTTGCTCTGACAAAATTAGTTCCTGAACGACCGGGTATTGAACTTAAAAAAGTATTAGAGCCAACCTACGATAGCTGGCTGAATAGCGATGAACTGGAAGATGTTCGAAAGCTACGTGAAATTTATAATGGCAATGATCTTTCTGCACGTGTATTGAAAGAAGCTGTCATTCTCGAAGGATCAGTTAGAAATACCGGAATTCATGCAGCGGGAATTATCATTGCACCAAAAGATTTAACAGACATTATTCCTGTTGCCACATCGAAAGAGACAGATCTTCTCATTACGCAATTTGATGGAAAAGTGATAGAAGATTCCGGTGTAATCAAGATGGATTTTCTTGGACTAAAAACGTTAACGATTATTCGCGATGCATTGATTCTTATCGAAAGAAATCACGGAGTAAAAATCGATATCGATACAATTCCGCTTGACGATAAAAAAACTTTGGAACTTTATCAGAGAGGTGAAACTAACGGTACTTTTCAGTTTGAATCTGCCGGCATGCAGAAATACTTAAAAGAATTACGTCCCGATAAGTTCGAAGATCTGATTGCAATGAATGCACTCTATCGTCCGGGACCGCTAGAATATATTCCTGATTTCATTGCCCGTAAAAACGGCCGTCAGGCTGTAAGCTATGATTTAATAGAGATGGAAGGATTCCTGAAAGAAACTTATGGAATTACTGTATATCAGGAACAGGTCATGTTGCTTTCTCAAAAACTTGCAGGCTTTACAAAAGGTGATGCAGATACGCTCAGGAAAGCTATGGGAAAAAAGCAGAAAGAGGTTCTTGATAAAATGAAGTCAAAGTTTGTCGAAGGATGTAAGTCGAACAATCATGATCCTGCAATTAGTCAAAAAATTTGGACTGATTGGGAAGCATTTGCTTCGTATGCTTTTAATAAATCTCATTCTACCTGTTATGCATTTGTAGCATTTCAGACTGCCTATTTGAAAGCACATTATCCGGCAGAGTTTATGGCTTCTGTGCTTACACATAACTTAAGTAATATAGATAAAGTAACATTCTTCATGGAAGAGTGCAGACGCATGGGAGTTCCCGTTTTAGGGCCGGATATCAATGAAAGTATTTATAATTTCGGTGTAAATACTAAAGGACAAATCAGATTTGGTTTGGGTGCTATTAAAGGAGTCGGCGAAGCGGCAGTAAATTGCATAGTAGAAGAAAGGATAACGAATGGTTCGTATAAAAATATTTTTGATCTCGTACGACGCATCAATCTTCGTTCTGCGAATAAAAAAACTTTTGAAAACCTGGCCTATGGCGGAGCATTCGATTCGTTCCCTGAAATGCACAGGGCACACTTTTTTTCTGCCGATAGAGATGGAAGTATTTTTCTTGAAAAAGTTATTCGCTATGGCAACAGTTACCAGGAATCAAAAAACTCTTCTCAACATTCTTTATTTGGTGAAAGCACAGGTACAGAAATTCCCGAACCTTCGGTGCCGATTGTACAACCATGGGAAAATCTTATTCGTTTAAAATTTGAGAAGGATGCAATCGGTTTTTATGTTTCCGGTCATCCTCTTGATATGTATCGTTTAGAAATGAAGGAGCTTATTAAATATTCTATAAAAGATTTAAAAGCTATCGATAAAAATAAAGGAAGGGAGATGGCTATCGGTGCTATGGTTACACAAGTAAATCACAGAATAAGTAAAAACGGTAAACCTTTCGGAAGTTTTACAATAGAAGATTACGACGAAGCTTATGAAATGGTTCTTTTCGGTGAAGATTATCTTAAGTTTAAAATGTGGTTGAATCCGGGAGAATTTTTACACATCCGTGGAAAAATACAGGATCGATATAAGCAACCGGGAAATATTGAATTTAAAATCAGCAATGTTCAGTTATTAAGTGATTTAAGAGACAAACAATTGCGCAACCTGACATTGAAAGTATCGTTGGATAAAATTGATTCTGTTTGGATAAATAGTCTTAATAATATTGTTCAACAAGACGGTGCTGTTACAAAAGGCAATTGTGTTTTGAAATTTAAAATCTACGATCCTATTGACGATAAAATTTGTGTTGATCTGCCGAGTAAAAAATATCGCATAAATCCGGATAATGATATGATTGATAGTCTAAGTAAATTGGCTGAGATTGAGTACTGACTGAGATTATGGGAAGACTGGGATTATGGGATTATTGGATAGTGAGATTATCAGGATTAAATATTACGCAATGAATTTTAGTTTGATTAACTGACAAATTGCCAGATTATTGACTATATTTAATACCATTAATCCCAAAATTCAAGTCAATCCTAGTCCGGCTTTATAATTGTTATCTTTGGGCATTCAACATAACTTTAAAAAAAAATTTAAAAAAAGTAAAATTATGGCAATCGAAATTACAGATGCAAACTTTGATGAAGTTGTTCTAAAATCTAATAAACCTGTTTTGGTTGATTTTTGGGCAGAATGGTGCGGCCCTTGCCGAATGGTTGGTCCTATTGTCGAAGAGTTAGCGAAGGACTTTGACGGAAAAGCAGTTGTAGGTAAAGTAAACGTTGACAATAATCCCAATATTTCAATGAATTATGGTATAAGAAATATACCAACATTATTAATTTTCAAAAACGGTGAAATAGTTGACAAACAAGTAGGAGCCGTTCCGAAATCAGTACTTGCGACTAAGCTTAATGCTCAACTTGTTTAAAATTAAATTTACAGAAGAATGAAGATTGGGAATAAATAATTTTCAATCTTCATTTTTCATTTTTCAATCTCTTTATGCCTATAGAGCAATACGAAATTCTCCGTCTTGGACATCTGGAATTACTAGCCAGGCAGGTTGTTGAGGGTTTTATTACGGGACTTCATAAGAGCCCATTTCATGGTTTCTCTGTTGAATTTGCAGAACACAGACTTTATAATACCGGAGAATCTACAAGATATATTGATTGGAAATTATTCGGCAGAAGTGATAAGCTTTTTGTAAAACGTTTTGAAGAGGAAACCAATTTACGTTGTCAGCTAATAATTGATAATTCATCTTCCATGCATTTTCCTGAGGAAGGGAAATCGAAGCCACTTAATAAAATTAATTTTTCTGTTCATGCCGCAGCTGCAATTGCCTATATGCTGCGTCTGCAAAGAGATGCAGTGGGTGTAAGTATTTTTTCTGATAAAATTGAACTGAATACTCCGGCACGTTCTAATTCATTGCATCACAAAATGCTTTTTTCTGAAATGGAAAAACGTATTGCTACACCGGGAATTCAAATTGGGACTCGTACGATGGGTGCACAAGCCCTGCATGAGATTGCTGAAACAATTCATAAGCGTTCGCTGGTGATTATTTTCAGTGATATGATGGATAGTTCAGAAAACCAGGAAGAGCTTTTTGGTGCTTTACAGCATTTACGACATAATAAACATGAAGTGATTTTGTTTCATGTCACGGATAAAAAAACAGAAGAAGAATTTCGTTTTGAAAACCGTCCTTATGATTTTATTGATGTGGAAACAGGTGAACATGTGAAAGTTCATTCAAACGAAATAAAAGGAATTTATGTAAAAGCCATGCAGGATTTTAAACATGAGCTTAAAATGCGCTGTGCTCAATACCGCATCGATTTTGTCGAAGCAGATATTAATGAAGGTTACAGAAATGTTCTGCTTCCTTATCTTTTAAAGCGTGAAAAATTTCATTGATAATTTTTTCAGGGAAGAAAAATAAAGTCTCCCGGTATAATTCCTGCAAGAAAGTTTTCAATCGCCGAACCATCTGCTCGATATCTGAATATTTTTCCTTTTTGAATAAAATCAATAGCATCAGAAACGTAGATTTCATTTTTTGATTTATCTATAGCAAGTCCATAAAAATTATTCCCTGATGAAGTTATAAAAGGTGTAGTCGGGCGGGTTAATTCTTCAATTCCCATTTTGTAAACACTGTTATTTAAGTAATACAAAGAATCTCCGGAACTGTTAATACAAAGCCTTGAAGGGAATTCTCCGGTTGAAAACGTAAAACTATTTTCAATCTGTTCGTTATCCGGATTTATCCGGTATAAAGTTGCATTGTATGTATTCAAATAATCTCCTCCACACAAAACCCAAAGTTTTCCATTTTGATCTTCAAGAATTGAATTAGCTCCTTTGCTTATCAAAACACTATCAGATAAAATGTCAGTATCCGGATTAATGATATATAAATAATCTGATGAAGTATTTGTTACAAAAATTTTATTGTTTTTTAAAATCAACTGTTCAGTCCACCCGTTAATTGTGATAGTACCTGATATCGAATGATTGTTTAAGTTGATTATTGAGATGTGGTTTGAATATCCATCGGTAACGTAAGCTTTTGAATTGTTAACGGGATAAATATATCTGGGTGATGTTAATCCTGAAATGGTTAATTCTTTCTTCAAGGAATATGGGTTACAAACTTCAATTTTTCCGGAATTATTTACGACAATGTATAATTTTCCATTGATGATATTCATACTTTGACAAATATCACCGAGAGATTGATTGTTAACCTGTTTGAAGGGATCATCGCTTATGGCTTTAGTTAAAGGATTGAAATAGGTTAGCGTTGCGTTGCCTGATTGGAAATTCCCTTCATTAGAAATATAAACACTTCCGTGTTCTGCTACGAACGGTGTTGATGAAATTAATTCTTCTTCTTTTTTACATGAGAAAAGAAGGATAATGATAGTTAGATAAAATAGGTTCTTTTTCATAGGTAGTTTTTAAATATTATTTTTTTTGAAAGGTGAATGATATTCCAGTATTAAATGATCGCAATGGCATTGGGCGATTGAGTACCGATTGATAATCGGAGTCAAAGACATTATTTATCCGCAAAAACAATCTGAATAAAATTGATTTTGTTTTAAATACTTTACCGGCTTCGATGTTGTCGAGATTATAAGGGGAAAGGAAAGATGTATTATCTGATGTTGTAAATCTTAATCCGGTGTATGAATGATTAAAGTTGAGGCTGAAGGATTTGTATTTTATTACTAAATGTACATTCCATTTGTTTTGTGGGATGTAAATTAATTGCCGGTGTAAAGAGGCATCATTAAGGCGTAATGGTTTTTCATTCGTACTAATTGTATAAAAGTATTCTAAATTAAAACCTGCAGAGAAATTATTTTTTTTAAATAAATATTGAATATTAATTTCAGTTCCATGACTTTTTACCAAAAGTAAATTTTGAGGTCTCCATATGAAAGAAGAAGAAGGATACCAAATGATCCAGTCATTAATTTCTTTGTAAAAAGTTGTAACATTAAAAGTTAAAGTAGAAGAAGAATATTTATTTTTCAATGAAGGAATTTTGAAAATGTCAATTTGAAAACCACCTTCTGCACTGAAACCATTTTCGGGTTTGAGATTGATATTTCCTCCGGGTGTCCAGTAGAGGTCGTTTAAAGTTGGATTTCTATAAACCTGAGAAGTGGAAAAACGTATTTGTAGAAATTTTGCAGGATAATAATTTATTCCGCCCGATAATATAACTGGTGAACTATTTAAAGATGAAAATTCTTTTCGAGTGCTTAATGACAGATCAATTTTTTCATTGGACGAAGTATAACGATATGAAGCACAAAGAGCAAATCTGTTTACACTTGATTGGATGAAATTAGAAGAGGAATCGGCAATAGAGTATGAATTGTTTATGCCAAACTGCAGAAAATGGCTGGTAGACAAATATTTTCCGATGGAAGATTCGGTAATAATATTTTTGCTTTTGTTGTTGGATGGAAGAATTATTGCATCATCATTGTAATTTAGTATTTCACGGAAGAATGCAGAACGTATTGCGAATTCTATATTTTTTCCTTGTCGTTTCCATTCGGCAGAGTAACGTGTATTTATATCTTTCTGTACAGCCTGTGAATTAATTTGTAAGAGAGCAGGAGGGATATGTCGATTACTGTTTGTGTACCAAATTTTAAAATTTAGAATTGAAAATTTTCCGGTTTGAAAATAGCTTTCAAAGAGAAATCCATTTTGTTTTACCTGCGCATTAATTTGTTTTTCTCTTGATTGAGTATTTTCATTATAGTAAGTAAAATCGTTTTCATTATTTTTATTAAAAATTTTTAGTGAGCCTGAATATAAATTATTTCCCCAAGAAATTCCGGTAAATTCGGTGAGATCCGAGTAGCTTCCAAAAGTAAAACCGGAATTAATTTTTAATCCGGAATTAAAATTTGGTTTATTATTTAGATGAACACTACCACTAACGGCTCCGCTACCCCAGATAGAAGAGGCTCCTCCGAATTGCAAGGCAATATCATCAAAGAAGAAATTATTTTCTAAGGTAAGGTCTGTAAGTCCATGCAATGGACTAGCTAAAGAAAACCCATTCCATAAAATTGCAGTGTGATAACTGCTTCCACCTCTTAGGCTGAGTGTTGACAATTCGCCGGATCCATAATTTTTGAGATTGAGAGCGCTGCATTCATTGAGTAAATCGGCTAAAGATAAATGTTGATAATTAGCTAAGAGAGAAGAATCGATAGAATATTCTTTGAGCCCGGATGAAAAAGGTAATTTGGTAGAAGAAATAATTACTTCATTTAAATGAATGGTAGTATCCTTCTGAGCTTGAGAAGCATTTAAGAGGAAGAAAAAATAAAAGAAAGACAGCAGTAGTTTCAAAATAATATTTTTTGAAACAATGCAATGGAAAGGAAGTAATGCAGGCAAATGCGAATAGCCGCAATGTCTGACAAAGGCTTCAGGTCGCGAAAGCATTGTCACTATGTTCCGTTAGGTTTCCTGGCTTGCCTTGACTTTCTGAGCCTTCCCATCCGCCGGGGCGTACAGTGGCTAAAATTTCAGAAGTATAAAAGACTTACAGTTGCGCGTCAGCCCGTGATTTACACACGGTTCCCTTAATGACAGAACGATTCAAAAGTAATATATAATCAATTGAATTACCAATTGATTTTTAACATTGTTCTTCATTTTTCTTTCATTTAAAGCGTATTGTATGAGTATCTTTGTGGAGCCATAATCAAAGGCACTAACAATCTAAAATTTAAGACCATGAAAAAGTTAATAACATTAATTGTAGTTGCACTTTTTGCAACAGCAACATTTGCGCAGGATTCTAAGATGGAAAAAAAGCCCGAGATGAAACCTCCTGTGAAAATGGGTCACGAGTGTTACATGATGAAGGATGGGGCACTTATGCATTGTATGGGCGACAAAGCCGAAGCGCAAAAAAAGGATGTTAAATTAAAGGGCGGAACAGTTATTTCAACGAATGGAGAAGTAAAGATGAAAGATGGTAAATCGATAAAACTTGAAAACGGACAGTGTGTGTCGATGATGGGTAGTATAGGAGATTGTGAGAAGATGCATTCAGAGATGAAGTCAGAAAAAGTTCCTGAAAAAATGAACTAAAAAGTTGATATTATTTAAAGGAGAGGGCTGCTATTTTAAATGGCGGCCTTTTTTTTGGAAAATATTATAGATAGCTCAAAAGAGGCAATAACCTAATAGGCGAACAATCAACATTTAAAGGGAAAATTGAATTTTAAAGTTGGTAGAAGTCTAAATTTTGCTACTTTTGCGCTCCCAATATAATACGGTTCGGTAGTTCAGTTGGTTAGAATACATGCCTGTCACGCATGGGGTCGCGGGTTCGAGTCCCGTCCGGACCGCCAAAAACAAAATTAAACCCTTGATAGTCAACACTTTCAAGGGTTTTTTCTTGCCCGTGTGGCAAGCGGTGTGGCAAAATTGTACCTTCATACTCATTATCGAACGACGAAATGGGCAATGTAAATTTTTTTCTACGGCAGCTTTCAGAGAAGAAAACAGAGAGTATTGTCTGGCTTTATGCCACCTGGAATTCGAAACGATTGAGACTTTCCACAGAGATTAAAGTCAAGAATTCTGAATGGAATGGAAAGAAGATTAAGGGCAATGTACATGGCCTGGAAAACCAAAAGCTGTATAGCCTTGAGACAAAAGCAATGCAGGAAATTGCCAATGCTAATTTATCTTCATCAGTACTAAGTCCGGATGAATTGAAGCGAGAATTACTTGCCATCATTTCACCGGACAGGGCAATTATAAAAAGTGGCAAAAAGCAATACAACCTGCAGACATTTCTGGAAGAGTATATTGAAACAAATCCTGAAAACTTAAAGCCGGAATCCATCAATAGCTATAGATTTTTTTTAAACAATCAATTAATTCCTTTTGCGAAAAAATACGGAAGAGATTTATTGTCATTCAAATCAGTCGATAGTACATGGGATGAATATTATATAAAGTTTTGTACTGATAATGGTTACTCAAAAAATACCATTGATAAATACAGAAAGGAATTAAAGAAGATCATGAGGTATTCTTTAATGAAAGAGATACATCAGAATCGAAAATTTGAAAACTTTAAACGCACACAGGAAGATTCTTTCTCGATATATCTTACAGAGGCGGAGATTAAAGAAATATATAATTTCGAAGTCCCAAAAAAATTGGAATTAACTAAAAACTTATTTGTTTTTTCCTGCTTAACGGGTTTGAGAGTGTCGGATCTATTCCAGTTGAAGTTTGAAGACGTAAAAGAAGATTACATATTAATAAAAACACTTAAGACAGAAGATCTCTTAAAGATTCCACTCCGTCCAACAGCATCGGCAATACTGAAAAAATTTAAGGGAGTGTTCCCAACAATATCCGAACAAAAATATAATATGTACATAAAAGAAATTTGTTCTGATATTCCATCTCTGCAAATAGATGAATCGATATACTATACATTAGGAATGAATAAGAGGGTAAAGGAAACGTATAAAAAATGGGAGCTGGTATCTACGCATACCGGCCGGCGTTCATTTGCCACAAATGAATATCTGCGAGGCACACCGATTTTTGATATCATGGCGATAACGGGTCATAAGAAGGTGCAGACGTTTATGAAATATATACGGATAACTCAGCAGGAAAAAGCAGACAGACTGTTAACTGACTTTGCGAAGAGGGACTTTTAAAAAGTCGGGTTTGCCACTTTTAATTTTATTTAGGTTTTCGACCCATTGCTTAACATTATACATCTTAAATCTTCCGACTTGTTTTGAATCGACATATCCGAGTTTTTTATATTTATGAAAAGTTTTTTTTGTTATACGGTATTTTGTAGTGAACCATTCCACTAATTGATATTCTTCTTCAATTTTAATTTCAGATATAGCCTGTTTTATTAAATCCTTTAGTTTCGGCGTCAGTTCTTCCATAATGGAATGCTGCAGCTCTACGAGCAATTCACTTTTAAACTCTTTATAAAAGGACTCGAAGGGGTTCACCGGGCGCGGGTTATTTTATTTTTATTATTCTCGTAGTAAGCTATAGTAGCAATTGATGTAACGACAATTGTTAAGGCGATACTAACCATTACTATTAATATTGTACTTAATCTATCGGATCCTTCCGGACTTGATGCCTGGAATGGGAATTGTGTTTGGATGATCATTTGTCTACTGTTTTAAATGAATGAATAATTAATGTGTATACGTCAACGATATTGTCAATGGTTATTTCTATGGTTTCACCCTTGTTATTTTTATAGGACAAAGTTTCGCCTTTATGCTTTTCGAACATTTTTTTCAGGAAAGGTGTTTCGTACGAGCTGAGTCGTTCACTAAGATCGAAAACCTGTTTTTTCAAATTGGCAACTTCAATTTGATGATTGCTTTGGTTTTCGACAATGTTTTCGACGTAGGAACTAAGTGTGATACCTAATTTACCGGATTCAACGCAAAGGTCTGTCTTCAAGGAAGAGTTGCATTTGAAACTGACTAAAACCTTGCGATTGTTTTTAACTAATGGGATACTCATGAGAAATATTTTTCTCAAATATCCTTAGACCATTCGGAATAAAATATACAGTGTATGATTTACTGTACTATTTTAAAAAAAAAGAAAGATCTATTTAAACATATATTTCTATCTTTTTTGTGGCTTTTTTTGGTTTTTCATTTAAATAGAGTTGTCTTACGATAGTAGAATGTTCTACTTCGTTAAATTCAGTAAAATTTTCTTTTATAAAAAAACCAATTTCTTCGTATGAATTTGAAATAAGAGGTAACCCCTTTTTATTTGTTTTAATCTTTAATTGTCGAAATAAATGAACTAATGAGTTACTTTGGCCGGTCCAACTAATTTTGATTTTATTTAAAGAATCTGGTTTTTGTTTTAGTTTATTAGGTTCCATATTAGAACGTTCAAGTATATTAATAAACTGCTTTGCAAGTGGTTCATATTTTTCTTTGAGAAACTCACTATATTTAAGACAAATCCGGTCAAGAAAGAGTTTGTATTTTTTTAAATCACTTTTAAATGAGTGAACCAAATGGTATTTTAAGAATTTATCTGCTTCAAGGATATCACCTTTGACAATAGAGGTAAGAGAAAACTGTAATGCAAAAAATAAATCAAAATTGTACTCTCCTTTATTAATTACGCAATCTTCGTCATAGTTAATAATAGAGTAGTGCTTAGATTCTTTATCAGGCATTAAAAAGTAATCAGGAAAAGGGAAGTTGTCCTTGTTTTTTGCTTCTTCTAAATCCAAGGGATATCTGTTCTTTCGATGCCCGTCCAAATATTTACCATTTTCACCATCAAATTTTACGGTGTAAATATTTTTTTTTATGAGGGCTTTTTGGATTTCTTCCTGAACTACGATTCTTAAAAACTTCCGGTTATAGTTTTCCCAATTCCTATCTTCGGTATCAGATAAGCTAAGGAAAATCTGACCGGTATTTATTTCGAAATTATTTTTTTTCTGTTTTCCTTTTGCAGCTGTATTTTTTTTTCTTTCCATTTTTCTGTTTTTAATCTTGATAAATATACAAAGAAGGGAGTCAATCCCGTTTGATCACTTGTAAACCAGGGTTTACCATGATTAACCGATGCTAATCTTGTGAAAATGCGTGGTAACCGAGGTTTACAGGAGAATTTGGCTGACTTCAATAAAGTTGTGAAATTTAATTGAATGAAAAGTGTTTCAGGGGAAGGATTTTACTAACAAAAATTGATGATTTTGTGTGGAATTACATTAATTTATGTAAACGGTATAGGTTTTATATTCAAGTGATGATATACTTTCTGCAACAGCAAAGCCTGAAGCTTTCCATTTATTAATGCCTGTTTTTTTTACCGTTTATTTAAGCAACACATGATTAAACGTACATGTAATCTGTGTAAAATTTTTAAATTTTGTGATAAAATGTGTGAGAATGCATATTGAGATAGCTTCAATTATTTGATCACTTATTCTATTGATAAATTGAATGTGTTCCGGAGAAAAAAAATCATCCGAATTTTTTTCACACAAATTTGGTTAAAAAGGCCACTTTGGGAAATGTTTTTTTTGGGCCAGTTATCTTCTCTTGATTTTTTTCTCGCTTAATTTTCCTTTGCTTATTAATTAAATAAGATTTATCCCATGTTGCCTTATAGAATAATATTACCTGGAATGTGTTTTTCTTTAAGGCCTTGGGAAAGACAAATGCGGCAACTTCCATAATTTATTTTTTTTCTACACCGCAGAAGGAGTGGTTGGGTCACATGGACTGGCCTAGTCTACGGAGAGGGTGTGTCGGGGAACGTGGGCAGGACCACCATTTAATATAATGTGCTTATAAGGCAAACGAGAAGGGGAGGAAGGCAATTGACAATAAGGGAAGGATTAATGCAGTGCGGGCTTCGAAAAGGGCTTAACGAAGTGGCGGCCTTAATAGCACCTGCCATACAAGCCCTAACAAAGTTAATAAATAGCACTGCACTATCAAGACCTATATTTGCCGCCATTTTGTTAAGCTAATGTTATTTGAAGTTGTATTGGGTCAGGTGCTTCACCCTTTGTGAGCAATCAGTTTTAATAAAAAGCTATTGCGATAATCCGGGGATTGACGCTGTAGCTTTTTATGTCAGGTTT